>CBDUGP010000013.1:0-119214 GCA_965366625.1 uncultured bacterium
ATGCCGTTGGTCGCCTGAAGTCGGTCAAAGACGCCCTCAATCAAATCACCAGCTACGACTACGACGAGCTGGGCAACTTCATCGCCCAAACCGACGCCAACGGCCACACCACCCGTTTCGAATACGACAACCAGGGCCGTCAAATCACCAGAATCCTGCCCGACGGCGCTAAAGAGCACTTCTCATACCACATCGACGGCACCCTCAAGACGCACCTGTCCTTCACGGGAGCCTTCAAGAAATTCACCTACGACGACCTGAGCCGCCTGCTGGAGCGCAAATACTCCGACGGCACCGTCCACTCGTTCACCTACACCAAAACCGGCCGCCAAGCCACAGCCCTGGATCCGCGGGGTCTCACCCTCTACGAATACGATGATCGGGACCGTCTCACCAAGAAAACCGATCCGACGGGCCACAGCCTCGAATACGGCTACGACGCGGCCGGCAACCGCGAATCCCTGACCGCCAACATCGGCGATCAGAGCTTCGTCACCAGCTATTCCCATGACGCCCTCAACCGCATCCAAACCGTCACCGACCCGAACGGTGGCGTCTACACCTACCAATACAACGGCAACAGCCAGGCCGAGCACCTGGAATATCCCAACGGCGTCACCACCACCTGGGTCCACGACAGCCAGAATCGCCTGGAAGACCTGATCACCCGCGACCCCGTCGGCCAGATCCTCCAGAGCTACCACTACACAATGGCCAAAACCGGCCATCGCACCCAAATCGACGAACACGACGGCACCGTCCGCGCCTATCAATACGACGACCTCTGGCGTCTAACCCAAGACAAAGTCACCAACGCCGAGGGCCTGGTTTACCAAGAAGATTTCCAATACGACCCGGTCGGCAACCGTCTGCTTTCCAACTTGCAAGAATCGAGTGGCCCGCCACTGATCCAGGGATACACCTACGACAGCCGAGATCGCCTCGTTCAACACAACGGGCAGCGGGTCGAGTGGGACCGCGGCGGTCGGATCAAGGAGCAACCCGCGATCTGGCCTGCACCGGGACGGTCGTACCGGTGGTGGTCCGATGATCGTCTGTTGGAAGTGGAGACCACTAGAGGGGTCAAGGTGGAGATCACCTACGACGTCCACGGCAATCGCGTCGAAAGCACGGAGACGGTGGCTGGCGAGATCGAGACCACGGGTTTCCTGGTGGACGACAGTGGATGGCTGAGCCACGTCCTCGCGGATTTCACCGGAGCGGACACGGAAGCGGTCTACGTGAGAGCCGGCGACCAGCTACTCGGCCTCAGCCGAGACGGACCCGAAGACCGGTACTATTACCATCTCGACGGCCTGGGCAGCGTCCGCGGGTTGACAGACCCGTCGGGCGGAATGGTGGAGCGGTTGGATTACTCGGCGTTCGGGAGGAGCCTGGAAGCGTCGAGTCAGGCCTATGGATTCACTGGCGAGCCGAAGTCGGCGGCAGGCCTGGGATACCACCGGGCCCGGTGGCGGCAAGAGGGGTCCTGGCGATTCATCTCTCGCGATCTATTCAGGGGAATTGCGTCTAAACCTCTGAGCATTCAGCCTTTTCAGTATTCCGATTTAGATCCTGCCAACGCAACGGACCCAAGCGGCTTTTTGACAGTGCAACAGGCGGTAGCTGCCGTAGCGGTTAGTGCGGCAGTCTCTATGTGGGCAACCATCGGGGCGAACTACGCCTTGGGTGAAGCTCAGACTCACACCAGCATCGTTTCGGCCGGGATCATCGGCGTACTCTTTACACCCCTTGCCTTGGCGTTCCCCTGGGTCGGTGTCCTCGGCGGCGGCTTGGGTCTATTGGGAGGCGGTATCCTGGCAGCCAAGGTTTACTCGGCCCCCGGATCATCCACTGGTCAAAAAACCACAGCAGCGGCATTGTTGGTCGCATCGCTTTGGGGTGCCCGGGCCGCGTTTAGATACTTCAAGACTGCTCGTGTTCAAGCCCTCACGCGACCCGGAGCCAGGGCCGTTCCGACTTTTCCGCTGCCATTGAAAGCTCCTAAGGGGATCCGCTTGATGTCCAGGCAAAAGGGCCTTCGGGCGGACAAAATTTCCCAGATACCTGAGCTGATGCAATCAATGCGATCGGGCGCCCCAATTGCTCCGATTGGCGGATATAGACTTGGAAACACCTATATTATCGGCGAAGGTAATCATCGCGTTACCGCAGCGCTTTTGCTGTATCGAGAGACAGGAGATTCCAGTTTTCTGGTCTCGCTACTTCAATCAGGACAGTGGACACCCGCCTCTCCTGCCACCATTTCGAATACCGTCCAAATAACCTTTTAGGAACGATACCCTTGAACCTAAAACAAGAAGCCTACCTTGAGTTGCTGTTCTGGATCCTTCCCGAAATTCGCAATGTCCAAACTTGGCGCCCGCTAAAAAGAATGCTGAAAGGCAATTGCTATCCGGAGGCGGAGCTGGTCCACAACATCCCAGATATCCTTCGTGAGTCCAATGTCGTGTCGGATC
Organism: uncultured bacterium; assembly: GCA_965366625.1. Classification (GTDB taxonomy): domain Bacteria; phylum Acidobacteriota; class Thermoanaerobaculia; order Multivoradales; family J023; genus JAUIJL01. The sequence goes on from CBDUGP010000013.1 coordinate 2,481, forward strand.
GAGATGTCTGGTGGTTGAATATCCAGGCGAAGAATTATCTCGTCTTGCCGAATTCGAAATTTTCAATCCAAGTTTCACGCCAAGCGAATCGCCTTGTGGAACTGCTGCCCCCCGATCTTAAGAGTCGGATTGATCCAGAGTTGTTGGAGCTACTGTCCACCGCTCGGTGATCAGTGACTGTCCCGTCCACATCGGGCCGGTGGATGGATCCTGGGATGGGTCGGTTTCTGTCGGTGGATCCATTTCAGGGCTTTCCTTCGATACCACTGAGCTTAAACAAGTATGGCTATTCGAATATCGATCCCATCAACCGAAAAGACCCAACGGGATTGGTGTCTACGGGCAGAGCTCTCGCAGCCGCAGGAATAGTAGGCGTGCTGACGGCTGTTGTTGCTCCTATTGTCAGTCAATCTCTGGGACGTACAATGACTTCAATCGAAGTTCTAGAAGCGTCTCTCTCGGCAATAGCATTTACTTTGTTAGCGGGTACAAGTGCATGGATCGGATTAGCTATTGCATCCGTAGGTCTAGCATTCGCGCTGACCTATTGGCTGAAAACAATCATGAGACCAGGTGCTTCAACTTTTCAGAAGCAGACAGCGACTGGTCTTCTGGTGCTTGCGTCCCTGGGTTTGACATATGCGTCAGCAGCGGTGTCTTCAGGGAGTGGCTCAGTGTCCACAACTGCCTCTCTGCCAGATCGGTCAGCCAGCCTCCTTCGAGGTCAAGGAGTTAACCTAACTCCGCGAAGCATGGCGCTCAAATACCGCACGATTGGCAGAGGAAATCGCTCTTTTATAACAGATCTTAAGTCGATCGAAGACGTGGTTGGACCTATTAGAGGGAGTAGGTTGAAGATTTCCAAGATGAAGGCGCGCAGGCTGGAAGCTGCTCTCGGGCTACGCCCCCATTATTTAGAAAGAATAAACGTTCTTTCGGTAGTTGATGATGTCCCTGGGCGAGCACCGGCTTCGCCGATCTCCGGAAACGACTTCTTTCTAGGAGGTGGAGCAGGATTGCCAGGGGGTGGACCAGAGTTGACCGTTCGGGGAATTCCAAGCGCTGGTGGGCACGGAATTCGCCAGATAATTGTTGAGGTGACTAATTGACAATTCAGAAAGAAAATCGCCCAGGTTGGACTCGTCTCTGTTTCTTTTGTAAAAGGCCGATCCGATTCACAACTCTTAAGATCTGGATGCCTCCAGAACCCTTTTTCTACTGTGAGCATGGGAATTCTGTGCTCTTGGCAGCAAGTCATCGAAAAGAAGTGGAGAGGCTAAAAGCCCGAGAACAGCATACGGGCAAGAGTGTTCCAGATTCGGAACTCGAGGAGCTTTGGCACAAATTCATCGAGACTTCACCTGCTTGTCCTATCGGGGGATCCTACACGTTTTGGGCCAACGTAAAGTGCCCCCATTGCGCCACCGAATTTCCATACAATCAGGGCATCAAAGATGTTCATCTACGACTCCATGAGACGAATATCATTCTTGTTGATGGCGCAATAGTTGTCGGCGATTCGCCTGCGGAATCCTGGCAAGTTCAGGTAGATCCTATAAAGGCGATGTGATCAGTTGTATTCTATAAACTGCACTGTTGTCCCGTCCACAGCGGCCACAAGGAAATCCAGCGAAAAACGTTCCCAAAATGGACGTTGAGTAGCTAAATCAAACGCCGACTGCCGAAATCCTCCCTTCTATCGTCGAAAATCTTCGGTTCTTCAAAAACCACGCTTTGCAAGCCGCCGGGCACGGCTGCCCTGTGGACCTACCGGTAGTTGGAATTCTCGTTTTTGGGCAGATAGTCGCTGCGGACCCGGCTCAGACTCTAGAAAAGCCGAATCCGGCTTTTACGCGGTCCACCGTTGACGAGGCTTACGCTGGATCCGACGAAGAGCCTGGAGTCAAACTCTACCCCGCTCTGAAACCACTCGAGCAACCGACGTTTGGCGATCTTCGATGATTTTGCCGTCTTGCAGGCGAATTTGACGCTGGGCGCGGCTGGCGATGTCGTCTTCGTGGGTGACTAGGACGACGGTTCGGCCGTCTTGGTGGAGGGCGTCGAAGAGGTCCATGATTTCGTGGGAGGTTTGGGAGTCGAGGTTGCCGGTGGGTTCGTCGGCGAGGACGAGGGTTGGGTCGGTGACTAGGGCTCGGGCGATGGCGACGCGTTGGCATTGGCCGCCGGACATTTCGTTGGGGCGGTGTTTGGCTCGGTGCTCGAGGCCTACTTCTTGGAGGGCTTTGGCGGCGCGGGTGTCGCGGTCGGTGCGGCTCATGTCTCGGTAGAGCAGGGGCAGGCCCACGTTCGATAAGGCGTCGAGGCGGGGCAGGAGGTTGAAGGTTTGGAAGACGAAGCCGATTCGCCGATTGCGCACGTCGGCCAGGCGGTCGTCGTCGAGGCTGTGCACGGCTTCGCCGGAGAGGTGGTAGGAGCCTCGGGTGGGGCTGTCCAGGCAGCCGAGCAGGGACATGAGGGTGGATTTACCGCTGCCGGAGTGGCCCATGATCGCCAGGTATTCGCCGGGCGAGACCTGGAGGTCGACGCCCGCCAGGGCGCGTACGGTTTCGCCGCCCACGTGGTAGTGGCGCTCGATGTTGCGCAGCTCGATCAGCTGATCCGCGGAGCTTTTGTTGCTCATTCGTACCTCAAAGATTCGATCGGATCCAGCTGCGAGGCTCGGACCGCGGGGTAGAGGCCGGACACGATGCCGACCGTGACCGCGACGCCGGTGGCGAGGAAGATCGACCACACCTGGACCAGGGTGGGCCAGCCGGCCGACGCCGCCACGGCTTTGGCGATCAAGATGCCCATCAGCACCCCGGCCAAGCCGCCGAAGGCCGAGAGGGCAAAGCTTTCCAAAATGAATTGCACCAGGATGTCGCGTCGTCGGGCGCCGACCGCGCGACGGACGCCGATTTCTCGGGTACGTTCGAGCACGCTGGCGAGCATGATGTTCATGATGCCGATGCCGCCCACCAACAAGGAAATTCCGGCGATACAGCCCATGACCATGTTGAACATTTGTTGGGTGCGTCGGCTTTCCGCCAACAAGGCCTCGGGGACCACCAGCTCGTAGTCTTCGGCCCCGCCGTGCAGGTGCTCGAGCAAGGTGCCGATGGCCGCCGCGGCGCGGGTGCCCGATTCTGCCTCTTCCAGACGCACGACGATTTCGCTCAGGGGGGATTCGAGGGGTCGGCGATCGAATTTTCTCAACACTGTGGACACGGGCAAGAAGATCGAGGTGCCGGCAGAACCCAAGGAAACGCCTTGAAAGGATTCGGTTTCACCGTCGACCCCCGCGGATTGCAAGATCCCCACTACTTCGAGCCAAACATCGTCGATTTTGACGTGGCGGCCGAGGGCGGGGGAGTGGCCGAAGAGATCTCTGCGGACGCGATCTCCGATCACCGCCACTTGGGAATGGTCGCGCACGTCGAGGGCGTCGAGGAAGCGGCCTTCGGCGACCTCCAGGCTGACCAATCGGGCGTGCTCGTGGGAGACGCCGTAGACGTCGGCTTCGGTGGTGCCTTCGGACGAAAGAATCTTGTACGGCTCGATTTTCGCTTTGGGCGACACCACCTCAACACCGGGCACGGCGTCCAGGATCGCTTCGGCGTCGCGCAGGGAAACCCCGAGACTTTGGGCGCGGATTTCCTCCAGCTGATCGTCGCGCAGGCCGGCTTTGGCGCGTACCACTACGTTGTGTAACCCGAGGCGAGAAATCGTCTCCATGGCCTGGCGTTCGGCTCCGGCGCCGATCGACAACATGGCGATCACGGCGCCGACGCCGAAGACAATGCCCAGCATCGTCAAACCCGAGCGTAGTTTGTGGGCGGCGATGTTCTCCACCGCAATGTCGAGGGCTTCGACCCACTTCATATCAACGACCTCCGGCCGCGGCGGCGGCTGCGGTTTGTTCGGGCTGTGTCTTTTGGGTTGGCTGTGCTTTTTTCGCGCTGCCGGCGGTCTCGATGCTGCCCATGGTTTTCTCATCGGGCACTGGGTCTTCAGTGTCGTCTACGCCTTCGCCGGCGCTCGTCGGCTTCGCCAAGGCGACCACCTCACCGGGCTCTAAGCCGGATTCCACCACCACCGAGCCCAGGGAGGTAGGACCCACTTGGACCTTTCGCGGCTCGAATTTGCGGCCGTTTCGAACGAAGACCCGGGCCTCTGGGCCGTTGCGGAAGATCGCCTGTCGAGGCACCACTACGGCTTCGTCGCGTTGCTCGAGAAAGAGCTTTGCCCGGACCCGCGCGCCGGGTTTCATCACCTCGATGTCGGTGGTTTCAAATTCCAAGACGACGCCGAAATATTGCACCGGCGAGCCCCTGAATCGGGGTTGGGCCACCGCTTCCACGCTTGTGATTTTGGCCGGAAACACCCGGTCCGGAAATGCCTCGATCACCACCTCGGCGTCCTTGCCTTCCCCTAGACCTCCGGCGTCGGCTTCGAGCACATAAACCTGCGCTTCCATTTTCGACAAATCGGGAATCTCGCCCAGCTCTTGGCCGCGCCACATTTCGAGGCCCACCCGGGGGGGTTCTCCGCGCCAATTCCGAGTCAGGGTCAGGACCCCGTCGTGGGGCGCGATGATTTCGAGCGCCTGCAGGCCGGTTTGGGCTTGCTCGATGGTGATCTGGGCTTGGCGCCGTTGGATTTCGAGCAGCTCGCGCTCGGTTTTGGACAAACTGCGCTGGGTGTCGGCGGACATCTCGGCGTGTTGTTTGCGGTCCTCGGCCAAGAATTCATCAATGGCATCTTCTTGGATGTCCCGACGGGAGAAGACTTGATCGTCGACCTTTTGGAAGCTGCGGGCGTGCTCGAGTTCGATGTCGGCCACTCGAAGATCTTTGCGCAGGCTGGTGAGGGTGACCTGGCTTTCGATGTCCGTTCGTTCGATTTCCAAATCGGAGCTGCGCAGGTCGCGTTGCCCGTCTTCCAGCTTTTCGGTCATGGCTTTGGCGTCGAAGCGTGCGACCACGTCGCCCGAACTCAAGTGGGTGCCTTCGTTGGCCAGCCACGCGAGCCGCACGGCCCGCTCGACTTCCGACGGCACCGACAGCTTGGTGCTGTGGGTGGCTTGGAGCCGACCTTCGGCGGTGACCCGATGCTGGAATGGGCGGCTTTCGACCTCGAAGACGGGAATCGAAGCGTCGGGAGGCGTGGCACAGGCGCAGACCGTGAGCGCCACGAGTGCTGCCGCTGACAGGGCGGCGATTCGAGTCCTGATCGACAAGGATCCCCGGGCTTGGGTCGCGGGACGTTTCGGCGCTGCGGCCGGGCGGAGGCTGAGGCTCAAGGTTTTTTCCCTCCGTCTTGGGCCAACACCGGATCACCCGGCTCGAGACCTGAAATCACTTGATAGAAACGATCGTTGCGCGTGCCCAGCTCGGGCTCGACTTTGTGGGAGCCGAAGAGTCCCTTGGACCACACCCAAGCGCCACCACCGTCGGTGAAAACCGCTTCTTGGGGAACCACCACGGTATCCGCCAGCCGCTCGATTTCTACGGTGCCTCGAAGTCGCATGCCCGGACGCATACGTTCGGTGTCGGTGGCATCCAGGGCGACTACGGCTCGAATCACTTTTTCCGGATTGCTGTGCGACTTGCTTTGCACCGCTTTGCGGATGGTCTCCACACGACCGGTGAATTCGAGATCGGGATGGGCGTCGAGGTGGAACGTCACCCGCTGGCCCACCTTGAGACGCCCGGCGTCGGCTTCAGCGATTTCGGCTTCGATTTGCATGCTCGACAAATCCGGAATTTCGAGCACCTTTCGCGCGCGCCACACTTGGTCGCCGACCTTGACCTTTTGACGTCGACGGTCCGTATCGATGATGACGGTGCCGTCTCGCGGGGCTTTGACGGTCATCGCTTCCATGGCGGCTTCGAGTTCTTCGACCTCCGAGGCGGCCCGTTGTCGTCGTTGTTCGAGACTGCTGATTTTGGACGCCTCGCGGGTGTCCATATATTCCAGGTTGCGTTTCAGCTGCTCGATTTGAAGTTTCGCCATGCGTTGGTCGATGAGCGCTGTTTCCAGGTCCTTGGCGGCCACCACATCGCGCGGCATTTCGGTGCTGAACGACGCACGGCGCAGGGCGGCCTCCGCTTCGCTGAGCTGCAGCTCCAAATCACGCCGTTCGATCTTCAGGTCGGTGACGAGCTTTTCCAGCTCCTTTTCGGCCGAGTCCCTTTCGCTGATTTTTTGCTGCAGATTTTGCTGTAGCTCCGTGGGATCAAAGCGGATAACCGGCTGTCCCTCGCGCACTTCTTTGCCGTCCGGGGCGAGGTAGGAAATTTTGAAATTCCACTGATTTTGAATCGGCGGCGGACCCAATGAGGCCGAGCGCACGGCCTTGAGCTCGCCTTCGAGTTCAACCCCGACCACTAGATCTCTGCGCTCGACCGACAGCCAGCGGCCGCTGGGATCTTCTTGCAGGGCCCGGGAGCCGGCGGCCAAACCCAAGACCACCACAACCATGGCAATCCATCGGCGGCGTTTGGTGCTCATTGGGCAGTTTCCTTCGCGCTCAGGAGAGCGCCTTCTGAGAGACCGTCGCGCAGGACGCAGACGTTCGGGTTGCAGGATCCGAGTTCGACGGGCACCAGGGTGCCGTCCCGTAGGGCGGCGAGATGTTGATTGCCTTGGGAGCGCAGGGCGGCCCGAGGGATGAGCAGCTGCTCCGTGGCCGAGTCTTCATCCGCCTGGACCTCCACTTTGACCGACATGCCGGGGCGCATGCGCTCAGGATCGATCTCCGCTAAATCGATCCGTACTTTGAAGACCTGGCGGGTGCTGGAGGTGTCGGTTTGGTCGGCGATGGTATCGACCTCCCGAACGGTGCCCGGGATCGACCAATCGGGGAAGGCGTCGAGGGTCGCGATCACCGTCGCTCCGGGTTTAAGCTTGCCGTCGTCGACGTCGAAGAGTGAGGACTCGACCATCAAGGAGGAGAGATCCGGGAGAGAGGCCAGGGTCCAGCCGGGAAAAACGGAGTCTGCGGCTTGGTACGGTCGGCCCTCCTGGCGGTTGTTGGACAGCAGAACAATGCCGTCCCTTGGGGCGGCCACGGTCAGCAGCTCGATGCTCTTGCGCGCTCGATCTATTTGCTCGCGGGTTTGTTGCACCTTCAAGCGTTGGACTTCGAGCTTGCGTTCGGCGATTCGGATCTCGGCCTTTGCTTTCTCTTCGGCGGCCTCCAGCTCCAAACGGGCTTTTTCGAGTTCGAGGCGTCGTCGCTCGAAGTCCTGTTTCGAACTCAGGTCTTCAGGGATCGCGGCTTCGATGTTGGCCTTTTGGAAGTCGGCCAGCCGTTGCTCTCGGGTGAACTCCGCCTGGCCGATCTGGTTGGCGAGTTCGGAGCGCAGAGAGAGCATTTGATTCTCCGCTTCGATGCCTTGGGAAATCAGGTTTTCCAAGCTGCTGAGAATCTGGCTGCTGTCGAATTCCACCACCGTATCTCCGGCCTGGACCTCGACCCCGTCTTCCGCCAACCAGCGGATCGGCACGGGCCAGATATTGGCGTTGGGCACGGTCAGCTCGATGGCGCTTTCAGCGACGATTTCGCCGGTCAGCAGGAGCCGCTGCTGGAATGGGCCCCGATGGGTTTCCAGGGGTGCGGGTCGTTCGGTGTTCGCTTCAGACTCAGGCGCGCAGGCGGTCGATCCGGCCGCGATCCAAAGCGTCAGGCCGAGCAGAGCCATAGAAGACCCTAAGCGTCGGGGCGAAAGGGTTATTCCAGAGCTCGGAGGGCGCAGGGGCAGTCGCTGGATGGGGGTTGATTTCAGCATGATCTCAAGAGCTAGTCCGTGTCGAGGGTCGGTCTCGCCTCTTTGTACGTCTCCGCTGGGCAAACGTTTATTTCAATGCATTTCTTCCCGAGGCTTGCGACGAACGGCGGGGGCAAGCCCCGGACAAGCCCCTCCCCTACATGATGACGGCAGGGGACAAGTTCCTGTCCTGCGTGTAAAGATCAATTTATCAAAGGCTTAGGTGAAATCGAAGTTTCGTCGATTGGCCAGACTCGGAAAAATGTGCGCGGGTCGTCACTACCTGGCTTCTGGCCGGCCTCTTAGGGGTTGCGGGGCGCGCTCGATGGCGGGAAGATGAGGCGTCATGGCGGTGACGTGACGAGCGCAAATCAGAAGAGATGGAGCCCAAGATATGAGTCAGGAATCGCAGCAAGCCGAGGGGATCGACGCCGAACCTCTCGATTCGTCGCCGGCACCGGTAGAGGCGGCCCCGGCCCAGGAGACCTCAGCTCAGGCGAAGGTGCCGAGTGAGCCGTCGGTTGCGATTTGGGCGAAACGCTTGGAACGATGGGGTATCCGCCTAGCGGTCGCTTTAGGCGCCTTGTCGATACTTTTTGTGGTCGCCATTCGGCTGTTGCACGAGCCGCTCCCAGAGCTGAATCCGACTGCGGAAGCGGATCAGCTGGCGCGCAAAATGATGGCGGCGGTGAAGGTCGAAAAGTGGCAGGATGTCGGCGCGATTTCTTGGACTTTCGGCGACCGTCGCCAGCACCTGTGGGATCGACACAGGCAGCTGGCGCGGGTGGTTTGGGATCAGAATCTGGTGCTCTTGGATCTCGAGACGCGAATGGGCATCGCGGTGACCGAGGGAACCGAGGTCCACGGCCCAGAACGTACCCGGTTGGAGCAACAAGCTTGGTCCCATTGGTGCAACGATTCCTTTTGGCTCAATCCGATCGCCAAAGTATTCGATGAGGGGACCCAACGGGGTCTGGTGGAGGTGGAAGGACAGCAGGCCCTATTGGTGCAATACGGATCGGGGGGTGTGACCCCCGGGGACTCCTATCTTTGGTTCGTCAACTCCGAAGGGTTTCCCACCCGATGGAAGATGTGGACCACGATTCTGCCCTTCGGGGGCATTGAGGCTTCGTGGGATGACTGGGTGACCTTGGGCAGTGGGGCGCTGATTTCGACCCGCCATAAGACTGCGCTCTTTGAACTCGAGCTGACGGATATCGTCGCCGGTCCGCATCTGAGTGTGATGGTGCCGAAAGGCGATCCCTTCGGCCCGCTGATGCAACGCAAGCCGGAGCTTGAATTCCGCTATCAGCAGGCCCAGGAGGCCAAGCTCACCTCATTGGCTCACGGACCTGAGCCGGTAGCGAACGTCTCACTTGAAGAGGTGATCCGAAAAGCCGCGGGCGCAGAGCCGCCGGCTGAGGATTGAGCGGCCTTGCTGGATCTATGCGACTTCTGATCAAGCTGCCGAACCTACCTCTTTCCAGCCGTTTACGTCGGCGGCTAAAGGATGGACTGCATCGAGCGTCGGACCTCTTATATCGAGCCTCGAGCCTCGTGCCGCCGACCTGGATGGGCAGCTTGGTGGGTGGATTGTCCGCAGTTGCGTTGTGGCGCTGGGGTTACGGCCAGATGGACCTGCTGATATTCGTGTTCAGCCTGTCGGGTTTGACACTCCTGGGTCTCGGTAGTCTGTTCACCACCGGCTCGGCCCTCTATCTACGCCGTCATCTAAAGCTCCATCCCGAGCTGTTGCAGTCGCCATTACCGGTGATCGAAACGGGATCCCCAACCGAGACCGGATTCGCGTTGCCCTCGCTCGGCCGACTGCCCTTGGTGAAAGTTACTTGGCGGATCGTGTCGCCGGAGAGGATTCGATGCCGGACCCGCTGGCGCGACGGGATTTTGGTGGAGGAGGTGGTGGCTGATCGCCGTTGCCACGTCCAGGAATGCGTGCGCGAGGTTGAAACCCGTGACGCCTTTGGATTGTCCCGGCTGGCGTGGCGTTGTCGACAGTCGGGCCCGCTGATGATCTTGCCCCATGTGGGGCGGTTGGGGTCCATGCCGAAGGTTTCGTCGATGGCGTCCGACGAAGGTTTGCCCCATCCTTCGGGCGCGCCCGAAGGGGATCGCATGGAGATTCGGCGATACGTGCCGGGCGACCCGGTGAGGCACATCCTGTGGAAGGTGTACGCTCGTACGCGTCAGCTCAACGTCAGGGTGCCGGAACGGGCCGTGGATCGATCCCAACGCATTGTCGCCTATTTGCTCACCGGTGATGGCGACGGCGCGGCGGCGGCAGCGGCGAGAATGGCTCTACAAAACGAGCTGTTGGGTCCGGATTGGCTATTCGCCACCGACGGTTTTCCCGTGCCGACCCACGATCTCGAACAAAGCTTATTGGCCATTGCGGGGTCCGGGGGCCGGCCGACCGGGGTCCGGCCGACGGAGGGGCCCGGAGCTGGAGCCGTCGGCTTGCGGACGTTCTTGGCTCGACCGGAAATCATCGCCCAAACCCATTGTGTGGTGTTCGCGGCGGCCGAGCCCGGGCCGTGGGTGGACGAAGCCATGGCCGCGGCCAAAACCTTTGGGGGCGTGACTTCCTTTATTTTGGGAACCGATGGGGTCTCCGCCGGCCGTAAGCGGTCGTGGTGGTCACGTTTTCTTTTCCGCGACGGTGATGGGGGGGCAGGCCCCACGGCACCGCAGACCACCGCGGAAGATCTCACCAAATTGATGGCCACCTTTCACTCCGGTCGAAACCCGGTCATGGTGGTCGACCGTACAACCGGTAGGAGCCACGGCCGGATCGATACCCAATCCGTGGCCGCCGGGTCGCCGGCCGCCGGGTCGCCGGCCGCAGGCACCGCAAATATTGCGAAAGATTCATCAGTGCCCATGGGGAGGACCGGTTGAGCAGCCGATCAGCCAACAAGAAACAAGCGCATCGACGGTGGGTGATCGCCATCCTCCGTGCTTTGGTGTTGGCCACGGCGGCCGTGGTTTTGTGCTGGCCGCTGACCAATACCGCCGGTCTGGTGGCCGCCGCGCTCGGTGCCTTGAGCGGAGCCGGGCTCGGGGATCCCGCCGGCCGGTCCCGTTTGCGTGTGGGCAGTGCGTTGCTCCTGGCCCTGGCGTTTTTGTTGCTGGGCTCCTGGGTGGCCCGCGGCTTGGTGGGATGGTCGTGGGTGGTTGCGATGTTGGGGCCGGTTCCCGCCCTCAATTTGGGCGAGATGGCCCTGTGGTGGGTGGTGGTCTCGGCTGTTGTCTTCATCATTCGGTTTGCGGCCGCCCGCCGACCGTCCATGGCGATTCTCGAGGTGGTCGCGGTGGCCGGTGCCACGGCGGCCGGTTTTGCCGCCCATCGCGACGGCATGGTGCATCGACCCTTGGCGGTCGGTGACTGGGCTTGGTCGAGAGGCCTCGACCCGGCGTTGATTTTTCTATTGCTCGGCGGTTTGGGCACCCTGCTTCTAGCCGGTTTGTTGATCCAGGAAGGGCGGGCTCGGCGTCTGCCGTTGCACTTCGCGGGTTTGCTCGTGGTCGCCGCGCTGTTGGTGATGTTCGTGCGTTTCGAAGGGCTGCCCAAACCGGATCCAGCCGGCGACTTGGGCCTGACCGGTGAGCCGGAGCAGGGCGAAGGCGGTGAAGGGCAATCGGAAGGCGAGGCCCAACAGGACCAGGGGGGCAACGGCGGACAGGATCGACATGATCTCGGGGATTTGGAGTTCAAGGACGATTACGGCGATTCCGGAGAGCAAGCGCCGATCGCCGTGGTGCTCTTACACGACGATTACTCCCCGCCCCCGGGCGTTTATTACTTTCGGCAGTCGGCATTTTCCCAATACAACGGTCGTCGTTTGGTGCAATCCACCCGCGATGATGTGGACGGCGACATCGTTCGACATTTTCCCTTCCAGCGCATGGTGGTGGACGAAGCCCCGGCGGCTCGCGGAGGGCGCAAAGCCCTGGTGACCACGGTGGGTTTGATGGTCGATCACGTTCGGCCGTTCGCCCTCGACGCGCCGGCGGTGCTCGAGCCGGCTCCAAACCCCAATCCCATGCGTTTCCAGCGCACCTTCAAAGTGCGTAGCCACGTCCAGGTGATGCCCTATCCCGAGCTTCTCGGGCGGTTGCCCGGGGATATCCGGTGGACGACGGATCAGTGGCGTCACTACACCGAAGCGCCGTCGGATCCTCGCTACGGCGAGCTGGCTTCGGGGCTGGTGGCCGCGCTGAAACCCGAATACAGCAGCGATCCTCTGGCCCAAGCCCTGGCGATCAAGTCCTACCTGGACGCCAACGGCATCTACAGCCGCCGCAGCCGACACGCGGATACGGACGATCCCGCGGCTTCGTTTCTATTCGGCGACCTCACGGGTTATTGCGTGCATTTCGCCCACGCTGCGGCCTATCTCTTCCGCAGCCAAGGCATTCCCGCCCGGGTGGCCGCCGGTTATGCGGTGGCCGAATCCGACCGCGGCGGCGGATCGGCGGTATTGATCCGCGGCGGTAGCGCCCACGCTTGGCCGGAGATTTTCCTCGACGGCATCGGTTGGGTGGTGGTCGATCTGACCCCGGAGCAGAGCTTGGATGAGGCGCAACCGGCTCCGGATCCCAAGCTCCAGCAGATCCTGGGCGAGATGATGCGTCAACAGGCCTCGGACGATCCTTTCTCGGACCTCGCCCAGACGCCTTTTGATTGGCAGGAGCTGTGGCGTCGGGCGGCGATGCTTTTGGCCGCACTGCTCGGCCTTGCCTACGTTGTTAAGGCGTATCGGTTGTGGGTGCCGGTGCTGGCCGGCGACGCGAAGTTGCCGAGAGTGGGATATCGTGCCACCCTGGATCGACTGTCGGAAGTCGGCTTGCGTCGACAGATGGGCGAATCCCGCGAAGCCTTTGCCAGGCGGGCGGAGCAGCTTTCGAGGGGCATGGTCGAACTCACCGATCTGCATTTAGCAGCGACTTTTGGCTCCCGGGGTTCGAAAATCGCGCAGAGGGTCCGCCTTTCGTCGGCTGAAGTGGCCGGGCAAATTCGATCCGGCGTGCCCCGGTGGCGGCGTTGGCTCGGGCGCCTCGATCCGCTGTCTTGGCTTTGGGTTAAATGAGAGATGAAATGAATCGATGGAAAATATGAGCAATCGAGAAACGATCACTGAAGACGTGGGCACGGCGGCCGAGCCCCAAGTGAGCGACCGGGAAACAGCCGATCTGGATACAGCCGGTGACGGGACCGCTGAGTCCATGGGCGGAGTTGTGGCTGGAAGCTCCGTGGAGTCCCAGGAGGAAAGCGTGCCGGAAGATCAGATGGAGACCGACCGCCATCCGATCCCTGCAATTCTCCGTTTGCGGGAAGAGGTTCGCCACGAGTTGGAGCAGCAAGGCTCGGAGGACTTGGAAGAACCGGGCGCGGATTCGGCTCCCGGGCCTGAGCCAACGGAAAGCCGGACCGGCGAACCGGGGTCCCTCGATCACGCTCGCGACGTGCTGGCGCGGCTGCGGGCCCGGGTTCAGGCCCAAGTGCTCGGCCGCGACGACGTGATCGACTTGGTCTTGGTGGCGTTGCTCGCCGACGGCCATGTGTTGTTGGAAGACTTCCCGGGATCGGGAAAAACAACCCTGGCCAAGAGTCTGGGCACCTCGATCGTTGATGTGGTGGAGCAGCCGGCCGGCGAAGAGTCCGCGGATCTACCGCCGATCGCTTCCTTTCGCCGTATTCAATTCACCCCGGATCTCCTGCCGTCGGACGTCACCGGTGTGTCGATTTTCAACGCCACCGACCACAGCTTCCAATTTCGTCAAGGGCCGATTTTTGCCCATGTGGTGTTGGCGGACGAGATCAACCGCACCTCGCCCAAGGTCCAAGCCGCGATGTTGGAGGCGATGGCCGAAAAGCAGGTGACGGTCGACAACGTGACCTATGCACTCGACCCACTGTTTTTCGTCATCGCGACCCAGAATCCCTTGGACTTGGCGGGTACCTATCCCTTGCCGGTCGCCCAACTCGATCGCTTTCTCTTCAAGATTCGAATGTTCCACATCGATCGCAAGTCGGAGTTGGAAGTCTTGGAATCCTGGCGTGAGCGTCGAGACGCCGAGCGTTCGGATTTGCCCAAGGTCAGCCGCGATGAGGTGCTCGCCGCTCGCAGCGCGATCGATCAGCGGGTGATGATCGACGATCGGATCAAAGAAGCGTTGGTGGATATCGCCCAAACGATCCGATCCGACGATCGCGTGCTGCAAGGTTGCTCCACCCGCAGCCTGGTGCTGATTTTGCCGGCACTTCAGGCCCTGGCCACCCTGCGCGGTCGGGACTACGTGTCCACGGACGATCTGGCGACCTTGATACCGAGGGTGCTCGGCCATCGTCTGGAGCTGGCACCGGGTTTGTCCAACGTTGACGAAGTGATCGACGATGCCTTGTCCGAAGCGGTGGAAGGGCTTTCTCGATCGACTCTGCGGCGTCGTTGAGGAACGGGCCTAATGCGTTTCAGCCAGTGGTCTGCGATGACCTTGTTCGGACTGAGCCTGCTCTATTTAGCGCCGGCGTCGGCCCAGGAACCGGATGTTTCTGCCCTCGAGCAAGGGCTGAGCCTCGACGATGAACGCGCCTTGCTGGCCGAGAAGCTGATTTTCGAGGATCTGGCGGACCTGCCCACGGACTCGTTCGACGAAGAGCTGTGGGCCATGGCCGTGCGCGATGCCCTGGCCCGGGAGAAAAACGTTCGGGCCCGGGAGCTGACGGAGCAGATCCTGCGCAAGAACCCGGATTCTTTTGTCGGACATTGTTTGATGGGCATTGTTTACCATCGCGCCGAAGGCAATTTGCCTCGGGCTTATTTCCATATGTCCCGTAGCCGGGAACTCTTCGAGCAGCGATTCAGCCCATGGCCGGCGGATTCCGATCCTTGGCCGTGGCACGCCCAATCGATCGTCGGCATGGCCATGATCGCCGGGGAAATGGGTCGCCATGAGGAGAAAATCCGTCTGCTCTTGGAGCACGACGAGATCTATTCTCCGCCCACCACCGCCGATCGGGGCTGGCCTTTGATGAGGCTTCGTCGATATGACGAAGCCCGGGCAGCGGTCACCGAAGCCCTTCTGATGGACGATCCCAATCAAGTCGCCCACGCCCTGACCGCCCGCTGTGCCATTGAGGCGGAGCTGCAGGACCGTGAGGCTTCGTATTCTGCCTGCAAAGATGCGGCGGAGCATGAGCGGGCCCACAGCGTGCCCGGGCCGACACCCTTTACCAACGCCGGGGAAGCGAGCCTGGGCATGCTGTTATTCGATGCGGCCGAGGCCTACATCTTGGAAGGCTCCAAGCACTTCGTGCGCGGGACGGTTTCGAATCCTTGGCTGGACTTGACCTTGTTGTACATGGCCCAGGGACGCACCGCCGAAGCCCTGGACGCCGTGCGCAGCATGTTTCAGTGGCGTCGTCGCCAGCCGCCTTTCATGGACGAGCAAAACAGGGCCGAAACGGAGATGACTTCAGCGATTTTCCTCTTGGTGGCCGGTCATCCCCTGGAGGCGGCGCGCATTACCCGTCGAGCCATGGCGCGGCCGGATCGCACGGGTTTCACCAGCTCCGAGTCGGAGCAGCTCGAGGCGGCTTCGGCCCTGGTGGACGCGGTGGTCAATCGGGTGGCGGCGGAGATGGTCTTGGAAGAGGCCCCGACCCTGGATTGGAGACCGCGTTTGGCGGCCTACGCCAAGGCCTGGCAGTTGCAGCTGAGGTCCTGGGCGTCGGGCCGAAGGGCTGCCTCCTTGCTCGCCGACGGACGTTTTTTATTGGCCACCCTTCAACCCTATTTGGCGGGCGGAATCGAATTACCCGAGTGGCTCAAGATCGAGCTGGTGCCCTTGCTCGGAGCCGGGGTGACGGAGATCGCCCTGGAGCAAGTTGCGGAAAAAGAATCTCTCTCGGCTGCGGCCGCGTATTTTAAAGCGTACGGTGCCGAAGCGGCCTATTTGTCGGGTCGCTACGAATCGACCCTCGCGCGGGTCGATCAGGCGCTCGAAACCCTGCCTGGGGCAGAAGTCCTGCTCCGAGCGAGGGTCGCGGCCCGAGGCGCCCAGGCCGCTCTGGCTTTGGGACGGCAGAACGAGGGTTTGGACCTCTTGGATCGCGCATTGCAGACGGATCCCGGGGTCGTCAGACGGGTGGGTTTGGCCTTGCCGGTGCGTTTGGAAGTGGACGACTCCGCCGGCGCCCGGATCGCGGCCGACACGCTCGCCGACTCACCCCGTTTTCAGAAATCGAATCGCGGGGCGACATTCACCCTCCGGGTGACCGGCGATTCACGGTCCGTCGAAACCTGCCTGATGGGTCCGAAGGGCACCCGGGTGTCGTGCAAGCGGGCGACCATGAGGGTCGGCGAGCAGATCTTGGATTTGGGGCGCAGAGCGGCCCGTGAGCTTCAGGTGGAGGCTTTTGCCCCTCGCCTGGACCTCACCCAAGCAGATCTGAGGTCCCTAGACGGCTCACCCACCGCCGCCGGTGGACGCAGCCACGAGAAATTGAATCAAGTCCTTCGGGACGTAACCTCGGAGAATTGATATGCAAATCTCGAATGCTGCCCCCAGCACCCGACGTCTGACTTTATTTCTGTTGGCTTTGGCGATGGTTTTTGCCGGAGTTGTCGTGCTCTCGGCCCAAGAAACGGTCAGCAGCGGAAAATGGACGAAGGTGGGTTATGAGGTCGAAGGTCAGTGGAAAATCGTCGCCCAGAACGGGGGGTATGTCCTCGAACTGCCGGCGGGATTCTCGACCAAGAAAGCACCGGATTTGAAACTCTTCCTGTCCAATAAGGGCGCGGCGGAGCTGTCGAATCGCAATGCCACCGACGGCGCGGTGTTGATCGCGGAACTCGAGAGCGTGCGGGGTGCCCAAAGCTATCGACTGCCCGGCAACGCCAATCCCAAGCAATTCAAAACACTCGTTTTGCATTGTGAGAAATATTCCAAGCTGTGGGCGGTATCCTCCCTGAACTAGCCCGGCTTGCATCCAAAAATAGAGTTTTCCGATGAAACCAAGGCCGGATGGACCGAGGACGGAAGCGAGCGTGTCTGAGCGATACACCCGAACCATCGGCCTAAGCCCCTACTCTTCAGCAGTTTATGGCGGCAGTGCAGCGGTGGCGCGAGTTCGGAGCGACGCCCGCAGGCCATCCGGCCGGCCACCCAGAGGCCAGGACTGGACGAACCCCAGCTCAGCCTCTCTTTCGACCCGTCGAGGAGCGCCTTTGTGACCCGCAGCGAAAAAGCCGAAAAGATCGTCGCCCTTCTGGAAGAACTCTATCCGGAAACCCCGATTCCTTTGGACCACAGCGATCCGTTTACCCTCTTAGTGGCGGTTCTTCTGTCCGCCCAAACCACCGATAAAAAGGTCAACGAGGTGACGCCGGCTCTCTTTCGGCGAGCCTCGACCCCGGCCGCCATGGCCGACATGGAAGTGGAAGAGATTCGCGACATCATTCGCCAAATCGGTCTGGCTCCCCAAAAAGCCAAGAATCTTCAGAAGCTGAGCAGCATGTTGGTAGAGGCGGGCGGTGAGGTGCCGAAAACCTTCGAGCAGCTCGAAGCGCTGCCGGGGGTGGGTCATAAAACCGCGTCGGTGGTGATGTCTCAAGCCTTTGGATTTCCTGCTTTTCCCGTGGATACCCACATTCATCGCTTGGCGGCCCGGTGGGGGCTGTCCAATGGGTCGTCGGTGGAGCGCACCGAACGGGATCTGAAGAAAACGTTCGACGAGTCCCTGTGGAATAAGCTGCATCTGCAGATCATTTTCTTCGGTCGGGAGCATTGCCCGGCGCGCTTCCACGATCTCGAAACCTGTCCGATTTGCTCCTGGGCGGCGACCAAGAAACGAAAAGCCGAGGAGAAAAAGGCAGGCGTCGCGGCCAGGGTCCGAAAACGTCGAGTATCCTGACGACAACGGTCGCCCAGGAGAACCCCGGCGGTCGGGTTGCGTAAGAAGAGGATGAGAAGCAAGATTTCATGGGAAAGCTGGGCAAGTGAGTGGGAGCATCTCACTCTGGATTTGCCCCAGCCTGCTAAGGAGGCGATATGCGGCTAGCAGTGGTTTGCCACCCCACGTACGGCGGCAGTGGCGTGGTGGCGACGGAGCTTTCGAAACAGCTGGCCCGGCGGGGGCATGAAATCCACATGGTTTCGTACCAGCGGCCCTTTCGGTACGATCCGCTTCAGCCCAACCTCTATTTTCACGAGGTGGATGTTTCCAACTATCCCCTCTTTTCCCATCCGCCCTATTCCCTGAATCTGACCAACAAATTGCTGGAGCTGGTGGAGGAGCGGGGCGTGGAGGTCATCCACAGCCATTATGCGATTCCCCATGCCCAAGCCGCTTGGATGGCTCGCGAGGTCTTGCGGGAAGAGCGTGGCCTCGACGTCAAGCTGGCTTGCACCCTTCACGGCACGGATATCACCCTGGTCGGGGTTCAGCAAAGCTTCTTTGAACTCACCCGTTTCACCATCCAGCGACAGGACCTTCTGACCGCACCTTCCGCCTGGTTGGCCAAGGCGACTGAACGCGATTTCCAGGTGACCGATGGGTCGGTGGAGGTGATTCCCAATTTCGTCGATTTGGATCGGTTCAAACCCTGTGAATATCAAGGGATCCGCGACCATCTGCAGGCTGACGGACGTTTCATTTTGACCCACGTGTCGAATTTCCGTCCGGTCAAACGGGTCGAGGACGTCGTTCGAGGATTTGCCGCCTTGCGCTCCAAACTCGACGCGATTCTGGTTCTCGTGGGCGACGGTCCGGAGCTGCCCAAAGCCCTGGCCTTAGCCAAGGAGCTGGGGGTCCGCGAGGACCTGCGGGTGCTGGGCAAAATGAATGACTTAGAGCGGGTGTATCAAGCCAGTGACATCTTCATGTTGCCGAGCTTGGCGGAAAGCTTTGGACTGTCGGCGCTCGAAGCCCAGGCTTGTGGGGTGCCGGTCATCGGTTACCACGCCGGCGGTTTGCCCGAGGTGGTGCGCAACGGCGAGACGGGCATCCTGTGCCCGGCGGGCGAAAATGTTTGCCTCGGGGGATTGGCGGCGGAACTCTTATTGGATCCGGCTCGCCATCGAGCGATGTCCCTCGCCGCCCGCAAGAACGCCGAGAAATTCTCTGTAGACCGCATTCTCAGCCGCTACGAGCAATCCCTTTGCCAGCTGATCCACGGCTCTGAACCCTGCGAGGCAGACACCGACCGAGTGCCAAGACAAGCTGAAGTCGCCATTTCCCCAGCCTGAGCCAGCGGCTAAGATCGGCGGATGATCGAATCACAGTCCCGAGCACGTTTTTGGGCGTCGGAGAGCCGTTGGCGTCGTGCCGCAAGCGAGCTAAGGGCGACCCTCCGCAGATGGAGACGGCCGTCCTACGACCAACGATTACGACAATTCCAGCGCGCCGGATCCGTACCGTGGAGCGACGGTTATTCGATTCACCGAAATCGCACGATCGCGGCAACCTTGGCCGACGATCAGGCCATGGCGACTTTCCGTGAGGCAGGTCGGCTGGCTTCCGGATTTGGTCACGGGTTGGACGAGCGATGTGTGGAGGTGCCGTGGGCGCTGAGCCGTATCACCAGGCAGCCCGGGCGGATTCTCGACGCCGGCTCCGCGCTCAACTTTGCCTACCTCCTGGATTTACCCATCTGGGAAAATAAAGACTTGCACATCGTCACCTTGGCTCCGGAAGCCAATTGTTATTGGTTTCGGAGCATTTCCTACCTCTACGAGGACCTGCGGGATCTACCGATTCGAGACGAGGTCTACGACCAACTGGTTTCCATCTCCACCCTAGAGCATGTGGGATTCGACAATCGAGAATTTGCCGGAGATGCCCGGCACCGAGAGTTTCGTCCCGAAGATTTTCGACGGGCGGTGGGTGAGCTGGCGCGGGTGTTGAAGGTGCAGGGCTCGGCGCTTTTAACCGTGCCCTACGGAGTGCCGGAGACCCTGGGCGGGCATCAAGTCTTCGATCGCGATGGGCTCGCCGGCCTGATCGACGCTTTTGGTCCCGCAGAATGCCAAGTCACCTACTACCGTTACGACGAGAACGGCTGGCAAGTGTCGGAACCGGAAGCTTGCGAGGATCGGCGCTTTGTGGACTGGATCTCCCGTCCTCCCGCGGCACGGGCCGATTCACCTTTTCCTCAACAACCGGATGGCGCCGCAGCCGCCCGCGCGGTGGCTTGTCTCGAGCTGACGAAGACGGGTTGAGCAAAGGTCAGATCAAGGGGAGCGCAGCAACGGCAAGAGGTCGTTCGCGATGCTTTGGGCGACCCGCCTGCAGCCTTCGTCGCTGTAGTGGGTTTGATCGACGAACGGGCGCTCTAAGTCATAGAGGGTGTCGTGGATCGGGGTCAATCCGTGTCGCGGATCGGCGATCAGCTGTTCATAGAAGGCGTAGATGTCGGGTCCCAAATCCTGGGTTGGACCAATATAGGGTCCAAAGCCGGGAATCGGTTGCAGATATTGGCGTAGGGGTAGCTCGAGCTCGTTCCCCAAAGCCTCGAAAGCCCTGCGATTGAGCCCATAACGACCCAGGGCCGTGGGCACATCCACCGGCTCGGGTTCTGGCGCCAAGCTGGGGTCTAGGGCGTCCGGTGCGTCATCGAGGCCGAGGCGCGAGCGCAAAGAGCGGGCCAAGCGCAACCAAGGAAAGCTCTCGCCCAGTCTCATCCAGGGGCCGTCGTAGGGTGCGTAGCGCCGCCGTCGCTCTTCTTCCCAGGCTTGTTCCGCGACGTGGGTGAAAAAGGGCAGGTGTCGACCTTCCAGGAACATCCGACTGTCGTTCAGACCGTCGAGCACCACGATGGCATCGGGAGCCGGGTGATGACGCAGCAGAGCCATTAGGTGGTTGAGTTCCATGGAACTGAACCAATAGGAGTGGCCGTGGTTTTGCACCTCAACAGCGCGATCGGGCAGGGCTTGTTGCAACAGGCTCTGGAGGTGGGAGGGGACGGTTTGGTGGTTGGGCTGGCCCCAGCCGAACATGGTCGAGCCACCGAAGCACCAGACCGTGAGGGGCTCTCGGCCGTGTGGGGCTTCGACCGGCTTGGTCGCCCGCGCGCCGTCGGCTCCGACGGTCACCCAGTGTCCGGCGAACGGGCGTTCTGAAAAAACCGTCCAGGGATAGAAGCGATAAGACTCGGCCTCGCCCATACGGTCGAATTCAGCGCCCGTTTCTAGGGCCGTCTGCCGGTCGATATGCAGATAAGATTCCAGGTCGAAATGTTGGGAATAGACCTGGGTCCGACGGGCCTGCTTGCGCGCATCACGGATCCCGTACAACCCGGCCAAAACCAAGGTGCAGACGGCGAGCAGGATCAGGAAATTGAGCAGGAAAATCGAGACGCCGCGATAAATCTCCAACCACCGGATCGCCAATCCCTTTGGGCCTGGGCGCGCGGGGCCGGATTCCGGTCGGATCAAGCGTAGAGCTTCTCGCAGCCCTTGCAGAGTGGATTCTCGACTCGGTTGTCGATGATTTCTCGGCGCAAGGCTCGCATGGGTGAGTCGTTCCAGATCTGCGACAGGCTTTGGCGGTCCAGATTGCCCAATACCAGCTTCTTGTTGAAGTCGTAGCAGCAGGGCACGACATCGCCGTCCCAGGTGACCGTCAGAGTTTCCCAGGGCACCGGGCAGGAGGCCCGGCGCGCGGAAGACGGAGTCTCGGGCGGGGAATCGCCTACTTGCACCAGAGAATTGACGTCGTCGGCGCTGCCGTCCCATGTTTCAAATTTCTTGGCTAAGAACTCATCAATGCCATCGACGGATTGCCAATAGTCGCGCATGGCTTCGAGGCTTCCGGCGTTTTTCGGAAAGTCGATCATCGATAGGATGATTCGAGTCTCCACACCGCGTTCTTTTTTCAGTTCGAGGAATCGCAGTAAACGTTCTTTGGATCGCTGCCAAGCGTTGTCCAAACCCCGGATTTCAGCAAACGACTCGTCGTCGTGTCCGTCGAGGGAAATGAAGAGCAGAGAAGGGCGCGACGCCAACAGCTTGTCGGTGACGTCTTGGGTCAGCATGATCGGGTTGATCGACAAACCCGTGTAGACGTTCTTGCTGATCGCGTAGCGAATGAATCGATCAAAGTCCGGGTGCGCCAAACTTTCGCCAAAATGATGGAGCCAAACCTCATAGCGGGGATCGCCCTTGGCATAGCTCGGGTTGGCGGTCACGAGCTCGTCGATCACCTTGGTGAAGAGGTCGAAGTCCATCAACCCTTGATCCCGTGTCATGTGGTGGGTGCGCGCGCACATGATGCATTTCATCGGGCAGCGGTTGGTCAGCTCGATGTTGTAAATGCCGAAAGGCTGATCCAAGACCTCGGACCGACGGCCTAAATCCCGACGTCGTTGCAGGCTGCGGTATCCGTCCAAAGCCAAGCGGCCGAGGCGGGATGATTTGAGGGATTGTCGGACCCAATTACGGGCGGCGGGAGCGATCGAACCCACGAATTCTCCAAAGATAGCGGTGCTGCCGAAAATCCGGCGTTGAAGGCCGGCTGTACGAAGGGAGCCGGCCGGGAACCCGCTGTTCAGGCCGCAGAATAGCATGTTCTTCACAGCATGACCTCGAGCTCCGTCCCTCTCGTTCATCGAATCCGTCGAATCTATCTAGGCTAGGGCCCGTCCAGTTTTGGCCTTTTCGAAGGTCTGGAAGGCGCGGCGCTCAGACACGCTCGCTTCCGTCCTCGGTCCTTCCGGCCTTAGTTCATCGGAAACCCCATTTCTGGACGGGCTCCAGGCCAGTTGCCCGATCTTCGACGGAATCGGTTGCCGTACGAACGAATCTTTGGCCCCTAGAGCCCGTATGTGCTTTCTAGTGACATCTGTGACGACCCGGGAAGCCGAACCCCGAGCCCTGGAACACCTCCGGAAAAAGCCAATCGCTCGGCCTGAATTTCGAGTTGGAGCCCACCATGCACGACCTGATCCAGAACCTCCGATTCGCCATGCGCACGCTCCGCCGAAGCTGGGGCGTGACCGTCCTGGCGATTGGCTCCTTGGCCCTGGCGATCGCCGGCAACACCATCGTGTTTAGCTTGATCAACGGTTTCCTCTATCGACCTTTGCCCTATGAGCAGCCCGAGCGGATTTCGCTGGTGGGGGAGCGGGGCAAGGATTTGCCCAAGGGCTTCATCACCCCTTCTTCCCTGGCCAACTTTCTGGATATTCAAGAGCGTCAACGGTCCTACGAGACCTTGGGAGCCTTCCGCGGCCAGCCCCTCGGGTTGACCGAGGGGGAGTCGGTCGAGCAGCTCACGGGGGCGGGCGTGACCCCTTCCTTCTTCGAGGTGTTGAGGGTTTCCGCAACCCACGGGCGGGTCTTCCGACAGGAAGAAAGCACTCCCGGTAAGGATCGGGTGGTGTTGCTCAGCCACAAATATTGGCAGGAAAGATACGGCAGCTCCGCGGATGCTGTCGGCAAGGTCATCGAGCTCAACGGCTCGCCCTACGACGTGGTGGGCGTATTGCCCAGTGATTTCGAGTTTCTGGTGCCCAATACGGAACTGTACGTGCCGATCACCATCGATCGCGAGCGGGCCAAACGTCACCAACGTGATTTGTTGGTGGTGGGGCGCCTGAACGATGGCGTGACCGACGAGGCCGCTCAAGCTGAGATGAATACTCTGATGGCCGCCTTGGAGGAAGAATTCCCCGAGGCCAATCGAGGTTATGCCCTCGACGTCCTGAACCTGCGGGAGGAGCTGCCGGATTCTCGCAATCGATTATTCTTCAAGATGATGCAAGGGGCGCTGCTCTTCGTCCTGCTGATCGCTTGCGCCAACATCGCCAACCTTTTGTTGTCGCGGGCCCAGAAGCGGGAGCGCGAAATGGCCGTGCGCAGCTCGATCGGCGCCTCTCGATCCCACATCGCGGGCCAGCTTTTTCTTGAAAGCTTGGTGATGGCGGTGATCGCCGGTGCCCTGGGCCTGAGCTTGGCCGTGGCGGGAATCAAGGTCACCTCTCAGGCGCTCGCGGCTCAGATCCCAACCCACTACGCGCCGGTGCTCGATCATCGAGTCTTGTTGTTCAATCTCGGCGTGTCGCTCCTGGGTGCCGTGCTCTTCAGCTTGGCACCGACGATTCAGACTTTTAACTCAGACCTCCTAGGGGCGTTGAAGGACGGTAGTCAAGCAAGCTCCGCCGGTGGGCACAAGCGTCGGGTCTCGAAGATGTTGGTGGTGGGTGAGCTGGCCATGGCCCTGGTTTTTCTCGCCGGTGCCAACGTCTTGTTGAAGAGCTTTGAAGCACTGCAGTCGAGCGATCCGGGATTTGATACCGCCGGATTGCTGACGGTGCAACTCACCTTGCCGGAGTCGAGCTATGAAAGCGACGAAGCGCTTTTGAGCGCCGTCGATCGCCTGGAAGAAAAATTGGGTGGTCTCCCGGGGGTTCAAGGGGTGGTGGTTTCCAATTCCCTGCCGCGCAACATCTTCTTGCCGCGGGACGTTTTCGTTTTGGAGGCTTCGCCGCCGCCGCCGGATCAATCGCCGCCCCAAACCCAATGGATGAGCGCCAACGCCGGCTTCTTCGACACCTTGGGCATCAGCGTGCTCCAGGGGCGGGAATTCAGCTCCGCAGACCATTTGGGAGCGCTGCCGGTGGCGCTGGTCAACCAGGCCATGGTGCAACAATTCTTCAATGGACGAGAGCCGCTCGGGGAGCTGCTGACCATCCAGGGGCAAACCCGTGAGGTGGTGGGTGTGGTGGAGGATGTCCGCCACGGATTGGCGATCAGTGACAAATTGGTAGCCATGGTCTACGTGCCGACCGCCCAGCTGCCGGTACCGGCCTTAGCGATCGCCCTGCGGACTCCGAACGTGGATCCTGCGACTCTCTCGGAGACCCTGCGTCAAGAGCTGAGGGCGTTCGACCCGCGCATGGGGATCACCCAAATTCAAACCCTCGACGCCTACATGGACCAATTCTTCGCCGGCCAGAAGGTTTTTTCAGTGATTCTACGAGCCTTCGGTGGATTGGCTCTACTGCTGGCGGCCCTCGGAACCTACGGCGTGCTGGCCTATTCGGTGGTCCAGCGGACCCAAGAAATCGGCATCCGCATCGCCTTGGGGGCTGAAAGGCGTCAAGTGGTGGGCATGATCCTGGGGCAAGGCATGCTGTTGGCGGTCATCGGCGTGTTGGTGGGCATCCCTGGAATCTGGGCGGTGACCCAAGGCCTCAACGCGGTCATGGCGGGTTTCGTGCCCCTCGAATCGACACCGATCGTCACCGGCGGACTCGTCCTATTGGCGGTGACCTTCGTCGCCAGCCTGCTGCCGGCCCTGCGGGCCTCTAGCGTCGACCCGTCGACGGCCCTGAGGGGAGAGTAGGGGCCATAGTCACGGATCGTCTCGGACGAGATTGACGTTACCCAAACTCGGCTGGCGAGCTGGGAATCTGCTGTTGGTGGACGCCCGAGGCAGTTGGAGTATAATGAGCCGGCAAGCGTAAGTAAGGGCAATACGACGACATAACCGGATTCTAGGAGAACAGCTCCTATTTGATGAGCCCATAAATGCGTATCTCACGCGTTTATTTTCAAAGCCATTGATTCGGAAAACCGATTGGCTGTTTTGACCGCCATGGCGAGCCGACCTCCCGATTCGGAGGGAACCCTTCACAGCGGTACGTCTATAATGGCGTGTCGAACGAACGTTCGACCCTCGCTAAGGGTTTTAGGTAGGCAGCGCCGGCGCTCCGAGCCGCGACTATTTAGGGAACCGTCGCTCGTGATCTACTCCACGACCGCCGAATGGAATACCAGGTTCGTCCGTAGCCTAATCGGTAGAAGGCTCGAGTGCTTCGAGTCGGCGCCTAAAGCTACCCCCGAGCCGCCAACTGCTCGTCTTGCCATGGATGACGAAAATGACGGTGGCATTGTCCACCGGGAGGGATTCTCATGTACATGAAGTTAAATCTTTTCAAGCGCTCCACGCTGTGTTTTTTGTTGATGTTCTTAGCTTCGATACCAATCAGCTCCCAAAGCATCGTAAAATATTGCGTAGTCGAGGGTGAGCTGCCGACCGAGTTTTCAGATTCAGAGTCTCCAAATTCAGAGGGCCTCGCCCCGGAAGGGCAAGCCAAATGTGGCTGGTCAGGGACCTGGGATCAAGTCACGAAAGATTGTGTCGGCGCTCCTCGCAACTGCTGATTTTCGGCAAAATAACTTCTTACCGGAGATCAACGGCATGCAATTTCTCGACAACGATCCCCATAGTTTCGGGACCAACACCCTCCTTTCGCCGGCATCGGCCTGTGCAGAATTGATGAAACATCTATTGGTGATCGGCGCTCTTGGAGCGCTGACCGTCGGCGCGGCTTGGGCTTCAGAGCCGGCAGTTTCTGCATTGGAGCGATACACGCCCACCTCTGGAGTTTGTGGTTACATTGAACTCGCCGGCAAGATCGACTCCTCATCGTCCGGCGCCTGGGACGTGGCGTCGCGAGGGGCAAAGGCAATGCCGAGATTGGCCTTGGTCGATGCCATTCAGGAACGGATCCTGGGGGTCGAACCCGACGGACAATTACAGACCTTGGCGAAGTCCGGGCTCTTGATTCCGAGCGGTGCGACTCCGTCGCGGCTCCGGGCCAACGACGGGCTCTTGGTGGTCCAAGACCAAAGCGGTGCGCGAATGCTCAACCTGACGCCCGGCTCGGCCGGTTTCGAGTCTTTCGTTTATCGAACGAAGCCGAAGCCGTGGCCGGGGCCGGGCGACTCCGTCGAAGGGTTGCTCTACAACATCTTTGACTGGACGCTGCTGGATCTCGACCCGGAGCGTCCCGGTTCGGCTCCAGCTTTTGCCGGCATGGGCGATTTGAAGCTCGAGGACGGAACCTGGAAAACCGTATTCGTGACCTTCGACACTGCGATGAACGGCTCCATCTTCGCCCTCTACGGCGTCAACGACTCCATCGCGATCCGCGGATCGTTGGTGGATTATCCGTATTTCGCGACCGTCAGAGGCAAAGCCTATGTTCTGCTCTTGCAGAACGAGGAAGACGGTGGGATTCGGATCGGCGAGGTGGAATTCGGCAGCACCGAACCACGATGGCTGACGGCATTTCCCCAGGAGCTGAGGAAGTTTGCCGACATCGCGCAGGATCCGAATGGAAGAATCGCCGGTCCTGAACTCGCCTTGCTGACGTTACGAAGCTTTGAGAATTCCGCGACCCTAGCCGGCATCTACGGCGCCGGTGACAGGCTCTTTGTGATGTTCAAGGAGGCCTTCGACACGCAGAGTAGGACCACGCGATGGTGGCTCCATGAGCTCGACCCTGAAAGTGGAGAGTCCATTGCCCGTTACCCGGTGCCGTCGACCGAAGCCCATTTGACGGCCGTGGCCGGGGATGTGTGGGCCTTCTTGGAGAAGAGCGCCGTCTTTCCCGTGGGACCCAATAAGGTGCCGATCCAGAATACGTTGTCCCTGGTGACCATCGACATGGATCGTTTGCCCGAGCTCGGTCGTAATTCGGCCGATCACTGCTTGAAGATCAAGCCCAACGCTCCGACCAAGGAAGGGCGATTCGCAACATTTCTCCGTCGATTCTGGTGATGCGGCCCAGGATCCGAACCCAGGCGGCGTTGGCGCTCGGGTTCCTTTGTCTTTGCTGCTCGACAGCTGGTGCGGACGTTCTTCGGCAGATCAAGATCAAGAGCGGTATTCAGGGCGAGAACATCACTGCGGGCATCGTGGTGGGGGACCATTTTTACTTCGCCGGTCACACCGAAGCGCAGGACGGTTCGGAAAACCAACAGCCGAACGCGGACTTCTTGGCGGGGCTCTTTTCCCCGACCCAGTCGGCCCGTGGGGAGAAAAAGCCAAGCACTGCGAAAAAAGTTGTTTTGGGCAAAACGGGTCGGATCTTCGCATTAGAAAGATCCGGCGCGTTTCTTTTGGCCGCTTCAGAGCTCGGACTGTTCAAGACCAAAGTCTTCGAGGACGGTGTCGGCCCAAAGTGGACGGAAATCACTCCTGGGTACAGCGACCGAATGGTCGTGATCGACCAGCTGATCTGTCTCGGGGCTCACCAGGCCGTGGATCCGGGCTATCGGTGCGTCGATTTCAGTGGGCGAGCGATCGGCCCAAAAGGTGTCGCCGTGCCTCGGGTGATGGCCTCCAGCGGTAAAGACTTGTGGGTCGGAGGAGTCGGATTCGTTCAAGTCCACCAGGAGGGTTCTGAGAAGGTCACCCGACGCTATGACCTGGGTGTCGACGCCGCTGAATTATTCGTCGAGGGGATTTTGCCGACCGAGAGTTCGATTTGGATTCGGACCCATCGTAAAGGGCGAGGGGAGCTAAAAAGCCGGCCGGGGCCTGTATTTAAGATTTCGGTTAGCGAGGGAGCTTTGGCAGAGCTCACGAAGTATGCTCCTCTCATGTTGGCTGGGAAGGTCGTGACTTCGGTCGCGCAGATCGACGATCACGCCTTGCTTGGAACCAGCTCCGGTGAACTCTTCAGGGTGGACGGGCTAGGGTTGATCTCTCAGGTCGACACCCAAGGTTTCATTCGAAACAAAGCGGTCACCGGCATACGACAGCTGAACTCGGGGGGCGTTTGGTTAGGAACGACCAAAGGCTCTTATCTTCTCGATCAGGTGCCCGAGAGCTGGGCCAGGAAGGACTCGGTCAAGCCCCTGCTGGGAGTGAAGGAAGAGAACGAGAAGATCAATGTCCGTTCGGTCGAAGAATCTGAAACCCTTTGGTTTTGGGGCGGAAGTGGTATCTATGAACTCGATCGAAAGTTGAAGCTTGAGATCAAGACGGATTCCTATCATCTGGGCGGACTTGCGAGCATTCTCTTCGGAGGGCCCGTGCAGTTTGTTTGGGGTCGTGATCTGAAGTTGGATTTCAACGAGACCTTCTACTTTAAAAACGGAGCGAGGGCTGAGGACACCAATCGATTTGTAGCGCTTCCGCTGGAAACCAGCGCGAGCCCTCTGGCCATTGCACAGCTTTCCGAAAGGGGTCTCGGTGAGCCTGACGATTATGCTTGGGCAAAAGTCAAACATTTCAGCCGGAAGCTCGGCGTCTTTTGGCCTACTGAGATCGAACTGGTCGTCAAAGACTCCTTCGGAAATGTGTCATCAAAAGAAGCAAGACGGTATTTTCCGGTCTTCTTTCCGCTCCAGCTCGGCACGCTGTATGTGCTGGCAAGCCTCGTAGGAGCCTTTATCTTCCTCCGTTTGTTTTCTCGATGGAGATTGGCTAGACGCTTCTGGTTGAGAGACGAGGGAAAGTTTTTTGTTTTCAACCGAAATTGGTTACTTTTTGAGTGGGCACAACGGGACCTTTTGGTGTTTTATCGAGAGGGGCTCCGGGCGCATCTGAAAAAGAGCAATCGCGGCTATGATCTTCCTTACGATGATCTTCCTTACAATTCTGAAAATTTGGAGATCTATGCCGAGAGTCAAAGCAACCTCTTGGTTCATTGTGACGATCCGGAACGTTTGAGCCGGGTTGCCACAGCCACGAGATATCTCTTGGTTACAGAATCTTTGGGCGGCTCGTTGCCGTTGACGCCCGTCGAGGTTAATCTGCTGACGGCGGTCAAAAATGAAATTCCTTTCCCGGAAAGCGCCAAGATGGAGCTTCACGAATTCGGAGCTTTCTTCCACCGTGGGGTTCGGGAGCAAATTCTCAACAGCTCGAATATGGTCTTCTGTATTTCTGGAATTAGGGCTGAACATTTGACGGTGCCGGATCCGGCCAAGGAGGACGATGAAAGCGCGAAGGTTTACTGGGCCCTCAAGCTTCTGTTTGAAACCTACAGCACCGGGCATCTGATTCTGGTCTTTTGTGAAGGAAAGCCGAATTTCTTCGACTCCCTGGGCTATCGGCTGACCTGCCCTCGGGCAAATTGCTGTCCCGCTAGCCCACAGGCCACGATCGAAGCACAGTGATTCATTCCCCTAGCCCGGCTTCATCGGCTGGCGACAAAGTCGTGCCGCCGCAGGACGTATTGTCCGACGAATCCGGCACCGCCCTGCGTAGGTGGATCGCTTATCGACGGGAATATCTCGGTCGATTGCGGGGCCTTGAACCGCATGCAGCCTCACCACGGTCACGGGCATCGCCAGGCTTCGTTGTAGTCTCGCTAGTTTGTCGTCCCGTCCAGCCATCAGCTCGGGATGGCAGCGTGTGTGCGGCTCGTTCAAGTGCGGGACGAAGCGGCGCGCGGGCAAGCTGAAAGGCAGAATCAGGCCTTCTCTGCCGACAAACCTTGCCTTGACAGGCTCAACCTGGACAGGCGGCCTTCAACCGACTCGAGGCCCAAAAGGCGGGCAGTAGGGTGGCGATGAAGGTCACCGCCAACAGAACCAACCCACAGGTGACACCTCCCGATGAAGTGGACAGTGAAAGACGGCACGACCACTCGGGATATGATCCCAATGTCTGATGATTGTCGCTCTCTACTCTCGAACCATCGTTGACCACCGAAGCTCGGGTGGTCCTATGGAGGTTATTCCTTGAAGCCGCCCATTCGTAAGATCTCGCGTGTTCTGGCCTTCTGCTCCCTTTTCGCTTGGACCTTCGGCTCGGTGCCGGCTGCTTTGGCACAGGCCGCTTCGTCACAGGTCAAGTCCTCAACCGCCGATGCTGCGGAGCCCGCCACGCAGCTCCAAGAGCTGCTCGGGGCCTTGCCTCTGCGCAACATCGGCCCGGCCTTGATGTCCGGCCGAATAGCGGACTTGGCGATCCATCCCGATCGACCTTCTACTTGGTATGCGGCGGCGGGCTCCGGCGGGGTTTGGAAAACGGAAAATGCCGGGACGACCTGGAGGCCGATTTTCGACCAGCAAAGCTCCTACAGCATCGGCTGCCTGACCCTCGATCCCCAAAACCCGGAAATCGTTTGGGTGGGCACCGGTGAGAACGTCAGCGGCCGACACGTGGGCTGGGGCGACGGGGTCTATCGTTCCTTGGACGGCGGCTCGACGTGGTCGCGGATGGGCCTCGAAAGCTCTGAGCACATCGGCGCGATCATCGTGCATCCCACCGACTCGAACACCGTTTGGGTGGCGTCCGAAGGTCCTTTGTGGAGTTCGGGCGGCGAGCGGGGGGTCTTTCGAACCCGGGACGGCGGCCAAACCTGGACCGCCGTGTTGCAGATCGACGCCGACACCGGGGTTACGGATCTCGAAATCGACCCCACTGACCCCGACGTTTTATACGCGGCCTCCTACCAACGGCGTCGCCATACCTGGGGTTTCTTGGCCGGCGGTCCGGGCTCTGGAATCCACAAAAGCACCGACGGCGGAGAGACCTGGAAACGCCTCAGAACTGGCCTGCCGAGCGGCGATCTGGGCAAGATCGGCCTAGCGATTTCGCCCCAAGATCCGTCGGTGGTGTATGCCACGATCGAAGCGTCGCCGGAGATGAAGGGGCTCTATCGGTCCGCGGACAGCGGCGAGAGCTGGCAGAAACGCAGCGGATATACCAGCGGTGGGACCGGTGGGCATTATTATCAAGAGCTTTATGCCTCGCCCCACCAATTCGATCGACTTTACCAAATGGACGTCTGGACCCAAGTGTCGGACGACGGCGGGGCGACTTTTCGCCAGTTGGGGGCCATGGATCAACACGCCGACAACCACGCACTGGCTTTTGATCCACGGGATGCGAACCATTTGATCGCCGGCACAGACGGTGGGATCTACGAAACCTTCGATCATGGGGCCACGTGGCGATTCCACACCAACTTGCCCTTGACCCAGATCTACAAAATCGCTGTCGACAACGCCCTGCCGTTCTACAACGTGGCCGCGGGAGCCCAAGATAACGGTACCCAGCTCGGCCCGTCCCGCACCGCTAATGTGCACGGCATCCGCAATCAAGATTGGACCGTGCCGATCGGTGCCGATGGTTATGCCTGCCAATTCGACCCCGACGATCCGAATATCCTCTACGGCGAATGGCAAGTCGGCAGCCTGGTGCGCTATGACAAACGCAGCGGAGAGTCGCTCTTCCTCCAGCCCCAGGCGGCCCCCGAGGACGAACCTGAGCGCTGGAATTGGGATTCACCGCTGTGGGTCAGCCCCCACGAGCCCTCGCGTCTCTATTTCGGCTCCCAGCGTCTGTGGCGATCCGACGATCGAGGATCGTCGTGGACGCCGATTTCGAGCGATCTCACCAAGGGGGAATTTCGCTATGAGAAACCCTTCTACGACCGAATTTGGTCGGTGGACTCCTTGTGGGACCATCGAGCCATGTCCCTCTACGGCACGACCACCGCGATCGCCGAATCGCCGCGGGTCGAGGGGTTGATCTACGTTGGGGCCGATGATGGGTCTTTACAAGTGACCGAAGACGGCGGGGCTACTTGGCGCGCCGCCGGCCCTATTCCGGGGGACCCTGATGCGCCGTTCGTCAACGAGCTGAAGGCGTCCAACCACCACGATGATCGGGTGTACGCCGTGCTCGACACCCACAAGGTGGGGGATTTCCGCCCTTGGGTCTTGCGGTCCGACGACCGCGGACGCACTTGGACCTCCGTGGCCGGTGATCTGCCGGAGCATCACGTGGCGTGGTCCATCGTCGAGGACCCGGTGAGCGAGGATCTGCTCTATCTGGGCACCGAATTCGGGCTCTTCGTGACCTTGGACGGCGGCAAGGCTTGGATCCAGCTCCGAGGCGGGCTGCCGACGATCGCTTTTAGGGACTTGGAGCTTCAAGCCCGGGAAAACGATTTGGTGGCGTCCACATTCGGCCGTGGCATCTACATCCTCGACGACGTCACGCCCTTGCGTCACCTCTCCAAGGAAAACCTGGACCGCGAAGCGTTTGTCTTTCCGGTGCGGCGCTCGTGGCTTTACGTCGAATCCGTGCCCCTGGCGATTCCGGACCGTGCAGCCCAAGGGGCCGACTACTTCCTGGCTCCTAATCCACCCTTCGGTGCGGTCTTCACCTACCACCTGAAGGACGATTGGAAGACCGCCAAAGCGCAAAGACGTGAGTTGGAAGACGAGATCCGGGAAGCGGGTGGAGACGTTCCT
Source organism: uncultured bacterium (assembly GCA_965366625.1). Classification (GTDB taxonomy): domain Bacteria; phylum Acidobacteriota; class Thermoanaerobaculia; order Multivoradales; family J023; genus JAUIJL01. The sequence continues at coordinate 35,282 of CBDUGP010000013.1, forward strand.
TTTCCCGGTTGGCAGCGCCTCGAGCAAGAGGCCCTGGACTCCGATCCGCGGTTGATCGTGACCGTGCGCAACCAGGCGGGCGAGGTGGTTCGTCGGCTCGACGGGCCAACCGGCAAGGGGCTGCACAAGATAGCTTGGGATTTGCGTTGGACCCCACCCCAGCCGGTCGACCTGAGCCCGCCACGAAAGTATTTACCCTGGGAGCTTCCGCCCTTCGGTCCATTGGCAGGGCCGGGCACCTTCACCGTTGAGCTGGCCAAGTGGGCCGACGGTGAGCTGACCCCGTTGACTGAGCCGACGCCTTTTGAGGTGGAGCTGCTTCCCGGATTAGAAAGCTCAGTGGATTGGCAAGAGGTCTCGACCTTCCAATTGGAGACCTCTGACTTGCTCAGGCGGGCTTTGGGCGCAAGCCGACAGCTCGCCGAAGCGGGGGAGCGGTTGTCCCATTTGGCGCAGGCCGTGATCGACGCACCCCAGGCGGACCCCGGCATCTTGAAGGAAATTCACCAACTCCAGCTGGATCTCAAACAGCTCGGGCGACGCTTGGGAGGCGGTTCCGTGCAGGACGAGCTGAACGAAGCGTCACCGTCGTCCATTGTCGGGGACCTCTTCGGCGTGGTCTACGGCCATTGGCGCACGACCCAAGGACCGACCCAAACCCAGCGCGGCAGCCAGGCACAGGCGGCACAGGCCTTGGAGCAGCTCCTGCCGGAGCTCGAGGCCTTGGTGCAGTCTTTGGTTTCAATCGAGGATCGATTGGCCGAACGAGGAGCACCCTGGACACCTTCCCGGGCACGCCCGGCCCACCGCTAGCTCCAACAGGCTGCGGCGGCAGCCCCGCCGCAGCCCATGTTGCTCGACCGGCGTTCTCAAGTTTGAGAAGAGCAGTTTTCAGATTTGAGAACCCACGGCCGAATTTGGACCTAGCCTGGGTCGCAGCGAGCCGTTGCCCACGGCTCTTTCATATAAATCGAGTCGGAATATCAGCGCTCTAAATTCAGCAATGAATATGGTTTACGGTTGGGCGCCAAAGTAGCTCAAGGGAAAATTCCTGGGATGGACTAGATTTTGGCCACCGCCGGCATGTCAATTGCTTTAGAAAAAGCACGTGTTGATGGCGCCCTACTAGGGTCCATACTCTTTTTTATATTTGGCCTTGCACGAGCTTGGTTTTATCCGGCTCGACCTGCCTCGATTGATGTGCCTAGTGGGGTTGCCGACCGATTCGGCCGGCAACCTGGCACTCGCCCCTCCCTCCTGCATCGCATCGCTCCCTTCATTCAAGCAGCTCAGCGTCTTCGGGACCGCGTCCCCCCGGCTACCCGTTTGCCTTTCCCTCTCTTGTGTGGGTGTTTTGGTGATGGTGACGGCCCTGCATCCTGCGGCAGGCCGGCCTTTTGGAATCCGGGCTGCCCCGTCAGGGGCGAGGCACGGGTAGCCTCGGGCTTCAGCCCGTGGCTTTCTCGGCGCGACCCATTTCTCGGTGCCACCCATCTCTCGGTGCCACCCATTTCCAGCCCCCCCCGGCGCACAGGCGAAAGCCGGCGTTTTTGCGCCAAGAAGCTGGTGTCGAAACACCTGGACCAGAAATCTGAGTTTCAGGGTCGAAATTATCAACCCTGATAATTCCACGTCTCAGCATTGAGAAGCTTCTGACCGTTCGGTAGGTTCTTGTTCCATTGGGCCAACAATCCGTTTAAGTGATCCAGCTAATTTCTCAGCGAAATTTCGCGTTTCTTAAACGTTGGTAATAAAAAGGTTAAGTTGAGTTTTTTTCACCCGTTTATCCGGATGTATGGCGCAATGATTGAACTTCGCCGCGTTGTGGCATGCCGATTGCTCTTGAATTGCCCCGTGTTGATGATGGCCCCGGTTGGGGCCGCCTCAAATTTTTTTATCGACGTCCAACATTGGGCGTTAGGAGATTCAAGTGAATCGCATTCTTTCTGCCTTAATCCTTTGCCTTGCAATTCCCGCGGTGGCCGTCGCCGGTCCGCAGGTGGTGAGCAAGTCCGCCGCCGACCTTCCTACCTTCATTCGTGCCGAGGCCGGCTCGGAGCTGGGTTTCGTTGAGCCCATCTCCAACGCTAAAGCCGCCGACTCCGATTTCGTTCGCGAAGCGGCTCGGATCTTCCTGCTCGACTTGGTGGGCACCACCCACAAGGCCAGTGGACAGGAAGACTTGGTCGCCGCGGCGGTCAAAACCCACGGCGAAACCTACTCCGTGAAGTTCGACCAATACCTGAACGGCCTGAAGGTCCACGGAGCCCAGGTGTGGGTTCACGCTGAATCGGCCACCGGCGGCGTTTACGCGGTCAACGGCAACTTCGTTCCCGGCAAAGGCATCGCCACTCCGGAGATGGTTTCGACCCCGGCGTTCGGTTTCAAGTCGACGCTGGCCCGTCAAGGCGTCTTCGGCAAATTGGTGGATCACCCCGAGCTGACCTACGTGCTCGACGAAAAAGGTGAGACCGCCCGCCTGTCTTGGAAAGTGCAGCTGGAGTACCGGGATGACGAAGGCTTCAAGAACGACGTCATGTTCTTCGACGCTCTGAACGGCGAGCTGGTCACCAAACATCCGACCCTGCACACCGCCAAGTCCTTGCGCACCTACGACGCCAACAACGGCACGTCTCTGCCCGGCACCCTGCGCAGCAGTTCCAGCAGCACCATCAATACCGGTGATTTGGCGATCGACGCGGCCCACAACTACGCGTCGAAAACCTACGACTACTACAGCGCGAAATTCGGTCGCGACTCGCTCAACGGCAGTGGCATGACCATGACCTCCACCGCCCACTACGACAGCAACTACAACAATGCGTTCTGGAACGGCTCGCAGATGGTGTACGGCGACGGTGACGGATCTACCTTCATCGCCCTCTCCCGCGACATCGGTGTGGTTGCCCACGAGCTGACCCACGGTGTGACCGACTTCGAGTCGGACCTGATCTACCAAAACGAGTCGGGCGCCCTGAACGAGGGTCTTTCCGACATCTTCGGCGCCGCCGTCGAGGCCTATGACGACGGTGCGGTGACCGCCAACACCTGGAAGCTGGGTGAGGACATCTACACCCCGGGCAACGGCACCAGCGACGCCCTGCGTTACATGAACAACCCGACCGCCGACGGCTCCTCCAAAGACTACTACCCGAGCCGTTACACCGGTTCCCAAGACAACGGTGGCGTGCACTGGAATTCCGGTATCGCCAACCTGGCCTTTTACCTGCTGGTCCAAGGCGGCAGCCATCCTCGCGGTGTCACCTCCACCAACGTGCCGGCCATCGGCATGAGCAAGGCAGAGCAGATCTTCTACCGTGCCCAAACCTCGTGCTTGACCGCCTCCTCCAATTTCGAGGCGGCCCGTAACTGCACCGGTCAAGCGGCTACCGACATCTACGGCACCACCGAATACAACGCAGTCCACGCCGCTTGGGACGCCGTCGGTGTGCCCGGCAGCGGTGGCGGCGGTGGTGGTGGCGGTGGCGGTGGTGGCGGCAGTGTTCTGAGCAACGGTGTGCCCGTTTCCGGTATCTCCGGCAGCTCGGGCTCCCAGGTCTCCTTCACTGTGACCGTGCCCTCGGGCGCAACCAACCTGTCGATCGGCATCTCCGGTGGTAGCGGTGACGCCGACATGTACGTGCGCTTCGGCTCCGCGCCGACCACCTCCACCTACGATTGCCGTCCCTACAAGAACGGCAACAACGAGACTTGCACCTTTGCCGCGCCGTCGGCCGGCACCTACCACGTGATGTTGCGCGGATATAGCGCCTACTCCGGTGTGACCTTGGTGGCGAGCTTCGACGAGCCCAGCAGCTGCAGCCCGGGCTCCGGCTCCGCCACCAGCCTGTCGGGCGCTTCCGGTAGCGAAACCCGCTACACCTGGGACGTGCCCAGCTGCGCCAGCACCGTAACGATCAAGATCTCCGGTGGTACCGGTGACTCGGATCTTTACGTGCGCTTCGGCTCCCAGCCGACCACCTCGGCCTACGATTGCCGTCCCTACAAGAACGGCAACAACGAGACCTGCACCTTCTCGAATCCGAGCGGTGGCACCTACCACATCATGCTGCGGGGTTATAGCGCCTACTCGGGCGTGACGCTCGAAGCCGGCCATCAGTGATCGGTAGCCCATGACCGTTGAAAAACCCGCTTCTTCGGAAGCGGGTTTTTCTTTTTGAGGGCAAGCACCGGCAACGTGAATTTCAACATGAATTTCAACCAGGTTAAATTTTTTTGGGGGATTTTGGGCAGCCGTGTCGCCTAGTGGGTAAAGGCGGTCGAAATATTGGGTCTCGACCGAGGCGCCGCGGTTGAGGGCATGTGTTTCGAATGCCTGGTAACCAATGAATGGTATTCACACCAAAAGGAGAACCCCTTATGAAATCTTGTGCAAAGATCTCCATCCTGTCCCGAGGCATCGCGGCTGTGTCCATGATCGTGGCTCTTGCCGGAACTTCATCCGCCGTCGCTCAAGAATCCGACACCGAGAATGTCGCTCGTTTTACGGTTGAAGCGAGTTTTGTCGGCGACCTGACGGTCAGAGCCAGCGGTGAGATCCGGATCGAGCTGGACAAGACCTTGATGGATAGGAAGGGCGATGCCTATCGGGTGAGCTTGGCTTTTGCCAATCGAGACGATTTTGACCGCGCCTGGTCAGAGATTGGAACTCTAGATTTAGAGCAGCTCGATAGTTTTCTCATCCGGCCTTCGACCGGGCGGACTCAAGCTTTGAAACGCGGACAGGGCAAGTCGGCTGCCTCGTTCGAGCAAATCCTGGCCCGAGCGGAGAGTGCGCTGTGCGGCGACACCGTCTTGCGAGCTTTCAAGACCTTGCCCTCCGGGGTTGAGATCGGGATCAACTTGCACGCTGCAGCCTCACGCATCAAACCTCATCAAGTTTCCCTGGGTAAAAACACCCTGCCGGGGTCTTGCACATTCGATATTTTCGACGACTGCGACACTTGGGCAGCGGGCGGCTGCGGAGGCCCGAATTGTGTCAACGCCTGCAGGTTCTTGGGCCAGACTCAAACCTTCGAGGCGCTTTGCGTCGAAGAGGAAGTCTTCGGATTCAACACCTGCGCTTGCTTCTAAGGTGCTGGGTCGGCACCGCGTCTGACGACACCGGTGTCGGCCTCGAAAGAATCGTCCATCGAGACGGCCTCTTTTCGAGGCCGGCATCGTGTCTCTAACTACCGAAAGCGTCCCAACCCGGGGCGCTTTTTTGATGGAGCTGAAGTTGGATTCCGTCCGATGCTTGACAAATTCCTCTGTATGCTTTGTACTACGTCACGTAGTACAGATGCGGTGAGCCGGTGACGACCGTCGCGTGGCTCCGAGGCATGTTGATCGATATATGAAGGGCCTTTTGATGATTCAGATCGTGACCGGCGATCCTCGGCCGATTTTTCGCCAGATCGTGGACGGATTGCGGATGAAGATCGCCACCGGTGAGCTTCGGCCCAATACCAAGCTGCCGAGTGTGCGGGGGCTGGCCATGCAGCTGATGGTCAATCCCAACACCGTGGCTAAGGCCTATGCCCAGCTGACTACCGAAGGTTTGATCGAAACCCGAAAGCGCATCGGGGTTTTCGTTTGCGAGCCACGGCAGCGGTTGAGCGACGCCGAGCGCGAGCGTCGGCTACAGGAAGCGCTCCAACATTTCGTCAGCGCGGTGGTCTCCCTGGGTTTCGATACCGAGGAGATTCTCGAACGGGTTGCGACGGAGTTGGAGCCGGTAAAAAGTCAAAACGACGGGTCTCGAGGATCGAGCTGACCCACCTGACTCAGGTGGGTAGGGCGCTCGGGATTGAGCATAAGAGGACGGATACCATGTCGGATTACGTGATCGAAACCGAAGGGCTTTATAAGGTCTTCGGACGCAAGGTCTTCGGACGCAAGGCGGCTTTGAACAACCTTTCTTTGAAGTTGCCCAGGGGCGGGGTGCATGCCTTGGTGGGTAGCAACGGGGCCGGAAAATCGACCCTATTTAGGGTTTTGTTGGGCATCACCAGCCCCACTTCCGGATCCAGCAAGGTGTTGGGAACCGACAGCGGGCATCTCGATCCGGAGATTCGTGGACGCATTGGATTGGTCAACGAGGAGCATACTTTGCCGGTGTGGATGACCGTGCGACAGCTGGTGGCGATGCAGCGGTCCCAATATGCGAGTTGGGACGAGGGGGCCTTTCGCGAGGTCATTCGGCATTTCAATGTGTTGTCGGAGCAGAGGGTCGGCCAGTTGTCGAGAGGGGAGCGGGCGGGTCTCAATTTGGCCATGGCCATGGCCCAAAGCCCCGAGCTTCTGATTCTCGACGAGCCGACCCTCGGCCTGGATGTGGTGGCCAAGCAGGTCTTCCTGGAGTCGCTGCTTTTTGCCGCCGACCACGACGAATGCACGATTATTTATTGCTCCCACCAGATGGACGAGATCGAGAGAGTGGCGGAAAGCCTGGTGGTTTTGGAACGGGGGCATCTGGCGAGCTTCTCGTCGTTGGAATCATTCTGCGGACGGATTAGCTGTTGGCTGTTGGAGCTCGATGGCGGCATCCCGCTCGATCGCATTCCGGGCCTGCTGCAAAGCCGAAAGGTCGATGACCTCCATCAAGTGGTGGTCCTGGATCAGGACGAAAGGTTTCAGGAGGTGCTCGAATCCCTCGGAGCCCGTTCCGTGCAGCGCGCGCCGATTGGTTTCGACCGCGCCGTCAATGCCTATTTGAATCGCAATCACCATGGCACCCACCAGGATCGGATCCACTGAGGAGCCATGCAAATGGACACGCAAATGTACCCAAGAATCGACGCAGTGTTTCAGATGTATAAAGCCGAACTCTTTAGATTCAGAGCTTTCGGACTGTTGGCAGCGTTCCTCCATCTGGTGGTGTTGCGCGGTGTGATGTCGTTCGGCGACTTATTCGTCAATTCACTGCCCAAGATGGCGCTGGGATTGCTGACTTACGCCGGCCTGGGGCTGATCTTCGGGCTCTACCAATGGGGAACCTACAAGAAGGTCGGCCGTTGGACCTATTTGATCCATCGTCCAATGGCGCCGGTTTCGATTTTCGGTGCCTTGGCGGGAGCCGCCGCCACCTGGCTGGTGGTGATCCTCGCCCTACCTCTCGGATTGATTGCCGCCTATGCCGACATCTTCCGGCCCGAGTGGGTCGACTCACGTTTTTATGCCACGGCTCCCTTCGTGCTCGGTCTGGGCCTGGTCTTTTACCTTCTGGGCTCGGTGATGCTCTTGCATCCGAGCCGAGCTGCGGTGCTGATCGGTGCCTTGACCGTATTTTTTCTCTCCCGAGAGGTCGTTGGAGGGTGGGTTTTCGTCATCCAGGCCGTGGTTCTGCTGTGGTTGGGATTCGTTGCGGTGACCTGCTTCAAACCCGACCTGAAGAAACACCTCAGCCATCCAGCGGCTTTGGTGGCGAGCGCCTTGCCCATGCAATACGCCTTGTTGTGGATGCTGTTCTTCGGCGGGAACCTGGCTTGGTCGACATGGATCGCCTTTGAAGAGCACGGGGTGAAGTCCTTTGCCGTCCATGCTTGGAACGATTATTTTCCGCCCCAAACCGTGGAATTTTTGGGTTATCGCAATGAACTCCAGGCCTTAGCCCATGGGCTCGAACGGATCGACCATGCGCGCGGAGTGGAGCTGGCGAAACAAATCGAGTTGGCGGAGCGCTTTGAAATCAGGCCCGCGCTGCGCAAGCCGATCACCAAGGGGCAGCTCGTGCACCTGGATCGAACCGCTTCGTTGGTAGATACGGAGCACGAAGTGTCTTGGAGCGTCAGCCATGATCGGCTCTTGCTCCACGGACGCAACCTGCGCACTGGTGCGCCGGTGGGTTGGATGGGAAAAGACGGCCTGCTGACCGACGAGCAAGTCTCGGATCCCATCCACCGGTTCTCCGAGCCTCCGACGGTGGTGGGCGAAAAGTTTTTAATGACCACCGAGGCCGTTTGTGAATTCGAAAGCCGACGTCAGCGAATCCACAAACGATTTCAGTTGCCGGCGGGTCAATCGCCTGCCTCGGCACCCGGCCGACACGGATCGGTGGTCAGCCTGTTGTCCGACGGCGGGTTTTACCTCTTCGACGCTCGGGAATGGCAGCGCCGGCTCGGCGAGGTGCAGCCGTTGACGTTTGTCGAGCTACCCGGAGATATCCGTAATCTTTCAAGCATGCAGGTGGCCGAGCTGATCGACGGATTCCTATTCTCCTTCGCCTTCGGCACCCAGAGCGCGCGCGGTTTCAAACCCGCTGAGCAGGTGATGGCCGAGTGGAATTTGGACGGTGGTTTGGAAATCCTCGGCAGGGTCCCCCTACGCCAAGGCACTCCAACCTGGCTTCGTCACCAGCTGTTCATCTACTCACCCCTGATGCAAACCGTGCACGATCAAGTTTGGGCCGCGATCGGGCCTTATCGTAACGAAGCGGTTTCCGTCGAGCCGAGACTCGAACCCTTGCCCCCCAAGGTTTGGGCTATAGCTTTGGGCCTCGGCCTGTTCAGCGCATGCCTGGCTTTTCTCTTCGGCCGTCGACGGGGGCTGGCGGGCAAAGCCTTGATGGCGTGGACCGTGGGTGTCTTGTTCTCCGGTCTGCCCGGATTGATCACGTTTTTCATGTTGTCACCCCGGCAGCCGGTGGCCTTGCCGACCGCCGCTGAAAGCAAGAGTCGGCGGATAGGGGTAGGGGCTTGGGCCGGAGCCGGAGTGGTTGGACACGGCGCGTGGAGGCCGAAATGAACGGTAGACTGGTCACGATTCTCTGGTGTCTCGTCGGCCTGCTCGCCGGTGGGGTAGACGCCGAAGCGCAGCTTGACCGTGCACAACCTGCACAACCGGCCGGCGCCGACAACCCCGTAAAGATCGATTCAATAGGCCTAGACCCCATAAGCATCGACGAGATCCATTTGGAGCCTCGGGTGTTTCAGGTCGAGCTCGATCCGGCGGGAACCCGGGTCGCCTTCCTTCTGCGGGAGCACCAGGGTGAAGCTCCTTTGGGGCTGAGCTTGTGGTTGATGGATCTCCGGACCGGGGAAAAGCGTCGATTGACCACCTCTCGGGCCCTGAGCGGGGTGCAATGGTCGGCCGACGGCGAGGTGCTCTTCTTACAGACGGAAAAGAATCTCGGCCGGATGTTCGTCGACGGGGGACGTCCTTCCTGGATTTTTAAATTCGAAGAGGGCCGGGATCAGAGTTGGGTGGGCGTGGATCCCGTCTTGCCACGACACTTCCTGGTGTTGGACGAAGGTCTCCATTCCACGGACGGTGAGCAGGATTCCCATCGTCTCTTGCGTGTGGATACCCAAGGCAACGTAGAGACCGTTTTTGCCGGCGAACAAACCATTTCATCGTGGTTGACCGATGCATTGGGAAACTTGACCTTCATCAAGGAGACGGTTCGGTCCGAGTCCGGCGCGGTCAATAAGACGGCGGAGCAGGTGATTTATCGATTAGAAGATCTGGCGCACGGGCCTGTGAAAACAGAGATCTACCGTTGCCCGCTCGTCGATGCCTGCGGTTTGGTCGCCCACGACCCCAGCGCGGGTTTGGTTTGGATCCAGACCTACCATGGCGGGGATCGATGGCGTTTAGTGTCCCTGGCGCTCGAAAGCGGGGAGGTCAAGGTCGAGCACGAGGATCCTGCTGGGTGGGCGGATTTGGGCCGGGTATCGATCGATCCTCGGTCGGGAAGGCCCTACCTAGCGAGTTACGAGACGGACCGCCGGCGCGAGTTCGGGCTCCAACCCTCCGCCGAGCTGCATGCAGGCCGTATCCGTGAGCGTTTCGACGGAGCGAGCTTGACGATTCAGGCGCGGGAGTCGGGGCCCTTTTGGTTGATCGAAGAGCAACGAGCCCGGCTTCACCATCCACGGTTTCATGCCTACGAGCCGGTCACGGGTTCTTTTCGAGAGATTCTCGTCGACGAACGAAATTCGGTCGAGATGTTGCCGCATGAGCGCCTGGTGGACTCCCGGCCCATCACCTACACCGCCCGAGACGGCATGCAGATCCACGGTTATGTGTGGCTGCCCGAGCATGTGGACTTGAGCGGCGCGCCCGTGGTCGCCAACATCCACGGCGGGCCTTGGAATCGGGTGCGATACGGCTTCCACGGCATGGCCCAGCTCTTGGTGTCCCGGGGATACGTGGTTTTTCAGCCGAATTTCCGCGGCTCGAGCGGGTACGGTCGACGTTATTTGGTCGCCGCGAAGGGCCAGCTCAGCGCCGGCGCGGTGCAAGAAGACATCTTGGACGGCCTGAACTATTTGTCGTCGCGCGGTTGGGGGGATCCGAAACGAAGGGCGATCACCGGCCATTCCTATGGCGGCTACGCGGCGCTCGGGGCCTCGGTCCACCAAACTTCGCAATACGTCGCCGCGGTGGCGACCGCCGCCCCCATCGACCTGGTGCGCTCGTTTAGGGATATGGATCCGAAGCTGACCCAACGTAACGGCGTGTCTTTCAAGGAATGGGCTCGGCCCCTCTTCGTAGATCTCGACGATGCCCATGAGGTGGCCGAGGAGCGGGCCAAAGCACCGGAAGCCAATGTTCGGCAGACCGCCCTGCCGCTGCTGATGATGGCCGGGGGCAAAGACGTCAAAATCGACGTGACGGACGTCAAACATTATGCGTCGTTGCTTTTTGATCAGGGCAAAGACGTCACGCTCTTGATCGACGACGAAGCTGGGCATAGCTTCGAAACCCCCCACATGCGCCCCGCTTCAATCTATTTGATCGATCAATTCCTGGCCCGGCACTTGGGGGGTGAGGCGTTGGATCCCAAAGACCCGGAGCTGGAAGCCTACGTGGCGGGGCGTCTGCTCCTAAGGGGAGAGAGCTTTTCCGCAGAGAGCTTGGTGACTAAGGGCCGCCTTTTGCCCCAAATGGGAAAAAAAGCCGAATAACCCCGTCCAGGGGAGTGGCGGTGCGACCCTGCGGAAGAAATCAGCGGTCGAGGGCGCGCGCTTCTTCCCAGATGCGCCGAAAGGTGTCGAGCCGTTGCTGGGCATCGAAGAGGGGTTTCTTCACCGTGCTGTGCTCGTCGTTCATCGCCACGATCAGGCCTCGAAGCTCGTTGAGAGCCTCGCGGCCGCGAAAACACGCGTCGTGGGAGCAGTTGCAAGCGGCGGAAGCCAATGCCAGCCGCTGGTCGAGATCACCGTAGGTTGAGGCCCAGGCATCGAGGTCCAAGGGCGAGGTGCCGAAGCGTCGAATCGCCCTCTCCGTTCGATCGCCCGCTTGGTCTAACCGTTGGACGCAGCGGGCCGGAGAGTTGGAGGTCTCCAGGTCCTCGGGAATGTCCAACTCCTTCTCAACGAAGAGTGTGTAGAGGCCATAACCCAAGAGCGCCACCACCAAAAGTCTCAAGAAATCGCGCATGTGGCGATTCTAGCAGCAGCAGCGAGCAAACCACGGTCGTCATAGAAGGCGCCCGATGGCCGCGTGCTTTTCGGCATCGGCTGTTGCAGGGTGTCTCGACTGGCGAAAGAGCGCATCTTCGGCATGGAGCTTCGATGGCGAGTGGGTGAAACGGAGTATCATCACATGGCGGACCCCAACGCCCGCCAACGCACCCGACTGACGTCCGAATTGAATGCTAATTGAAATCTGCGATAGGGGAAAAGATGTCGTCAACCCTAGATGAATTGGAAAGCTGGATCCCAAAGCTCAACCAAAGCAGCCCGAACGTCTCCAATTGGACCGTGGGCCAGCAGATCTACCACTCCTTAAAAGCCACCGCGACCATCGCGCAATCCGTCACCGACTCCGAGCCGGGCGCCGAGAAACCCAAACCTTCGTTCCTGCGTTTTGTGGTCCTAACCCTCGGCCGGATCCCCAGGGGCAAAGGCAAAGCACCCAAAGCCTCCCAACCCATGGGCCAACCGACCGTCGACGAGCTACAGGAGATGGTCGGCAAGGCAAAAGAGGCCCTGGCAGAAGCCGCCCAAGCCCCACCCAACGCCTTCTGGCGTCACTTCAAATTCGGTGTCCTGCCCCGCGACAACGCGCTCAAATTCATCGACATCCACAATCGGCATCATCTGCGGATTATTCAGGACATCTCGAAGAGCGCATAGCGCTGGGCCAATGGGCGGCCCCTGATTTCTGGCCCTCCTGGGCCCGCGGTTCACCGACCCGTGGGAGGGCTTCAAATTTCTTCGAATCTCGCTATAATCACGCCCCGTTGCGGCCGTAGCTCAGGTGGATAGAGCGGGAGATTCCTAATCTCTAGGTCGGGGGTTCAAGTCCTCCCGGTCGCACCACTTTCCTCCCTTTTGCAGACTTTCTAAAGTACTGAAAAATATGGACTTGTTGTCTGTGTTTGCAGGCGCAGCCTCGTTTAGACGAACCAGAATATCTGTTTTGGATGTCGAGAAATGGGCGATTTCTGGCTGTTTTCGCCTCTAATCGTTTACCAGGAGTTTACCGGGAAGTTTACCAAGTGGCTTCGATCAAGCGACTGAACAGAGAGCTGGTTCAGCCGTGGCAGTCGGAGAATCCTGTGTTTTGGTCGTAGTCTTCGCGGCCGGCTTGGCGGGCGATGTCGCGGATTAGATCTGAGGGGTTGTCGAAGGCCGTGAGGTCGCCGGTCTTGGGACCGCTCGCAGGCTTTTTTGGACTTGGTCGACTAGCCGACACAGCTTGTCGGGGGAGAATTTGCTGCCTTTGAGGTCTTGCAGGCCGAGGGCGGGATTCTCGATGACGGCTTTGGTGGTCTCGATTCTGATTCCGGATTTGTCCACCTTCACGGCACGTAGGTGTAAATGTCTGCCGTGCCGCCGTCGCGGGATGTGGGCTTGTACTTACTGTGAGGACATGCAACTTGAGCTGCTCGCGGTCGTCAGTCGAATCAAGGGGGGATCCCCAGATTTGCAACGGCCAGCTCCAGGACTGCGATCATGGTTAGCCAAGCGTTGATGAATACTTGAGAAAAAATCAAGAGCAGTATTGATCTTCGGGCTTGCTTAGATTTTCTGATCTTTCCGGAAGGCTCTTCATCCCCAGGCGTTTCATTGGCAATCCATGCCGCTGAAGGCTCCAACAGAATGAGCCCAGCACCCACAAGCAAGGAACCCAAGATATCGCGAAAGAATGGGAACAGGACCCCCACATGAATCAGGGCGTGTGGGGATTCAATGAGTTCGTAGACGAGACTGTTGGCTTGCAAGGCCCAGATCGTAAGCACCAACCAGGACCAGCTCTCTCTAGAAACATGAGCGCCGGGAAGAAAGATCTTCAAGCGTCTCAGCAGCGACCACACCAGAAACATACTGCCCAAAGCCAAAGGCAGCCAGTGAAAACCACCGGCATACCATAAGAACTCAAAGGTGCTGCTTGGTTTCATGACTACCTCCCTTCACGGCTTCATTTTTCCTTCAGATATCTCGCAGCACGATGCACAAATCTTCTTAGCCAGTGAGCGATCCAACGCCAAGGCTTTCCGGTGGGCTCGCGGCCTCGAAATGCCAGGCTCCGACAACACCGTTGAAGCCTCAATCACCTCATGCACAATGGTTTTAACAATCGATGAGCAACGCAGCTCCCTTCGATCGTCAATCCAGATTCGACCCGGCCGGCCCCAGAATTTGGGTAGGTTCGTGGTACTTCCCATCCCTGGTGGAGTAAATGGGCTGCTGTAATTATTCTGAGAAGATCGACTCATCGGCTGGTCAGGCCCTGCCGTTCGAATTTCCCAAGCACTGTCATCATTCTTCAGAATGTCCCAAGCGTGTCGGAATTGACCACCACCGAATCGAGTGGCACACTGAAGAAATGGCATCCACTTCTTTTCGACGAAGGTGACTCGCAATCCGAAGGGATCGATTTTCAAAAGCGGATTCTGCTCGGCATATAAAGAAAGGTTGGACCCGAAGCTGCCGAGTTCTGGATCTAGGCGATCATATCGGCCTATCCCCGGTAAATACCATCGATGTAGATTATGAAGTATCTCCGCCCCGGTACTACTCTGCTCCCAACTCTCATCGTCCCACTGCCCCGGAAACCGCAGAAACCCCCCAGCTCCAGACGCTCCCGAGTAGTCTTCGCCGAACGGTTCTAATCCGCCGTCCCAATCCACTGCCGATCCCGACAGGGCGATCGGCGTCCCGAGATGATCGGTGGTCAGGAATTGCAGATCATCTTTCAGCTGAGCCACCGGACGACCAGCGAAGTAGAAGACAGCACTCTCACCATTGTGGTGTAGCAGTCCTTCGGTGCTGTAAACCGGCTCGGTCGCCAGAGTCTCTAGGCAAGTACTACCGCCCGTTCCCCAGCCGGAAGTGTTTCCCGACTCGAAGCCGTCGCAGAACACCGCTTGACCTGCCGGGTACGGCGCGATGCCGACCGACCGACGCAAGAAGCCACGCCCGTCGTAGAGGAAATCCGTCGACGCTTCGGCTGCGGTTCGTTCTTGATGGCTCATCCTTCCCGCATCGTCGTAGTCGCGGTCGATGACGTTTCCCGCGAGATCCGCTAGGGTTTGATCACCGATGGCGTCGTAGCTGAAGTCGTGCACGCCGCCGAGGCCGAGGGTGATTTGGTCGAGCTGTGGGGAGTGGTTGCCCGCGAGGTTGGGCTCGTACGAATAGACGTCGGCTGTGCCGCCGTCGCGGGATTCGGTGAGCCGGTTGCCGATTTTGTCGTAGGTCCAGGCAAGGGTGCCCCATGGACCGTCGCCTTGAGTCAGAAAGTATTGGTAGTCCTGGTAGCCGTAGGTGCGGTTGTCGGATGCATTCAGCTGGTCGACGATGGAGGTGGGATTGCCGACAGCGTCGGTGGTGTAATTCCACCACAGGACGTCGTTGCTGCCGTCGTTGAGCAGGATCGAGTCCGGGTAGTAGCGGCTGTCGAAGCTGCGGGCTTCCCCGAAGCCGTTGCCGAGAGTCAGACCGTCCAGCGGGCCGGAGGGCAGGTAGCTCGACTCAGAAACCACGATGTGTGGACCGCTGCCGTCGTCGACAGACAAGGTCGCTTCTCGATCGGCGTAGTCGAAAGTGTAGGTGGCCACAACTTTGCCAGGATATCCCAAGCTGGTTCGATTGCTGTTCTTGTCGTAAGCCGTGGTCAATTCACCGTCGCGGGTGCTTCTGCCGAATCGATCGTATTCGTAGTCGATCGAATGGCCGTCACGCAGAATCTGCGTCAGGCGGCCGAGGCTGAAATCGACCGCCGGATCGTCGTAGATGTAGGCGATGTCGAGAGTGCTGTTCGGGTAGCCGATGGCGGTCGGCCGATCGAGGGCGTCGTAGCTGCGAGTTTCGACCACGCCGCGAGCGTCGGTTTTGGTCTCCTGTTCGCCGGAATCGGTGTAGGTGTAGTCCGTGACTCCAGAGACTTCGGAGGTTTCCTTGGTGAGCAGGTCGCGGTCGGAATACTCGTATTCGGTGACTGTGCCTTCGCCGTCGGTGACTCGGGTCAGGTGGTCTTGCACGTCATAGCCGTAACCCGTGACCACGTCGCCGCCACCCGTCCCGCCGAACGGTTGACGCACTTCGACCAGCCGGTCTAGCGGATCATAGGCATATTCCGAGGATGGCGGCTCGGTTTGGCCGCTGCTCGGGTGGTTGGCGTCCCAGATGTCGGAAAGGTTGCCGTTGCAGTCGTATGCGTACTCGGTGACGGATTCTTCCCCCGGTAGTCCGTTGGTCACTTGGTCGAGGTAGCACCGCGTGGAATAGGTGTAGGCGGTTTGGTTGTAACCCACCCAGGTTTCGCTTTCCCAGCGTTCGTGCTCCTCCAACACGCGATTGCCGATGCCGTCGAGGATGTAGACGGTACGCTCGCCGTGGCTGGACGGCTGGTCGGCGGGTTTGCGTTCGATTGTGGTGAGTCGACCGGCGACGTCGTAGGAATATTCGATGACGTTGCCTTCGGGCAGCACGGTTTGGAAGAGGTCGCCAAAGGTGTTGTAGCGATTTTCGGTGACGAGATCTTCGGCTTCGATCGCGCCTTTGCGACGCACGAAGGTGACGCGGTTCGCGGCGTCGTATTCGGTCGCGGTTTCGATGCCGTTGGGGTCGACGACTGAGATCTGGCGGTTGAATGGGTCGTAGCCCAAGTCGGTCGTGCCGACGATCGGGTCGATGCGCTCGTCGAGGATCAGGCTTCCGCGCAGAGGGTCGTAGACGTAGGTTACGAGGTCGTCACTGCCGTGGCCGGGTGGGTCGACGGTTTCGATCAGGCCTTCCGACGTGAAGGTGCGGACGGTGGTGAAGGAAAATGCCGAGCCATTCTCGACTCCTTCGAGGGTTTCGTCGGTGACGTTGCCGGAGGCGTCGCGGGTGAAATCTTGAATGCGCAGATCCATGGGATCGCCGGTGGTGGAGGGTCGTTCGATCCGGGTCACCAACGCCGGATAGGTCGGGTCGTATTGCCAATCCGTCGTGCGTTCTTCGGGCTCGCCGACGGCCTCGGTGCGGCTGGTCATGCGGCCCTCGGCGTCGTAGGACATCCACGTGACATTGCCGTTGCCGTCGGTTTCGCGGGTGGGCAGGAACGAGTTGGCGGGGTCTTCGTAGAGCAGCTGGGTGTTTGGACCGAGGCCGCAGGTGGGGCAATCGCCGTTGACCGACGCAAGCCGCGCTTTGTCGGTGACCCAATCGCGATCGGCCCAAGTGCGGGTGAAGGTGTTGCCGAGCGGATCGGTGATGGTGGTGACGGTGGGCAGCACCGGGTTGTCGAAGGCGAATTGCCACTGATCGACGCCATTGGCGAAGTCCACATCACCGCGCCACATTCTGACCGTGTTGCCCTGGGAATCGTATTCGAAGGCCGCGGTGATGCGTTCGCTCGTGTCGTCCATGCCGATCAGGGTTATTCGGGTGAGATAACCCGGATGGTTGGGGTCGTCGTAGAGATACGCCAGCGCAGTGCCGTCGGGACGGTCGATGCGGGTGAGGTCGTCGCCGGTCCAGGTGTAGGTCCAGGTGCGGGACGTGAGGTCGTCGATGCCGACTTCGGTGATCGTTCGAGTCTTGCCGCTCAAATAGGTGAAGTCCTCGCGACGACCGTCGGGCATGGCGACCGACTGGAGCTCGGAGCCGGAGTAGGTGGCGGTTTTGGCATTGCCGTGGCGGTCGGTGGTGGAGAGCCAGCGTCCGGCGGTGTTGAAGAGGGCGATGCTGCCGTCGAGATCGGTGAGGGTCCAACCGTTGACGGTTTTTTCGAGCTTGCGGTATTCCGACGCCGGATCGACCTCGTCATAGGTGTTGTCGGAGTTGGTGTCGGTGTAGGTGCGGTAAACGGCCCGTTCGGTGATCAAGTGCACCACGTCTGGGTCGTCGGGGTCCTCGAAGATGCGTTGGCCGTAGGAATGGGACCAGTATCGGCCGTGATCCCAGAACTCGCTGCCGGGCTGGTTTGGACGTCCGATGCCGCCGGCTTTGTAGAACCACACGGTACCGGGGCCCGTGGCCGCACCTCCCGAGCTGGCGCCGCCGCCGAAGGGTGGGGCTGCCCCGCTTCCCGGACCGGCGCCCGTGGACTCGCAGGTGCAATCGTCGCAATCGTTCTTTTCCGGCGGCGGTGGGCACACCGCTTGGGTGATGGTCGGTGCGGTGAGGTCGACCGTGGTGTGACGGACCTTTTCGCAGTCGGACACGTCGTCACACACGGTGATCCGCAGGTTGTAGACGTGGCCGCCGCTCGAGACGCCACACCTGAAGGGCCGCTGAATCCACGCCTCGCCACGGTCCGTGGTGATGCGTGCCCCGATATGGCCGCAAGAACCCGCGAAGGCACCGGCGGGATAGGTCCAACGCAGCTTGACGGGGCTGTCGATGAAACCGATGGAGGTGGTGTTGCTGTGGTTGCCGCGAAATTCCATGGGTTTTACCGCGCGGATGGTGCACTCCTGCACCGCCGGGTCACAACCGACCGGGCGGACGCGATATTCGACATCGTAGGTGGTGGGGGTGTAGCAGCGGAAGATGCCGTCGCAGTTGGCGGAGGCGTTGATGTCGCCCGAGATATTGGTGAAGCCGAGGTCAAGGTTCGATTGGCAGACTTGAGCCTGGGTTACAGAAACGAAAGAAAACAGGATAGTTAAGGGTAACCACAAGAAAACGTGCAGGCCGAAACGGCCTGAAAGGCGAGGGCACATGTACTCTCCTCCGAAGAGAGAAGCATCGAATAGAAGGGCAGGTTTGGCCCAAGGGCAGCAATTTACCCAGCAGTCTAACACTCTTGATTTAAGTACTTGGATCTACTTTGGCAATCGATGAAGAGACTTGCTGCGCAGCCATGCCGGACCCTCATCGGCGCCGTGACAATTCCATGACACTCTTTCGGGACCTTTCAGGGCCTGGCTGGCGATCTTGTGACACTACCGACCACTTGGGGCGGCTACACTCTTAGACACTTGATCACATGGATTGGAAGTGTTGCGACCCTGGTCGCGGCCTTCGATGTTTTTGCCTTTGAGGGTTCCCGCTGACGGTTCGGTCTGTGCGGTGCTTTGCCGTGTCTGGCGGACCGAGGGTGGGTCTCGTGTTGTTTTGCGTTTGATTTGAGCTTGATGGTCCTGCCAGACGGAGTCTGGACATGCCGCGTTATGGAACTGCCGTCCCCCTTGGATCCGGTAGCTATGCCGATGTGTATCGGTCTTTCGATGCCCAGCTGCAGCGCACCGTGGCCCTGAAGTTTTTACGTTGGAACGAACCGGAGCCTGTGGAGCGCATGTTCCGCGAGGCTCGAGCCCAAGCCCGGGTTGATCACGAAGGGGTTTGTAAGGTTTACGATACGGGTTGGCTGGACGGCCGCCCGTTTATCGCCATGCAATTTATCGAGGGCGATGATCTGCTGACGGCGTCGCGGGATTTGCCCCTGCGTCGGCGATTGCGCTTAGTGATCAAGGTGGCGCGGGCGGTGCAGGCGGCCCATGAGCAAGGGCTGGTGCATCGTGATCTCAAACCCGACAATATTTTGGTGCACAAGAGCGCCGATGGCAGTTTGCGCCCCGTGGTGTTGGATTTCGGCTTGGTTTATGACTTGGCCGGTTCAACCGGGCGCATGACCCGCGACGGCGAGCCCCTCGGCACGCCGGCCTTCATGTCCCCGGAGCAAGCGGGTGGACAGCTCGACGAGATCGATGTCCGCACGGATGTTTACGGCTTGGGAGCCACCCTCTACACCCTGTTGACAGGCCGTCCGCCGTTCGAAGGCGGAGGCACCGCCAATCTGCTGATCCAAGCGCTCGAAGCCGATCCCGTTCGGCCCCGCAGCCGGGTGCCCTCGTTGCCGGCTGAGGTCGAGCAGATCGTACTCAAATGCCTGGATAAGGAGAAACTTCGTCGTTACGGCTCGGCCCAAGAGCTGGCGGACGATCTGGCCCGTTTTCTCGATGGTGAGCCGGTGCGCGCCAGCCGGTCCGGTTGGTGGTATCCCCTGCGCAAACGGGTCCGCAAGCATCGACGATCGGTGGCGATGACCTCCGCAATTTGCGGGGTGGCGGTCATGAGCCTGTGGTCGGTGGAGCAGCAGGCTCGGGAAGCCTCTCGACGGGCGGAATACGAGCAGCGGTTCGTGCAGATCAGCAACGATTTGGATTGGGGTTTTCGGGCCGCACAGATGAGTTCGACCCACGACATCACGCCGAGCCGGGAGCGGGTACATCGACGCATCCAGGAACTCGAGCAGGAATTGGGTGATCTGGATCAGGTGGGGCAGGGACCGGCCCACTACGCCATCGGTCGAGCTTATGCGGCTTTGCACGAAGATCAGGCGGCGCGGCGTCATCTCGAAAAGGCTTGGCGGTTGGGGCATCGCTCCCCGGAGGTGGGTTATTTCCTCGGGCTGGTGATCGGTCGTCAATACGAAGACGCCCTCGAGCGGGTGCGTCATGTTCACGAGTCGGAGTTGCGACGCATTTACCTAGACGACGTGATCACCCGGTACCGGGAGCCCGCCAAGGGTTATTTGGAGGTTGGTCGCGAAGCCGAGGCGGTGTCGGTGGAATACGTGGAAGCGTTGATCGATTTCTACGAGGAACGCTACGAGAGCGCCTTGGAGAAGCTTGCCGACGTGCGTTTGAGGTTGCCCTGGCTTTACGAGGCGGGCATCGCCGAAGGCAAAGTGTTGCGGCGAATGGCGGATGAGCGATTCGAGGAGAGTCGTCTTGAAGAAGCCCTGGGCCTCTATCGACGGGCGGAGGTGGCCTTGCGGCGCGCCATGGAGTCGGCGGCCAGCGATCCTCGGATTTATCCGGAACTGTGCCGTCTGATGAGCACGCGGATCGAAGCGGAGTTGGATTGGTCGATCCCGCCGGACGCGGCCACTTTTCAGGATCATTTAAAGGTTTGCGATCGGGGCTTGGAAGTGGATCCCTTATCGTCGCGGGCGCACCGGGCTTCGGCGTTGGCCTACGAGCTCAAGGCGCGGGTCTTGGTCGACCGGTCTTGGGATCCCGAGCAGGCTGGGCAGGCGCTCGAAACGGCCGAGAAGCTGGCGGCCGAAGCCGTACGGCTTCAACCCTACGACGCCGATGGCCATGCGACCTTGGCCAAGGTCAGGATGACCCGAGGTCGGCTGGCCGACGTCACCGGTGACTCGGGAGATCAGCTATCGACTTATCTCTCGGCGGGTCAGAGCCTCGAACGCGCCATCGTCTTGACCTCGGGGCCGAAGGATCCGTTGCGGATCCAGCTGGCCACCAACCACCAATTGGTTGCGGGGGTCCAAGGGCGTTTGTGGCGACCCGCCGACAAGAGCTGGCGCCAGGCCATTGAGCTGATCGAGGACGAGCTGAGCCAAGCACCGCGATCGTTCACCTTGCAGTGTGAGCTGGGCAATGCCGAACTCGGTCTGGCCTATGAGCTTCAGCGACAGGGCCGTTCCTCGACCGAGGCCCTGGATCGAGCGCAGGCCGGGTTTGAACGGTGTTTGGAGCTGAACGAAAAATACCATTGGGCCTATATCGGTCTGGCCGACATTTTGAGCAGCCGGGGCGCGGCGGAATGTTTGGCCGGCCAATACCACGGAGACTGGCCGAGCCGGGCCCGGGACTTGGCGGACCAGGTGAAACGCTTGGATCCCGGCTTTGAGAGTGGGGACTTGCGCAAGATCAATTATTGGTCCACGGAGGCTCATTGTCGGCTGATGGCGGGAGAAAGCCCAAGCCGGGCGCTGCGGGCGATGACCGAGTTGGTGGACCAAGCCCAAGATCGGGGCCATGATGTCGGTTTCTGGCGCGCTTATATCGGCACCCTCGAGCTACGCCGATTGCTCAGCCTCGGAGCACCGGTCGGCTCACGGGAGCGGGTCGCGTTGAGATCGGTTTTGGACCGGCTGGTCGGTGAGGATCCACCGACCGATGAGGGTGTGAGCGATGAGGGCGCGACCATCTCCCGTCGTTTATATCGAATCGATCAGCTGCTGTGGATGGCGGAAGCCGCCTGGGAGCTGGACCGGAGTTCGCTCGCCACAGAGCTGATGGACCAAATCGACGCTCATTTGTCCAGGTTGGCCGCGCCCGGAAATCTGCATTTGGTAGAGCGTCCGCAATTTCAAGCTCAGGTGTCGGTGCTGAAGATGATGCGGTCGCGGCACCGACGGGGCCAGATGTTTGCTGCCGAGCTGCGAGCTTGTGAGCGGGAGCTTCGTCGTCAGTTGGGTCTTCAGCCTTGGATGGCGCCCCACGTTCGTCCCTGGTTGCATCGATTGGATCGACTGGCCCAGCGGATCGGCTGACCGGGCCTGTTAACCCGTATCGCCGGAGTCGCTCTGCAAGCCCAAGGCTTTCATGCGTCGGTAAAGGGTCGATCGTCCGACACCCAGCTCCGCTGCGGCTTGGGGGATGTCGCCGTCCGAGCGCTCGATGGCCCGTAGGATTTCGGACCGTTCGAATTGCTCCAGCCGTTCCTTGAGTGAAGTGCCGGCGGTGCTCGGGGTCGAAAGCTGCAATCCCGGACTCAAGAGGGTGCTGTCGAGCAGCTCGCCATGATTGAGGAATAGGGCGGCGCGGCTGATTTCATGGCGCAGCTCGCGAATATTGCCGGGCCAATCGTAGGCCATCAGGGCGTCCATGGCGGAAATGGTGATGCCCGGTAGATCTCGGTTCAGGGAGACGGCTTCTTCGGCCAGGAATCGCGCCGCCAGGTTGGGGAGGTCCATGAGTCGGTCGCGCAACGCCGGCAGCTGAACCACCCAGCCCGCAAGTCGGTAATACAAATCCCGCCGGAACGAACCCTCGCGGATCATCGCCTCCACGTCGCGATGGGTGGCGGCCAGGATGCGCGGACGGGCGGGGCGCGGCTCTCTGCCGCCGATGCGAAAGAGTTCGCCCTCCTGCAAGACCCGCAGGATCTTGGCTTGGGTTTCGAGGGCCATGTCGCCGATTTCGTCGAGGAAGAGGGTACCGCCGTGGGCCAGCTCGAATTTGCCGGGGCGAGCGTCGACCCCGGTGGCCACGGCCCGCTCGATGCCGAACAGCTCGACCTCCAACAAATCCCGGGGTAGGGCGGCGCAGTTGATGGCGACGAACGGCGCATTTTCTTTGCCGGAGGCCCGGTGGATGAAGCGGGCGGTCACCTCCTTGCCGGTTCCGGACTCGCCGTAGATCAAGATCCCGATCTCGCTGCGCGCCACCCGTTCGGCTTGGGTGTAAAGCGCCAGCATCTGTGGATCGACGGTGGCCGGCGGAGGCAAGGGAGTGGGCCGCGGGGTGTCATTGTCGGGACGCCTCTCCGGCGGAGCGGTCGGCGGTCGCCGGGTGGTCCAGCGCACTAGGTGCAACCCTACCCTGATGAGAGGCGCAAGCTGTTGGGCCAGCCGACGTTGGACGAATCCTGCTCGAATGTGCAGATCCCCGGCCTGGGCGAGGATCTCACCCGAACGCTCCGCCGGCAGGATCTCCGTTCGAGCGCTGAACCAAACGGCCTTTCCCTTTTCTGCCTCGCACCAAATTTCGAGCTCGTAACAGGGCAAGCTGTGGAAGAGATCCGCTCCCACCCTTTGGGCGGCCTCGATCGGCGACGTGCCGGACGCCAGATCTTCGACCAGCGACGGCAGGCGGCGCAGGGTCAGCTCCTCGAGAGAGCTGCTGGAAAGGGTCCGTCCGCTGGTGTCCGAAAGGGGCTCGGCCAGGCCGGGCTCGGCAGGGCTAAGGGTTGCGCCGGTCAGGGTTGCGCCGGTCAGGGGGGCGCCCGGCATAGGGGCGCCCGGCAAAGGGGCGCCCGGCATAGGGGCGCCCGGCATAGGGGCGCCCGGCATAGGGGCGCCCGGCATAGGGCTGACTCGGATCGCGGATACCAGGTCGCCGGCGGCCAAGGACTCCAGTTCGGCACGGACGGCGCCGAAACCTAAGCGACTCGGGACCTCCAGGCGGGTTCTTTGCTGGATTCGGCGGGATTCCACCGAAGTCCCGTTGCTCGATCCGAGGTCCTCGATCCACAGGGTCTCGTCGCTGACGTCGAGCCGAGCATGGCGGCGCGAGACGGTCATATGCCGGATCCGGATGTCACATGCGGCTTCGGATCCGAGCACGTGGGACCCTTCGGGCAAGGGAATGCGTCTCGGTCCGTCGGGCAGGTGCAGAATGAGCCGGTAGGGCATGGGCAAGAGATTATTGGAACGTCGTGCCAATGGCTAGCCCACCTTGTCTTGGAACCTGTCGTCTTGGAACCTGTCGTTTTGGGACCTGCTACGGCCGACCGTTGACGCAATCGGCGGGCCGCCAAGCAAGAAAAGACCCGCAAAAAAAGACCCCGGTCGCGCGCAGGCAACCGGGGTTGAAGTCGAGAAGCCGAGCCCAAAGGCTCGGTTTCGCGTGTTTAGGGAGTCTCTAGGCAAAGGGTGAAGCTACCGCTACCGGAATACGACACGACCCTCCAGGTGTAGTAACCCGCGGAACCGTTGTAGCTCACGTCCTCGTTGGAGGTGGGCGTAATACCCTCCGCCACCTTTTGCCACGAGCCGTTCCAACGTCGCAGCTCGAGGTCGAAGTCCGTGCCGCCCGGGCCCGAGAGCACACCGCGGTGGTTGCCGCTGCCGGCGTAATAGTAGGTGCCGTTAGGCTCGTATTCAGAATCGCCGCTGCCGGAGAGGGTCCCGCTGTAGGTGGTGCCGTTGCATCCACCGCCACCGCCACCGCCACCGCCCCCACCGCCGCCGCCGCCCCCACCACCGCCGCCACCACCGCAATTGGCCTGCAGGCAGCTAGCCGCAGCGATTTTGCCTTGGATGACCGATGCCGGTTGGGAATGGAACGCTTTGTTGAAATCCACTCCAACGCTGGTATTCGGGCAGTAGCTCATGATCGTGCCGCCGCCGGAAGGGTTGCCGGGCAGGGAGCAATTGCCCTCCACATAGCCCGCGCAACCGTCGATGGCGGTGTTGTTGCCATTCCAAACGCAAGCGTGGGTGTGGCGCGAGCCGGCGGTATGACCGATCTCGTGGGCGACCACGAAGACCGTATTCGAGTAGGTGGGCACGGTTTGATAGCTGCTCTGCACGTACGCAACACTTTGGGATTGCGAGGTGGTGGTGCAAATGCCGCTGAATCCCGCGGCCACACCGGAGGTGTTGCCCAGCTTCATGAGGTGGGCAAGGTTGCCGTTATACGAAGTGCGGGTGTTTTGGAATTGCGACAGCAGCGTGCTGGTGTTGCTGCTGGAGGTGTAGGGGCTGGAAGAATTCCAGACGTAAACCTGCGACAAGCCGGTTTCGATGTTGTCGGTGGCGTAAAGGGTTGCCACTTGATTGTAAACACCGGTCACCCAATTGGTGGTCGCTTGGGTCGAGCCCTTGTTTTGATAAACGTTGTAGTCCGCTTCTAGGTAGAGCCGTACACAATCACCGGCCGCCTTGTTCAAACCCAAGGAGGCGGGACGGGTGATCGGCAGTTCGGTCGCGGCTTGGGACAGAAGATCTTGTTGTCCCAAAATCGTCTCGCTGTCGTCGACTCCACACTCCATGGTGCGGTCGATGCCGATCAGCTGATCGTCGGCATAGGCGATGTAGGTGCGCTGAGCGCCCTTGGAGCGACCCTCCAACGCGCCGACGCTGACGATGCCGTGGGTCTTGGAGTCACCGAAGATCATCAGATCGTCGGCAAAGATGGAGACCGCCACCACGGAGTCCGAGTCGCCGGCGATGACGCCACGATAGTGGGCTCCGAGGTCGTATTTCGCACCGGGCTCGGGCGAGCTGGTGACGATCTCGAAGTCGTCGGTGAAGGGGTTGACCTTCATCAGCTCAAGGCTCAACTGACCGCTTTTCGCTTGGCCGAAGGGGACCGCCAGAGTCAGGTAGTCCGGGGCGCCGGCGTGCAAAGCTTTGATCGCTCCGGCATCCAGGGTGAGGAAAGTGCCGTCGCGCAGGACGTCCGCGGCGCGGCGCTCAGCGCTCAGTGCTTTGGCGGTTCCGGCGGAGATCGGCGCACTGTTGCTGAAGAGGGAGGCGGAGGCGAAGCCCACACCGGATTTCTTGGCTTGGGCGAGCTGCTCAGCCGGAGTCGCGGCGAGCGCCGGCGCGACCAGCAACGCCGCGCAGGCTAAAGCGCCCAACGTGGGGACCACAACACGATTCATGAGATGCATATCAAACTCCTCGAAAACGCACCCATGCCACGACCGATCGACAGCGGGATACCGCCGGTCGGCCCGAGGCGCGGATCTCGCCCAGCCAACGCACAGGGCATGGCCGGCTGATCCGGGGTGCAGGTTGTCTGGAGACTTGCATTGCAGGGACCGTGCCGGCCCCAAAAGACGGTGAATCGAGTCCAATCATAGGAATTTGTCTCAAAAGTGAGATTGAGGCGCGCGGCAGATCTCACTTGTGGGACGGTTGGGGTGGTTGTTCGATCTATTCCGCCTGCAGGGCTTTCTGAGGATCGACTCTGGTGGCTTTAACCGATGGCAAGAAACAGGCCAGCATGCTCACGGCGACCAATAGGAGCAAAACTTTGAGCATCGGCACCAGACCGATCGATTGAGCCAAGTCCATGCCTTGGCTCTGGCCGGCTTCGAAGACCTTGCCGATCAAGATCACCACCGCACCGGCGACGGGAATCCCCAACACCAATCCCGCTGAGGCGAGCCGCAATCCTTGACCACCGATGCGGGAGAGGATCTGCGCCGGCCTGGCCCCCAGGGCCAGGCGAATACCGATTTCATTGGTTTGGCGCGAGACCCGGAAGGCCATCACCCCGTAGATACCGAAGGCCGCCAAGATCAGGGCCAGTAGGCCGATGCCATAGAGGATTTGGGAGATCACCGTCGGCCCGGCGAGTTCGGTCTTGACGAATTTTTCTAGGGTAACGATCTCACCCACGGGCTGGTCGGGCGCAACGGCGCTCACGGTAGCCTGAAGACCGGAGGCAAGGGAGTACGGATCGCCATGGGCCTTGAGCAACGGGTAAACATCGCGCACCGGTCGCTGGGCGAAGGGCAAAATCGCTAGCGGCGCGTGCGGAGTCAGGCCATCGAGACGCTCTTGGGCAAAATTGGGCACCACCCCAACGATCGTCCAAGATCGACCTTCAATTTTCAATTGATGCCCGAGCGGGCTGCCGTCGCCTTCAGAAATGCCTTCGCTTTCAGAAAAGTGTTGATCCACCAACTGCTGGTTGACCACCGCTACTGGGGCCCCATCGGCTCCGTCGGCCAGGGTCAAAAGCCGCCCTTCAATGCGTCCAGACTGGCCAATGCCCAGGGTTTTGAAGAAGCTCGGCGTGACCGAGGTCACCACGATTCTCGGAGCTTCATTGGCCTGCGCCGGTCGACCCGCGACCTCCATTTCCCGCCTCGGCACGAATCGAGAGCGGGGTAGCGCACTGGTCATGGCCACGGACTCAACGCCTCCTAGCTCCTTGAGCTGCCGCTCGAGTGCTTCGGCCAAACGCGCCACGGCGGCATCGTCGGGGTAGCGATATTCCGGCAGGGTCAGGTGGGCGGTCAGCACGCCGGTTGAGTCGAAACCGGGGTCACCGCTCAGGCGGTCATGGAAGAGGTCGGTCAAAACCGCCGCTCCGATCAAAATCGCCAGCGCCATAGCCAGCTCTGCCATGACGAAGAAACCCAAGGCCCGTTTGCGGTCCTTGCCCGTTGAGCCGCCCCGCGTGCCGTCGCTCAGGGTCTGACGAAGGTTTGGATGGCGGACGGCCTGCATGGCCGGCCCGAGGCCGAACGCCAAACCGGCGATCAAGGAGACCAGCAGACCGAAGGCGATCACAGGACCTTCGAAACGGGGCCAATAGACCGCCGGCAGAAGTTCGGGCATGCCCTGTGCTCCCAATCGCACGCCGAAATAGCCGAAACCTAAGCCGAGCAGGCCGGCAAATCCGGCCAAGACCAAGGACTCCGTCATCAGCAGACGCAGGAGGCGTCCCTTGCCGGCCCCAAGGGCAGTCCGCAGAGCCATCTCCTTTTGGCGCGAGTCCGCTTGGGCCAGCAGCAGGCTGGCGACATTGACGCAGGCGATCAACAGCACCAAGAGCGCGACCCCTTGCAGCACCTTGATCAGCTGCGAGTCCGTCGGCCCCGGGAAGAGTTCGTCCAGGGTCTGAATATAGACACCCCAACCCTCATGGGATTCTGGAAAGGCGGCCGACAGACGCTCGGCCACGGCGCTCATTTCTTGGCGCCCTTGGTCTAGGGAAAGGCCGGGTTTCAATCTTGCGGCGACGCTCAATCGTCGGTCGTCGCGGGGAGAATCTTCAGCTCGAAAATCTCGGGCCGCCCAGAGATCGACGTTGCCGACCAGAAAATCGAAGGCTTGGGGCATGATGCCGATCACCGTGTGGGATTCGCCGTCGATGCTCAATTGGGAGCCCACCAGATCTTCTGCAGCGCCGTAGTGGTTTCGCCACAGGTCCTCTTTGATCACCGCCACGGGCCCGTTGTCGGCGCTCGCGTCGCCCGTGGTAAAGGTCCGTCCCCGAATCGGCCCGAGACCGCGGATGGTCTCGAAGAAATTGTCTTGGGTGAACGCGGCGTCGATGCGCAGGGGTTGATCACGGCCGGTGAGGTTGGCCGAGGTCAGCTCCAGGGCCGTCATCGATTCGAACGATTGCGTAGAACGCTGCCAATCCAAGAAGGTGGCCGGGGAAGCCGGCCATTGATTGCCGGCCCTAGCGACTGGGTTTTCCCACAACATCACCAAGTCGTCGGCGTTTTCGTAGGGCAGGGGACGCAGGAGGAAGGAATGGACGACGCTGAACACCGTAACGTTGGCGGCGATGCCCAGGGCCAATGAAACCACCGCAATGGCCGACAGCAGGGGAGTTTTGAGAATGACCCGAAAGGCTTGATTCAGATCCCGAAAGGTGGATTGAGCGATCGATCCTAAGGACATGGCAAATCTCCGTTTCGTTGCCGTGGGTTCCGATGAAACTACGCTCGCCGAGCCGGCTCTGTTACAGGATCGCTACAAGATCGCTACAAGACCGTTTCAGTGCCGGAAGTCTGACGAGGTCTGGGGATCGCCCGGGGTCTGTTGTACAACCGCTTGATGATCCGTTGACACCGGGCGGAGCGGAACCTAAAATCGGCCCATTCGAACAATTCGCGCTATCGTCCGAGACCTACCGTTTCGCACGCTTTCCAGGAGATCCGTCCATGTCCAAGCCCCAATTTCGTGCGCTCGTCGGCGCCGCCGCGCTTTCGTTGGTGTTCTCTGCCGCCCTTTCTGCTGAGCTGACTCCCAATCCCGACCACGTCGTCGGTAAAGCCGTGAACTTGCAGGTAGATTCGTACAACCCTGAGAAGGGCATGATACCCGTGGATCTCACGTTGGACGATGGATCCGCCGAGAACTCGATCGGTGATAGCGGTCAGTTCATTTGGCTCAACCGTTTCACGCCCGATCCGGCAGACTTCCCGTTCCAAATCGAGCAAGTTTCGGGAATTATCGGCACGACGCTGGTCAACGTCGGCGATCCGATCGAGATCGTGATTTATTCCGATACTGACAATGACGGCGATCCCGGTACGGGCTCGGCCTTGGTGGCGAGCATCTCCGAGACCGTGCAATTCAACGATCTGGCAACCTTCAACGTCTGGAATTTGGTCACCCCGGTGGTCCTGAGTGGTCCTGGCGATGTGCTCGTCGGCCTGATCAACCGTGCCGGAGCCGAAGGCACTGACGATTTCCCCGCGGCCCTCGACCAAACCACCACCGCCCAACGCTCCTGGGCAGCCACCTACCTCGCCGGTGATGCTCCCGTCAATCCGCCCCTGCCGGGCGATGAGCAGTGGGGCACCATCGATAGCTTCGGTTTCGCCGGCAACTGGGTGGTCCGGGCCGCCGGCACTACCATCGCCCCGGCCGTGCCGGTGATCGAGGTTCCGACCCAAAGCCACACCGGTTTGATGGCTTTCGGCCTGCTCTTGGTGTTGGCCGCTGTAGTGGTGATCTGGCGTCGTTCGGCCTGATCCAGACCGACACGCAGCTCGATCCCGCTCTGAGCGGTAACTTGAGCTAAAAAAGAAAGCGGCGGATTGCTGAAAAGCGATCCGCCTTTTTTCGTGGATTCCTAACTAGGGTCCGTCCAGTTTTTGGCCTTTTCGAGGTCTAGAAGGCGCGGCGCGTCGAGCACGGAAAGCGAGCGTGTCTAAGCGATACAATCTATAGATCGGCTTAAGGTCTTACACATCAGCAATTTGAGACGGCAGCGCAGCGGTGGCGCGAGTTCGGAGCGACGCGCGCAGGGCGCCGCGCCGACCCACCGGAATCCATTTCTGGATGGGCCCTAACTAAGGGCCGTGGCTTTCAAAGAAAGTCTCACTTCGGCGGGTGGATGCCTCCCCGGATGGCTCCCGCTTCAGTGGCACCGAAGCTGCCCGCAAAGAGCGGCGGTAGGGCTCTGCTGTTGGGCATGGAAAGCCAAATTCGAAAGAGCAGGCGCTTGCGGTCCGCCTCTTCGTGATCCTCGAATTCCGTGCGCGAGTGGAAATTCACGAAGTTGTTGACGAAGAGAAGGTCTCCCGGTTCTTGTTTGAACCGGAAATGCAGGGTTGGGTCGGCGCAGACCTCCTCGAGGACATCGAGGGCCTGCCGCTGGACAAGGGTCATGTCCGGAAGCTCGTCCATTTCGTAGGCTCGATCGATCAACACCCGTAGGATGTAAGCAACCCACTTGCCATCGTGAAGCGCAAAAATCGGCTGTTTGCACCAGGGGTCCTCGTTGGACGTGTCCACATTGTGGGTGCGGTAATACCAAGGCTCGTAGAGGGCCGGCAGCAGGTCCGGGCGAGTCTCCAGAATTCGATTGTGGACCGCCGCCGAGCTGACCAAGAGGTTCTCACCTCCGACCTTGGCCTGGCGCAAGCACATGAATCCGATCACGTCGCAGCGGTCGCAGTGAAAGCTCAGCCCCTTGCGGGTATTGGGGCCGCGGGCCTTGGGATGCCCGACCTTGAAACCGGAATCGGTGACGTCGAAGATTTTCTCGCTGTTGGCGCTTTGGGAAACCGGAGTGCCCAAGTGGAGAGACAGACCCCAAAAAACGCGACGATTGTCGTCCACCGAATATTGGTTCACAGGCCAACCGTGCAGGAAGAAGCTGCCACTGCCATGTTCCAGATCGTTTTGGGCTCGGCGCAATCGGTGCCCGAACGACGGCAAGGGGAAGTCTTTGGCCTGCACGGCCTCGAGATCCAGCCCTCGCTCCTTGATGGAGCTGAGGGCCGCATCGATCTCGGCCACTTCGTCCGCGGTCAGGGTGTGTTGCCAATCTGGGCGTTGGGACAGCTCGGTGCCGACCCAAAGCGTTGGATCTTGAATCGGGTTCAAAACATTCCTTTCATCGCCCGCAGGCGTCTGTGCTGGAAGGGGTTTTCTATCTAGAAGTCGAAGCGGCCGAGCCGAGCCGATGTGACCCGCCGCAGCCTGTCAGTTCAGGAAAGCAAATCGTCGAGCGCGCCGTCGAGCGTTGGGAATCTGAATTCGAAACCCGACGCCAACAGACGCTTCGGTATCACCCGAGTGGAAGCCAGCAGCAGCTCTTTGCCCATGTCCCCCAGCGCAAGTCTCACCGCCACCGACGGCACGGGAATCCAAGTCGGGCGATGGAGCGCCCGGCCAAGGCTCTTAGTGAAATCTACATTGCGCGCCGGATTCGGGGCCACGACATTGACCGGGCCGTTCAGATCCGGGTTGTCCAAGGCGCGGCAGATCACGGCGACGGCGTCCTCCCGGTGGATCCAGCTCATCCATTGCTTGCCGCTTCCCACCCGTCCCCCGAGGCCGAGTTTGAACGGCGTCAGCAGCTGCGCCAGGGCGCCGCCATCTTGGGACAGCACCACCCCGAAGCGCAGGTGAGCCGTGGGCAGACCCTTTTCCGCCATCGGCTCCACCGCCTCTTCCCAAAGCTCGCAGACGTCGGCGAGGAAACCTTCTCCCTTCGATGAGCTTTCGTCCAAGACAGTGTCTCCCCGGTCGCCGTAGAAACCAACCGCCGAAGCGCAGATCAGCCTTGGTGCGGGCTCACACCCTGCGACAGCTTGGGCAATGCTCCAAGTGCCCCAACGGCGGGATTCCATGATGCGCTGCTTCTTGGCTTCGGACCAAAAACCGTCAATCGGCTCGCCGGCCAAATGAACCACGGCATCGATTCCGGCCAGGGCAGCCGGATCGAGCTCCGGGCCCTTGGGATCCCAGGAAATCCCCTGTCGTCCACTAGCCGGGCGCACTAACGGCACCACCGAGTCTCCCCTGGCTTCCAAGGTCTGCGAAAGTCGCCGACCGATGAGTCCACCGGCTCCACTGATCGCGATGCGTCGTTGTAAATTTGAGTCTGGCACGGAAGCTCCTCGTCCTTCGGCCTCGGCTCGGCCGGCTGTGTTGCACAGTCTATCGACTTCGAGAGTCGCGTTCATCGGGGTCAAAAATTGAGCTAAGATTCGCCCACTCCGTCACCACCCAGCCGAGCCCCCCTACATGGCGAATCTCAAAGGATCCACATTCTTAGCACGCCTGGCGTACCTGGACACCCACTTCGGTGAAGAGGGTAGGGAAACCGTGTGGGCGCTGCTCGATCCAGAGGAGCGGAAAGTCCTCGAAGGCGGCATCTTGCCCGGCTCCTGGTACAGCCGCGAGCTGTTCAACAAGCTCGTAGACTTGATCGATCGAGAACTCGGCAACGGTGACCACCGTCTGACCCGGCGGATGGGTTATTTCGCCGCCGGCCTCCAACTCAGAGGCGCCTACGACTCCTTCGTCCGCGAGGGCGATCCGGATTTCCTGCTCGGCCGTGCCAACAACGTCTGGCAGATATTCCATGACTTCGGCCGAGTCGAAACCGCCACCGAGCCCGGCCGATGCCGAATCTGGCTCAAAGACCTCGGCTTCCCCGACATCGGCACCGTCGAAGGCATCGTCGGCTGGGCCCAACAAGGACTCGAACTGTCGGGCTGCAAAGACCTCCGCTACCGCTACCTGCCGTGCCCCTCACCCAAACGCGACGTCTACGAAATCCGGTTCGTCTGGCGGCTCGAATAAGACACCACACAGCAGCCTTGCCACAGACCGGCCAATACCCTAAAATCCCCGTCCTCGGGCCGACGCGTCCGCCCACCCGGGCCACCCGTCACCGCCCACCCAAGCCGATGTAGCTCAGGGGTAGAGCAACTGATTCGTAATCAGTAGGTCGGCGGTTCAAATCCGCCCATCGGCTCCATTCAAATTTTAAAAACAAACATCTTAACGGATTCGCAGCAGGTCGCGTTTGTGAAGTGCGACTTGTGCTGTCACCTAGATGTCACCATGGCAAGTCTCATATGCCGTGGTGCTGATTGCTGTTCGATTGGGGGATCTTTGTTTCGCCCAAGGTGTTACGCGCTCACGTGTGCGGAGCTGTCGACGGCGACAGCGGATCTTATTTGCCGCTCTTCTTCCCCAGCTCCTTCCGAGCTTCCCGAATGAGCACCAAGCGCGCCCAGTCCGATAGCGATGCTCCGGAGTGCTCTGCAGCCTCAACAATCAGCTCTTTATGCTCTTCTAGGAGGCGGATCCGAAGATCGGCAGAGTGGCGTCGTTTCTCGGTGTTCTTGGGCATGAATGGATTGTAGGACCATGAGACCTACGCCTGCAATGTCGGAAATTTTCGAGGAAGCTTGTTTTGTGTGCCCGATGGGCCTACAATTTGTTGAACTCATAACGCCCCGACGATAGCTGCAACTACCGCCGGGACAGCCACGCAAAGGAGCTAACCCAATGCGAAGCAACGAAGATTCTACCCCGTTTCCCACGCCACAAGACACCCTGGCGGCACAAAGGCTTATCGCCCTAGTCGCCCTCGATCTCGTTTCACTGGATCGTCGATTATTCGCGCTCGCTGAATCCATCGAGCGTGTGCCAGATGAGATTTTGCCCACTGAGTTACGACATGGCCTCCAGGCGGTCCGCTCGGACGTCTTGGCGGACGGAATCGCAACGCTGAATCACCTAGCGAAGCTTACCGAGGTGGAAGCCTCAAACCGCCGCCGTGAGCTGGAGCGACTGGCCATCGATTCTACGGAAGCCAACTAAGCCATGGGGCCGCAACTTCGGCCCCGTGATCGCCTCTTACGCCAAGGCCCCGGCTCGCTGACGGATGCGGAGTTGATCGCCGTCCTGATGCGAGCTGGCCGCTCTGGTGTGCCTTCCGAGGAGATCGCTGAGGATTTGATCCGAGAAGCTGGAGGCTTGGAGAGCCTATTCAAAGCTGATCGGCGACTCCTGAAGCAATATGGGGCCACCGATTCGAAAGCAGCAACTCTTCTAGCTGCCCATGAGCTGGCTTGCCGAGTCCTTCGAAAAGACGTAAGGCGCCGTTTGATTCGAGATCCGTCTAAAGCCGTCGACTACCTGATGATGCGTTATGGTATCCCCGATCAAGAGGTGCTCGGCGCCCTTTACTTGGATTTTCGGAATAACCTCGTTGCAGAGCAAGAGATTTTTCGAGGTACGATCTGCCGAGCAGCCGTCGAGCCTCGGCAGATTCTCAAGTTAGCTTTGCACTACAAAGCCGCAAGCGTCATCGTCTGGCACACGCATCCTGGCGGGGACCCAAGCCCCTCAACTGAAGATAGAGACTTCACTCTCCGATTGGCCAAGGCAGGTGAACTGCTTGGCGTAAGGCTCGTTGACCATCTAATTCTTGGAGATCGCGGTGAATGGGAGTCATTGCGGAATAGTTAAACAGGTAGGCCGAGGAGCTTTGCCACCGGCACTGCAATTGTTGTTAGATTTGCGAGAGTGCTCAAGACCACCTGCTTACGCTCTCCAAGGGTACCAAGCCACTGACGCCACCCTGCAACCGGCTGTTCCTGGGGTTCACTTGACTCGGTCGCACTAGCCAACGCTGCCAAGTGCTGAGCGCCTTCCAGGCGCTCTTTTAGTGTCAAGGTCTCAATCTGTTGAGCGGCAAGGTGCTCAGCAAGTGAAGTTATCAAGGCAGCATCCACCGGTGAAAGGCCGGCCTCAGCAACGGCGGAACGAGCCTCCTGAATGAGAACGTTGTCGGTGACTACGTTGTTTGACCCGACCGCCCCTGCCACCCCCTTGTTTATATTGGTGTCACCCATGACGCCTCCTTTGTTGATTATCAGTGTGGCGCCGCTCTCGACAAGAAGCGCCTTACCTTTCTTTCCTCGAATCTCATCGGCCTTCGACTCTCCACATTCTGAAACTGGCCTCAGACCTTTATCATTCCTGATTGCCTGAACTACCCTCGCTAGGACCTCCAGAATCTCGGAATGCTCCAGATCCTTGAGAGGAATTGCAGTAGCCGATTCCAGCTCATTCTCCCAAAGGAGGAACGCTGGTAAGGCGTCGACCTTCAGGTTGAGGTTTCGTATTTCACTAGCTATTTCGTATCCGCTGGCTCGATCAGATAAGTCCTTGTGACTGTAATAGATGTCTAGATCATCCCCTGTCAAATGATGAAGATCTCTCCAATGCGCCTCAATGAAGCCAGGAAAATCTCCCGATGAAAGAAAGAGGAACATCCCATGAAACTTTACGTTATTGTAACGATCCAGAGGATTTTCGCGAGTATTCTCTCGCAACCGAAGGAATCTTGCGATTCGGTCAATAAACCTTCTCGGCCCTGCTCCAGCGAGCCAACGCTTTACATCTCGTGCGAAAGATCTTCCGTTAGTGTAACCAAGCTCCTCGCAAAACTGAGAGGTCAGGTTTTCAAGCTCTTCGGAAGGAATATTTCCTGGAAGATTGAGTTCTGGGTCACGTTTCTTAAGCCAAGCTAAGAAGCTCAGAACCTGGGCGAGATCTTGAGGAGTCTCCCCAACAAGAGCCATCAACCTCATGAGTTGGGGGGTTTGTTCCAGCTGGTCGTAGAAACCGCCCTCAATTGCCAACCACGCTGACCTCGCTAGGCGCACTGCGGCAAAATCATGCGAGTCTCTTGGCGAAATCGGCTCAGTATCTGGTTCGTGGTCAACCTGCCAGCTCTCTCGTTCTCGGCGAGCCACGTTTGAGCGATCAGACCTCCAAGACTCATATCCTCTAACGAGCCTCGGTTCAGCAACTTCAAGGAATCGAAGGAACTCATCGTAGAGATGGCCGCCGACCTCTTGAATGGTGACTCCGAATTGCGAAGGTTGTGGAGATGAGTCTGGTCTAGCCCCGATTTTTCGAAGTGACCGAGCTAGACGATCTTCCAACTCAGGTGCTTCGCTCTCTGACCACCTAAGAAAACCTAGAAGGAGTGGGTGAAGATTTTCCGAAATCCTCGGGACTGCTCCCAAGCCAATACATTGGCCACAAGTGGAAAAATGGCGCATTTGCTCTTCAAGAGTAGGCTCCCGGATCTTATTGCAGCTTTGGAAAACCAGAAGAAGGCTGCGTAGATCACCGCCTAAGGGGAGGGGGCCGCTCCGCTGCAGACCACCAAGCCTTATGAATTCGTAGGCGGCTTCCTCCAACCTCCCAAAGTCGCTAGGCTCGCGTGTCAGGCGCAAGCCTCGCTCGTGAAGCCAAGCGAGAAAAGGTATTAGTTGATAGCTTGGAACTGGAATCATGTGTTCTGCCATCCTTTCCTTGGCCCAAACCTATCGAATCTAAGGCAGGCTCCTGCCTAACAACTTTTCCTAGAAGCGCGGATCTCCTCGCCTCAGATTTATGTCTATCGACTGCTCAAGAATTAAGGGTAGCAATGCTGATGTCGGGCCGATGGTAACAGAAGGGTTGCTACTTTTGCTATTCTTGCTAGAGCTAAAGACCTAGACTCGGCGGATCACCCGATAAGCTTCTCTTCGAGGTTTTCCTTGGATTTCGGCTCGCCGTGGCGGCCCCTTAATATGGCCGTAGGCTTCGAGCAGCGGCAGAAGCTTGTCCTTGATCAACGGTCGCTTTTTCCGATAGCGGCTCGGCCCTTTCTGCAAGAAATCCGAGAGGCAGATCCAGTCTTCCGACCAGGTCTCCTCTAGCCACTGCGCCAGTCGGTTCGCATCCTCGGCATGTGGCTCCTCGGGCTTTCCGGAGAGCCGGACTCGTTCGCTGAGATAGAACTTCACAAGAGCTTCCCCGGAGGCTAAGGAGGTGATGTCGACCGCGTCGGAGCTCTCGAAAATGGCCATGACGCCAGCGATTCGGGCGGCATGTTCCGGCGCCTTGGCCGCGAAGCTGCGGATACCTTCCAACTCACCATTGTGTCCGATCTTCGACTCCAGGTCATTGTGAAGATCGATCCAAGCTGCTTTGGCCACTGGGCTGAGCGGCAGGGTTCTCGGTTCGCCGTCAAGAGTGAGAAGCTGTCGAATCCGCTCGGTGAAGTCCTGGAGAACCACTAAGGCGCTTTCTGGCGGTTCTTGCCAAAGACGAGTTCCGATCGTGCTCTCCGGCTCGACGATCAACAGCCTAGAAAGAAGACCTTGCCCGTCTATCTCATCGTCCGTGAGGATCTGCTTCGCTACAATGGGTTGCACCAGCAGATGTAAAGCCATCCGCTTGCCCAACCCAAGCCGCAGATTTCCACCACGGCGCTCCTCCCGGATAGGGCGACCGTCCCAGAGCGAGGAGAGCACCGTGGCAGTCCTTATCCTGCGATTGTTCTCGCGAGACATGGCATAGCCAGTCAAAAAGCTGCCGCCCTCGTCAGAAAAGAGGCCAACGGCATCCTGCCGCTCCAGCATTGAGAGGATCCCTTCAATGGTTCCCATACCGACGAGCAGTCCAGGCTGGACGGGAGGCTTTGGCTCTGGTCCTAGCTCTTCGAGTCGCTCGCGGAGGTCACCGTCTGCATTCCGGCGTGCTGCGGTCTTCTCGGCCTTCCAGGCTTCAAGGGCTGCTTCGTGGCTCGCTAGCCTCTCTCGATGCTGCTCTTCCTGGCGCTCTTCTTCGTCTTGCAGAGGCTTGGTAGCCCAGCGGTCTACCGAAGACTTTCGTTCTCCGGATTGAGCGATGGAAAGCAAGAAGAGGCTCAGGGGTGCGGTTTGCCGAGTCGGTAGCTCGACATCGGCGACCCGCTGAGCCGCCACTGACGCCACGGCAAGAACCGATTGGGCGCAGAGGGCCATGGGAGC
This sequence comes from uncultured bacterium, assembly GCA_965366625.1. Classification (GTDB taxonomy): domain Bacteria; phylum Acidobacteriota; class Thermoanaerobaculia; order Multivoradales; family J023; genus JAUIJL01. The sequence continues at coordinate 72,745 of CBDUGP010000013.1, forward strand.
GCGGGTAAGGGCTTGGATCGCCTCTGCAGCTTCCCGTAGCAACGTCGGAAAGACCTCAACCGGAAACGGGGCCTCGCGATCCGGTGCCAGGGGCGTTGGCTCAGGGGCGATCTCGCAACCGCTCTCACCGCCTATAGCAGCGGAAGTCCGCTTTCTTCGGCCGATGTAGCAGGAATCGCGAGAATCGCAAGTGTCCGAGTCGAAAGGACTGGCCGACGAGATCACACGACCCAGACCTTCTGCCCCCTCACCCATCTCGATCCATTCGACGGCATCCGAGCCGGGGGCGGTGAGACACAGGGCCTCGGGATCCACAATTCGAATGTTCGCCTCTGGGTTAACGGTTGCTAGCGCCTCGGCGCAGCGCTGCGCATGCTTGCGGCCAGGGCCGTCGAGATCCGGCCAAACGAGGCAGTCTTTAAAGCCTGACAGAAACCGCCAGACGGCCTCTGAGGGGTGCGAGCTGGCACCGGTCACCGTGCCAACAACCTGGGCATCTGCGGCCCGGAGAGCGTCGGCTGCGGGTTCTCCTTCGACAATGAAGAGCGGCTTCCTTGGGTCGTAGTACTTGAGGTGCTCGGAGAGGTAAAAGGGAAGAGCCGCCACGGCGAGACCGCCGAGTCCGGGCTTTCCGCATCGGCTCCAAGCGTAGCGCTTCCGCTGACCGTTCCGCCCCTGCCATCTTGAGTGTGTCGCGACCAGCTTGCCGTCTAGATCCCGGATTGCAAACTCTTGGTCGGGGCGCTGCCTGTCTGCTCTTGGTTGGGCATGTGGCCTTTTGGGTGGAACCAGATCGGTCCTTGGGTCTCCCCAGATAAAGCGACAGAACTCGGCGAAGCTGCTCTTACATTGGCGGCAGCCGATCATGGACCCGCGTCCGTGAGCCTTCCGCGCGACGTGGAAGCGATCCGTACCGCCGCAGACAGGACAGGGGCCGGCGAACTCCTTCCCCTTGCGCCGTAGCTTGATGCCGCAGAAGCGGTGGATTTGTTCGACCCATTCTTCAGGATCTCGGTCGCCTGGTTTCACCGCCTGCCCTCCGGCCCAGGATCGGAGGTGCTGACTCGGAGACGTTCGGCAATCCAGGCGTCGAGATCTTCCAGCCGGTACCGGCAGATACGACCGTTGATTTTGACGAAACGGGGGCCTCCGCCACGAGACCTCCAGGCTTGTAAGGTCGACTCTTCGACTCCTAGATAATTGGCGGACCACTTCGTGTCGTAAAGGCGTTTTTCAGTGCTCATCTCGGCTCCTCTTTGGTGAACCCGCAAACCGATCATCGGTCGCGGTTCAGCAAGTCTCAGAGAAGCTCAGGGGTGTGCAGGAAGAAATGCCTACGAGAAAACTAGCTCCCCAAATCCGAGTGGCAACATGCAAGCTGAGAGGATGCCCTGCGTTCTTCCTGAGTCGCTACTGGGCCTGCCAGCTGGTAGAACTTGGAACACTCCCGTTACTCTTCTTCGGAGGAACTGAGGCCGGTGTTTTCGTCGGGCCATGGGCTCTTCAGCTCATTGGCACTTGTGTCGACGCCATAGCCATCCAGCAAGCTGAAGTCTGGAGGTGCCGCAATTTCATCGGCTTGACTATTTAGACTTTCTACTGTCGGCCGATTGTTGAGATATTCCACTAGCTCAAAGAGTTTTCGTTGATACTCGTTTATTCCGAAACCAGAAGCTGCAATTCTCATATAGAGACCTTGATCGGGCGCGGCTGTTGGGTTCTTGTTGGGATCGAAACTGAATACCATTTTTCTTTCGGACAGGACAACTGGTGAAAAGTGCATTCCCGCCACAGCAGGAGGAGGAAGTAGTGAAAAGAGTTCTTCGGTATTTGCGAACTGCAGGCCCAAAGAACAAGCACCTCGTATTTCAGGAGCGCTTAGAATAAGACCTCCTGCAAAGTGAGGCCCCAAATTTCCGGCTTGGAGTAGACCTCCGAGGGCCTTCTCGAAGTCTTCCTTGGTCATGTTTGGGTCAAGCTCGAAAAATACGGCCATCGTTTTGAAGTCCGACCGTAAATACTGATGCGGATTGACTGTCGATGGCTCGCCGGAATCCTCCGTCTCTTCGTCGGAATCCTCCATCTCTAATTTCCTTAGACGAGCCAATTGTTGACCAGCGGTCTCAGCACTGGCCTTTGTTAACCTGGATTTGACCTCTATGGCAGCCAGCACATAGGGGATCGGGATGCCCCTTCTTTTGGTGCCATCTTCAGATCTGACAAATAGTGTCGGAGATTGAAACTTGTCATAAATGATGATGTCCCACTCTATCAAGTCCTCTGCGTAGCTCTGATCCGAGGTGATGATGTAGCCCTTGGTAACACCGAACCTGGCAGGGAGGATCTGTTCAAGATGTTCCCGGTATATAAGCTCTGCGCAATCCCCATGCTTTGTCTTGACGGGATCATCGACGGTTTCTCGTTTGGCAAATTCGAACTCCTGAAGAAGCCTTTCCCTCAGATTAAAAATGCTAGTTGCACCAACATGCCTGGTTCGCTTCGCACTCATTCGATTAATTCCTTTCCCATAAGATAGAGTTCACTGTCTTGTCAAAGTCGAAATTCCCTGGTTGTCCAGCCGATCTTTTGTAGAGGCTTGGGCCCAGGGAGCCTCTCGGGGTGCCCTCGCCAGATCCCGAGAGCCGATTGTACTTCCATTCGGTACCAGTCGAGCCCCGAGGTTCGAGGGGAGCGAGTTCACCTCTTTGCTGAAATTCGCGCCTTCGCGAAAACACTTGGCGAAAAGAGAAGGCCGTTCTCGGTGACGTTTTGGTCGTCAATCCGATCGATTCGACGGTCTCTTGAAACGGCGCTCCATGTAGGTCCAGAGCCGGTCCCACTTGGGATCGCTCCGGCATTGCTGCGCAAAGGTGTAGGCATGCTCGATGGTTTCAGTTTTTAGAGGGACGAGGTCTTCGAAGCGCTCATCGCTATCTGAACCCAGAGGGTCGAGAACTTCCCTCGCGATGTCACGGGCGACGGTTTCGAACGCTTGTTGCAGTGTGGCGCCGGTGGAGGCATGGCGGAGGACACGGGCTCCCAAGTGGAGTCTACGCCAAGCGAGCTCATTCCCGCCGAGTGTTCCCGGAATAGGTTCGTCAAAGCCCATCTCCCTAACCCAGGTCTCCACCCTTCGTGGCGATTCGTTGGTGTAGTAACTGCACACAACTTCAATTGCGTGGTCCAAGGGTTCACCGAAATAACGAAGCAGCATCACCTTGTAGGCACTCGACGGGAACAGGGCCGGGTGGTTGGGAATCTTCATCCCTGGAGGTTTGCTGATGTGGAAACTTCGACAGAAAGCGCGTTCGAGTGTCCGTATGCCGGGGAGCCGGTCTCCCCACTCGTTGGTGGTGCCCTCAATAGTTAGCTCGCCACGCTGGCTGAAAACCTCGACCGACTCATCCATTTCGTCTGAATCGGCAAAGGCCTTGAAGGCGTCGGCGCAGAAGAAAGCATATTCCCTCAAGAACTCAGCCTCTCCGCGCAAGTGTTCGGATAGGTTTCCGAGCATTGTTCGCAGAATCTCCGGGTTCCCCTTCTTGGCGGAGTTCACCTGTTTCATCGCCTCGATAGTGGCGATCTCTCGACTCATAGGGTGATCGAGACACGGCGGGCTCTCTGCAATCTCTGCTATTGAGGAGGCGTCAGATTTTCTCGCCTTCACGCGGAGCCGGAAAGCGCGACTGAAGCTGGAACCGACCTTTCGAATCCAGGCAGGTGGTAGCCGGGGACCTCGGTACAGCATGATTAACAATCTGAGATCCGAGCCCGGCAAGACTTCGCCGGCTTCCTCATCCTTCCGGACTGCCTTGGCCATTTCCGTGGCGACATTCTCGAAGAACACCTTGCCAGCCTTCGTCATGGGTTCGGAATCAGCGAACTGGCCCAATGCTGACGAGCAAAACAATGCGTACTCCCGTGGAAGCTGCGCATGCCCAACAAGGTAAGCAGCTAGGCTCCGAAGAATCTTTTTGAGTGCTCCTGGGTCACCGTTCATCGCATTGGATACTACGGCCTGGGCCTCAGGGGCCGGATCCTCTTGCCGTAACGGATGGTCGAAGACTCTTGGCTTAGCACGCCGTCGTACGCGCCACTTCTCACGCACGACGACTATCCAGATCAATCACTTCTGCGTCGGGTTTCCGTTCCATCGCGGCGGTCAGCTCTTCGGCTATCCGGTCGGCGGCCTCATGCATAGGATCGGCGGCAAGATGGGCATAACGGGCGGTGGTGGCCGGTTGGCTGTGGCCGAGAAGTTGACCCAACATTGGTAAGGAGATGCCGATTCCCGCGCCGATGCTTGCAAAGCTGTGACGCAGGTCATGGAGTCGAACATCCTCCAATCCAGCTCGGTCACGGACTCGCCGCCAAGGTTTGTTGAGGTCGAATCGCGGCGAGTCTGGATTCCTACCCTCAATGACGAATTGAAAACCGTGAGTCCGAGGAAGGTCAGACAGGACAGCGCGGGCCGGTGCCGAGAGGTAGATCACCTTCGCACCGGTCTTCGAGTCGGGAAGTCGAAGCAGCCCAGCGGCTAAATCGACATCTTCCCATCGAAGCTGGAGGATTTCGCGGAGCCGGCAGCCAGTTAGAAGAAGCAAGCGAATCGCGGCGGCGGTATGTGGCCCAGAACCTTCAAGCTCTTCGGTCTTGAGAGAATCTGCCAGGCGTGCCAGCTCTTCCGAAGAGAGGTAACGTTCTCGGCGTTTTTCCTTGAATCTTTCGACGTGCCGGCAAGGGTTGGATCCATCCGGTCGTAAGCCCCACTTCTCGGCAAGATTGAACATCTTTGACAGCAGAGCAAGAACTCGATTTGCCATGAATCGTTTGTCACGTAGGGCGTGATGAAGAGCCGCCACGTCTTGCCGAGTCACAGCCGCAACCTTGAGACCGCCGAGCTTCGGAATCACATAGTCCCGAATCATCTGCCGATCATTCTTGACGCTTGCCGGCTTCTTCTTAGCCTCGGCGTGGTCGGTCAGGTACCGATCGGCGAGCTGCCTGACGGTTTCCGCTTCCTTCGAAAGCCTACGCTCCGCTAGTGGGTCCCGCCCCTCAATGACCTGGGCAAGGTGCTTGCGCGCCATGTCGCGAGCCTGTGACAGCGTCAGCACGCCATAGGCCCCAAGAGTCATCTGGCGCTTTCGTCCTCCAGCGCGATAGCTGACGATGAAGACTTTCCGGCCTTCAGGTGTCAGCCGGAGCCCAAACCCCCGAATCTCAGTGTCCCAGAGAACGTGCCGGCTCCACTTCTTCTTGCCGTCCTTTCCTTCGTGAGACTTGCCCTCGTAGGTTGCTTTGTCGATCCGAGCCTTTGTGAGCTTCACTGCTATCCCCCTCGAAAGATGTCACCGGAATGTCACCTTCAGACATCCAAGTTCGTCTTAGATCGTAGCAGATGGTCAAGCTCGATATGATGTGAGATCAAGGCTTATCCAAGGTTCTCGAAATTCGTCCTAGCAAGACATCAAGATTCGTAATCAGTAGGTCGGCGGTTCAAATCCGCCCATCGGCTCCAGTCTTTTCAAGCACTTACGGCAAATCGCTACTCCCTCCTTCCAAGTGCTGGCAATCAGATAGCAATCAGTTTAGTAGCCTCTAACCTAGGGCATCTGCCTTTGAGATCTCGGTTCCTTCGGAAACGAGGGGTGCTCCGTTGCGTCCGAAGGGTGCTCGGACGATGACAGTCCATAGAAATGGAGTACGACAGATTCGATAACGCCCTACGATCTCGATCGTAGTCGGACTCGCAGCTCCGCGGCAGCCATGGCGCTGAGAGAGGAACGCTCGGCGGAAGCGTCTAGGATGACCAATGCGAGACGTTGGGGCTTTACGGGTATGCGATCGATCAATTGCCGGATGGTGCGGGTCTCCGCAGCCGCGAGAGCCTGCTCGCCGATTTTGGCCAGCAGGCACATCAGATCGATGCTGGCGTCGAGGGCATCATCTGGATATTTCCTGCTGAGTCCGTGCGCGGCCCTTCGCAGGATCGGAACCGCGCCTTCCGGATCTCCCGTTTTGGCGATGATGAGGGCTTCTGCTCTGGAAAGCAGCAATCGCGAACGCTGACCTCGATAGTAGCTTGATCCTTCGGTTGGGAGTGCCTGGCGGCAGTGGGCTATAGCATCGCGAATACGGTTGAGGACTGATTCCTCTACTTCCGGACCGGCTTCGTAGCTGAGCACGTTTGCAGCGTTGACGACGGCACTAAGGGGCGTGTAGTCACTGCGATGCATGGCTTCGGGGTCATTGAGGATTTTCAGGCAATCTTCAAGAGTCCCTCCGAAGTCTCCAGCGATCATGCGGATCCAGGAGCGGGCAGCGCGAATCGGAGCTCCGCCAGCGCTGAGTCTCAGTGCTTCGTCGATCGCTTCCAACGCCGTATCGATTTCCTCTAGGCACACCAGTGTGACGGCTTTCCGCGCCAGAACGTCGCCTTTGCCCCGCCGAGTGGTTCCCTCCACTCGCTCGGCCTGATTGAGCACCTCAATAGCTTGGGTCAGTTGACCGTTGTACCGTAACGTCGATCCGTAGATCGCGAGGGCCAGGCTCTGGAGGTCGGGGTGTGGATCCCGAATTCGCTTGAGGATATCCAGGGCCGCTTCAGCAGCGGCGGGAGATTGGCTGGCATCCTCATGATTCAGTGCTTCCACCCTCCTGAAAATCTCCCTAAGGGCTTCCTGACTCCAGTAGTGCTCCAAATCAACCATTCGGGTGATATCGGCAGCATCAGCACGACGAATGCGCTTTCTACGGTGAGGGGTCAGGGAGATAGACACACCAAAAGCATAGTCGAAATAGCGAAGAGATGGCTACTGCCACCTCTTCGCTCAACCTCATCCAATCGGCGTAATGCCGCCCATTTGACCTGAATGCACCTGACTCTGGACCTTCATAAGCCACCTCCAAAGGTACGGTGAAGCTGCATTGCCTCACCCCACTTGGAAGATAGTGCGGCTGTGATCGGTTCGTCTAGCTCCTAAAGGCTTGGTACGGCGGTAGTTCAAGAATGGTCAAAAAATCTATCTACCAGAATGGGTGATGTCCTTTGTATTTGAGCTAGGAGCTGTTACCGACCGATCCAATTTTTCTTGCGGAGGCAAGTCGACTCCAACAGCGCTCTTGGTAGAGAGCAGGAAAAATATCTCGTACTTTTGCGAGATCAGATGATCTGGTCTTCCTGCCGAGGCGATGTTTTGGCGGTAGCGAGTGCGCTCTGGCTACACTCCGCTGACCATCAACACATCGGGAGTCTGCGTTGAAGATTGCTTCCGCAGGCTCCCATTTTTTGACCCGCGATGAGATGAGCCACGAATTCCGCCTTGCCGACTTCGCCAATGCTTCTACCGAGCTGGAGCTCGAACCTCAGCACTTGAAGCATCTGTTTTCTGCTTTGCTGCGCGCCGAGAACCCGCGCTCCCTGCGGGTGCTCTTCTGGCTGCTGCTGCAAACGGTCGCAGCCAAGCCTGAGCTCCTGGCGAAACTGAACGAGGACTGGCTGCCTACAGAACCAGATCTCGCCCAGCTCCTGGAAGATGCGGGCAAGGACGGAACCTGGGCGGTTCTCTCTTTAGACGGCCTCGAAGGTCGCTTGGAACGGCTCTGGCAGCTCAGTGATGACGCCGGGCTCGGACACTTGGTCCAGTCGTCGGATCCTTGGGAAATCATCGCCATCGCACCGATGGCAGCGCTGTATGCGGAACGCCAGCTCGATGAGCTGATCGCGGCCGTGGCACAGGGGCGGCAGTGGAAGGATCCGGGGGAGATTCTGAGTCCGGACGGCGAGCAGGAATTTGATCTGGAAGCGTTGATCGGCTTGGCGCAGGCACGGATGGTGAAGACGAAGGGTGGGGAAGCCTTAAACCTTGTCGTGTTGCGGCTGATGAATCATGTCGACCGCGTGAACTGAGTTTTCTGCAGAGGTCGAGGACTTGTAAAGGTGTATAGGGCCATCGAATTCTTGAGGCTCTATTTCGAACGGTGCCTGACGCGAAGTTCAGGATCCCCGAGCGTTGACGATCACTGAGCGCAGCTGATGGAAAAGACGTTCCAAGACACTGAGATCTTCTGTCACGATGTCGGCGGTGCCGCCCATCTCCTGGTGGAATTCCAAGCGCTTGCCGTAGGTCGTTCTCAATCCGTGGGGAAGGGTGATGCGCACAAGGTAGCCGGGGTTTCCTTGGTCGTCTCTGGGTTGGTCCATCAGCTGCGAGATGCTCTCCACCCGACCTTCCACGGTGCCGTATTCTTCCGGCGGAAACGTGTCGAAGCGCAAAATTGCCCGTTGGCCCGGCTTGACCCGGCCGACGCCGAGCGGCTCTAGAAGGCTAGTGGCCACGGCTTCTTCTTCTTCCGGCATGACGGCGAGCATGGCCTCATAGGGAGCTAAGAACTGGCCTTCGGCGAGATCGCGGAAGAAAGAGACCCGGCCCGCCGACGGCGCCTGCACTATATAGTCCTGCCGCCAGCGATCGATGGCGGCTCGCAACGCGTGGTAGCTGCTCCTCACCGACAGAAGCAGCGTACGCCGCTGTTCGTCCTGTCGCTGGCGTGCTTCGAGCAGGGAACTCTGGATTTGGGTGATCCGGCTGTCGGTGGTCACCAATTCGCCGCGGGCGTTCTGTGCGGTTTGCAGCATGCGCAGGTAGTCGGAATTGGCAAGTTCTTTCTCCTGCTCCGAGAGCAGTCCGCTTTTCGCCAGCTCTTCCTTTCGATCGCGCTGCCGCTCCATCAGGCCGAGTTCTTCGACCAGCAGCCGCTCCTTCTTCTCTTGGCTTTCTCGCAGCCGTTGCTGGTCCGCGATCTGTTGCCGGAGCGACTCCACCACTTCGCCGTAGAATGAATCGTTCCGGAACGAGCGGTACTCGGCGAGCGCCTGCAGGAGATTCGAATACGGAACCTCCAGGTCCCCCAAGGTGAGCGTGGACTCGGAAATCTCCCAGTCCATCGGATCGCGCGAGTCCTCTAGCAGGGAACGCAGTTCCGCCAGCCTTTCCTCTAGCCGCACCACGTCACGATAGTCGGCGGAACTGCGAAAGACCGCGAGATGGGCGTCGGCGGTCACCGCGTCGCCGTCGCTCACGAAGAGCCGCTCCAGTTCCCCCCCGCCCCGAGCCACGAGTCGGACCGGTGGTGACGGAGTGGTCACTTTCAGTGTTCCGTGGATGACCTCCGGATAGCGCACCACCCACGCCAGCACCAGCAGGCCGATCACCGTGAAGAAGACGACGGTGATGCCCCAGCGGACGAGCCAGCTGGGCACAAAGCTGATGATCTCCTGGAGTTCTTCGCTCCGCGCCTCGATCTTGAGTCGGTTCGAGGCTTCGGTCCACGGCTCGGAGGTGCCGGTTTCGGGCGTGCCGCCTTCTTCGCCTAGTTTCTCGGTCCCGACCGGGGAGAGCGGAGTCGACGCTCCCTTTTCTGTCGACACGGGTCTCGTCGGCGACGCGGTTGCGGCGGGCGGCGGGGATGAAGACTCGACGGGCGGCTTCGGCGGCGTCGCCTCTGCTGCCTTGCCGGGCGCAGCCGCGTCTCCGCCGGCCTGTCCAGGAATGAAATTCGCCCCGGGTGGAAGCGCGGTCCCTGGAATGATGCGCACCTTCGGTGCCCCCGGCGCCTGGCCGGACAGGGCATCGCCTGAGATGAACATGGGCGTCGACGCTGGAGCTTCGTCGAGCAAGAAGATCCGCTGGCCAGTCGGTGCGGTCACCCAGCGTCCGCCCGCGCCGGTGATCAGCTTCTCGGGATCTGCAGCCGCGGGGCTCGTCTCCTCCGCCGGTTCGTCCGGCGCCTCGTCCGCAGACTGCACCTCCGGCTTGTCCGTCCGCTGGTCGTGTTCAGAGCTCATCAGTTCCCCAATTCGAGCTGATTCTTCACTAGCTCGTAGTAGGTCCCTCGCTGCGCCGCGAGTTCCTCATGAGTGCCTCGTTCGACGATCTGGCTGTTGTCGATCACCACGATTTGGTCGGCGTTCTTCACCGTGCTCAGCCGGTGGGCAATAACGACGACGGTACGTCCTCGGAAGAATTTGTTGAGGTTGTCCATGATGGTGCGCTCGTTGTTGGCGTCGAGCGCGCTGGTCGCTTCGTCGAAGAAGAGAAACTCAGGGTCCTTATACACCGCGCGGGCGATGAGCAGGCGCTGCTTCTGGCCCGCGCTCATGCCGATGCCTTCGCGTCCGACCTTGGTGTTGTAGCTGATCGGCAGTCGTTCCACGAAGTCCTGGATGTTGGCGATCCGGACCGCCTCGAGCAAGCGCGGCATGTCGATGGTTTCCTGCCCGACGGCAATATTCTTGGCGATGGTGTCGCTGAAGAGATGGCCGTCTTGCATCACCGTGCCGCAGCGATCTCGCCAAAAGCGATGGGAAATATTGCGTAGATTCGAGTTGCCGATCTGTATCTCGCCGGCGATGGGTTCATAGAACTTCAGCAACATTTTCATCAGCGTGGTTTTGCCGCTGCCGCTGGGTCCGACGATGGCGGTCACCTTGCCTTCGGGAATGATCAGGTCGACATTGCGCAGCACCATTTCCGGGATCGGCCCGCCGTAGTGGAAATCGAGACCGGAGATCTTGATGGTACGTTCGCCGGTGAGCGCGTGCAGACGGACCGAGGGATCTTCCTCGTCTTCGCGGTCGTGGATTTCCGCCAGACGCTCCATGCTGATCTTGGCGTCCTGGGCTGAGTGGGCGAACATGACCAGCTGGCTGAGAGGACCGTTGAGCTGGCCCAGGATGTATTGGATCGCCAGCAGCATGCCCAGGGTCAGCTGCCCGTCGATCACCAGCTTGGCCGCCAGGAAGGTGATGGTGATGTTCTTCAGCTCGTTGATGAACATCGCACCTCCCTCCTGGAATTGGTCTAGATTTAGCCCGCGGAGGTTGACCCGGAACAATCTCGCCTGGACGCGCTCCCAATCCCAGCGCTTGAACACCTCGGCGTTGTGCAGCTTGATCTCCTGCATGCCGGTGAGCATTTCAACCAGGACGTTCTGATTGCGCGACATCTCGCTGAAACGCAGGTAATCGAGTGCTTTGCGAGGACGCAGGAAGAGTAGAACGTAAGCGACGTAGATGAAACTGCCGCCGGCGAAGACCAGGAAGATCGTCAGGTTGTAGAGCGCGAGCACCGCGCTGAAAACCGTCAGCGTGAAGACTGAGAACACGACGTTGAGCGACGTGGCGGTCAAGAACTGTTGGATCCTGGAATGGTCGTGGACCCGCTGCATGAGATCGCCCACCATTTGCCGGTCGAAAAAGGCGATGGGCAGCTTCATCAGCTTGAGGAGGAAGTCGGACAGGATCGAGACAAAGATCCGCGTGCCGACGTGAAATAGGATTCGGTTGCGCAGGAACTCGACCGCGGTTCGACTGAAGAAAACAGCGAGCTGAGCGATCAATATCAAATTGATGAAGCTCAGGTCCTGATTCGCGATGCCGTGATCGACGATCGCCTGGGTCAGGAACGGGAAGATCAGCTGCAGAAGACTGGCCACCGCCATGCCCAGCGCCACCTGCGTGAAGAGACCTCCATAGCCACGCACGTACGACCATAAGAAAGAGAGTCTCGACTGTTTGGCATCCTGATCTTCGCCGCGGTCGTAGAAGGCCGGAGTCGGCTCGAGGAGGAGAAGAAGGCCTTTGGAATTGCCTTCCTCCTGAATCGAGAGCCAGCCTTCGCGAAACTCTTCGTGGGTGAAGGTGAGTGCGCCCTGGGCTGGGTCAGCCACGTAGATTCGCTTCTTGTCGACCCGATAGATGACGACAAAGTGGTTCTGTTGCCAGTGGGCGATGCAAGGAAGCGGCGCCTGCTGGAGGAGCCGCTCGAAGTCGGTCTTGACGCTCAGGGTGCGCAGTCCGATCTCTTCGGCGGCGTAGCTAATGCCCAGCAGTGAGACGCCCTGTCGGCTCAGGAAGCTTTTCTCGCGCAGCGCCTCGAGCGAATAGTTTCGACCGTAATACTTGGCCACCATCCGCAGGCACGTCGGACCGCAGTCCATCGCGTCCATCTGTTGGAAGGTCGGAAACGAACTTGTGCGTCCGCCTCGGGCAAAAGTTCCCCACATAATAAATTAGCAAGCGAGCCGCGGCGCTATCGCCGCCGGCAATCAGCTACTCCCACTGGGCCGTGTAGGGGTCGTAGGTGCACTTCGACGGCTTCGAATAGCGGTCGTCCGGATCCCGGATCAATGCACGGCAGTCGGTGCAAATGTAGCGAAACTCACAGTCCTTGCAGGTCTCTACCTGGTCTTTGTTGATGGACCAGAGTTCGCGGAAGTCCTTGTGCAGCAGCGCCGAATGCAAGGAGGTTTCCCGAGCATTGCCGAAAGACCGCGGCAGCGCCGGACAGTTGCGGATGTCGCCGTGCTCGTCAATGGAGATCTTGCGATTCAGGCAGGTATTGTGGGTTTGCGCTTCGGTGAAGAGGGCCTGCTCCGTGACGAAATAGGCGGGATGCACTTCCCCACAGTGGGAGGCAGATTCCACGGCGTGGCGATGCCATGAGATTTGGACGGTCTCGCGCACTCTCACAGCTCGCTCTTCGGAGGCAGAATGCACTAGTAGGTTCGAGATGCGCGAGTTCTTCAGGCAGAGCTGTTCGAGGGGCTTGAACGCCCAGCCCTCGATGAAGGGCACCAGCAAATCGATGGAACGTAGCCGTCCGTTCTCCGTGAAGTCAATGATCTCTTGCAGCTCGTCGAGTTCCACCGGCCGAAAGAACCGCAACTGAAGGGCCTTGCAGCCTAGGTCGTCGAGCTGGCGAAAGATCGAAGCGAAGTCGTGCTGTGACGTCGGGCCTACGTCGACGATCGCGTTGGTGATCGCCGAGGGCATCTCCCAGCTGAGATCCAGATCGGGGAACGCCTCCGGGTCGTCGCACCAAAAGCCGAGCTCGAGCTTGATCAGGAACTCGAAGTACTCATCGATTTCCTCGTCGAATTTGTGTTCGTAGAGTTCCTTTAACTCGTCGACGGTCTTGCCGCGATGCTCCGTCAGGATCTCGTAGAGCCCGTTCGGGATGAAACGGTAGGTCTTGCGCTGCAAATCGCATAGGGTGCTTCGCCGAGCACCGCGCACGGGCACACAGCAGGCAAAGAGACGGAAGATGCGGGGCTCAGTCACTGGTTTTCGATTTTGATGCAGCGCGAGATCGGTTTATAGAACGGTATGCAATGAGACGCCACGGATCGGTAGATGTCGCTACGAGCGGCCCGAAACACGGGCGCCCCGGAGGCCGCCGACTCCGCGCGCATCATATAGTACCCGAGTGGGAGAGGACCGCCTTCACGCAGCTTCTCCGGCAGTACTTCGAGCAGCTTCGGAGCCTCTTGCGGACCCTTTTTTTTCTTCATTTCGTTTCTCCAGGGCGAGAAGGTGCTCTGCGACCTTCTTTTCCAGATGGTAGTTGCACGGTTCGCTCACCATCGCAAACTGCCCCACGGGGTTGACCTCGAGGAAGACGTGACGGCCGTCAGGTGTGCGGATCAGATCGAGTGAACAAGTGGGGAGATCCAGAGCGGAAACCAGAGTCCGCACCTTCTCCAGAACATCGTCAGGCAGCTTGTACGGGACATAGCGGTTGGGCTTCTCGAAGTTGTACTGGCGGAAGTCCAGTTGGGTCTTGTTGTCTGCCTGGGAGAAGATCGCCATGCTCCAGCACTCTCCGTCGAGATAGAAGGTGCGAACTTCGAACTCCTTCGGCACCATCGCCTGGGCGAGGGTCGGGAAGAATCGCTCGGGAGCCTTGGCCATCGCCGCGTCCGAAACTTCCGAAGTATACATTCCGAAGATTTGGTTCTTGACGATGAACTTGGTGGCTTGGTGAGCCGGCTTGACGATGATTCGATTTCCGTGCCGCTCTCGAAAGGCTTGCAGGCGCTGCTTGTCGTTGGTGACGAGCGTGGCGGGGATCTCGAGTCCCACCTCTGCAGCTCGACTCAGCACCTCGAGCTTGTTGACGCTGCGCTGGTTCATGCGGGTCAGCCACTCGGCATTGCGCAGCTGGACTTGCAGCCCGCTGGACACAGCCTGAACCTCCCCCAGTAGGTGAGATCGGATGTCTCTGCCCAGCTTCATGGCCTCCTTGGACTCGAGATACTCGAAGGTACGATAGGTGTGCCACCGGCGCCACCAGACCGCACCCACCTCGGAGGCGCTGAAACGACGCCCGCCCACTTCGAATGTCATCTCTTCCGAATCGCTACCGAAACCCATGGCGTAGGGCCCTTCTTTGGCGGTCAGGTCCTCGCCGTTCAGGCGTATACAGTCGCCACCCAGGTATTCGATCCAGTCCTGAACGTCCTCCGTGGTGATCTCGAACAGGTCTTGACTGAGAATAAGGATCACGGCGATGCCCCCTTCGAAGGTGCGGGAACGGCTGTGTGAAAGCTCAAGACCTGCTCACCTGCGGCATCTTCCACCACGACCGTGAAGTCTCCCGGCGGCAGGACGAGGACCGGCAAAGGCTGGCCGGGAACGATCTCTATTTGGTCCACCGGCACCGCATCGGCCGACTCTGCCGAACTCTTGGCCCACGCCACGAGGCGTTTTTTTGTCGAAGCGAGCTTCTCTGGCAGGTGGACGTCGGCGCGCATTCCGTCGAGCCGCAGCCACAGAGGGCGGCTGCCGTGATATTCCACCGGCGGATGAAACAGCGTCGCGTCGTTTTGTCCCGGGCGCGAGCTCCAGACTTCGCCGCCGTCGCGGCGGAATAGCGTCGGTTCGTCGACCCATCCGCGAGTCACTGCCTGTCGGTAGATCGGATGTTCGAACTCCGCCGCACTTCGCGCGGTCATCTTGGTCTGCTCCACTGTGAACGGATCGATGCCGGTAATTTCGCGAAATTGTGCGGCCATCGGGGCATGCCCGGCCAGCAATCCGGATTCGTTGATGTGGCTGAAGCCGGCGTGCACCAGGATCCTCGCCTTCGGATCAACCTTTAGGATGCGTTCGACCAGGTGGGTGGCCTGGCCACGCTCCCGATCGTGCGTCGGATCTCCGTTCGGCGGTGACTCGTAAGCAATGACGTGGTAACCCAGCCGGAGCGCGGTGCGTACGAGATCGCCATAGACGGGCTCAGTGGTATAGCTGCCCGTCGCTGCTACCGGGTATCCCCGTGCGGCCAGATCGGTGTCGGACTCGTAGAGCGTCTCGGCAGCGAAATGGGTAAAGCCCTTCTTTCGCAAGACCCCCAGGAGACGCAGCGTAAAGGCCCGGTGCTCTGGGACGTGGTGGGCCTCGTTGATCATGATGACCTGTGCCTTGTCGGCCACGTCCGACAGAACCTGGAGCGCGTTCTGGGGAGCGTAGCCCTCCAGCGCAACCGCCGCCGCTTCAGTCGTTCCGTCCCACGGATCCGCCACCTCGTCGAAGTAGCGGACGGCTTCGGCATAGTTGCCCAGCCGCGAGGTCAGAACGGCCAGCATCTGCGCCAGCATGCCGCGGGCGAGTTCCCCGTGATCGGCGTAGGCGACCTCCAGATCACGCATTGCCTCCAGCTCGGTAAGAATGTTGCCCGACTTACGGGCTTCACGGGTCCGCTTCTGAATCTCCCGGGCCACGGCGTTGGCCTCGGCGATCAGCGCCGCCGGGTCCGAGACCTCGGCTGGGTCGGCACTCCCGGTAGGGTCGGCACTCCCGGCAGGGTCGGGGGCCTGGGCGCCTGTGAGCGGTTTGGCCGTTACATTGGGGGGGGTGGCTTGAGCTGTCATTGGATCGTTGATCAGGAGGACCAAGAAGACAAGCATCGGCAAGGCAGCGACCGGCATCGCGCGTCTCCTCCAAGAGTTCTCTGGTCTCGGCAACTGGGTGGAGTCACGGTGTCTTTGTGTCGCGGCCAACGGTTCTTGTTCCTATCCACGGTTTTCATGAGGGGTTATTGGGGGGGCGGAACCGGGTGCGACGTCCGGCAGGGCCCGCATTCAGCAAACCAGTGATCAGATCAGTAAGAATTGAGTTTACCTGAAGTAGTGGTGGACGACTTCACCGTCGATGTCGGTCATGCCGACAAAGATGTGGGCGGCCGAGAGGCCCTCAGCCGCCCACATTGTCTCCGCGACGTATCCTAGACGCGGAGCTCAGGTGGCCTCAATCAGGCGTAGATCGGGCCCGGGTCCGGGGCCGGCTCAGACTCGTCGATGACCCAGTCGTTGACGACTTCGCCACCGATGTCGGTCGCGCCGACGTGGGTGAAACCGCGAGCACCACCGAGAACCATGTTGGATTCGGTCGCGTCGAGAGGTTGGAACAGTTCTTGGTCGAGTTTTTCGAGGCTCGTGTTCATAGGGGTTCCTACTTTCAGTTATGCACTCGCGGCCGGCTTTTCAGCCTTGGCAGTGCGGTTACGATGTCTCTCGCGGACGCGAGAGCCTTCCACAGACGCGGGGTGCGATGTGTCGCCACTCGCAACGTCAGACGACGATGATGATGGTGTCTTCTACATAGTCATTGTAGATCTCACCCTCATGGCTGGTCAGGCCGATGAGGGTGAATACCCTAGCGCCACCGAGAACCATGTTGGCCTCGGTTGCTTCCAGGGGCTGAAACAGATCCTTGTCGAGTTTGTCGAGGCTGGTTTTCAATTTGATTCCCTTTCCTTGGAAGGCCCGCCATGTGCCGGTCGAAGGCGGTTGACGTGCCAGGGTAGTGGTGTTGCTTCGTCGAGCTTGGGCCGACCAAGCCGGTGTCGAGCTATCTTGTTGAATTCGGGTATGTCTAGTCTATAATTTTGTTCTATATAACCTGTTTTATCGGCCAATGATAAGAAGCCCTGCCGTTCAAGTCAAGATATTGTACTATATGAACCAGATTTTTGGGTAAATTTTAAATGGGGGCAGAGAGTGAGACCACGAGGCGCGAACCGTGCGACGCCGGCTGGAGCAGTCCGACAAAATCGGCGATCGTGATGGCGTACCGAATACAGACGTGAAAGCGTTGAGCGAGGAGATTCGAAGCCTCCGGTGGAGCCGAGGCGAGCTGGAGTCTGAAATCCTGCTGCTCACCCTCGCGAGTAGCTTCGGGAGCTTGGATCCTGTGTCGCAAGAAGGATCTGCGTTCGGTGAACGACGTGGAGACGGGATTGTCGGTGCCGGTTCAAGACGGCGACCTGGCACCTGCTTGGAAGCAGGGAAGAATTTAAAGTCTAGCTGGGCGCGTGGTGAGGAATGACCTTGATGATCTCCGGGCACACAAATTAGTGAAGAGCCATTCCTATGAGCACACTGCGTCGAGGTAAAAAGAACCCAACCAAGCCTAGTCCCAAAGGCCTGCACCCGAGGAATCTCCACCGGCAAGGCTATGACTTTCCTTCTTTGGTAAAAAGCTACCCGCTCCTAGCCTCACATGTGAAAACAAACGCCTATGGCAACCTTTCCATAGAATTTGCAGACCCACTGGCCGTCAAATCTCTAAATGCCGCGCTATTAAAACGCCACTACAACATTGCCGATTGGGATATTCCAGAGGGTGCTCTTTGTCCACCCATCCCAGGCAGAGTCGACTACATCCACCACATAGCTGACTTGCTTGGGTACGGCGAGTTGACTACGAATCAGGCTAGGACCCAGCCCAAAACCACGTTGCTTGATATAGGTACTGGGGCTAATGGAATATATCCGCTATTGGCCTGCGAGATATATGGTTGGCATTGTGTGGGTAGCGACATCAATACTCAATCGCTTCAGAATGTAGCATCGATTATCGCTAAAAACCCCAAGCTAAAAGACTGCTTTGCACTGCGGAGACAACACGATAAAAATCGTATGTTTGACGGAATCATTCAAGCGGGTGAATACTTTGACGTCAGCGTATGCAATCCGCCCTTCCACGCTTCGCGAGATGAGGCACTCAAGAGTAGCCAACGTAAATTCAACAACCTTGCTCGAAGTCGCGGAGAGCAAACAACTCCTCGCTTTGATCAGAATGACTCCGGCCACACATCAAAACCCACTTCTCCCACTCAAAATTTTGGTGGTCTAGAAGCAGAGCTTTGGTGTAAGGGTGGCGAACGACTGTTTGTTAAAAAAATGATCAAAGAAAGCCGGCTTTTTTCAGATCAATGTCGCTGGTTTACCAGCCTGGTTTCGAAAATTGACAATGTGAAACCTGCAAAGAAATTGCTTCATAAGCTGGGTGCGAATGAGATACGGGAAATAGAAATGGCGCAGGGAAATAAAATTACGCGGATATTGGCTTGGACCTTCATTTAATCGGCTGTGGCGGAAGACTCGTGCCGGTGGCCTCCCGGTTTCATGGGTCGCCGACGCGGATCTCCGTCATCATGCCCGCCTCGGCATGCTCGAGGATGTGGCAGTGCATCATCCAGCGGCCCCAATCGATGGGCACCATGCCCACGTCGAGGGTTTCGCGCCCGTAGAGCAGCACCGTATCTCGGAAATAGGGCTCGTCGGCAGGTTGCCCGTTGCGGGAGAGAACTTTGAAAAACTGACCGTGGATATGCATAGGGTGCAGCCGGGCCGAGTCGTTTTGAAAGCGGATCCGCACCCACCGGCCTTCGTTGAGTTGGGTGACTTCGTGCTCACCCCAAGGCCGGCCGTTGATGGTCCACTGAATCCCGTGGGGGCCTCCCGCCTGGGCGTTGAGTACGTAGGTGGCGTCGACGTCTTGTTCCGACGCTGAGACCCACGGGGGCATGTTCGGGTTGGTGGGAGCCGCAAAAGTCGGCGTTTCGATGGGTGTTCCTTTGACTTGCAGCGTCGCTAGGGTGAACGGCTGCCGGGGCAACCGATCGACGACGCTAAAGGTTTGTCCCACGGCGTCGGATGGGATGATCAAGTCCAGGTCCAGGCGATTGCCCGGCGCCAGATCGAAGCCCTGCATGGCCAGCGGCCGGCGCGTGTACATGCCGTCGACGGCGATCACCTGGGGTCTCAAGGGGCTGAAGTCGGGGCGGTAGACGCGTGCGGCCAGCTCCTTCTCGAACCCCAAGCGGATGGCATTCGCTGCCGGTTCGGGCGCGACCGAAGTCTCGGTGACCTCGGGCGGATCCGCGTCTGCCGAGACATTCCAGACGGGGGCCAGGGCGAGGGCCGCCATCACCAGGGAAGGAGCCCAGAAGTGTCTCCGGAGGTTCAAACGGTGGGTGGTTGGGGTGGCCTTGGTGGCCGGGACATTCATTGCTTTTTTCCGCTCCAGGAAGTCCAGTAGGCGTGCATGAAGGCTCGGCAGCGGGGGAGCACGTTATAGGCCGGTTTGGGCCCAAGCCCATTCGATCCACGGAAGCAGGGCCTGCAGATCTTCGGTTTCGACCGTCGCACCGCACCAGATTCTCAAACCCGGAGGGGCGTCGCGGTAGCTACCGAGATCGTGAGCCACTCCTTCTTGGTCGAGGGCGGCGACGATTTTCCTGGCGCTGGCAGCGCGGTCGTCGGCGGACAGCTCGAGGAACGCGGGGGCAACGATTTGCAGGCATACGGAGGTGTTGGAGCGTGTCGGGGGATCCGTGGCGAGAAAATCGACCCAATCTGTTCGTTCCACCCATTCCCGAACCGCGCCCAGGTTGGCGTCGGCGCGCCGGTGCAGGGCGTCCAAGCCGCCGAGGGAGTCCGCCCAATTCAGGGCGTCCAAGTAATCTTCCACACAGAGCATGCTCGGGGTGTTGATGGTGGACCCCTTGAAGATGCCCTCGTTCAGCTTGCCGCCTTTGGTCAGGCGGAAGACCTTCGGCAGCGGCCAAGGCGGCGTGTAGGTTTCGAGGCGCTCCACCGCCCGTGGGCTGAGGATCAGCATGCCGTGGGCCGCTTCGCCTCCGAGCACTTTTTGCCAAGAATAGGTGACTACGTCGAGTTTTTCCCAAGGCAAGGATTGGGCAAAGACTGCCGAGGTGGCGTCGCAAAGGGTCAGTCCGGTGCGATCGTTCGGAATCCAATCGCCGTTCGGAACACGCACACCGGAGGTGGTGCCGTTCCAGGCAAAAACCACGTCACGGTCGCAGTCCACTTGGTCGAGATCGGGTAGCTCGCCGTAGGGCGCCTCGAAGATCCGAGTGTCTTCGACCTTCAAATGCTCGGTGATATCCGCCGCCCACCCTTTGCTGAACGACTCCCAGGCGAGTACGTCCACACCCCGGGCGCCGAGCATCGACCACATGGCCATCTCGAAGGCACCGGTGTCGGAGCCCGGAACGACGCCGACCCGATAGCCATCGGGCAAGCCGAGCATGTCGCGGGTTTTGTCGATCGCCTCGGCGAGCTTGGCTTTGCCGAGTTTGCTGCGGTGGGAGCGGCCGAGGGCGGCGTCGGAAAGACTATCGAGGCTCCAACCCGGACGCTTGGCGCAGGGTCCGGAGGAGTAGAAGGTGCGAGAGGGACGAGTTGCCGGTTTTTCCATGGGCGGGATCTTAACCCGGCCTCGCTTCGGATGGGGAGTCCAACCTCAGCAGACTGTGGCCTGGGTCTGGAGTCTCCACATTTGTTGACCCACCTTCAACAGAATGTAGAAGACAGGCATATCGTCCGATTGATACTTTAGTCTTGTCAGAAGTTATTATCTTATTGCGAGTCGCCTTGATTGTACGGCACGCAAGTTTTCACCGTTGTTGGAGAAACTCATGATGGAATCGATTAAAGAAGCGAGTACCCGTGATCGAGTTGAATTGGCTCTGTGGGTGATGGCCTTGTTCGCCGCGGCTGTGTATACCTTCCTTTTCTGAGGAGAGCAAGGTCCGTCGACCGTCGCGGGTGGGTCAAACTTCGCCGCCACCGACGATCGCGAAGTCGGTGACCCGGGACTTTGGAAGGTGGCTTGGGCAAAGTGATCTTTGTGCATTATTGGAATCGAAACACCCAGGCAAAAATTTGCAGCAAGACCAACAGAGTTGGAAGGCAGAGCAAGATGAAGTGACCCATGCTCATATCCCTTTCCGCGTGCTGTTTCTCGGCCTCTGTTCGGGTCGGTTTTTCCACGTTCCTATTGTGCCACCAGCCGATGAGGTGGGCCGGCAGCTTGAGGATCCGCACGACGAGTCCGAGGATTGCACCGATTAGAAAGATGAAGTAACCGATACCGACCAGCGTTGAAAGGCCACCCAGGCCTATGAAAAGTAAGTCGGATCGAAAAAAGCCGGTCACCAGCATCACCAGACCACCGACAGGGCAGAGCAGAGCCGTCATGAGGAGCCAAATCTGTTCGTCTTGATCCGATTGCATCAGTTTCAAAGTCCTACTTGTAGGTAGTTGGTCAGTGGTGAGACTGCGTTTGGTGTGAGTCGTCGCGATTTGCTCCACCGTTTTCTAGCATGTTTTGAGGTGCGCTGGGCGCCCGAAGCTCAAAGTCAAGCCGGACTGGTGGTGCTACGGTGTCACGGGCTATGATTCCCTTGGTAATTTGGCGGAATCGGCGGGATTTATTGTTATCTGCCCGCTGATTCTGGGTCGGGCGGCTGCGGAGATCCTCTGAATGGTGGAGTCCTCATTCCAGATGCTTGAGATCGCGACTGTTTGGATCGGTTATTTCGTTTTGCATTCAGTCCTGGCTTCCGACCGCGCCAAGGATGTGGTCGTGGCCCGATGGCCGCAGCTCGTCAGTAGGTATCGCTTGTTCTACAACGCGACCGCGTTGATGCTGCTCGCCTATCCCTTGAAGCTGACCTACGGGGCGCGAGGTGAGCTGCTCTGGGAATGGCCTGGGGCCGTGGCTTACGTTGCCGATGCCTTGGCGGGGTTGGCTGGGGTCGGCTTTGTGGCGACACTGTTCGCCTACGACCTGGGGGAATTCTCAGGTTTGCAATCCGAGCCATCCCGGGCCAATGGGGATCCGAAGCTTAGGATCTCTTTCTTCCACCGCTTCGTAAGACACCCGTGGTATTTCTTCGGCCTCGTGATGCTTTGGAGCCGGGAGATGGATCAAGCCTTTCTGACGGCCGCGATCGTAACGACTGTTTATTTAATCGTCGGTTCCAGGATCGAAGAGCGCCGTTTAGTGCGGCTCTTTGGAGAGCGGTATCGGGCCTATCGCCGCGCTGTGCCCGGGCTCTTCCCGTTGCCCTGGCGCTCGATTTCCGTCCAACAAGCGGCCGCTATGGAGTCGAAAGAGGGTTCACTCTGATTCTAACCGTGCCCGCCGGCCCGGGATCCCTCGATGACCACCGAGCATCCGTCCCCCACCTCAACACTGATCGGCGTGAGCTTGGACACCTCGCCCCATTGCCCGGATCCGCGCCTGCGTTGCAAGTGTGGGCAGTAGCCTGGCTGGCTTTGGTCAGTCCTACGGTTTGGGAAGTCAAGGCAGCTCCTTTCCCGCCCTAGAACCCGAGCGGCTCCGACCGAGTCGCAGAAAAACCCGCCGCGGCACCCGGCTCGACCATGTGGATGGTGCCCAACCCCTCATGGCCGTCTGAGCCTTTCCTCGCCGGTGCTTTCACCACCACGACTTCGGTTTTGGGTGGTTTCCAAGTCGGCTCTTCCGGTGCCGCCTGATAGGCCTGTCGGAACTGACGGACCCAATCCCCGACCCTTGGCCATGTCTCGGCCTTCATCAACCAAGGGCTGTCGGGATTTTGGCTGAAGTAGGCGAAAGCACCAAAAGCTCCGAGAAAAAGACTCAAAACGAGTATCGGCAGGAAATTGCGTCGCAAAGCGGGGCTCCGAGTGGGAGGGGGTCTTCTGGTAAGTGCGGTCCGGGTGGGTGTCGGTTGATGCATGACCCGGTACGGTGTGGGTATTGTACGAGTCATGTAGGTGACCGCTTCGTTGGACGGCCCCGGGATTTCAATCCGGGACGAATCGAATCGAGAAGGTAGCGCCATGGTTTGGCTTGGGTTCGAGAGCGAATCGCCAGCCGTGGGAGCCGAGGATTTCGCGGACTAGGGTGAGGCCGATGCCGCAACCATTTCTTTTGGTGGTGAAGAAGGGGGTGAAGAGCTGCTCGGCGGTTTGGCGGTCGATACCGGTGCCGGTGTCCGAAATTTCCAGCAGAGGGAGCTTGGAGGTGTCGAGGGAGGTGCTGACGGAAAGGGTTTTTTCGGCCGATTCGGCCATGGCTTCGACCGCGTTTTTGATCACGTTGATCAGGGCTTGTTCGAGCTGAAGACGATCTGCAGCGATCGCTGGCAGTTTGGGGGCCCGATGGCGCTCGACTCGTATGCCTTGTTCTTCGAGGGTGGGTTGCATGAGTCGAAGGAGGTCGTCGAGCACGGCGTCCAGGTCCACGGGATTTGGGTTGGGAGCAGGCAGCCGAACCACTTGAGCCAACGACTCGATAAAAGACTGCATCCGCAATAAACGCTCGGAAGCGATTGCTAAGGCCCGTTCGGCGTCTTGCCGCTCTTCCCCTTCGAGGGCCTGGGCTAGAAAATCGAGGGAGGCGAGCAGATTGGTCACTGCCGCCACCGAGTTGTTGACTTCGTGGGATACCAAACGAAGCAATTTGTCGTAGGCTGCTTTCTCCGATCGATGCAGCTCTTCGGTCAGCTCTTCCAGCAGAAAAAAACGTCGCGCAAAGCCACGATCGCGAAACTCGCCGGCTCGGCAACGAACCCTGCGACCGTCGGTCAGTGACAACACGATGGATTGCCGAGGTTCCAAGCTTTGCAGGCTGGGCCCCCAAGGGCTGGGCAGCTCGCCCACGGAATCCCTCAGGCCGTCGTCGTCAACCATGCCCAGCAGTCCCTTGGCTTTGGGATTGATGCCGCTAACCCGGTCTTCGTAGTCGGTGAGTACGATGCCCGCGGGAGAGGCTTCGACCAGGCGTTGTAAGAAATCCTCTTGCTCCTGCTGGCGTAGTCTTTCCTCGCGCAGCTCGAGGATCATACGGTTATAGACCTCGATTAGGCGATCGGTGTCGGGCCGACCCGTGGTTCGGTAGGTGGAGGTGAAATCGCGCTCGGCGATCAGCTCAGCGCCGGTGGCGGCCAGCTCTAAGGGAGCCAATAGGCGATGGATCAAACGATGTCCTAGCCACAGGGAAATAGGCAGCAACAGCTCCACCGCCAAGAGGCCGAGGCCGCGCTCGAGACCTACTTCGAAGTGCAACCAAATCACTCGACCCGCGGTGATGGCGGCCACCAAGTGCAGCACCCAAAGGTAGACCAGGAGCTTTTGCCGTTGGGTCACCGTGGCTCAGCTCTCGGCGGGGCCCGAGCCCGGATCGAAACCGAATTTTTCGAATCTTCGGTAGAGAGACGCCCTAGACAATCCTAGGGCCCGAGCGACTTTCGAAATGTTGCCGTCATAGTGCCCCATGCATTGCTCGATCATGGCCCGCTCCATGTCCTGCAAGGTCATGGTGCCGGGCACGGGAAGCCCATGGATCCGACTCGGGGAGGTACCGCCCAGAGCGCCAAAATCGGCGCCGGTCAGTCGGTCACCCGAACCCAGCAGCACCGCACGTTCGACGCTTTGTTTCAGCTCTCGAACATTGCCCGGCCATGACTGTTCCTGAAGCCATTGGATGGCGTCGGGAGCCAGCTCGAGATCTGTTCGTCCATAGAGTCGGCGACATCGCTCAAGGAAGGATTCGGCTAGGCTGGGGACGTCACCCAGGCGTCGGCGAAGGGGCGGCAGCTCCAAGGTGATCAGATTCAAGCGATACAACAAATCCTCGCGAAAGCTGCCCGATTCCACCATCTCGCTGAGATTACGGTGGGTGGCCGAAATGACTCGCACATCGACACTACGGCTTTGGCTTGAACCCAAGACTTCATAGGTTCGGTCTTGCAACACCCGTAGCAGCTTAACTTGGGATCGGGCGTCCAATTCCCCCAGCTCGTCGAGCAAGATGGTTCCGCCGTCGGCCACTTGGAAGCGCCCCTGGCGGTCGGTTTTGGCGTCGGTGAAAGCGCCTTTGACATGCCCAAACATCTCGCTTTCGAAGAGGCTCGCCGCCATTCCTCCCAAATTGACCTTGACGAATGGGCCCCCAGAACGCCGACTGTTGCGGTGCAAGGCTTCGGCCAGGCCCTCTTTGCCAGTGCCGCTTTCGCCGGTGATCAGTACCGACGCGTCGGTGGCTGCCACTCGACCGGCCAAGTCGAGAATGCGCACCAGCTCCGGATCGCGACCGATGATGCCGGTGAAGTCATAGCTCTGGTCGAGTTGTCCTCGATCGGTCGGGCTGCCTGTCTCCCTTTGTTGGGCTCGTCTGACGTCGAGGGCCACGGCCACCGACGTCAGCAGTCGGTCGGGCGTCCACGGCTTGGTCAAGAAGTCTGCGGCCCCGGCGCGCATGCCGCGCACCGCCAGATCGATGCTGGCCCAGGCGGTCATCAGGATCACCGGCGCGTGGGTCACGCGGCGTAGATCGGCGAGTAGAGCTAGACCCTCGTCACCGCTGGTGGCGCGCGAGAAATTCATGTCCTGCAACACCACCGAGACATTTTCTTGACGCACCCAGGCCATCGCTTGCTCGGGATTGTGAGCCGGCAAACATTGGTAGCCGTGAGGTTTGAGCAAGAGGGAAACTGACGAAGTGATCGAATCGTCGTCGTCCACCACAAGAACCCTAGGTCGACCGCCGGGTGCTGGGCTGTGGTTTTTCATGGAGGGTGGTTTTTCATGGATGACGGTTTTTCATGGGCGGTGGTCTTTCATGGGCGTGGTCATTCGTGGTGCAGGGCTTCGCCCGGAGTTTGACGGGTCACCATGCGGCAGGGATAGAGAGCGCAAGCGGTGGTGAGCAGAAAGAGTAGCCAAGCCGAAAGCACAAAGGCACCGGCCAAGGTCGAAAGCTTCACCGAGCCGAGCACACCAAATAGGGGAATCTGCACGACCAGCACCAGCACCGGCACCACGCCGAGGGCGGTCAAGACCCAGACTTCCCCCACGACCTGCCGATGAATCGCGCCGATGGCGGCACCCTGGGCCCGCCGAAGGCCGAATTCGCGGGTTCGACGGGTGATATTTTGCCACAGCACACCGGTGAGCCCGAGACCGACCATAAGAATCAGGAATGCGGCAACGATGCCCGTGGCGACCAGTGGGGTCAAGCCTTGGCGCAGATGGTCGCGGCGCAGATCCGAGACGCGATCAAGGTCAAAGCTCCAATCCGGTGCTCTGGCTTGCAGGCCCGCGAGAAGCTGCTTCTCGGTCTCGATGCCGGCCTCTGACGCCATTTCCATGATGAAAGTGCGCAACGGGAAGCGCCCGGGCCGATCGTGCCACATGGGTTGAAAAAGAGTGTGCTTGCCGGCGCTGAGTTCTCCGTCCCACCGGAAATCACGGACCACTCCGACTATGCGGTAGATAGGCCCTTCGTCTCCTTCGTTAAAAGTTTTGTCCACGGCATCACGACCCTCGAATAGCTCCTGTGCCAGGCCCTCTGTGATCACTACAGGCAGATCGCTTACCCCGCGGTCTTGCTCGCTGAGCCAACGACCGGCGACCATGTCGAGATCCGCGGTTCGCTGAAAATCTGAGTTGGCGTAAAACTTACTCATCACAAGGCTGCGGCCGTTTTGGGCGGTGAAAACGGTCGTCATGGCCTCGCCCGAATAGGGACGAAACAGACCGACTCCCAGCTGGTCTACCTGGGGATGATCCCGCAAGTAGGTGGCCAGCTCGTCGGCCTGGCGACGAATCGCTTCGTCCGCCGGACCTTCCACCTGAGCGACACCGTTGATCAGCCACAGGTCGTGTGGATCAAAACCCATCGGCTCTCGGTATCGCTGCCAAGCGGTGAGCGCGGCCACCCCGAGCGCCAGCAACACGATCATGGAAACCGAGATTTCGGCGATGATCCAGACATTCTGACGGCGTCGATTCCAAACCATTTTCAGCACGTGACGGATCATCGGCTCGCCTCCCGTAGGGCTTCCATGGGTTGCAGTTGAGACATTTTCCAGGCTGGATAGACCCCAGAAAGCAACGCGAAAACGAGCGCAAGAGCCAGCCCCCAGAGGAACACCCGAGGATTGAGCGAGAGCTCGGCGTAACCCAGGGCCTCACTACCCGAAATCAAGGTCGCCAATGCCCAGGTCAGAGCCAGGCCGAACGCGGCACCGATGAAGGTCAAGAGCAGATTTTCCACCATGAATTGTCCCACCAGGGCTCGCGATGAAGCGCCGAAGCTCTTGCGTACACCGATCTCGGGTGCCCGTTCCAGGATCCGACTGACGTTCAGATTGATCATGTTCAGGCTCGGTAGGGCCATGAAGAGAAGGGCCGCGATGGCCAAGCCTAGGCGTAGGTTGCGGCTTGCCCCCGGTTCAAAGCCGCTGCCCATGATCAAACGAGCAGCGGTTTCGAATCGGCTCTCTGCAGCGCTGCGGATCTCGGTAAACGGTTCCGATTCCTGGGTCAGGTCCACGGTCTTGAGGGCGCTTTGGAAATCGGCGCGAATACGCGGCAAATCTTGGGCACGATGAGCCAGGATCAGGGCACTGAAGTTGCCCATCAAGCCATGGCGCCAGCTATCGCTATTGGCGGTGGTCAAAGGCACCCACATATCGGCCGCGGCAAAGCGTCGCAAACGGGAAACGTCCGCTACCACCCCGACGACCCGGAAGGCCTGGCCGTCCACCTCCAGGGGGCGTCCAAGGGCTTGGCCGTCGCCGAAAACCCGTCGCCGAAGATCTTGACTGATCACCGCCACTGGATTGGCTTCGGTGTTGTCGTACTCGGTGAATGGCTCACCTTCGAGGAAGCGAAATTTCAAGACGCGCCAAAAGTTGCCGTCCGTTCGTTTTAGGCTCAAGGGTATCCGCTCATTACCCGAATAGGTAATCGTGGGCTTGCCCTCGGCCGCCAGGGTGACCGCCTCAACATCAGGCAAGGTGCGGACGTGGCGATCGAGCAAAGTGTAACCGACACCCGCCCGATACTCGGTCTTTTCGCTCGACAGCTCCAAGGTGTTGATTCCCAACGTTCGGTGAGAATGGATCTCGGGCTCAGCGCTGCCGAAGGCGTGGTCGAGAAGAGCGGCAGTCACCGTCAGAACGGCGAGGGTCAACGAAATTCCAAAGAGACTGACAAAAGTAAAGAATTTACGCCGCCAAAGAATTTTCCAAGAAAGCAATAAATAGTTGCGCAACATAGTGCTCTCCAAACTGGATCAGTTGATCTGGCGACCGTCGAAAATACGAATGATTCGACCGCAACGCTCGGCCATTCGGTGGTCGTGGGTGACCATCACCACCGTGACACCGTCCCGGTGCATGGATTCCAGAAGCTCCATGACTTCTTCCCCCATATGGCTGTCGAGATTTCCCGTCGGTTCATCCGCCAGCAGCAGGCGGGGGCGGCCCACCACGGCGCGGGCTAGGGCTACCCGTTGTTGCTGACCACCGGAAAGCTGGTTGGGATAGTGGTGGACCCGCGACCCGAGACCGACCCGTTCCAGAGCCTCCAAGGCTAGGCGGCGGCGTTCCTTGCCGGGCATTTTTCGATAGAGCAAAGGAATTTCTACGTTGTCGACCACTTGCAAGTCGGGAATCAGGTGGAAGCTTTGAAAAACAAAGCCGATCCACTCATTGCGCAGCCCGGCCAAGAAGCGGTCGTCGTAGGAATCAATGGCCCGTCCGCCGAGGGTCACCTGGCCTTCGCTCGGGCGGTCGAGCAAACCCATGATCGACAGCAAGGTGCTCTTGCCGCAACCCGATGGGCCCATGATCGACACCAGCTCACCTTGCTCGATGTGCAGGTTGATGTTGGACAGGGCCTGGGTTTCCATGCGCTGGGTGCTGTAAAGTTTGTTGATCTTTTGCAATTGAATCATGGTCGTATTCCTAGGGTCGTATTCCTAACAGCCGGCCAAGGTCGGACGGTCCATTGGGAAAGGTGTTGGAGGTCTGAAACATTAGAGATCACCACCCGTTCACCGGCTTGCAAGCCGGAGATCACTTGCACGGACCGACGGCCCGCGACTCCTAGCTCCACGGTGCGGCGGATGGCTTGATTTCGGTCTCGGTTTAGAACAAAAAGATCGTGTGGCCCGGGTCCGGAGTAATAACCCGCCTTGGTCAGGGTCGGACCGGGGGGCAAAGTCTCGGTAATAACCCACACTTCTAAACGCTGGTTGGACCGAAGCCGGCGTGAAGCGTCGTGCATGTCGTCAAGGCGCACCCAGAATCGTAGGGAACCCTCGTCCACCGACGGCAAGATGCGGTCGATTTGACCTTCCAGGTAGGTTTCGGTCGAGGTTCCCGAATCGCCGCCGTGCGACGATTCGGCCACTGGAATGCGTACTCTCTGGCTCAGATGCAGGCGATTTCCGTGCACATCCGAGATGGTGGCTTCGATCCGGAAAGAGCCCAGGTCCGCCACCCTGGCCAATGGCTCACCGGCGTTGAGCATCGATCCTTCGTCTTCCACCACCCAGGTCACCACCCCATCCTGCTCAACTCGGGTAGAGGCGCGGCTCAGGTCCGATTGCAGCTGATGCTTCTGGTCGAGCAGGGAGTCCAACACCGAGCGAGCTTCGTCGAGCTTGGCTTCCGCCGCCTTGGCGGCATTGTCCAAGCGAGCTTTGAGACCCTCCAACTCCAAACCCACCCGCTTGGCGCGGGTCTGGCTGCGCACACGATCCAGTTCCGAAACCAACCCTTGGGTAAATAGGGTCTGGCGCTGCTTTAGATCCAAGTCCGCTTCTTCGCGCTCAAGGGCTTTGACATCTTTCTCCGTACGCAGCGCAATGTGCTCGCTCTCCAAGTCCAAGCCGAGACGGCGCAACTGAGCTTGTTGTTGTTGGATTTGGTCGTCCAGCTGGGCGGCGGCGAGCTGAGATGAGGCCAAATCGAGTTCCAGCAGAGCTTCGCCTGCCGACACCCGGCTACCGGGATAACGCAGGATAGTGATCAGCCGGGCCGGAAGAGGACTGGTGATCACCCGCTCTTGGGCGGGTTGAACCAGACCCGAGGCGACGACCACCGATTCAAGAGGTTCGACGGCAACCTCCGCCACGCGCAGTCGCTCGGCCGAAAGGCTCGGTCGCAAGCCGGCGATGGCCCATCTTCCCGCGGCGAGCAGCAAGATCACGATCAGGGCAGGTTTGAGCCATCGACGTAGAAGGCGTCGGTATTGGTCGGTTTGGGGAATGTGGCGGTCCATGGTCACATCGGACCTAGAAGCAAACCCCGTGCCGACCCCAAAGCCTTGGTTTCAGGGGCTTTGGGTCGGAGTAGATCGTTCGGCCTCGCACACCCCTGTTCGAAACCGAACAGTTCAGGACCCCGACCCAGCGCTCTGAGCCTGCTGAGCCTGATCATTGGTTAGGGCCCATCCAGAATGGATTCCGGTGGGTCGGAGCGGCGCCCTGCGCGCGTCGCTCCGACCTCGCGCCACTGCTGCAGTGACGTCGCAAATTACTGATGTATAAGATCTTAAGCCGATCTATACGTTGTGTCGCTCAGACACGCTCGCTTTCCGTGCTCGGCGCGCCGCGCCTTCTAGACCTCGAAAAGGCCAAAACTGGACAGGCTCTAGTTATTGTTCAAGGCTAGATGCTTCCGCCCTGCCCGTGGAGTCGACCGCTCGGGTCTTCAACCAAACCGTAGGCATAGGCCACCGCTTGCTCGCAGATCACGCGAACGGGATCGAAGATAGGCACTTGCAAGATTCGGTCTCCGGGCAGGGCCAGAGCAATCTCCGTACAAGCCAAGATCAGGGCTCGGCAGCCGAGGTCCATCACCAGAGCCTCGGCCGCTCGTTGCAGGGCCTGCCGCTCCGCGCCCGTCTCGCCTCCTGCCTTGAGCCCACGGATTCGCCGCTCGGCGCAGCCGTAGATCGGCTCCATGACCCACTCTTGTTGCAGGCGTTCACCGTCTGCCGCGTCGAGCAGGGAGACGGGTTGGAGCTTTCTGTCCAGCAAGGGGCGATGATAAAGGCCGCTGACCAACGTGCCGGTCGTCGCCAGAATACCTATTCGGGAATTCGGCTCGAGCCGTCCCGCAATATGCTCGGCGCAACGCTCGATCATGTCCCAAATGGGAAGGGTGGTCGTTTCCTGTAAGCGATGAAGATAGTGGTGCGCCGTATTGCAGGCGATCACCACAAAATCGGCGCCCGGGACTTCATGCCCTTGCCGGTCGAACCCGGGCTCTAAGCGGCGAAGGCTTCGTTGCAACCAAGGGAAGGGATCGGCAGCGCTGGTTTCCAGGATGGCCTTCGTCCGATCCGGTGTTTGTGGCACCGAGCTGAGGATCCACTCCGGGTAGTCTTGATCTGCGGTCGCTCCGGCCAGGTCACGGGCCGCCTGAAGCAATTTGCGCTCCAGGTCCAAGTGGGCATAGGGGCCCAGCCCTCCCACAATACCTATCACTCTGTGCGGGATCGGCCTGTCGAGAGCTGGGCTCACCGCGATGTTTTTCGGTGAACCATGAGAGGGAGTGCTCATCAAACCAGTCTTCCTATTTGCTTCAAACTAACCCGCCGGTCCGTTTCTAGCTAGGGCCCGTCCAGAAATGGGATTTTCCGATGAACCAAGGCCGGATGGACCGAGGACGGAAGCGAGCGTGTCTGAGCGATACACCCGAAGCATCGGTATAAGTTCCTACTCTTCAGCAATTTACAGCGGCATTTCAGCGGTGGCGCGAGTTCGGAGCGACGCCCGCAGGCCATCCGGCCGACGCCCGCGAAGGCATTTCTGGATGGACCCTAATTAACGACGCAGCACCCGAGGCAGCGGCTCGAACTCGTCGGAGTCCGGGACTCGACGGGCCCGGATCAAGATCTGTTCTTGATCCGACCAAGTGTGGTCGAGCATATAAATACGAGGATCGACCGGCGAAAAATCGTCGTCGACCCGACGCCGAACTTCGTAATGGAGGTGGGGATTGGTGCTCCACCCGGTGTCGCCCACGGTGCCGATCAGCTCGCCCTGCTTGACCTTCTGGCCACCGCGTACTTTCACCTCGTCGCAATGGCCGTAGAGGGTGATGAACCTCTCCCCATGACGAATGGCGACCAGATTTCCGTATCGCCACCAGCCCACGCTCTGCTTTAGGGGGTACCGACCGGCGAAGGCTACGACCCCGTCCGCCGGCGCATATATCGGAGTGCCGATCGGCGCTGCCAAGTCGATGCCCGCATGGAAATCGAGCTGCTTGGTGAACGGACTCGTGCGATTGCCGAATGGGCTCGTGAGCACGAAATCATCGGAACGAACCGGCGTAATCGACGGCGTGCTCAACACTTGGTCCTGATGGGCCTGCTCGAAGTCGTGCACTTCGTCGAGGAAGGTCTCGAGAACCGCAAATTGCTCGGCGATGCGCGCCCGAAGGCCGTTGCCGGTACGAATCTCACTGGCAAATGATGAGCTGGGCACCTTTTCCGGCTCGTACGGATAACCCCCTTGGCCATGGGACTCGTCTTCGGAAAAACCATAGGCCATGTAGATCTTCGACATCTCCACACGAACCTCGTCAGTGGCTCGCTCAAGGGCCTTGAGGCGATCCAAACGCTCCGTCAGAGCCTCTCCTAATCGGTCCTTTTCTGCCCTCTCAGTGCGGAATTTAATCTTCGCCGTGTAGTCGCTGAAAACCTCTGGAAACAAACGCAGGCCATTGATAACCAGCAGGCCCCAAACCAAGATTCCAATCGTCCAACGCACGTATTGGCGGCGCGATAGGAAGATGTATTTAACGCTCTTCCGGATATCGCCGGGGTGGTATTGGATCTCCAAAAAGGGCCTGGACGATGAGCTACTGCTCTCTTCCGAAGCTCGGCCCCATCGGAATGGGAAGAATCTTGCCATAGGTCTAGTCTAATCTCGTGAGCCTTACACCGGGTCTAACGGACCTGATCCTTCAGCCTCATTGGATGAAGGTTCGTGGAAATGCTTGAGGCCGGCAGGGTTGAGCCGGTCCCTTAGATAGCGTCCTCACCGCGTCATTGTAGCATCCGGATTCGACCCGATTTCTGGCCGAAGCGCACGACTCGCTTTGAGGTTACGGCGGTCAGTCGGCGGTTACGGCGGTCAGTCGGCAGCGCATGCCAAAAGCTCTGCCAGCTTCTCTTCGGTGACGTCGAGGGCCTGGAGCTGCGAGCGAAGCGCTGAATGAACCCCAACACCCCCGGCGAGAACGCTTCCCGACGAGAGAAAATTCCGCCCCCCGTCTAAGTTGGTAACGATTCCCCCCGCCTCCTCCACCAATAACCCACCGGCGGCCACGTCCCAAGGGGACAATCGAAACTCGAAGAAACCGTCAAAGATTCCGGCGGCCGTGTATGCAAGATCCAGAGCGGCGGCCCCGCACCTCCGAATCCCTCGCGCCCGTTCGAATACGTCCTGAAATAGCTTGAGATAAAGGTCGAGGGCGGGTTTGGCACGAAAGGGAAATCCGGTGGCCAGGAAGGCACTGTCCAGGCTCGCTAGTCCGGTCACCGACATGGGTTGGCCGTTCCAAAAAGCACCGCCCCCTTTGGATGCCCAAAAACGATCGTCCTTCAAGGGGTCATAGATCACCCCCACCACCATTTGATCGCGCCAACGACAGGCGATGGAGATGCAAAAAACCGGCAGACCGTGCAGGAAGTTCGCCGTTCCATCGAGTGGGTCGACGATCCATTGAAAGCCTTCCGAAAGCTCTCCGCCGGACGCACCACTCTCTTCCGCCAGGATTCCGTGATCCGGGAAGTTTTTCGAAATGACCCCAAGGATCGCTCGCTCGCTCTCCCGATCGGCTTCGGTGACGAAATCGTTGAGTTCTTTCTCGCTGACTCTGAGGTTTTGGGCCCGAAACCAACGGCGCAAGACCTTGGCTCCGGCGTCCGAAGCCTCTAGGGCGACCCGAAGAATCTGGTCAAGGATCTCGGAGCCAAGTATCTCCGGGTCAAGGGCCTCGGAGCCACGGGTCTCGGAGCCAGTCGTCTCCCGCACCGCTCAGGCCTGCCCGGGCAAGGCGATGGGTTGACCGCCGACAAAGGTTCCGACGGCGGCTCCTGTCGCGGTCCAACCCGCGAAGGGGGTGCATCGGCCTCGGGACCTGAAAGTCGAGGGATCTAGGGTCACTTGGGCTTCCAGATCCAGCACCGTGACGTCCGCGGGCCGTCCAACTTCGAGCGACCCTCCAGGCAACCCAAAGACCCTTGCCGGGCCACAGGACATCAGCTCGACCCAACGGCTCAGATCGATAATCCCAGCCTTGACCAAGCGATCCAATCCAAGTGGCACGATAATCTCGAGCCCCACCACACCAGGCGGCGCGACACTGAACTGTAAATCCTGTTTCTCGTCGGCATGAAAGGGACGGTGGTCGGTGACGATCATATCGATCGTGCCGTCTTGCAGTCCCTCTTTCAGGGCTTCGACATCGCGCTCGGACCGCAAGGGTGGGCTGACCCGTGTCGCGGTGGAGAAAATACTGGTCGAAACCGCCTCATCGGTCAGCAGGAGGTGATGAAGGGTCGTGTCGCAGGTCACTTCAAGCCCGGCTCGCTTGGCCGCTCGGATTTGATCCAAGGCCCCGGCCACGGTCACCGGAGCCACATGCAATCGGCCGCCGGTTTCCTCCGCCAACAGCACATCGCGGGCGACAATGCTGTGCTCGGAAACCGAGGTGCAACCCGGCAGACCGAGTCGGGTCGACCAATACCCTTCGTGCATGACCCCGTCGCTTTCGAGCTGGAGGTCGGCCGCCCGGTGCATGATCGGGACCTCGAAATGACTGGCATACATCAGGGCGCGACGAAGCAGCGCCGCATTGCCGATCGGCGTATCCCCATCGGAAAGGGCCACCACGCCCGAAGCGGTAAGCTCCCCCACCTCCGAAAGCTCAGAACCGGCCATGCCTTTGGTCACCGTCGCCGTGGGATAGAGACGGGCCCACCCGAGACGCTGCGCCTCGCGCGAAATCATTTCCACCAAGGCCCGTTGATCGACCACCGGAGAAGTGTCGGCAGTGGCCACGACCGCGGTGAATCCACCGGCCGCAGCCGCTTGCAGGCCGGAGTCCAGGGTTTCTCGATGCTCGTATCCGGGCTCGCCGAGATGGGCCCGGCCATCGATCAAACCGGGAACCAACACCTTGCCGGTGACATCCACGACTTCTGCGTCTTTGACCTTTAGATCAGGTCCAATGCCGGCGACTTTTCCGTCTTGCAGCAGCAGATCGGCCGGCCCGTCGAGGCCCTGGCTCGGATCCACAATCCGCGCGCCTTGCAACAACCTCGGTCGACAATCGCTCATGGGGTCTCCGTTCGCACGGCCATCAGCAGGAAGAGTACCGCCATCCTCACCGAAACACCGTTGGCTACTTGATCCAGAATCACCGAAAAGGGGCCATCGGCCACCGCCGAGTCGATTTCGACACCGCGGTTCATTGGCCCGGGGTGCATGACGATCACGTCGTCTTTAGCGCGCTTCAGTCGCTCTTCCGTCAGCCCGAAGAGTCGGAAGTACTCACGCACCGAAGGGAAGAGTGCCCTTTGATGCCTTTCGAGCTGGACCCGCAGCATCATCACCACGTCCGCGCCTTCGAGCGCCGTGTCCAAATCGTGGGTCACTTCGACGCCGAGGCTCTTGCCGTGCAGAGGCACCAAAGTCCGCGGACCGGCGATGACCACATCTGCCCCCATCTTGGTCAGCAGATGGATATTCGACCTCACCACCCGCGAATGCTCAATGTCGCCGATGATGGCGACCCGCAGCCCGTCGAGCTTGCCTTTAGCTCTGCGGATCGTAAACGCGTCCAAGAGCGCCTGGGTGGGATGCTCATGGGCCCCGTCGCCGGCGTTGATGATGCCCGAGTCGAGTCGGGTCGCCAACATGTGGGGCACGCCGGGGTGCTGATGGCGTACCACCACCAAGTCGGGAGACATCGCCTCGAGATTGCGGGCGGTGTCGAGCAAAGTCTCGCCCTTGGATAACGCCGAGCCTGAGCCGGAAAAGTTCAGGGAGTCGGCGGATAGGCGCTTCTCAGCGAGTTCAAAGCTCGATCGAGTTCGAGTCGAGGCTTCAAAAAAGAGATTCAGCACCGTTCTGCCCCGTAGGGTCGGTACCTTTTTGATTTGGCGTTGAGAAACTTCGGCGAAGGATTCGGCGGTATCTAAAATTACGCCAATTTCAGCCGGTGAAAGGTCCGCGATTCCCACCAAATCTTTCCGGGTCCAGCTACCCGCGTACCGTTCAGGGCTCATTCTGCTCCTCCTCGGCCGAGCCGGTTCGTCCGTTCACTCGCTCCAGCAAGCGGACGAAGTCGTTGCCGTCCACTTCCTTGAACCCCACCTCTACCAGCTCAGATCTGGCGGTGGGAATCGCCTTGCCGACCACGTCCGCCTGAATCGGCAGCTCCCGACATCCGCGATCCACCAGCACGGCCAACCGAACCGCCTTGGGCCGACCGTAGTCCGCCAGCTCGTCGAGGGCCGCGCGCACGGTTCGGCCCGTGTAGAGCACATCGTCGCAAAGCACCACGATCCGATCGGTGACCGGTTTGGGCAATTCCGTACCCTTGACCACCGGCTGTGGCCCGATCATCGATAGATCGTCGCGATAGAACGTGATGTCCAGGGCACCGATATCGAGCCGCACGCCTTCCATGGCTTCAATTTCGGCGGCGAGCCGTTCCGCCAAGGGAATTCCGCGGGTCCGGATTCCCACCAGCTGAACTTGCTCCAATTTTGGGCATTGCTCCAAAATCTCACCGGCCATTCGGCGGATAATGCGCCTCATTTCCTGGGCGTCGAGCATCTGACGCTTGAGTTTCAAACGCGAATCGTCTTGTATTTTCATATCTTGAGCGGCCTCCCGAGCCGGGCGGATGGTACGTCTGCTCCGAAGGATTGTCAACGCCCGGTGGATTCGGAGGGTCAGGGATCTGGACGAAGAGAGGTTTCCGTCGGGGCGCTGCCGAGGTACAATCCGCCGCCAGGGCTGTACCTGTTCTCGGCACTCGCCTCGACCCTCGTTTTTCGACGCCGAGGGCTACCATCCAAGCTAGACAGACCCCCTCATCGATAAGACCCACATCGATTCATCCGGGACCTCAGACTTATATGGCCAACAAAGACACGAAAAATCAGGCGGACTCGAAACCTTCTGGATCCGCCAGTTTTTGGAAGAGCTATCGACAAGAGATCATATTCATCACTCTCTTTGTCGGTATCTTGGGCGGCGGATTCACCTTCATTTCCCTCACCCCCGTTAACGACAACTTGATCGAGCCCTTCACCGGCTGGGTCGCCAAAGCCAGCGGCTGGTCGTTGAACGCCATCGGTCAGGGCATCCAAATGCAAGGCACGATCATCCGCAACGAGCGTTTTGCCGTCAACATCATGAACGGCTGCAACGGCGTTGAAACCATGATCATTTTCCTCGCAGCGGTCATTGCCTTTCCCGCACCTTGGAAAGCCCGGGCCATCGGTTTGGTGCTCGGGTCCTTAGCGATCCAAGGGGTCAACCTAATCCGGGTGGTTTCCCTCTTCCTGACCGGAGCCTACTTCCCCGAATTCTTCGACAGCTCGCACACCGTGATTTGGCAATCGGTCGTCATTCTCTTCGGTGTGGTGCTGTGGATTTTCTGGGCCAACCGATTCGCCTTGCCGCCGAAAGCTGAAAGCAACGCCGGCTGACCATGAGCGAGCGCACCCCTAAGCCCAAATCCAACCCGCCGAAAAAGGCCTCTATCGACCGGCGGAACTGGGCAAACCGGTTCGTTCTCGGAATTTTCCTTTGGATGATTCCAGCGGCGATGGCATGGCTCGCGCTCACCAATGTCTACAATCCGTTCCTGACCAAAGCGTCGGAGAATTTGGTCCGGCTAACCGAAAGCCCGAGTGTGACCCGGCTGTTGGCCAAACCACCCCACCATTTCGTCATCACCCGGACCGACGTGCCGTCCGCCAAGGGCTGGCTCTCCTCCGTGCGAGTCACCGATACTCACTTCCCCCTGATCATGATGTTCGCTTTCTTCCTCGCGGTGCCCGGCGTGCCGTGGAAGAAAAAGCTCGAAAACCTAGCCTGGGCTTGCTTGATCATCATCTTCTTCCACATCTTCTCGCTCTTCCTGTGGGTTAAATTCGTCTACGCCACCCAGCTGGGTCAATTCAGCCTGGACAACTACAGCCCCATGCAAAGGAATATCTGGGGTTTGGCCAAACACCTGGCGGATCTGCCCTTCAAGTTGGGTATGCCGCTGATGCTCTGGGCCGCGTTCTATATTCGTGAGCTGATTCCCCAGGGCCGCTCTCAACCCTCCCAGGAATAAAGACACCCAGGGATAACGACATCCCAGGAATAACGGGCCGCAGCTATTGCCCACCCAGGTAGGGTGTTCCCCATTCCAAGCCGTGGAATCGACCCCAAACTGCCGGCGCCGCTGCTCGGGCTTTGTGGGCAACCTCTCGCGCATCGAGGCTCAAGACCTCGAAGTCCCGCATCAGCAGGCGTCCCCGGGCGATCGTGTGGCGTACCCGCGCTTCAGCCAAACCATAGATTAGGTGGCCGAAAACGTTGCTCGCTTGCAAAGGGGTCGGTGGTGAACCGTCAAGAACCGCCAAATCCGCGGGCGCTCCGACCTCCAAGCGACCTAATTGTGGCTCGTCAAAAAATCGCCGGGCCAGCCTCGTGTTGGTTTCAAAGAGGCCCGGCATCGAGTCGAATCCCGCGGACGGATCCAGTCGGGCGTGGCGGTGAAGCAAGAAAGCAACCCGCAATGACCGAAGCATGTTGCCAGACATGCCGTCGGTCCCCAAGCCCACCGCACAGCCGGCGGTCTGGACAGCTTGCGGATCGAGGCGACCGACCCCGTTATTGGCATTGGATTCGGGATTG
The DNA here is from genome assembly GCA_965366625.1 of uncultured bacterium. Classification (GTDB taxonomy): domain Bacteria; phylum Acidobacteriota; class Thermoanaerobaculia; order Multivoradales; family J023; genus JAUIJL01. The sequence continues at coordinate 111,407 of CBDUGP010000013.1, forward strand.
TGCAGGATCGTAGCCCCGGCTGCGGCTATTCGACGGTAGTCCGACCCATCGAGGTGGATGCAATGGGCGAGCAGGGAGTGGCCGTCGAGCAGCCCAAAGCGGTCCAACCGACCGAGCAATCCCTCGCCAAATCGCTCCTGAGTAAAGGTTCCGTCCGCTGGATCCTCCGCCAGGTGGATGTGGCATCCCACTCCGGGGGCCAAATCGCGGGCCACGGACTCGAGAGTTGGATCCGTGAGGGTGAAATTCGCATGCAGACCCATCACACCCCGAATTCGAGGGTCCTTGCGACGGCTGTCGATAAATCGCAAATTTTCCCTGAGTCCCTGCGCAGCACCGTTTTTGCCGTTTCGATCGGTGATCTCATAACAAAGCAACGCCGACAAACCGGCCTGCTCAACGGCATCGGCAATCCGGCCCAAGCTTCCGTCAATGGCCGACGGCGAGGCGTGGTGGTCGAAAACCGTGGTGCAGCCCCAGCGGATGCAATCCACCAGGGCAAGCTCGGCCGACAACGCGACTGTCTCGGAATCTAGGGCCCGGTCCAAGCGCCACCAGAGTCGATCTAAGACCTCGGGAAAATTCGCCATGGCGACCCCGGGGTCGAGACCTCGGGCAAAGGCCGAGTAGAAGTGGTGGTGCAAGTTGATGAGGCCCGGCACGACCACACCGCCCGCTGCATCCACCCGTCGAGCTTCGGGATAGGCGGCGATCAGCTCCCGCCGGTCTCCCACCGCCTCAATTCGCTCCCCGCTCCAGACCACAGCCCCATCTTCGAGCACAGGACCATCCCAATCCACCACGACGGCCGCGTCGCCGGACAAAAGCGTTCGGTCCGCGGCCGACTTCGATTCTTCATCTCTGCTCATGGCCGCCCTGCTCATGGCTGCCCCGCTCTTCCTGCGCTCGTCCGACGACGTTGGAATCGGCCAAAACCCGGTGTTCCAAACTCGTCTCCTACCCCCATTTCACCACCTTGGACGAACCGTTGAAAGACTTGCTCGCCCCGAACAAAGGTTTGGCGAGGTCGACCGGTAAGAGCCGTTCCCTCGTGGGGAGAGTAGGGATTCTTATTGTGTAATTCTTCTCCACGCACCACCCAAAGCTCGTTGGGGTCGAAAACCACGAAATCCGCGTCGAGGCCGGGGGCTAAGCGCCCCTTGCGATCATCGATCCCAAAGAATCGTGCCGGGGCCTCGCACATCAATTCGATCATCCTCTGCAGGTTGATTCGGCCCCGGCGTACTCCCTGGGAATAGAGGTACGACAACGCCAGCTCGACTCCCGGAATGCCGCCGTAATCGGTCCATCCGGAACCGGTGTGTTTTTCTTCCGGCCACACGCCGGCGGCATGGTCGGTGGCGACGAATTCCACATCGCCGTTCTGCAAGCCTTGCCAAAGGCGATCCCTATCTTTTGCGGACTTCACCACCGGAGCCGTCTTGAGGGCCGAGCCGACCAGGGCGAAATCCTCAACCGTAAATTCGAGAAAATGGGGGCATGTTTCCCCCGTCATGTTCAAGCCCTCCGCCCGAGCTTCGGATATCTCGTCGAGGGCTTCGCCACAACCCACATGCACCACATGAACCTGGGCGCCGGTCTCGCGGCACAGGCGCCTCAAATCCTGCACCGCCCGGGTTTCGGCGGCATGGGGTCTGGACGCGGCGTAGTCGATCAGGGTGTTTCGTCCCTGGGCTTGAAGTTCTGCGGTCAATCCGTGCACCAAGTCGCGATCCTCCGCGTGAAAACCTGCGGGAACCCCCAGGCGAGCCGTTTCCACCAGAGCTTCGGAGATCTGATCGACCCCGAGATCGAGAAAAGTATCCATGCCTGAAAGCATGTACATTTTGATCGAAGCGACCCCTTCGGCCACCACCTCTTCCAGGTGTGAGCGCCAAGAATCTTCGGCCATGGAATTGCCGCTGACGCCTCCCCAAAACATGTAATCGACGTGGGCCTTCGGGCCCACCACTTCGAGCTTGTGACGCAAATTCTCACCGGAAGTAATCGGAGGCAAGGACGTGCAGGGCATGTCGACCACGCAGGTCACTCCCCCCGCCGCAGCGGCTCGGGTGCCGGTCTCAAAATCTTCCCGCTGGGTAAAACCCGGATCGTCAAAATGCACGTGGCCGTCGATCACTCCGGGTAAGACCCAAAGACCGCCGAGATCTATTTCTTCGTCCGCGCTCAGCTCGGGCGGTGGCTCCTCACCCAATCCGACCCGATACACGCCGATCCATCGACCGTCCTCGCACCACAGCTCCCCCGGAGCTGTAGCATCTCCCCCGATGGGAATCTGGAGATGAAAAAACCTACGTCTCACCCTCGTGCCTCCTCCGGTCGTGAAGCCAATTAGGTGACGCCGACCACGTTGACCGCATTGGCGCCGGGCCCGAAGTAAATGCCTTGCCAAACAGTTTTGAATCGCCAGATGACCGAGGTGTCGACACTTTGCCATTGGCCGTCGGTATGGGCCGAGATCAGCTCCAGGGGATCCCAGGCCAGCTTGAAACGGAAGCCTTCTCCTGAAAAATCAGCTTCGTCCTGCCCTGCCATCGAGAACCGCATTCGCCGGCCGTCGATCCGACCGTGAAGGGCCCCTTCATGGAAGCAAAAACCATCCGAACTCGAGGCCTCAAAGCCGGCCCAATCGTGGAAAACTCGCTCCTTGAGCTTGAACGGTGCGCCATGTTCAGGGCAATAAACTTCACAATTGGAGCATTCGTTACAGGCTCCGTCCAAAATCGCCAACTGATGACTCTCTTGAACCTTAAACCCGCGGCCGGACGACGAAACCTCGACACCCCAATCCTTCGCACTGGCGGCCCAGACGTCCGTAGGCTGCGCGGTCGGAGCCACGTCATATGCAAAAACCGCATCGTTGGGGCACGCGGTAATGCACAAATCACAGTTGATGCAATCGTAGAGTTCGAGCTGTAAGTCGACCCGTTTCGGCGCCTTGGAGTTGCGCAACGCATGGTATCGAGCATCGTGCGGCAAGTCGGCCACCAGATCCCGACCGTTGAGTCGCCCAGCCACCCGAGCAGCTGCGGTCACGAGTTCCTCCGGATCCGATCCTAGCGATGTGGCCATGGAACGTAGGGCTGCCGTCAGATCATCGGCTCCGAGCGCCTCCAAACGAGCCCGACCCCACCCTTGCTGCTCGCAAGTGCCCGCTGCCCACGTGCCGTCGATCGTCGCCCGCACAGCCTCCGCTCCCTGGCCTTGGCAAGCCAGCACATAAGCGGCCCGAGAGCCGGCACCGCAAGCGGCCATCGCCTTCTTCAGGCTCCGCAAATACGCCGGCAGGCGACCATAACCGCCGGCTTTCAACAGGTCCGTACAGGTGGTCACGGGAACCATGCCGCAGGCCACCGCCGAGGCGAAGTTGCGAGAATCGACGCCGGCCGAAAAGGAGACCGGCATATCGAAGCCATCGGGTCCGGCGGCGAGATCCGAACGAAATTGCTGCATCAACGTCATGGCCAGCACATGCAGCGGGGGACCCGAAACGTACATGTAGGCATCAGATTGGGTGGGAAAAGCCGCGGGATCGTTGGCCACCACCAATGTATTGGTAAATTTAGCGCCGATGATCGAGCCCTGATTTTCAGCGACACCCCGAAGACTCCTCAGGATGTCGAGACCATCGTCATATTTCAGGTCATCCTCGAAAGCTTGCTCACGCAGCTCGAGATGCTCGTATCCCAGGTCCCCGTGCAGCAAATCCTTAACGCGCTCGAAACCCAACAGGGTCGGATTGAGCTTGATCAGGGTGTGCAGCCCTTTTTCCTCCAACAAGTGCCTGGCGATCGCCTCGATCTGATCCGCCGGGCAGCCGTGGAAGGTCGAAAGGGTAACGCAGTCGGAGATTCGATCCGGCAGCTCTATATCTCGAAATTCTGCCAGCTCGTCGGGAATTTGGCCCCGCAATCGATCGAAGGCTTCACCGGGATGCCGCAAGGCGTCCAAGAAGGCGGAAACCGGCTCCGAGCGAATGCCCTCCAGGTCGTACCCAACGCTGATGTCGTAGATGGTGTCGAAGCGGCTTTCGAGCCCCTCCGGCAGAAGGCCGAACGCTCGGCTGCGTTTGAGGATCTCGATCAGATAGACGCCCTTGGCGTATTCCTCGATCGATTGGGTGATGCGCAGCTCCTGGGACCACTCCACGTTGAAACCAATATTCGGTGCGTGAATGCAGGGGCGTGGGATGTCCAGAGCATCATTGATTTGAACCGTCTTGAGTTCCAAGATCCGACTGCCGGCCAACCACGAGAGCACCAGGTTTTGGGCCAGCTGGGTGTGGGGCCCAGCTGCCGGCCCCACGGGTGTCGACGCCCGGCGTCCAAAATGCAGGGCCGAGTAGTCCGGCTCGTCCGCCGACGGAATCCACCACTTACGTGCGGGAAGGTCGAAAACCGCCGAGCTGGTTTCAGCTTCCCGCTTCATGCGTCGCAACAAGTCAACGAAGGGGATAGGCACGAGTTCGCTCAAAGCCCTATCTCCAAACCGCCGGACGCTTTACCTTCGTAGGAAGACCTACCCTTCGGCGTCAAACCCTTGCAAGCGGGGGCCTCTACCATGGGCAGGCGGAAACGTCGTACGCCGTCGAAGGCGAAAAGGGCTCCGGCCACGGCGCCGGCCGTCGGCACCAAACCAATCTCGCCGACGCCCTTGGAGCCGTAACCGCCCACCTCATCCGGCACTTCAACCAAGATGACCTCGATGTCGGGCGTGTCCTTGGGTTTGAGAATGCCCAGATCCCGCAACAGCACCGATTCCGGCCTGCCATCAACGCAGGGCAGATCCTCGGACAGGGCATAACCCAAGCCCATGTGAACCGAGCCTTCGATTTGCCCAGCGCATTGCAAGGGGTTGATCGCCCGACCCACGTCGTGGGCCGCGACCACTCGATCGATTTTCCCTTGATCGTCGAGAATGACGACCTGGGTCGCATAGCTAAAGGTCATGTGGGTCTTGGGGTCGTCGGTGTCGGCACCGGGTTTGGTGGTGAAATCGCAGATGAATTCCCCGAGAAACTCCCGTCCCACAAGCCCGGCAAGCCCGCCGACGAGATTCCCGGAGCCCTCGGTACCTGCGGCGCCGTTCATGGCCGTCTTCAAGTCCACGGCCGCCTTCTGCCCCGCTGCGGTCAGCAAAGCCGTGGCCCTCGAAGCGGTGGTCATGCCGCACAGCACCCGCGGATCACTGGCGGTCCTGACGTCCATGATCTCCGGGGGCAGCCCGGTTTCCTGACACACCACCTGACGCAGGATGGTGAACAGCCCCTGCCCCATCTCGGTATATCCGGTGAGAATTTCCAGACGATCCTTAGCCGTCACCCGGATCAGTAGGCGACCGCTATCGTCCATGCCGTTGCCGATGCCCGTATTCTTGATGCCACAGCCGATGCCGGCGTATCGCGAACCCTTGTAGACCTCTTTGACCGCTTCCAAGGTCTCGCGGATGCCGCAGCTCTGGGTCATGCGTTGGCCGGTGGCGAAGAGGTCGCCCGGCGCCAGGATATTGCGCTCGCGAATATCGTAACCGTCGACACCCACCTTCTCCGCCAAGCGATCCATCAAGCTCTCCACCGCAAACGAGGCCTGGTTCGCCCCGAAACCGCGCATGGCGCCGCAAGGGGGGTTGTTGGTGTAAACCGTCTTGGCCTCAACGTCCACGTTCGGCACGCGGTAGGGACCACAAGAATGCCCGGCGGCCCGTTCGAGCACCTTCATGCCCACGGACGCATAGGCGCCGGTGTCGCCGATCATGCGCGCCCAGATGGCCGTCAAACGCCCCTCGTGATCCGCCCCAATGCGATAATCCATGGTGATCGGATGGCGCTTCGGATGCATGCAGATGCTCTGCTCGCGAGTCAACACACAGCGGACGGGGCGATCGAGAATCCGAGCCGCAAGCGCGGTTTGGGCCTGGATCGAAAGATCTTCTTTGCCGCCAAAGGCCCCTCCGTTGGTCACCAGCTCCACGTGCACCGAATCGTCTTCGACCCCTAAGACCTCCGCGATCTGCCGCTGGTCGTCATGCACGCCTTGCCCCTGGGAATAAACCTTCAGACCGTCCACCTCTGGCACCACCAAACAGGCTTCCGGCTCAAGAAAGGCGTGCTCAATCCGTTGGGTGACGTATTTCCCTTCGACCACATGAGCCGAACTCGCCAAGGCGGACTCGGCATCGCCGCGGGAAAAGGCACAAACATCCAAGAGATTTCCCGACGGATGGACTGCCGGCGCCTGGGAATTCAAGGCAGAGACCGGATCAGATACCGGCGCTAAAACGTCGTAGGAAACCTGCACCTGCTGGGCGGCTTGTCGCGCTCCGAATTGGGTTTCCGCCACCACCATCGCTAGCACATCCCCCACACAGCGGGTGGTCTCCCCCACGGCGACAAACACGGGCCAATCCCGCTTGATCAAACCGACAAAACGCTCACCCGAAACATCCGCCGCCGTCAAAACACGCTCGACCCCGGGCTCGGCCAGAGCGGCGGACGGGTCGATGCCTAAAACAACCGCCCTCGGATGCTCCGCCAGCACCAACGCGCCGTGCAACATAGGCTTGCCGTCGACCCCTTCGATCTCCATATCGGCGATGTACGCTTTCTCCCCCAACGCGTGGTCCGTTCCACGGTAGCGCAAGCTCGACGATCCCACACCGTCTTGCCGATCCGCCCCACCCACCGGCAGACGGATCATGTCGGCCCTTCGCGGCTCTCCCTCCGGCACTTGTCCGTCCAGCTGAGCAGCCTCCGAGGCCGTCTGAATGGCGTCGAGAATCCGGGCATAACCGGTGCAGCGGCAAAGATGACCGGACAGGGATCGAGCAATGTCTCGGCGCTCGGTTTTGCCCTGGTCCACGATCGCGCTGGCACGGACCACCAACCCGGGAGTGCAATATCCACATTGCACCGCCCCTTCTTTGACGAAAGCCTGGGACAACAGCTCCCGACGCTCGGGCGAAAGCCCTTCGAGCGTGGTGATGCTCTTACCCGCCACTTGCTCGGGCTTGCGCAAACAAATCGGCACGGGTTTCCCGTCGATCAGAGAGGTACAGCATCCGCAATATCCCTGCGGAGCACATCCATCTTTGGGGGTCACGACACCACAAAGCTCCCGCAAGACTTCCAGGAGATTCATCCCCTCACGGTATTCCACCGTCGTCTCGCGGCCGTTGAGCTTGAAAGAAACCTCGGCCATATACATCCTCCGTTTTAGCTGGACAAACATCATATCCCATCGCCTTTCAGCCGACTGAAGGTCTTACCATGCACCCCGCTCAGGTGACCCGCCCTTGAAATGAAACGCTTCTTCTGTTCATATGGATGAAAATAGTGGTAAACCCCACTTTAAGAAATACCAATAAGCGGAAAACCTTATATGCCGTTGCCTACGCTCTCGCTGGATAAAACTCGAAGACGGCCGATCCGACTTGGGATCGCCTGCCTTCTCCTCTCCATGCAGCTCTCCTCCCTTTCGGCCCAAACACCGGACCTACAGGTGGAGCCCGCGTTGAGCTCGCGTTCGGCGTTGCTGCAGGCCTTTGCCCGGGGTGAGGACGTTTCCGCTCGGTTGGCCCACCCGGCGGACCCGGCGGACCCGGCCGACGATCAGGCGACGAGCCAAGGGTGGACCGCTGAGCGGACCGCTGAGCGGACAGCTACGAATCGTCGAGAGAGCACGGCGATCGATGGGTTGGCCCGGGCCCTGGATGCCTTGCGAGACTCGACGATCTCGGACCTGGCCTTGGAAGACCTGTTGGCGGCGGATCTGTTGGTGCGTGGGCGGTTC
>CBDUGP010000014.1:0-119186 GCA_965366625.1 uncultured bacterium
GAACCGCCCACGCACCAACAGATCCGCCGCCAACAGGTCTTCCAAGGCCAGGTCCTGCAAGGCCAGGTCTTCCGAGGCCGAGCCCGAGATCGTCGAGCCGCGCAAGGCATCCACGGCCCGGGCCAACCCATCGATCGCCGTGCTCTCTCGACGGTTCGTGACCTGAACACCGGCCGGACCCGCTTTCGACCGCGAGTCGAGCCGAGTCTCCAGCCGAGCGGAAACGTCCTCACCCCGGGCAAAGGCCTGCAGCAACGCCGAACGCGAGCTCAACGCGGGCTCCACCTGTAGGTCCGGTGTCTGGGCCGCAAGGGGCAGGGTTACGCCCCAAACAAGGACAACAGCAAGGACAGGAGCAAAGACAAGGGACAGCATCCAAGCCCACGACTTGGTTCCGAACATCGAGGCAGGCTTAGAACCGAACATCAAGGCACCTCCTGGCAGACGAACTCAGCGTACAAAGCGTCAACAATGGCGGAGATATCTCCGCTCGAGGTCATGGACGAGGCCGAGCCTCCCGTTGCCCGCGCTCCGTAGAGCACGATCTCCTCGTGATACGTCCCCAGCTCGACGCCGTCACCGAGCAACGCAATGCCGTGGGCCGCGAGCTGCCAATGGGAGGCGGCCAAATCGTCGAGCGCCGCCATGGTGTTGGCCAACGGCTCGCCGTCGAAGGTGCTGAGATCTCCGTTGAAACGACCCAACCAGGCCACCTCGCCCCAAGGTCGGAAGAGCCCGGCCGGGTCGAGCAAGGAGATTTCCTGGATGTGATTGAGACGGTAGGCCGACGGCCCGAAACCGCTTCGATCAATGTTGGGCAGACCGTCCGTCAGCCAGATCAGCACGGGACGACGCCCCTGCTCCGCCGAAGCTTCGATCAGCTCTCGAATCCGATCGACCGCGATCGAAGTCGGCGTCGAGGCTAGATTTGGCACGTCGGCGATCGACAGACCCGCGACCACGGAAGCCACGGACCCTAAGTCGTCGGTGATCGGCACCACCTCGGCGACGCTCTCGTTCAGATTGAAGATCGCATCGTCACTGCCCGCGAAAGTCACCAACGACGCCCGGCTGTTGGGCCGATCCAGGCTCAATCGCCCGTGCAGATCCGACAGCAGATCCCGTGCAGCGTCGAGCTTGACCGCGCTGCCGTCCGCCAGGTAGGCCTTCATGCTCTGGGACAAGTCCAAGAGGTAGAAGAAGTCGAGCGGCTCGTCGGCATTGCAGGTCGGTCCCAAGCCCGGATCGACCAACGGCAAGTCGTTGCGATGACACAGCCGGAAGTCGTCGAAGTCGACGCCGAAGGCTTGTTGTGGATCGTAAGAAGCCACCGCCATGCCCGCCATCACCGGACCGGTCATCGCCACCTCCACCGTGCCGCCGGCTCCGCCCAAGGGATCGATCCACTCCACTCCATCGCGGGAGTAAGAGACCGTCCACAGATCGCCCCGACGGGTAAAGGCGACCCGAACCGGCAAGCTGACATTTTGCACGGTGCTCGCCAACTCGGTGGCCACGGCACCGTCCGCGAGTCGGACATCGAATTGCAACGCGGGTTTGCCGGTCGGGAAGTCGGGGATGTACATGGCCATCAAACGGGCGGCGTCTTCGGTCGCGGAGCTGCGGATCATCAAACCGGCCTTGCGATATTGGCCGCCGAAATCCGACGGCAGATCGACGATGTCGACTTCGATCCGGAAGTCACCGGTGGTTTCCTGGTAAGCAAAGACCGCGTTGTCGTCCCCGTGGTAGAGGCTGGATCCATTACCGCTGACCCGCAGCCGTCCGTCGACTTGCGACATGCCGCCGAGGTCCGCATCTCCCACTTGGGCCAAATGCCACTGTGCCGGCGCCGGCGCCGTATCGAAGGCATCGGTCGAACAGCGCAGCGTATCCAGAGGACGAACCGGCGTCAGGGTGCGATCCCCCAACGGCTCCGTATCGGGATCGTCGGTGAACACGTCGGCCAGCTCCAGGCTGGTGACCCGGCCCTGGGTGGCGATCCAGGTGGAATCCACCGCCAGGCTCGGGTCGATATCCACTTCGAAAGTGATCGAAACGGTTTCACCCGAGCTCACCGCCCCGACATCGATTCGCAAGGCATCCAAAACCGACATCTCCGTGACCACGACTCCATGGCTGGTGGTCGTGCCCGAGCCCACGGCCAGGCCGCCGGCGATGGGATCCACGCTCAGCTCCACATCAGTCGCGGGACCGTCACCCACGTTGTGGATCCTCACCGAATACCTCAGCCGATCCCCGGGACCCGCCACTCCGTCGCCTTCGACGTCGAGGAGCAGGGAATCCCTCAGGGTTCCATAGAGCTGAGGATCTCCCTCTTGGATCGTGAAGATCACCGTGACCGACGCCGAGTTGCCGGCCGCGTCGAGCGCATGGACTTGCAAGGAGTGCTCGCCGCCGAGCTCGACCAGCGAGCCGGACGCGAACGCCGCGCCGTCCAAGCTCACCGTATGACTCACCCCATGGGCATCGGTCACTTGGATGATCGGGGTCACCGCCGAGCCGTAAACACCGCCGTCCTCAACCCCGAGGATCTCGATCTCCGGCGGGCTCAAGTCCACGACGAAGGTCACCGGCTCCGCCAGACCCATATTGCCGGCGCCGTCGAAAGTTCGCGCTTCGAGGGTGTGATCCCCTTCCAAAAGGCCTGCAAAGCTCAGGCTGTAGAGGGCTGCGCCGGTTTCCGACGCCCGGCTCCATTGGCCGCCGTCCAAGCGAATATCTACACGCTCGATCACGCTTTGCTGATCGTTCACGCTGACATTCACAGTGATCGTCGACCGACTCAGGTCGCCGTTCTCCGGGTTTAGGATCGCCACCAAGGGCGCCACTTGATCCTCCAGATCCACCCGAAGACCGTCGATCACCATCCAGACATCACCGGATGGCCCGGTTACCAAGGCCTCGAAAGTCAGCAAATACTCGCCGATGCCCATCCCTTCGGTCGGCAGATCGACTAAGCCGGCCGCTGAGCCCTGGAATGGATCCAGCAGCTCTTGGTGGAAAACCACCGTGCCGTCGGGATTGTCACTCGAACGTAAGACCCAACGCAGCTCGAGCTGGGCCAAGGTCTCACCGGCGATCTGCTCCAAATCCCATTCGAGCGGAATCGGCTCACCCGCGGGCACACTGTCGACCCAGCCAGACAAACTCGACAGGTTGACGTTGCCCGTGAGATCGAGTTCGGCCTCGGAGACCTGGAACACCGTGGACGCGGTGGTCAAGACCTCCTGCCCTTGTTGAATCTCGACCTCGACTTGATAACTACCCACCGTTTGGGCGGTCCAGAAATCGCCGAAGCTGCCGACCGAGCCGGGCAACAGGATGCCCGGGGAATGGACGAAGGAGACCACCTCGGTGAGGTCCTCGGCCCATACGACGGTCCTGACTTCGACCCCCTGGAGCAAGGTATTGCCCGCGACGTAGTCGAAGGCGGTTTCGAGTCGGACGGACGCACCCACCGGATAGGTCGGACGATCCGAGCTCACCTCGGCCGCCAGCTCGAAGGAAGCCAGGATCGAGAAGGCCGCAGAATCCGTCGCCACCGTCGCGCCGTGCTCGTCCACCAGATCCGCGAGCAAGGTGTAGGTCCCGGCGAAGGTGCCGGCGACGGGCCATTGATATTGCAGCTCGACGGTTTCACCGAGTCCGAGTTCGACCACCGATTGCCGGCCGATGAATGCGACCTCGTACCCTTCCGCGTCCACCAGACGCAGATCAGCATGGCCACTCCAGGGCTCGACGGCCGTCTGTAGGATGCTCAGATCTGCCCGCACGGTCTGGTTCATGGCGTAGGTCGTGCCGTCGGTCTGCAGGGTCATCTCCGGACCCTCACCGACCGCGATCGCCCGGACCGAAACCGCCGCCGAGTTGTTGGCCTCGTCGGTTTCGAACACCACACCGGCGACGTCGACCCCACCGGCCACCGTATAGGTGCCCGCCACCGGAGCTTGCCATTCGAAGGCCAAGGTTGCGACGCCTCCCGCGGCCAAGGCACCGACTTGAAGGTCGTTCGCCAGCTCGAGGAAGAATCCATCCGGTCCGCTGACCACCAGGGTCAAATCCGAGGGTTCCGCGTCCGCAGGACCGTGGTTGCGAACCAAAGCCGTGACCCGCACGCTCTCACCCACCCACAGGGTCGAAGGCACGGCGTACAACTCGAGGACGAGATCCGAGGGGTCCGGATCTGTCGGCCCGCCTCCGTCACCCCCGCCGTAATTCACCACGATCGGATCCGATTCGGCGCTGCCGACCGATGCGGTGAAGACGTTGGCGCCATCGACCAACGGCACGTCCGCCAGCTGCCAACGACCGTGGGGCTCGATCCGGGCAGGATAGATCTCGTCCATTAAGAAGAAATATCCTGCCGGGTTCCAATGGGCACGGTTCCGGCCGTTGCCGTCGGAGCCTTCGACCAAGCTTTCGAATTCGCCGGTCGCCAGGTCCATGATTTCGATGTAGAGGCCCTCACCCGCTTCCTCCACCCACAGCTCGCGACCGTCGGGGCCCCAGCCGAATCGGGTTTGGGCAAAGCGATTGACGATCTGCTGACGGGTGCCGTCGATCACGGAGTAGATCCAGCCGACCGGGCTGCCGCCGCCTTCGCCTCCACCTTCCCCGCCTTCACCGCCTTCACCGCCTCCTTCGCCCGATCCGGCAGATCCGCCGGCTTCGGCATACAACAAGCGATTCTCATTTGGGCCCCAATCAGGCATCACATCCGGGTCGGTGGTGCCGGTCACCAAGTTGACGCTACCGTCGCTGAGATCCAAGACCTCCACCGAGGTGCCACGGATCCACACCAGATGTTGATCATCGAACGACCACGCCAGGCTTTCGAGATCCATGCTGAAATAGCTCGATCCGAGCTCGTGAAGCAACGACCACATGTCCGTTGCCGGATCCAACAACCAAAGTCCAGCGACCCCTTCCCGATCCGCCAAGATCGCCAGACGACTTCCGTCGTTCGACGGCACCGCCAACTGGATCGCTCCAGAGGTCAACACCTCCGTGCTTCCCGGCTCGATACCGCCGTCCTGAATGCTCAATCGCTGGACCTCGCCGGCCGCGGTGGTGAAGATCACCTCGTGGCCACGGCTCAGCCATCGGGCGCTTCCCGCGCCTAAGCCGAGGTCTGTCCAAGAAGCGTCATTCCAATCCATCAACACTGGCTGATCACCGCATTCCACCCACAAATATCTGCCGTCAAAGGATGGCCACAGAGGGCGATCAGCTTGCAGGCAATAGTAGTTGGTGGCTTGATAGTCACTGGACTGGCGCGGTATTGCGGTGCCGACGCTCTCTCCGCCGCGCTGAATGTCTACGGTGATATTCCAGGCACCCCGACCTGCCAAAGTTTGGGTCCCAACCTCGGCCGAAACGGGAACTCCGGCGACTGTTGGATAGTGCAGGCTGGGCTGGGCGCCATCCGGCATCGGCACTTCCGCCGACAGCTCCACCGAGGGCGGGCCGGCATTGCCCAACGCGTCGTAGGCCACCACCACGTAGTAATACCGTTGGTCGTAAAGAACCGAATAATCCGAGAATCGCAAATAACCTTCCGCCGACTTCCGCCCAACCTCCTCATAGGGTCCACCAGGCGTGGTCGAGCGTTGGATGGCGTAAACGTTGACTGGCGGCCCCTCTGGCGCATTCCAATCCATGAAGATGATGTATTGCTGATCATCTACGCCAATGAAGTCCAGATCCGGCGCCCCGGGCAGACCCACCGACACGGTGACTGACACTTCGTTCGACAGATCGCTGCGATTGCCGGCTTCGTCGAAAGCCGCCACCGAATAAGCGTAGATGCCGTTGGGTCTGGAGACGTCGACAAAGGAAGACGAGGACGTCGAAGCGATTTCCAAACCGTCGCGATAGAGCTCGAAGCGCACGGCGTCGATCGGCGTGGTCCAGGAAAGGTTGACGTCCGAACCCGCCAACGAGCCCTGCAACACCGGCGCTTCCGGCGGCTCCACATCGCCCACCGTGCGCTCCGGCGTGGCCGTCGAGGGCAGGCTCTCGAAACCGGTCACAGCCACGGCGCTGACCGTGTGGCTGAAGATGCCGTTGGCGATGACTGTGCTCCAAGCAGTGGGGTCCGTGGACAACAACGGCCGCTCGGAAACCCCGAGTTCGGCCACCGCGGTCGCCAACTCACCCCCCTCGCCTTGGATGGCTCGCAACACCGTCAAGCGTAGGGTGTCGGTGTAATAGGCATCGGTCAGGATCACCGTCGACACCGCTTGGGTGCTGCCGTCCACTTCCGCCAGGGTCACCCACGCAGGACCGTGGGCCGCTTCGAGACGGAACAAGTCGGCGCCGAAAAACGTCCCGGGATCTGCGGAAGACAGACCCCAGCTGATCGTCACCTCGGACACCAACCTAGAGCTCGCCAACGGAATCTCGATCCAATCACCCACCGACATGCCGTAGCGGGTCGCCAAATCACCGTCGACCGGCGTGGTCCGGGTTTGACCGCCCTGATCCACGACCGAGGTCAGCGGAATCGGTTGATCGGCCAAAACCGGCTCACCGTTTTCGAAGATGCGATATCCCGCCAAATCCGACTCGGGATTCGTCTCCCAGGCCAAGGACACGTCGGATCCGACGCCGCTGTCGACCAAGCCTTGGGGCGCGCTCGGAGTATTTCCTCGCTGCACCTGGGCCGCGGCCGGCAGGGAGCGATTACCGTCGTCGTCCACCAAGACTACGGTCACCCCGTGGATTCCACCCGCGGGTCCGAACTCGGGCACGAGGTCGAGGGCGACATCGAAGCTGAATTCGCCGCTCTGGGACGTCGGCAGGCTCCACTGCTCGTTGCCGGACGGTCGATCGACGGAGATCTCGGCGGTCGCGGCCGACAAACCACTACCGGTGAAAGCAACCCAGGAGGATCGGGTCGGGCTGAACGGTCGCACCAGCGTCGGCCGGTAGACCCGCGCGTCCACCGACGCCGAGCGATCCGCCTCATTGTCGGCCACGTCCACGGCCACCACGGCGTAGAGATGGGTGCCTTCCGCGAGGCCACCTCCCGCCGAGCCATCGTCGATGAATTCTGTGGCCGCGACCGGCACGCTGGTCAACCGCAACCAACCTTCTTCGACCCACCGCTCGACGTGATAACGAACCGTCGGGTCTTCGGCGTCCGCTTGCCAAGAGAGGCTCACGGAGTCACCGTCGACTTGGGAGGTCAGCCCTTCGGCGACCGCCGGAGGCAGCACGTCCGCATAGGTGACGTTGCGGCTCTCGGGAGACGGATCCGTGTTGCCGCTGTCATCGGAGGCCACTGCGCGGACCTCGTAGTCTCCGAAGCTCAGACCGAGGGCCTCGGGGTCGAGTTCGGCCACATACGGCCCCTCATCCCGGGTGGTCAACTCACTCCAGACGCCGCCCACGGGTCGCCAATCGAAGCGCACTCGGATACCGTCCTGGTCGGCGACCGTAACTTGCAAATCCAACGGCAGCTCGAAGGCCGTTCCGTCGTCTGGGCGTAACCATTGCCCGTGGGGCGCGCCGTTTTCGATCGTGGCGGAGTCTTCGTTCGACGGATCGCTCACATTTCCCGCCGCGTCCATGGCGTAGGCCGTGTAAACGAAGGTGCCATCCGGCAGCTGCTTGTCTTGGTAGGACGTTGTGGCGATCAAATAGGGGCGGAGATCCCCGACCACGGGACCGTCCACATTGGCCAATCGATCGTCTCGATAGAGCAAATATCCGATCACGTCCGGCTCCGTCGAGGCCGTCCACGTGACGGTGATCTGCTGGGTGCCGGTCTTCGCGGCGCTCAAATCGGCGGGTGCCGACGGTGGAGCGTTGTCGACCGTGACCACGACCTCGTCGAAGTCCTCATTGCCTTGCAGGTCCTCGGCCTCCAAACGCAGGCGCCAACGGCTTTCCTCCGCCAAACCGAGAGTGCTCCATTGGGCCAACTCGTCCACCTGCACCGGCACCGGCGATCGGCGCAACAGCTGCGGTGACGAGCCGTCTTCCGCCGACAGCCACAGTCGATATTCCAAGAAGTCGACGCTAAAGGCGCTGCCCCGGATATCCACCAGGGCGGAAACCCGCGCGCCTTCGAGCGGTGAGACCAAGGACACATTCGGCGGCGTGAAGTCGATTTCAAGCGTCACCGAGGCTGACCGCTCACTTTCGAGCCCGGCGGCGTCCACCGCCTGCACGGTGTATTCATATTTTCCTTCACCCAAACCCGGATCGACGAAGGCGGGGCCCCCGGCGACCGGCACGAGACCCGGCAATAGAGCGCCGTCGCGGTAGACATTCCAGCCCGTGACGTCGGCCTCCGGTGCGTTGTTCCAGCTGAGCACGGCGTTGCCGTCGGCCCCTTGGACCCGCAGACCCGTCGGTATCGACGGTGGATGGGTATCGATGTGGAACGAAACCAGGCTCTCGCTCAACCAGCCGGCCAAATCCTCAACCCGCAATCGTAGGTCGTAAGCCCCGTCCGACGGCAAATCGGTCCAGCTGCGCAGCTGCCCGGCCACCACCGCTTCCGTGCCCAGGCCGAGCACCGACCAAAGCCCCGAGCCGGCGGGAGCCACTTCGAGTTCGTAAAGGCGGAAATGATCATCGGCGGCCGTACCTCGGATGGTGGTCGGACCGGTGATGTAGGCGCCTTCTGAGGGGATGGAGATCACAGCTTGGGGCGGGGTGGAATCCACCACCACTTCGGTCGACGAGATGCCCACTTGGCCGGCACGGTCGGTGACGGTCAGCCGCAGAGCGTAGGGTCCGTCGGCCAATCCCGCTGGATTCCATTGGGCCGAGAGTTGGTAACCCGCGGCAGAGCCGCTCAAGTCGAACGGCACGACGGTTCCTGTGCCGTCCGCACCCACGGTTTCCAGAATCACCGCTTGTGGATCTTGGGGATCCAAGAATTGCTCGATGATCGTCGCGCTCACTTCAACCGGACCGGCCGCGGGTCCAACGACCTTACCCGGCGACGGCGCCGTCAAAACCACCACCGGTGGCGTCGAGTCGACGGTGAAGGACACCACCGACTCGGCGAGGTTGCCACCGGCGTCGCGCGCTTCCAACAACAGCCGCCAGGGACCTTCGGTCAATTGCAAAGGCGCCGCGACGGAAGCCTGCTGCCCTTCCGTGAGCACTTGCCAAATCGGCGCACCGCTGCCGGACGCATAGGAGAGCGACCAGAATTCCAGGTGCAGATCCTCGACTTCGGCGCTCGCGACGGCTGCTCCGGTGAGGAATCCGCCGTCCACCGGAGCCGCAAAACCGATCGTCGGCGCCGTGGTATCGACCACCACGGACGTCTGCTCGATCTGAACCAACGGCTGGCCGTCCGGGTTGGCTTCGGCACGCAACCACAGCACATAGGTGCCGTCGGCCACGATCTCGCCATCGTCGTTTTTTCCGTCCCAACCCAAGGTGGCGGCGCCTTCGTTGAACGACTCCGAAACTCTTAGGGCTCGAACCGTGCTGCCGGAGAGCCGGACCTCGGCGGTAACCGACGCGGCCTGGGCCAAACCGAACCGCAGGGTCGTGGCATCGAGCACGCCGTCGCCCTGGGGTGAGAACAGCGGCGGGGTGGCTTCGAGATAGGTGATCAAGCCGGGTCGCGGACCGAGGTTCACCGGCAACAGGGCCTCGCCTTGGTTGCCGGCGTCATCGATCGCCACTGCGCGCAAGGTATACGGACCCTCCGCCAAACCCGAGGTATTCCATTGGAAGCGATTGCCGAAGACTCGCGGAATCGGCCGCCAAGAACTCGGCGCGGCGCCGACGCCGTAGTAGGTCGACACGTCCGAACCTTGGGACGTCACCTCGATATCCACCAACGTCGGCAGCTCGGCACCCGCATAGGGCTCGACGAAGGCGACCGTAGGCGGCACGGTATCGAGCATCACACACACCGACGATAGCGCTCGATTGCCGCAAGCGTCGCGGGTGGCCAAGGTCGCGGTGTAGGGACCGTCCGCCAATTGGCTGCCGTCCCACTCCGTGGACGTCGCGCCCGGCACCGGCAGATCGGAGGCGGGTCTCGCCACCGGATCGCCGCTGGGCGCCAAGCACTTGCCGGCCTTGATGTTGAAACCCGAACGAATTTCCAGATCCACCAGCACGGACTCGCCCACCGCCTGCAACGGCAGGATCAGCTGATCCTTGAAACCGTCGCCGTTGGGAGACAGATAGAGACGGGTATCCGTCGGGGCGGGCACGGGCTGGACCAAGGTGTCGACGGTGAAGGTCGACTGGGCACATACCCGATGCCCTCCCAAGCCGACAACCTCCACCCGGGCGCTGATCTGCGCATCCAACGGCGGCAGCTCGGCGATGTCGCCATCGAAGAGCACGGCACCCTCGGCAGCATGGATATTTCCCGGCTCGCCAGACGCACGATTCCAAATCAGCGGTAGCGCGCCGAATCCGTACCACGCACTGTGGTCCAAAGCCCGCTCGTGCTCTTCACCATAGAGAGCGACCGGATCGGCGGCCGTGAACGGAAGCAGATCGCCTACCGACGCCGGGATGTCGTCGCGCACGGACACGGCCAATTTCAAACCGCGATTCGAATAACCGCAGACCAGCTGCCCGTCTCCAGGGAAGGTGATCTGAACATTCGGCGGCGTGCGGTCGATCGGCACTCGAATCGTGTGACGCCGGGCTCGCCCGGAGGCATTCTGTGCGCTGGCGATCAGACGGATCACACCGTCTTCAGGGTAGTCGTCGAAGTCGAGCAGATACTCGTAACGCAGACCATCCACCGGGGCCGGCTGATTGAAGAGAACTTGGCCGTCCTCACGCTCCAATCGCAAGACCTCCAAGTCTTCGCCAGAAGCCCGCAAGGCGATCACGGCCTGCCCCGGAGGTGCATCGTCACAGGACTCGGCCGCGACGATTTCCGGCCAACCCGCCACGTTGAGACAGCCGCCCTGCAACCACAAGCTCTTCACATCCTCGACAG
Source organism: uncultured bacterium (assembly GCA_965366625.1). Taxonomy (GTDB): domain Bacteria; phylum Acidobacteriota; class Thermoanaerobaculia; order Multivoradales; family J023; genus JAUIJL01. The sequence goes on from CBDUGP010000014.1 coordinate 10,967, forward strand.
CCGAGGTCACCACCTGGCCGTCGCTGGTCAAGCTTTCGCCGGTCAACGAAAGGCCGGCCCGATACTCGTCGCATTCAAGCCGCGGCAGGAAGATCATCACACCCTCGCGCACCGCCAAGGGCCTGAAGGTTTGAGGCACGAAAAACGCAGAATCTTCGCTGCTGGAAATCCTCAGCTTGACGTCGCGCGGCTCGTCGATCAGGGCTTCCCAACCCCAGACCACGGTTTCCGCGGCGATATCCAAACCCAACTCGTCCACCAGCTCACCCAAGGTTTGGCGCACCGCTTGCTCGTCCAAACACGAGCTGCCGGCAAAGGGTGCGTCCAAATCTTCCAAAATGCCGATCAACTCCATGGGCCTGCAGGTCCCACCGACCCGGAAACGTTTCGACACATGCTCGATACTGAGATCGTCCAAGGCGCGCAATCGCAGCTCATGGGTTTCCACCGCCGGAATTTGGCTCAAGTCCACCACCATCTCGAATTGTCCCTGGGTCGGCCGGGATAGAACACCACCCTGCGGGTTCAAAAACTCGAACACCGGCAGGGACGACCAACCGGCGGCTCCCGGTTGACGGTATTGCAGATCTAATCGATCGATGCCGGCCACCAAGGTCTCTCCGACCTGGAAATGCGCTTGGGTGCCGCCCATGCGGATCACCGGCAGCGCGATGAAGGACTCGCTCGAGTTCTGCTCGATCAGGCGCTTGAGAATCGAGGGATGCAACCTTCCGGCGACGGCACCCGGTTCAAATTCATGCAATCCGAGCAACATCAGCTTTTCGGCCACCAACGGACCCGCCAACACCGATTCGTTGCCGACTTCGTCGTCGGCCCGGGTTCGATACCGAACCCCCGTGATCTGCTCTAGGCTGAGAGTTCTGGCCACCAACTCCGTGCGCAAACCGGTGGCCACCGCATAGGCCATCGACAGCTCCACGAGTTCTTCAACACTGAGGTCGTTGTTTTCGATGTAGGCGAGCAGCTCCTCCTCCGAGAGCGGCAGATCTTCACCGAATTCCCCGGCATTGCCCGCCGCCGCCGGATCCACTTCCGACAGCTCCAGGAAGTGTTGCCAAGTGCTCGGGGTGGCTCCTTCGCCCACCTCGACCGCGGCCTCGATCTGCTCGGCCGGACGATCCTTGAGGGCCAGCGCCACCAGCTCCGGCTCAATGACCGGCTCGTTGTTGTAGAGGGTGTAGGGCTCGAGGACCCAAATGTTTAGCTCAGGGGCTCGGGTATCGACCCGCACATCGAATTGGAAAACCCCGAATCGCAGGCGGTAGACCCCATCGGCAACCCGTTGACCATGGAAGTTGCGACCGTCCCACACCAGGGAACTTTCTTCGGATTGGCTGTGGACCCGGCTCGTGGACTGAACGATCTGCCCGCTGCTGTTCTCGATCTCGAGCTCTGCCACCCAGGGACCGAGGGTCCGATAGCGCAGCTCCACTTGGTCGACGACACCGTCACCATTGGGCGAGAAAATATTGCTCGACAAATAAACGTCGGCCACGCCGGCCGGTGCCTCCGCCGACACCCGGCGGATCGCGGATCGTTGGTTGCCGGCCTTATCCTCCACCGTCAAACGCACCAAATAAGTACCCGCCGCGGGCGCTGCCCAGGGTTGGAAAACGTCGTCGAAGACCGGCGACGAGGAGGGAGGCGCGATCGGGCTCCACTGGTCCGGCGAGTCCACCGAGGCATATTCCAACTGGTAGGACCGGAAGTGCACGTCGGCGGCGGTGCCTTCCAGGATCGCGGTGCCGTCGGCCGTGCGACGCACCCTCAAATCCGCGGTGAGATTCTGTAGGGAACGCAGCATCCAAAGCTGGGAATTGCCCACGCAAGCGGACGTGGGATCGCCGTAGGTATTGTCCGACGCCAGCAACCAATGACCCGTTTCCGAGGTTCTCAGGCCGGCCAGACGGTTCTTTTGGGTCAAGAACGGAACCCGGCTGCCACTGAAGAATCCGGCAGTGGCTTGCGAGCCGCCAGAACCAACCCAATAAACCAAGGCTTCATTATGAGGCACCCAAAGGGAAGCGTCTGCGGGAATGAGATCCGGCGAGATCACCGCCCCGACATCCGGATCCGATCCACAGCCCTCGCAGGTGTAACTCGGCACGGACCAAGCGATGGTTTCGGTGGCACCGCTGTCGACGTCGATCACCACGTAGCGGCTTCCCACCACCCGTTGGCCGATCAGCTCAATTTCGTATTCCATCTGGACCGCGACCCGCTGCCCCGAGGCGTCCCAAGTGGCCTCTTTGAAGCGGGCGATGGAACCGGCGACCGCTGGATCCCACCAAGAAGGCCCGTCGTAAAGTTCACTGGGCATGGGATCGAGGGGTAGCTCGACGATCCGCTCCAGGGTGGCGTCGGAGCGATAGATCGCCACCCGAGTGCCGTCCAGGCCGACACCACCTTCGCCAACTTCAGACTCTCTCAAGCTGACCAGCAGACGGGTGCCGTCCCACGACCACCTCGCCGCCGTGGATCCGACCATGGCTTGGCCGCCGAGACCGGTCTCGAGATCGGCGATGTAAATGCTACCGCTACGCCTGAAAACCACCGACCGCCGGCTCGGCGACACATTGCGAGACCATCCGGACCGCAGACCCGGAAGGTAAACCACTTCTTGCCCGGCCGCCTGCATGTTGTAGGTGGACTCCCTGAGGATTCGATCCGTGGTGAGGGCATAGACGTAGTCGCCGGTGGCGTCGATTCCCATGTACGAGCCTTCCAATCCGGCAAAACTGCCGCGATGCCCGTCGAGGGTCAAAATCTCCGCGTAATTCGAGCCACTCGGCGGATCGACGATGATTCGAATCGTCGATCCGTCGCCGGAAATGCCGTAATACGGCAACTTCTTATTTGCAGACAGGGTGACCAAAGGTGTCAGCGACGAGCCGTCGAGGGCCATGCGATAGATGCCGGCCGGGTATCCGGCTTTTGCTTCGCCGATACGAAAATAGAGCCATTGCTCGTCGTCGGTGACCATGGGCTCGCCCATCTCGGGCAGCTCACAGCTGAGGTTCTTTTCTAAAGCGAAGGACGTGCCCAGGGCGTCGAGCAAGGGCGATCGATTAGTGTCGATCGTCACCCGAGCCTCACCGAGCCAGGCCCCTTCCGCGTCGGTGACGCGTAAGACGTAAGTACCGTCATCCGCCAGGGCCCCGGAGTCGGCTCGACCGTCCCATTCCAAACGAGCGTCGCCGTCGACCGCCACCGCTTCGAACGATCGGATGACCTCTTGGTGACGCTCGTTTTCAATTTCCACCGACACCGTACCCTCGGTCGCCAAGCGCAAGAAAAGGGTGGTGGTATCGAGCACACCGTCGCCATTGGGGCTGAACATGCGTGGATCCGCAGTGACGTCACCGTCTTGGACCGAAAGCTCGACCGTCGCGGTGTTGTTGGCCAAGCTCCGTTCCACCAGCTCGCCGTCGGGGTTGACCACCACGTAGAGGGTCTCGGTGCCGAATGCCGGAGCCAAGAAACCCAGACTTGCCGTGGCCGAAGCTCCGCCGCCCAGGGTCGGCACCAGGGTCTCGGCCAGCACCTCCCCGTCGACCGACCCCCGATGCAATCGCACCCGCAAGCCGTTCATGGCCTGCTCACCCAAATTAGCCAGCTCAGCGGTTAGGGATATCGGCTGGCCGGGGCGGGGGAAGCTGGGCTGAATGGCGATCGACGCCGCCGACACCGCCGCATCCGCCAAGCTCAGACCTCGAACGGACACGAAGGCGATGTTGTCGTCTTCGGTGATTTCCTCGTGGATCTCACCATCGTCCAATTTCAAGAAGAGAGTGTGCTGGTCGGCGTCGGGCACCGCGGACCAAGTGAATTCCACCGGCATCGATTCACCTGCACCCAAACCGTCCACCGCAACGAGACCGAGGGACTGGCCGTTGTCGGGATGGCCGTCGTATAGGCGCACCTCGAAGGGGCCTATGGGAACCGCGCTGTTTTCGATCACCACGCCGACGATCAGCGGGGCGCCTTCCAAGGCCGGCGTGGGATTGAGAGTCCAGGAATCTTGACGGGCCGACAAATTCGGCTGGGTATTGGCCGTCACCTGGAAAGCCAAGAGCCCGACCTGATTGTCGGGATTCGAATCCAGAACCAAGGGTGTGCCGCTCAGGTCGAGGGACGCTCGCAGCACAAAGTTTCCTTCGGCCGATGCCCGCCAAGCCGTGGCATAGGTTTGAAGCTCGCCCGCAGCGAGAAACACCGACCTCGGCGGCAGCTCTTCCATCACCGTGCCCTCGGCATCCAACATCGCCAGCTGAAGCTCCACATTGCGCTCCAAATCGACCGTGCCACGATTGCGCACATCGATCTCAAATTCGATATCCCCGCCCACCACCGGCGAGCCGCCGGCCGAGCGCAGATCGCTATCGAGCACCTCGAGATCCAAATTCGGACGGGTGATGACCAAAGTGGACGCCACGTTGTCGGACTCGTCGTCCTCCGCCGCCGTATTGTCGGCATCCAACTCAAGGGTGTAGGAGGTGGTGCCCGGAAGCTCTAGGTTGTCGAGCAAGTTGACGGGCGTGCTCGAACGTCCCGGGAGGTCGTAGAGCTGGTCGTGCAAGATGTCGCCTGAGCCCGCCTCACCGCGCCACAAGCGCACTCGGCTTTGGTTCGCGTCCTGCCGGCCGAGATTGCGTAGGGTCAAGAAAATCGCTAGGGGAGCCGGCAGCTCATTGGGGTCCGGTGGCACGATTTGGATGTCTCCGGGTCGCGCCTCGAGCTCCGCACCTTCGGGCGCGGCCGCGACCTCCAAGTCCACGAACGCTCGATTGTCGAGCTCCGAAGCCTCGGCCACCTCGCCGTCAGGGTCGACGACCACCACAAAGCGATGGGCGCCGGTCTGGTCGAATGAACTCCAATCCACGTCCACCCAACGTTGCTCAGCGGGGGCGAGATCCGGCACGGAAAGCTCGCCGACCACCACACCGTTTTCCGGCTCGCCGTCGTAAAGCACCAGGGTCACCGACGAGGCGACGCCGCCCAAATTGCCCACGGGAATCGAAAACGTGACCCGCTCGCCGTCCCTGGGCGCGGCCGGGGTCGGCACCGGCGACTCGACCACGAAATTGGGCGTGCCGGAGCTGCGCAGGGTACGAACCGCCAACGCGGTGGCGTAAACGCTGCCGTCCCAAGAGCCGTTCACCTGCTGGCGGCTGACCAAATACGCTTCGGCCGCCGCCCGGTCGACCGACGCGATCGAATCGAGAGCCAACAAGGTACTTAAGACGTTGGCCGTATCGTGGACCGAACTCGGGCTGTCGCCGAAGCCACCGTCCGGATTCTGCTTGGTCGCCAACCAGGCGACGGCCCGGGTCACCGCCGGGTCGGCGCCAAATCCCGCGGCCATTAGGGCACGAGCCACTTGCGTCGTGACCGTGGAGCGGCTCGGGCCGCCCGCAACGCTCGACCAACCGCCCTGGGCCTGCTCAGCCTGACGCAAAAACGACAATCCGCCCGCCACCGCGGACGGGCTGCCGGCGGCCGACAGCGCCTGAATCGCCAAAGCCGTATCCAGGGCATCACTGGCGAACCCACGATCTGGTCCCCAGCCGCCGTCGGAATTCTGTCGCGCTTGGAGTTCGGCGATGGCCGGTTGCAAGGGGGTACCGGAACCGACCAACGCCAACAGCCTGCGGGCCAGATCATCGGTGCTGCGAGAGGTGTGATCTCCCAACCACGACAAGGCCGCGGGTCCGCCCGTAAAGGCGCCGTCCAAAGTGGACAAAACATCGAAGACCACTTGGGTATCCCGAAGGTCCGTGCCCTGCTTATCCAGCCACGAGCCGTTCGGCAGCTGACGGTCCCGCAACCACTGCATCGCCAAGCTCGGGTCCGCTTGCCCAAGGGTCTCGCCGGTCGAAGTGCCGGTGGTGGGTGATCCGGTCTCCGTCGGCCGACCTTCGGGATAGATCTCCAACCGGCCTTGGCCGCCGGTCAAGATCGAAAAGCGGGTCGCGAATTCACGGCGCAACCGATCCAAACCCACCAGGTGGGCGGGATCCACTTGCTCGCCCGGCTGGGTGAGCAATAAGAAGGCCGCACGAAAGGACTTCTGGGAGTCCATTGCCGACGGCGAGCGCGGGCCTTCGGCGGCGATCACATCCTGGATCGAAACCGCCCCGGCATCTCCCTCGACCGTCTGCCTCAGCTCCGGCAAAACCGTGGGATCCAGGGCGGGATTGTGAATCAGCAGAAGATCCGAGACCTGATCAGGTCGCAGAAACCCAGCCAGGTACAAATCCAAGGGGCCATAGAATTTACGCACGGCTAGGGAGTCGAAGGAACCGTCGCCGCGGTCCAACCAATCGTGGCCGTAGAGCAAGGACGCGCCGCTATCCAGCAGGTCGCTCCAATGGCTGTCGTCGGCGCCACGCAAAACGTCGGCCGCCAAGTCGGGGGAATCGACGTCGACAAAACAGCACCAACGGTGCATCAGCTCATGGCCGAGGGTATTGAGCAGATCCTCGAAGTCGGGATGGCGAGCATTGAGCTGCCAAGAGCCAATATTGCCCATGTCCACATAACCCTGGAGCCGTCCCGGCCCTCCGTCTTGGGTGCTTCCGAAGGCGTTGGAATAATCGAACAGATCCAGGCCGATGCCCGTGGTGTCGTTCTTCACGGAAATGTAGAACCCGTCGGCCCCCGCCATCTCATAGTCGAAGGTCGTGAAGACCACCAAGAAGTCGTAGAGGTCATCGTGGTCCTGGTAAAAAACTTGGGAAACAGCCTGCCGGGCTTCCAAATTTGCCGTGCCGGCCTCCGTGCTTCGGTGGTAGTCCCCATCGAACCGTAGGATCGACACGCGCTCTGGCGCGTCCTGTTCAAAGACCACCGACGGTGCCACTTTGGCAGGCAGCCCAACCCCCGGATTCTGCACGGCGGCCCCCAGGACATCGGCAACAGCCCGATCACCCCAGCCAGTGAGAAGGACTGAAAAAAGAACGATGAGCGCGAAGAAAGACCGGTTGCTTAAACTCATGGGAACCCGCCAAAGAGAAACGTTAGAAATTACAAGAAACTTCGAGGCACCGATAAGCTGGCTGAAAAAGTGGCTGAAAAAGTGGCTGGAAAACCGGCCGAGCCACTCCCTCAGCTATTTCCGCCCTTTAGATCCCCGGGCGGATCCTTGACCGAATCGTCGGAGGGCTCGGCATCGCCCTGGGAGGCTGGATCGTGCTCACTCCACTTACCGTCTTTGGACAACTTGAAAGTCCTTCGATCCGGGTTGGAGCCGTCTTGAATCGGTAGGCTCTTGGGGCCGGCGGCCACTTCTAGGGCCGGCTCTGGATTGGGATCCACGATCCTCGTGCGCGAGCTTGATTCGCCATCGCGCCGGGCGGAAACGAACCAATCCACCCGACGGACTCGCCCGTCGGCCTCGGTCACCGTGGTATCGAATCGGGCTTCCCTCTCACCGACGTGGATCAGCTCCGCGTACCAGGTTGGACCTTCTAACCGGTCGCCGACCCGGATCGTCTCGAGACCTCCCGCCTGTTCCAAAAGCACCGCGGCACCTTGGGCAGGGTCAAAGGCCAACAAGGTCAGCTCCATTCCATCAATGCCGGGAGAATCCGCTCCGACCGATGAAATGGAGCCCCAAACCATGAGAATCAGAAAAATCGTCACTCTGTTCATACTCAACCTCTCAATTTCCCATGACCCGAATAGAGGAAACGTTTCCAAGATGCCAGGAAATACAGATGCAAATTTGTGAATACTCATCGTAGTTTTCTAGAGTCGCGAGCAAAAGAGGGGCAAAACCTATCATCCCGATCGAAGAAATGGAAATCCCCTCTTCTTAACATTTTCCGTAAGGTCTCTCTTAGAGAAAGACTTGGCGAAGAAGCTCCCTAAAAAGGTGCATAACTCTAAGAATTGAGCAATTAGCCTCAAAACCCTTGTGACACTTCAGTCACAATGGCTAAAAATGGCCGCGCCCGAAGGCCCAGAAAGAGGGTCTCCGCGAATGCCTTCGTCCCGCCACAAATCCGCCACGCACTGCCTCTCGTCCCGAGCCGATGACTTGGTAGGATCGACCGCCTCACCGCGTCGAAACCGCCCAATCCGAAACCCCACAGCCTCGAAGGAATACCACCCGTGAAACGATCCGACTCCCAGTCCAGCATCTACGGCGACGCCACATCGCTTGTCGGAAATACCCCAATTTTTCGCTTGCCACGCCTGTCGGAAGAGGCCGGAGCTGAGCTCTTGGTCAAAGCAGAGCATTTGAACCCGGGCGGCTCGATCAAAGACCGAGTGGCCCTAGCCATGGTCGAGGCCGTTGAAAGCGCGGGTCGGCTCAAACCCGGACAAACCCTGGTCGAAGCCACGGCCGGCAATACCGGCATCGGCTTGGCGTGGATCGCCGCCGCCCGGGGATATAAATTCGTCTCGGTCATGAACGCCTCCGACAAAGGACCCAAGACCGAGATCATGGAAGCCATGGGGGCCGAGGTCGCCTTGGCGGACCCGAATATTCCTTGGGATACGGACGAAGGATGTTTGGGCATCGCCCAACGCATCGCCGACGAGAGGGGTGGCATTTTTCTCAATCAATTTGAGAACGACGCCAACCCCAAAGCCCACGAGACCACCGCCGCCGAGATCGTCGACGTCTTGGGAGACTCCGTGGACACGGTGATTGTGGGTGTGGGAACGGGTGGCACCGCCACCGGTTTGGCTCGCGGCCTGAGACCCCACCTACCCAACGTGCGGATCGTCGGGGTTTCGGCGGAAGGGTCCTACCTCGGCTCTGAGAAAGAGGGGGATCGCATCGCCGGAATCACCCCCGACTTCGAGGCAGCGATTTTCGAACCGAGCTGTTTGGATGAAATCGTCACCGTAGAAATGGGCGTGGCAGCGGCAGCGACCCGCCGGCTGCTGAAAGAGGAGGGCCTGCCGGTGGGTCACTCTTCTGGGGCGTTGCTGAGGGTGGCGCAGGATGAAGCCCGCAAGAAACCGGGCTCGCGGATCCTCTTCTTCCTGTGCGACAGCGTGCGCAACTACTCGAGCCTTTCGGGTCGCAGCTAATTGGGCCCTGTCCAGCCGGACACCACGGAATAAATTCCGAGGCTCCTTGAGCCTCGCCCCTGACGGGGCAGCCCGGAAAGGATGCAGGGCCGTCCCGCCAGGGACAAGGCTTATGTAGCCTCGGGCTTTAGCCCGTGGCTTGGCGGCGAATCCCCCATCTCTTGGCGGCAATGGCCTCTTTTCCCAGCCCCTCACTCTAACAGCCTGTGGCAAAAGTCTCACCGCGCTGCGAGCGCGCCTTTTCCGCCGAATCTTTGTTGGAAAACCTCGACGATTCTCGAATCGCCTGCGGTTTTCACGCCTCGATTCGACGAAAAATTCGCAGCTCTCGCCGGCGGCAGACTTCCGCCACAGGCTGCTAAACTCCCACAAGCAGCGTAAATTCTTGACCCGAATGTTCGGAATTCGGTCGGGGCAATCGCCTAGGGAGTCACGTTCTTCTCCCCCGGCTTGGTGGACGGCGCGGGGGCGGGAGCAGGACGACGACTCTGCCAACGGGCGAGCAGCACGGCCAAGATGCCGAGCACAATCTCGTCGATGAACGGCAAGGCGTCGGGAATCACCACATCGATGAGGAATAGGCCGGTCACCAAAGCCAATAGGGTTCTAGAGCCGAGCTTCAAAAATAAGCCCGACGCTTCTTTGGGAATATTCGGTTGAGTCGCTGACACCAAAACCTCCTTGGGGGTGGTTCGGACATCCAGACGCGGATCTCCTTGCTGAGGATACGTCCGCCAGTCTCGCTTTATTCAGATCCGCGGCCGGCTCAGACTTGCATCTTGTCCTGCTCTCAGGCCGACGGCAACTTTCATACGCAGACTTACGCAGACTGTGGGACGGCTGGGGGACGGCTGAGGTGCGTTGACGGCTGGAGACCGCTTTCAATCCGTGGTAAGAATTCACCATGGCAAATACCGTGCGACTCGACAAATGGTTGCAAGTGGCCCGGGCGTTCAAGACCCGGAGCCAGGCCACCAAGGCCTGCTCTCTCTCCAGGGTGCGGGTCAACGGAGCCGTCGCCAAACCCCACCGGAATTTGGCGCTAGAAGATCGAGTCGAAGTCGAATACGGCGAGTGGACCCGCATCCTGGTCGTCAAGGAACTGCGGGACAAAACCCTTCCCAAGGCTGAAGCTGCACGGATATTTGAAGATCTCTCACCGCCGCGACCGACCCTGGACGAAATGCAACGCTTGATGAAACGCAAACCCGTGCTCCGCGAGCCCGGCAAAGGACGTCCGTCCAAGCGCGAGCGCCGGGAACTCGATCGCTTGCGCGGGGAGTGGGACTCCTGATTCGTCCGGCAACCTGTTCGTAGCCAACCTGTCCGATAGTCGCAACCCATCTCTTTCGAGGAGCCTCGATGCGCTTTCTATCGCCTGCTTGTGTCCTGCTTTTCTTGCTGACCCCAACGGTCACCTTCGCCGACGAGCCGACTTCGGAGGCGCCAACCCCCAAACCGCCCATGACCCTGGAGTTGATCCTCAGCGATCGTGATCAAGCCCCTCAGCCCTCCCAGACCCGGTGGACTACGGAAAATAGACTGAGCTACTTCCTAGAGACAGAAACAGAAGAAGACTCGGACTCCGACGCCGGGCGGGACCTGTGGATCCTCGACTATTCGACCGGCAAGAAAGAGATCTTGTTGAGCGCTGAGAAGCTGCGATCAATGGCCCCCTCCCCAGATCAGGCCACGTCCGACGAACGGGAGCGCACCCGTCGCACCCGTTTCAACGTCGCCGCCTATTTGTGGTCACCGGACGGCAAGCAACTCCTTTTCACGAGCTCCGGTCAACTCCTGCTCCACGCCTTGGAGAGCGGCGAGACCCGGATTCTCGCGCCGAAGAAGAATGGGGTGCTCGACGCCAAATTTTCTCCCGACGGCCAATCCATTGCCTTCGTCTACGAGCACGATATTTGGATCGTGCCGACCGGCGAAGGCCCCGAGCGGCAGCTGACCACCGGCGGACACGAGCTGCTCTTGCACGGTGACCTCGATTGGGTCTATCCCGAAGAATTCCGGGTTCGCACGGGTTACCACTTCTCACCCGACAGCCGCTACATCGCCTTCATGGAGTCGGACCAAAGCGTGGTGCCCACCTACCCCATCACGGAAAAGGTTTCGTGGCAGGCGAGCGTTGACCTTCAGCGGTATCCCAAACCCGGTGATCCCAACCCCAAAGTGCGGATCGGCATCGTCGACACCGACAGCGGACGCACCGCCTGGCTCGATCGCTCGGCGGAGTACATTCCCCGATTCCAATGGGCGGATAATGAGAATTTGGCGGTCCAATTGTTGGACCGCGCCCAGGAGGAACTGGAGCTGGTGTTGGCAAATCCGGCCAACGGGCGCTCGAAATCGGTTTTCTTCGAACGGGATCCCTATTGGATCGACGTACGCAACGATTTGACCTTCCTCGCCGACAGCGACCGATTCCTGTGGACCTCGGATCGCTCCGGCCTCCGACACCTCTATCTCTACAACCGAAAAGGCGAGCTGCTGCGCCAGCTGACCGAGGGTGAATTCCAAGTCACTTCGGTACACGGAATCGACGACAAGGGCAGGATCTACTTCTCGTCTAACGAGCACAACTTGCTCGGCAGTAACCTCTATCGAATCCACCTGGACGGCTCAAAGAAAGAACGCCTAACCCGCGAAGACGGTAGCCATCGGATCCAGATGAACGACCAGACCGACGCTTATATCGACAGCTTCTCGTCGTGGACCGACCCCGGTGGGCGAACGGTTCACGATCTCGCCTCGGACACCCACAGAATGCTCTCGGAATCGGTGGACCAACGGCAAGAATTCGAGTGGGTCGAGCCCCAAATGCACGAACTCAAAACCGAAGACGGCGAGCTGGTCCGGATGATGTTGTTCGCGCCGGAGCAAATCGAACCGGGGAAAAAGCACCCCGTACTGGTTTACGTTTACGGCATGCCCGGCTTCCCTATCATTCGCAACAGCTGGACCGGCGGTCGGAATGATCTATTCCATCAATTCTTGATCCAAGAGGGCTACGTGGTCGCTTACCTCGACGATCGCTCGGCGTCGATTCCCGGCCACAAACACGCCGCAAAGGCGGACCACAACGTCGGCCCGGTGGCCGCCGAGGACCATCGCGTGGCGGTAGATTTTCTAAAAACCCTGCCCTATGTCGACCCTGAGCGTTTCGCGATTTGGGGTTGGAGCGGCGGCGGTTTCACCACCGCCTTCCACATGGGCCATACGGATCTGTTCAAAGTCGGAATCGCGGGGGCGCCGCCCACGGATTGGCGACTCTACGATTCCATCTACACGGAACGGTACATGGGTCACCCCGACGAGGTGCCCGAAGCCTATGAGCGCACGTCAGCGTTGAACGGCGCTGAAAACGTCGAGGGACGGCTGCTGCTGATCCACGGCACCCACGACGACAACGTGCACCCCCAGAACTCGATCAAAATGATCGACGCCCTAGTGCGTGCGGGCAAACAATTCGACGTCATGTTCTACCCCAATAAGACCCACGGCATCAGGGGCAAGACCCACCGCCTCCACATGTACACCATGATCTTCGAATACCTAAAACGTCACCTCTGACACACGTAGGGCCCGAGGGCTCGGAGTTCGACGGAACGGGCCTTCAGAGCCGGACCGGGTCTATTTGGGCGGGGCTTGGTCCAGGATCTTCTTCAGTTTTTCGTCGTCGTCGGGCAATAGGCCCGAGGCGGGTAGGCGGGGAACCAGCCGGGCCCAATCCCGGTTTTTCTCAAAGACTTGTTTGAAAATCGGCAACGCTTCGTCTTCTTTACCTACGGAGAAGAGGGTTACCGCCTGCCAGAAAGGCAGCTCCTCGATTTGGGGAGCCGCGCTCGCCGCCGCGGAATAAAGCCGGCTGGCCGTGGCCACATCCCCTTCGGCCATGGCCTCGTCACCTTGATTCATGGACTCGTAGGCGTGATGCAGATCCAAAAGGCGCCGCAGCTCCGCCAACGGCTCGGCATGGTCCGCCACCCGTAGATCGACCTTGCGATCTACCCACGACTTGCCCGTCGGCTGCCCACCCACGACCAAAATAGCTGCGCTCTGCTTGCCCCGAATATCGCCGCCCTCGGCCTGGGCCGCCTCCAGAGCCGCCAAGAGCCGCTCCGCCAAATCCCCGTCCGAATGCTCGAACGCCTTTTTCATCGCCGGCCAAACCGACTCTTTATCCATCAGGTTGGCCTGGACGGAAAATCCGTCACCCACCGCATGGCCGGCCGCTGAAATACACTTGGGCCCGGTCCAAACCGCCACACGACCTTGAGCATCCACCATCGAAACCTGCCGCACGTCGCGCTGCTCGTCCGCGGCCACCAGGCGGTCCAGAGCTTCTTGGGCGCTGAGCCCCTGCTTCATCAACGCCAACCCTTCTGCACCGTAGCTCGCTTCCACAAACGATTGGGTGGCGACGGCACCGACCCCGGATTCGGCCCAGGGCACCACCCGGCCGACCTGAAACCAATGGCTTTGCACCGCCACTCCGAGTTCGCCGGAATCGGCATCTCGGGCGACGATCGAATAGGTCGAAACCGGTCGAAGAGGAGATTGTCCCAAGATTGCGCTGGTCGTCGTAACCAGCAGGGTCATCCACGCGAGAGCTGTCATAGGCTTCATTTAAGATCCTCCTAGGGGCTAACCTGAAATAATCTCGGCCAGGACATCATTCCCATAGCAAATAGTCAACTTGGATCCTCTTGGAGCGCTAATCCCTAAATGAGACTGCTCGGCAGCCGCATCGGCCACTTCCGCATCGACTCCCAAATCGGCCAGGGAGGCATGGGTAGGGTCTATCGTGGATTCGACGAAACGCTTCAACGGGCGGTGGCGATCAAAGTGCTGCGGGCCCATTCGCGCACGTCGCCGGAAGCCCGCGCCCGATTCATCCGCGAAGCTCGAATCCTGTCACGCTTGCACCATCCGTCCATTTGCCAGATTTACGATTTGGTAGAGCATCAGGGCGACGATTTCCTGGTGCTCGAACTCGTCCAGGGCGAAACCCTGAGCCGTGAGCGACTGGCCGCGCTGCCCTACGACCAACAGCTGCGCCTTGCTCGGGATCTGGCGGACGTCCTGGTCACCGCCCACCGAGCCGGTGTCGTGCATCGAGACCTCAAACCGGACAACCTGATGCTGACGCCCGCGGGACAGCTCAAGGTCTTGGACTTCGGCATAGCCCGACGATTCGGCGAGGACTCGGACCCCCAACGCTCACCGGACCCGGCGAGCCCTGAAGCTACGCCGGAACTCGATGCCCGCGGGCCCGACAGCCGGCCGAACACGCCTTTAGAACTCGATGCCACCCTGGTCCACCCGTTCTCCCTGCTCGACGGCAGCAACACCGTCACCCAAATGGATTCGGCGTCCACCTTCGTCACCGACGATCGATCCTTGATCGGCACCCTGAGCTATATGAGCCCGGAGCAGGCGCAAAATCGAGAAATCACTCCGGCCAGTGACATGTTCTCTTTCGGCATCCTGATGTTGGAGATGCTCACCGGGCACCGGGCCTACGAAGAAGACCTGACCCCGGTCGAGCAATATCACCACGTCATCCATGGCCGGATCAGATCCCTCGACGGATTGAGTCCGGATTGGACCGAGCTGATCAGCGCGTTGACCGACTCCTCTCCCTCCCAACGCCCTTCGGCGTCGGCTGTGCTGGTACGCCTGGAAAGAATCCGCAGCAAACCCGAGCGTCTGCGCCGACGCCGCCAGCGTCGAGCGTTGATTGCAGGTGTGGTTCTAGCCGTCTTCACCATCGCGGCGCTGATGGTGCACTCGCAATTCCGAAGTCAGCGTGCCGCTGCAATCGCCGGCGAGCTCGCCCTGCAAACCCGCGACGTGGAATGGGTCACGCGGGCGGCAGCCCTTAGCCCACCCCAGGATATTCGACCCCTACGGGCCGGGATCCAACAGCGCATGGACGATTTGAAAGCCAGGATCCAGACCTTCGGCAGCACAGCCCGGGGGCCGGGCCTACACGCGTTGGCACGATCCGCGGCCGCTCTAGGACGAGTGGAGGAAGCCCTTCAACACCTCGAAGCAGCCCGGGATATCGGCTATTTTCCGCCCGGGGCAGCCGGCGATTTCGGCCATTTGTGGTTGCGCCTCTACGAGCAGAGATCCACCGAACTCCACCTCCAGCTGCCGCCCGACGAGCGTCGCGAACCCATAGCCGAGCTACAGAAAGAGCTGAGGGAACCGGGCCTCAAATTCCTCCGACAAGCCCACAAGACCCGTGCGGAAGGCTCCATAGGTTGGTTGAGCCGAGAAACCGCCGGGCTCGACGCCGCCGTGATCGCCATGCACGAAAATCGCTGGTCCGACGCGATCGACAAAGCCAACGAGGCGGTGGCAGCGCAACCACGGCTCTACGAAGCCCATATCGTTGTGGCCCAAACTCACATCCATCACAGCCATGAACAGGCGCTAAAAGAAGAATACGAGGGTGTCGCCGAAAGCCGTCGCCTCGCCAGGGCCGCCTACCAAAGTGCCGCTCACATCGGCCGGGGTGACCCCCAAGTCTACAAGGGGCTGTGCGACCTGGCCGAACTCGAGATCCGGCCGGCGATCCACCACCTCGGAGGTGCCATCCAATCATTCCTCGACTACGGCATTGCAGCCTGCGAAACCGCCCTTGAGATCGACCCCGATGATGCCGGTCCTTCCGGCTCGCTGAGTGTTCTGATGTTTCGCTCCGCCGAGTGGAACTCCGATCCCACGGACGAGAGCTACCAACGGGCTGCGGATTCGGCCCGGCGTGCCCTCGACATGGATCCTGCCAACGTCTGGGTGTGGAATACCCTCGGCAACACCTACACCGCTTGGGCAGATCGACGCCACTACGCCGAACATCAAGATCCCAGCGCCATCATTGCCAAGGGCCTCAAGGCTTTTCGATCTGCCCTAGAGTTCGCTCCGGCCTCGTCCCGCCCTTGGAACGGCATCGGCAACATTTCTGCTCTGTTGGCCGACTTCCACTTTCAACAAGGCGAGGACCCGAGCGCCGACATCGAGACTTCCCTCGAAGCCTATGAACAAGCCCTGGAACTGTCGTCCGATCCGGATCTCGTCTACTCGAACATTCTCTGGCCCTACATACTCAAGATCAGGTACCAGCTGGCCAACGACTGGGACCCCACCGAAACCCTCGACCGGAGTCTGAGCCTCGCCGATCGCGCCTTGGAGGAGCGGCCCAAGCTATCGGGGCTGCTGATCGCCCATTGCACGCTGCTGACCCTCAAAGCCCAGTGGCTGCTGAAATCTGCCCCATCGGCCGACCCCGAGCCCACCGAAACTCTGGAACGTGCCATCGCCCTCGGATTGCGGAGTCTGGAGGGATATCCGGACAACTACTACGCCCAGCTCGCCCTCGCCGAAGCCCATTTAACCCGAGCCCAGGCCTCGAAGCGCCGATCCATGGAATCTGCCGGCGACTTACGCCTGGCCGGCTCCTACCTGGCCTCCGCCCGTGCCCAAGACGGCGACAACCGCGAGCTGCGCCGTTTAGAGGCACTCTTCGCCCGAGTGCGGGCAGCATCACGTTAGCCGGGTAGACGAACAACGCCGAAGGGCAGAAAATAGGCGACACCGTCACCGCCCCGTTACTACTGCTGTCGCCCTACCTCATTCCAAGGAGAGTTCCATGTCTTGTCGCCTTGCTGTGCTTGCGACCCTCGTTTCGATGTTCGGATCCTTCTCAATCACCGCCCAAGAGCCGGCCGCCACGGGCAAACAAATCGTCTCCCCGCCGGGTTATGACCTGGGACTACCCTTCAGCCCCGCGGTTTGGAGCGACGATCTGCTCTTCCTGTCGGGGGCGATCGGCAATCCCCCGGGCAAGGTCGAAGTCAGTGGTGATGTGGAAGCCCAAACCCGCCAAACCCTCAAAAACTTGAATTCCGTGCTTCACGCGGCGGACTTGGACCTGAGCCGCGTGGTGTCGATGAACATCTACCTCTCGGACCTGCGCCAATTCCCGACCTTCTGGAAGACGCTGCTCAACGAGTTCGACGGTCATACCCCCGCCGGCGCGGCCGTAGAGGCCGACATCGCCATCCCCGGAGCACGCCTGGAAGCCTCGATGGTCGCCGCCAAACCGGGCGTCGAGATCCGCTCGATCCAACCCAAGGGCTGGCTGGACCCGGGCGCCGGCGGCAAATGGGCGATGATGGCCGGCAACGTGCTCTTCACCAGCGGCATGGCTTCTATCAACCCTGCCACCGGCGAATTCGTCACCGGTGACTTTGCCTCCCAAACCCGCCTGGCGATGGACAACGTCGGCCAAATCCTCAAGGCCGCCGGTCTCGATTGGGGCTCCGTGGTGCGCTGCCGCGTCTTCCTGCCCGACCCCAACGACTACGGCCCCATGAACGACGTCTACGGCTCCTTCATGACCTCTGAACCGCCGAGCCGAGCCACCGTGCGAGCTCGCCTGCTGCATCCAGAAGCCCGCTTCGGCGTGCAATGCATCGCCGTCGACTCCGACGATCGAAAAGTCGTCCGCGCCAAGGACGCCGCCCCGAGCACCCGCCCCTTCTCCCCGGCCATCCAAGCAGACGGTCGGCTGTATCTGGCGGGCATGGTCGGACGGGGAGCGGACGGTTTCCCCCACGGGGTCGAGGCACAAACCCGTATCACCCTGCAAAATCTAGAAGCGACCCTCAGGGCGGCCGGTTTAACCTTCGACGATGTGGTGGAAGCGACCGTCTACCTGAGCGACGCCCGCTTCTACAGCGCCATGAACGACGTTTATCGCGAGGTGCTGGGCAAATACCCTCCCGCCCGTGCCACAGTGGGCATGCCTTTGATGTCGCCGGACGCCCTGGTGGAGATTCAGATGACCGCCGACGTCGGAGATGACCCCAGCGTCGATTGAGCGGGTGCGCTCAGCCCTGCTTGCCACCGAAGAGTTCGAGGAACCTCTCGGTGGCCTCGTGATGACCGCAGGCATAAAGAGTGTCACCCCGTTGAAATCGAAAATCCTGGTCGAAGCTCGTCACAATCTTGTCGCCCCGCTCCACGGCGACCACCGAGCAATCCGTACGGCGACGAATGTCGAGGGTCGAAGGGTTGCTACCCACAACTGCCTCTGCCGAGGTCTTGACCAGCCTTAGCTGGGCCGCCAACGCAAGGGTGTCTCGACCCAGAAGCTCTTGAGCCAGAATCTCTGCGGCCACTTGGGAAATCGACAGCGCGAAGTCCGCCCCGGCGCGGTACATGCGATCGATATTTTCCGCACCGTTCACCCTCGCCACCACCGGCAAATCCGGCGCCCGTCCCTTGATGATCAAGGTCGCAAAAAGGGTCGAGGTATCACTGTCCAAAGCCAGAATCAGTCCGCCGGCGGCCTCCAGGTGCAAACCGTCGAGCACTTTGGGGTCGACGATATCGCCCTGCACATCAACGTCCTCGGCCCGGTCATTCCGGTCCACCACCACAACCTGTTCTCCGGCCTGCCGAAGCTGGGAGACCACACGGCTGCCCACTTCGCCGTAACCAACCACAATCAGTGGCCCGTCCGCCCGATCCTGATCCGGCCCGCCGGCCAACGTGCTCAGCTGATCCAGACTGTCCGACGAGCCCACCGCCAGCAACAGGCCTCCGGACAGGAGTCGGGTATCGGCCGTGGTCTCCACCTCCAGGCTACCCGCCACCCACTGACCGATCGCCGTCGCCCCGGTGCGTCGAGCCAAGTCGATCTCCCGCAGGGTCTTGCCGGCCAGAGCGCTCTCGGGGTCGATCCTCAACTCCTTAATTTTCAGCCTGGAACTCAGCTGACGAATGCCCTCCACCCGGGGATGGATGCGCAGGCTGGCGCGGGCGGACAAGGCGTCGGCGAGCACCAAACGCGGCGTGATCACCGATTCAGCTCCCGCCAAAGCCAGGGGACGTCGGTGAAAGGGCTCCTCCGCCAGCGCCAACACGCGGCCCTCAAAACCCAGCTCGCGGGCAATCAACACCACCGAAGCGTTTTCAGCATCGCTGCCGTTCGCCACCACCGCCCTGGCGTGTGGCAAGCGAGCGTTTTTTAAAGCGAACGAAATCGAGCGCTCGTAAAGCACCTGAACCGACCGCATCTTGGAGCCCCGTCCCCCGGCAGCCCCCTCCGCGTGTTCGAGCAAGGAGCGAGCTGCTTCTTCGTCGAGTTCGATGACCAACACCCGGATCCCTGCGTCACAAAGCTCTTGAATCAAAGTCTCCACCGCCGGCCCGTGACGAAAAATCACGATGTGATCCGTCCAGCGTTTTGGACAACGCCTCGGCAGCCTGACCTCGAAACGTTGTTCAAGCAGCGGCATCAGGATCAGCGGCACCAACATATAAACCAGAAAAACACCCAAGAATTGGACCGAAATCACGAACAGCACCATGACGGGATGCTGCCAATTGGCGTCGGAGCCATAACCCGTGGTGGTCAGGGTCTCGCCGGCCCACTCCAAGGCCTTCCAAAACGTCCGATGGCGACCCTCGAAATGGGCCATCGCCTGAATGTACAGAATGGCCGCCAACACCAGAAGGACCGGCAGGGCCGCGAAGAGGGTGAACAATCGTGCACGGGAGGATTTCGGAAACACTACAGATCTCCGGAG
This sequence comes from uncultured bacterium, assembly GCA_965366625.1. Classification (GTDB taxonomy): domain Bacteria; phylum Acidobacteriota; class Thermoanaerobaculia; order Multivoradales; family J023; genus JAUIJL01. The sequence goes on from CBDUGP010000014.1 coordinate 30,652, forward strand.
CCATAATCTCTAATTGAATCTCGAACTGAATCTCTAGTTACATTCTCCACTTGTGCCGAAATCTTGTCATAGCCCTGGGCTCGCCCCCCGAACGAATTCAAGCGGGAAATCACCACCGAAGCCGCCCCGGCTACCCAAAAGGAAACGGCCGTCCCGAAGATTCGGAACGGCCGCCAACTTCTCACAAATTTTTCAACCCGCTCAGGGGTCTTCGCACTGACAGTGTCCGTTGACGCAGGAACCGTACGGAAGGCCGCAGACGAGGTCGCATTTCGACGCGCAGAAAGCCGACGAAGTGCAGCTTGCGCCGTTGAAGTAGCAAGTTGGGCAAGGCGGACAGCTATAGGTGCTCGAGCCGCATTGCGCGTAACCGTCGACGTTCGAGTTGCAGTTGCTGTCGACGGCGGTGCAAGTCGAGCCGGAGCCACCGCTGCAGCTGCGGGTCGAGCCGTCCCAACAATCAGCGGAAGCGCTACAGCCGCCAGCCATGTCGACCGTCTCGCCCCCCTGTTGCAGGGCCGTTTGAGGCAGGCCGACGTCATCGGTCCCAAAAGCAGCGACCTCGAGTTCGGCGCCCGTCGGAACCGACGGCAATTCGCTCGCCATGACAAGACCACTGAATCCGAGCAGCAGAATGATTGAGACGAATAGGATTCTAGGCATGAATTCTCCTTGTTAGGGTCGCTTCCGCGACCGCCCAGAGCTCATCGGATCACGCCGAAAGCACATGCTTCCGACCGCGGAGATGCGGGCATCCCCTTGGATGTCCTGGGTAACCGGATCATTCAATCTAAGAACATTGGATTGTTGGATCCTAAACCTCGACGCTCACTAGTTCAACTAAAATTCCCCGCCTTTATATACTCAAGAACTTTTTACCTGTTTTAAAGTCCGCTGGCCGAGTCCAGAGCAGGTAGGCAAAAAGCAGAGGTGTCGACATCGCCGGCAAGACCTGAACCGTCCATTGAATCGCCGCCGACCGATCGTCGATTCCACCGGTGCCTTCGACCCAATGGCAAGCCAGAATCGCCAAAACCACCCCAGCCGCCTCGTAAAACCCACCGCGGCCCCCGAATCGACCGTCTCCCTGTTCTCCAACCCAAGGCCGCCGCTCCAACAGCCGACCTAGGGCCAGGATTTGGATCGGCAGAGCGAGCAAGAGCGTGTGAGCCCATACCAAAGGCGTCGCCAGCAACGAGGCGACCACCGCCACGCCCAGAAGCTGGTCCCGGTCCAAAAATGAATCGCGCAGACTTGCTTCCCCACCCTCTGGTGTCGGGTGACGATGGGTCCAAATCACAAAGGCCGTGGCCAACAAGATCACCCCGACGAAGACCGCCAACGCGTCGAGCTCGATGCCGGCCAGAAAGAACAGCCGATGCACCGAGACACTGCGGGTCGCCTCGGGCCAGCCGGTCCGCTGAGCCAGGAAGTCCTGAAGATAGCGGGCTCCCATCGCCAGGGCGACGAGCTGGATTGCGATCAGAACAAGGGCAAGAGCCCATTCGGAGGCTGAGCTCTTGGACCCTGGACGCCGCCAGGGTCGGTGGATACACCATCGATCCACCACCACCACCGCCAGCGCCACCGCGGCCAGCGGTTTGATCGCCACCACGGCGGAAAGGGCGAGACCACTGACCCACGGATGGCGTCGAAAACCCAACACCGCCGGCACCGTCACCCCGGCCGCCCACAGAGATAGATTTCCCCATTCCATGCCCAAGGCTACCGCCGGCGAAAACACCAGGATCGCGGCTCCGATCACCGCCCTGTGGATCCACGAAGACCGCCAAAGCCATATTGAAGCAGCCAGCAAAGCCGCCAAACCCAACGTATTGGCCAACCGCAGCAGCCACAAAACCGCCCGCTCGCCGGCATGTTGCCCAAGGGCAGCGCCGGCGACGGCAAAAAGCGGTGGATAGAAGTATTCACCCTGGTACGGCGACCGATCTTCGGCCACCGCCGCCATGGCTTCGACATAAATAAGCTCGTCTCCCAGGGGTTCGGCTGAGAGCAAGAACGGGGCGAATCGAAGGAACGCGACGAGCGAGAAAAAAACGAGCAAGCCGACGATTCGGAACCCTGAATCGTCCGTTCCAAGATCTCCGGGAGGTTTCGTCATCCGCTGCTCGGCCGTCGGCAGGGTTCGCAAACCCTCAGGTGACCGCACCCTGGGGCTCGGAAGCTTGCGCCGTGGAGCCGCACCAGAAAGCACCTACTATCGTGGCGACGAAGTAAGCAGCCATCCAATACGTTGCCCCGGGCACCAGCTCTTCGAGGCCGAACCAACCCCCCGTCGACGTCACCCACAGCAGACCCGCCAGTCCGCGGGCGGTCTCGATCCAAATACCGCTCTTCAAACGGTCCATCAAGGAGGTGAAACCGTAAACGCCCGCGAAAATGAAAGCGCCGTAGTAGAAAAGCCCGGGCAGGCCGATCTCGCCGAATCGCCCCAACATGAAGGCCAAGAGCAAAAGGGTCGTCAAGAATTGGAACCACGACCACACCAAGAGGAACGGCGTGACGTCGGTGCGATATTTCTCGAAGTGGAAAGGATCGTCGATCTTGGGCACCGGAAAACGCGCTTCCACATCGGCCGGGCGCCAACCCGTGGGCATGAACCAAATGCGCGCCTTATCCCACCAACTCTCGGCCCGCCAGGCGTCTTTCATCAACAACCAAAGATGCTGAAAATTAATGCGGATCGGATTCCAAGTCGCCGCCGGACGGGTCACGCCGTAAACCGGCGGCACCTCGTCCAGCTCTTCCTGGAAGGTGCCGAACCATCGATCCCAACAGCTGAAGATCTGCCCTAGGTTCTTATCCAAATACTCGGGATTGATGGCGTGGTGCACCCGATGCTGCGACGGCGTGATGATGATGTACTCCAACCAACCGAGCTTCGGCACATGGCGAGTGTGGTACCAAAACTGAAGGAAGAGATGCACCGGCGCGATGATGTTGATCACCTCAGGCGGCACCCCAAAAAACGCCGCCGGAACCAGGAAAATCGCGTACACACCAAAGATATTCGAAATCGACTGACGCAGCGCGCAAGGCAGGTTGAATTCCTCGCTGCTGTGGTGGATCACATGAACATTCCAGAAGAAGTTCACGCTGTGGTTGAGCCGATGGGAACAATAACCCGCAAAATCAACCGCGATGAAACCCACCAAATACACCACCCAAGTCGCCTCAATCTCAAAAACCGCCAGGTGCTTCAGCAACCAGGGGTAAGAAATGATCACCAACACCAAACCGAGAGAATCCTTGATCACATTGGTCATGCCCGAGCTCAGGCTCGAAATCGTGTCCATGCTGTTCAAGGTCTGCCGACCTTTGATCGCCCCGTAAACCGCCTCCACGAAAATCAGGATCACGAAAAGCGGAATCGCCACCAAAAGCGCGCTTGCATAGGTTTCCATGGTTGTCGTTCCGTCGGACTTGTTCTAGTGAGCTCGATCAAGGGCCAGGGCGTGCTCGGCGGCAAACCCAGCCACTGGCGGATGGTGAATCGTAACATGGGGTTAGGCAACTTCTGGGGCCGAGAAGCCCTCTCGACCGGCTAATTCTGATGCCTGAGAACGGCAAATGAAGGGGCTGCGCTGGGAGCATCCTCACCCGACCTCAAGACGACAAAGCAGCCGGTGGCAGCCGACGACACAAGAGGTCGTCGAACGCTGCCGGAATCAGTCGCAGGGTCACCGACGCCTCCCCCAGCTCCCGCCGTTCATAGATCACCAAATTCGAGCCCGGCAAGTCGAGGCGTGCGGCTCCCACGGGATTCAGGGCTTCGAATTTCGACAGGCGGATTTCGATGCCTGAGAACGGTGCCAGGTAGCTGTCCGAGACGTGGCGCATGGGCGAGACTTGGGGCAGGCGTAGGGCCCAGGAGCGATTGGCTCCTACCCACAGGTGATCTTTGACGGGGCCGTATTCCATCCTCACCCAGCTGCGCTCGTCCCGAGACTTCACCAACGGACTGTGGCGCCAGGAGACGGGTTCGGCCAAGATGCCTCCCAGCCTTCGATTGAAGGTGTCGAGTTCCACTAAGGAGATTCGCCCCCCGGGTCCGAGCACGCTCGCTCCGGGTTCCAGCGGCAATGTGGTGCTCGGGGTCACTTCGAGCCGGCGCAAAGTCCCGCGCACTTCCAAGTACATGCCTTGCTGCCACTGATGACGCAGCTCCACGAGCTGCTCGGCCGGCAAGCGACGGCTGAGGCGGAGGCGGGCTTCGGTGGGTAACATTTGCGGCTCTTCGGCTCCCAGCTGGTCGGGTGTTGGGATCCACCACACCGACGGATAGATGGGTGCCTGCTCGGCTTCGGCTAGGTAAAGGTCGGCCAAGCGGATTTCGCTGGGCTCGAGTTCATAGGCAAAACCGGACACGAGCCGCGACACGTCGAGCTGGGCACAAAGGAAGGGATCGCCGTCCGCAAGGGGTTGCCGGCCGACCACCGGTTCCAAGGTCACGTTCAGGTCCGCGGCTTCGATCGCCGGGCCGGACTCGGCGGCTGTCGACACGACCGCCTTGGTGTCTGCGGGCGTGAAATCGTTCCCTAGTACCAGTGGATAGGAGCCGATGCCTACGGCCGCCGCCAGGATCACGAAGAGGGTCCAACGCAACCCGGATCGCAGGCTCCGGCCGAAGAGCAGCCAGACGATCAATCCCACGGCCACCAGAGCCTGGGCGAGCAAGGCCCCTAACGGTGTCGTGAACAAAAAGCGGATAGCGCGGGCTAAAACCACGTACGACACCAACGAACCCACCAGCAGCTCCGACCACCGTCGGGACGGAATGGCCAGCGCGACAAACCAAGCTGCAAAAAGGGCCAATCCCGAAATCGCGCGGGCCAGGGCCGGCAAGAAAAGCTCCGTCGGCAAACCCATGCGCCAGAGCACCAAGGCGTGCCCCAGGACCATCGGCAAACCGACCCAACCCACCACGGCCGCGAGTTTGCCGTCCCAAACCGCGGACCGGGAAAGCGGACGGGTGCGCCAGAAGGAGCCGGGCGACCTCGGACCATCGCCGAGCAGCAGGCTACCGATCAACAGCACCGGAGCCACTGCGAACGCGAAAAAGACTAATCCTTCGGTCCTGAAGGGTTCGATGTTGCCCCATCCTGGCGAGGCCCAGGCGCCCCCCAAGGCGAGCAGCCAGAATCCGGCGATGAACGGCCACAGCTGCAGGAACCGAAAACGCATCGGTAGCCTCAGCTGAAGCGAGCTGGGGATGATCGATCCGCGGGTCGACAGGTCTACGGGTTGATCCATGGCTCGACTCATTGCTCTGCTCCTTTGAAAGCTTTCAGCTCCCGCTCGTGAAATCTCTGCAGGCTCTCCGATGAGCCGTCGAGTTCGGCAAGGGTGACGCCGGACAACACCAAAGTCCGACGATCGGACTCGGTCTCTGAAACCTGCCACAGCTCCAAATAGTCCGGTAACGTGGTCTCTTGGACTTGGATCTCTTGGACTTGGGTCTCTTGTGCTTGGGTCTCGGCCACGAAGAATCGATCTTGGAAAATAAAATATTGCAGGCGAAAATGGCTCGGAAAGAAACTGGCAACTTGCCTTAGCAACACCTTGAAGTGTTGCCCCCTGTGCCAAGCTTCGAGCGGGTCCTCTGCGGCCGACGGTTCCAGATTCCACCCGGGTAAATGCAAGGATGGAATGACCGGCGGCTCGGCGACGAAGGACTGCCCGGTGATCAATTCCGAAAAACCCAGACGCAGGACGAAACGGCTGCCTTGCCTGCGCGCTTCGTGGACACGCAAAACCCCATCGTCAAGGGCCACGGTGGCCCCTTCGAGCAGTCGTAGCCGACCCACGAGCTCAGGCTGCCGCTCGGAAACAACCACATCGAGCTCAAGTCGACCCGCACGATCGACGAACGGTGCGACTTCGTCCGCCGAAATCACCAAAACGGGTCCCTGCTTGGAGAACACGGCGGAAATCAGGTCAGGTTGCGACGACTGATCTCGTCCGCTCCCATAGGTCAGAAGCTCCATTTGTGACCTCGATCGGGTCCGCCACGTGGGACCGCCATCGACCACCCAACGGCTACCGAGCCAGCGCACGGAGCCTGAAACCTGCTCGTCCAATTGCAAAGAATCCTCCAAGGCCACGCGAGCGTAGAACTGGTAAAAGTCCGCGCCGAGCAGGGATCGCACCGCCTGCGGCCGCTGAATCTCGACTCCTGAGCCCTGCCCACCGGGCGGCGACAACACCTTGCTCGGCTCCATTTGGCTCCACATCGCCCCGACGGGCACGCTCATCGCCCACAGAACGGCCACGATCCAAGGCAAGCGGCGGCTCGACGGTCGGCTGAAAGCCAGCCACAGACCTACCGCCGCCAGCCCTGAGATCAAGACGCCGGCAATCGATGTCATGGCGTGATGTCCTCCTAGATTGAAGGCAAAAAGTACGTATCTCACAGCCTGGACGGCGAGACCAAAACCGATGCTTGCGGTCAGAAAGCCGGCCCAGCTGGGAAAAAAGGCCGCCAGAGCCCCGGGCACCAACGCCCCCCCAACGAAAGTGATCATGCCGTCGAACCAGAATTGCCAGGGGGTGGGCCAAGGCGCCTGGCTGAGCAGGCGACTCTCGAGCCACAAGGGCAGCATGCCCATGGCCAGGATCAGCAGCGCGAGCTTGCAACCCACAACCGTGCCCGAACTCCACGGACGGCCACGCCAGAAGGCCCGTGGGGACGACGACCCGGCGAGTACGATCGCACCCGACGTCAGCCAGCCACAGATGCCGAGGAAAGCTTCGAATTGCACGCTCTCGCCTTGTTGCAGACTCAGGGAGGGGCCCAGGCTTTGGAACGTGCTCCACAGCAGCCAACACCACATGGCCAACCAAATCCAGCAGCCCCGCAGCACGAAGATCAACATTTGGGCGGTGGCTCGTGCTTCGTTCATGACCGAGCCTCCATGGATCGGACCTCTCCGGCAGGGTTTCGATACAGGGTCAGAAAGATTTCTTCCAATCCCATGGAAACCCGATCTAAGGTTTCGATCTTAGGCAGACAAGACCCGTAAGCCTCAACGATCTGTTGTCGATCGACCTCTTGGGCTCGGCAATCCACAAAGCTCAATCGATGACCACGGGCCCGAACATCGAGCCAAGACTCCGGTAATTGATCCAGATCTGGCGGGGACTCCAACTTGATCTCTACCCGCCGGTGACGGTTGAGCAAATCTTCGAGGTGATCGGCGAATAGCACTCGACCTTCGTGCAGGAAACCCACCCGATCCGCCAATCGCTCCACCAAATGCATTTCGTGGGTCACTAGGAAAACCGTCCAACGCTCGCGCGCCGAGATCTCCAAGGCACCGGACACCACATGCTCCCTGACCGCCGGGTCGAGGCCGCCGAAGGGCTCGTCCATGATCAAGATCTCGGGACGATAAGCCATCGCCAGCACCATGCGTGCGCGCATGCGCATGCCGCGCGAAAACCGACGCAGCCGCTGATCCCGCGGCAGACCGAATTGCTCGATCAAGCCGTCGCATAGGGCTTGGTCCCAACCGCGATAAAGGGGGCTGACCAAGCGGATCAGCGCGTCGAGGGTAAATCCACCCGGAAGCTCTTGGGCTTCGGAAACGAAGCCGACCTTGGACAGGGTTTCGGGGTCCAGCCGACGACTGTCGACACCGAGCAGGCTCGTCCGCCCGTGGGTGGGGCGAAGCCAGCCCATCAGCGCCGAGATCAAAGTCGACTTGCCGCTGCCGTTGGCTCCAATCAGGGCAAAGACCTCCCCGGGGCCGACTTCGAGGTCCACATTCCGGAGCGCCCAATCGTCGGACTTCGGCAGCAAGCCGTTCCAATAACGGTGCGACAAGCCCTCTATCTTGATCGGCACCGCTTCGGCCGGCACCCCTTCGATCGACAACCTTTCGGTCGGCAGCTTTTCGGTCGGCAGCTTTTCGGTCGGAACCTTGGTGTTGATTTTATCGGTCATCTTATTCCTTCCGAATCTTTTTCATGGCTGGGATCGACCGAAGCGCCGCCATCGAGACGCCGCCAATGGCGTGTGGTCGCGTCGAGGATCTCGGGCAGCTCGAGACCGAGTTCTTTGGCCTTGACGACCACTTCTTCGAGCTCAACCCCCAACAACCGGTGACGGGCTTCGGGGTCCGCGCTACCTCCCAGGCAGACCACGGAACCGATCCCGGGTCGAATTTCTAGAAATCCCTCCGACGTCAAGGTCGCAACGATTCGCTGGGCGGTATTGGGATTGATTCCCAGGGCCTTACCCAATTTGCGGATCGACGGGAATCGTTCGCCGGCCGAAAGACCTCCGGAGAGAACCGCACGCTTGACGGCGTAGACCACCTGGTCGTGGATAGGGACGCCGGCTTGAAGTTTGAGGTTGAAGGGTAACATGGTGTACTAATCGTACTAGTACACTTAGTTCACGTCAAGTACGTTGTGGGGTCATGGGTTCAGGCCGCCGCCATCGACCCGGCACGCCTCATGTCGAGCCGAGTTTGGATGACTTCGCTTGGCGAGGCGGCGGCAGAATGAGGAGTATGCCTATGGACCCATCCTCTACGGAGCCCGCCGAGACAGTCTTAGATTTGAGCGATCCCAAGGCGCGACGCATTCAAATCGATCGCGTCTTGGACCGCGCCCTCGACCTCTCCGCGGACGAACGCGCCGACTTCCTGGACCGCGAATGTCCGCCTCAAATCCGCGCCGACGTCGAGCGCATGTTGGCGTCCATGACGAGGATGCGGCAGACACCCTCGATCAAGCTAAACGAGCAAGTCTTTGGTGCCGAAAGCCTTCAAGTGGCTTCGAGCCTTGATTTATTGGGTGGCATCTTGTCCAGGAACGGTGAGCAGAAGTCGGGGACTCGTTCCGGGTTCTGGGCAATATCTTTCGAGAAACCGGCCGGATCGCGCAGGCGGAAGCCTCTTACCTGGAAGCCCTCGACCGCCATGGCGACGGTAAGGATCCCCAACACCTACAGTGGATTGTCGACGACTATGGCCGTCTCTTGCGGCAATTGGATCGAGCGGCCGAGGCGGAGACGCTGGCAGGAAGGTATCCCGACCGTCGAAGGAATGCTTCCCAGCCGACGGTCGAGCGACCCCGCGGATAAATTCGCGATTGAAGGCTGAAGAGTCAGCCTGGGATCAATATCGAACCGGTAATTTTGGCGGTCATTATGAACGAACCGGCATCCCCCGGATTGCTCATGCCGCCGGCATCGAAAACGGTCTCGAACGTGGCATCGTCGGCACCGGTATTCGGCGGCAACTTGACCAAGAAATAATCGGTTCGCACACAACTCTGCCAACCCGCGCTGCTCTCACAAATCGAATCCGCCCGCTGGGTCAGCTTCACCGTGTCGCTGGAGGCCGACTTCAGGGTGTAGCTAAAACCACCGTCCGGGTTCTTGGCGATAAACTGACAAGTCACCTCGATCATATTTCCGTTCGTGACCGGAATCTCAATCGTCGGCGTGCCACTCCGGCCACCTACTTGCACGGCGAAAGTTGCACGACTGTCCTCGACCACGGCGACGCTACGGGAATCATTCGAAATTTCGGGCATAGGATCCTCCAAGTTGTGTTGACCAAATCACGGCGTGTCTGTGGGTTGAATACACTGGGGTTGAATACACTGTGGGTTGAATACACTGTGGGTCGAAGTCGTGGTCCCAGCCTATACGAATAACCTAGGGCACGGGTTAGACGATCCCCATGGGCCGATAGCCTGAACTCCTACCGAAGGCGCACACCGTTGTCTTTGTAGCGACGACCGGAGGCGCCCGGTTCAACTTAGATCGCTTTCGCTAAAGCAAGCATTTCCCATCGCGGAGCTGGTAACGTCAAGCTCGGTAGTCGACTGGGCCGACGCACGCCACCGACCCAACTCTGGACAAGGAGACCTACTTGCGGCAATTGACAGCCCACAGCTTTGGAGTCATCCCGTGATCGGCTGGATCCTCGCCGCGGCGGTTCCGTTGTTTTACGCCTTCGGTGTGCTCAGCGCCGTCAACGCGATCATGACCACGCGGACTCCTCAGGGTGCAACGGCTTGGGCGTTGGCCTTGGTGTCGATCCCTTTCGTGTCTCTGCCCTTGTATTGGATTTTCGGACGGGTCAAATTCGACGACTATGTCCACTCCGTGCGCAATTTTGACGAGCGCATTGAGGGCGAGCTTGCAGATCGCCGAAACAGTGGCCTAGCCCATACCTTCACCAATCCCGAGGATGGGGCCGATATCCGAACCGCTTGCGAGCTGAGAGCTTTCCGCGAGCTGGCGACGACACCGTTTACCAGGGGCAATAGCTCAAAGCTGCTGGTGGACGGCCAACAAACCTTCGAAGCGATTTTCGCCGGCATCGACTCGGCGGAATCCTATGTGCTGGCGCAGTACTACATCATCCAGGACGATCGCATCGGCAGACAATTCCAGGAGCACTTAATCTCCGCCGCCGAACGCGGGGTGCGCGTCTACCTGATCTATGACGATATCGGTAGCCACAACCTGTCGAATTCTTACATCGAGAAGCTCAGATCGGCCGGCGTGGCAGTGTCGAATTTCGCCGGCCGGCGTGCCTGGCTGGGACGTTTTCGGCTTAATTTTCGCAATCACCGCAAGATCGTCGTGGTCGATGGCGTGCGTGGATTTATGGGCGGGCTCAATGTGGGTGACGAATACCTGGGTCGCGATGAAAGCATTGGCGATTGGCGCGATACCCATGTCGAAATTCGTGGCCCAGCGGTGCTCGGGCTGCAGTCTTCGTTCCTGCGCGATTGGTATTACGGCAGGGAAGAGTTTCCAGAAGTGAGCTGGGAACCCGCGCTCCAAGAGCTGAATCAAACCGCTTTGGTGCTAGCCTCGGGACCGGCCGACAAGCTCGAGACCTGCGGTCTACTCTTCACCCACGCCATCAGCTGCGCGGAGAAACGCCTTTGGATCGCGTCTCCCTACTTCGTGCCCGACAGTGGCGTGCTGAGCGCCCTTCAGCTCGCCGCCTTGCGCGGCGTCGACGTGCGGATCCTGATGCCCCGCACTACCGACAACTTGCTTTTCAAATACGTGCCTTATTCGTATTTCCCCGAAACCGAGCGATCGGGCGTCAAAATCTACCTTTACGAAAAAGGTTTCATGCACCAAAAGGTCATGCTGATCGACAACGATTACGCCGTGGTGGGAACCGCCAATTTCGATAATCGCTCGTTCCGACTCAATTTCGAGATCACCTACATGGTCAACGCCGAAGACGCCTGCCGGGCCGTGGAGGAAATGCTCGAAAAAGACTTCGAGAACTCCACTAGGCTGCGCAAAGAAGACTTTGACGATCGAAATTTCTTCTTCCGCTTCGCCACCCAATGCACCCGACTGCTGGCACCGATTCTGTAAGCGGGGTTGGAAACCTAGTCGGCGGAGTCCCCTGAAAATACCCACTGCTGCAGCGCTATAGCATTAGGCCCGGTCATTTCAGACCCGCATGGACCAGGTAAGGCCGAAAAAGGAGACGCCATGCGACAACCAATGCAGCGCTATATGGGAACAGTCGTGATCGCTTTCCTACTCGCAACCCCAACCTCAGCTCAGGCTGGGACGGCCGAGCCCGACCTTCTGAAGGTAGGCAAACCCATCGAAATCGTTGCTACTTGGATTCGAGACATCTATACGTCGATCTGGGCGAGCTTTGGACCGGGCGTGGAACCCGTCGGGCAAGAAAAGTCGGATCAACATCAGCCAAGGCATGAGCTTCTGTCCAAAACAGATGTGAAGGCCGATGATTCAGGTCCGACTACGGAAGGAGGCCCGGGAATGGAGCCTGTTGGCTAACAACGGTAAATACTCAGATTGCAGGGTCTGGGCTCCCTTCAGCGATCGCCGGTTCCGAGACGTTGCAAGATTGGTTAAAAAGAATGCAAATGAGGTTCTGAGGGTCGATCTAGAGACGGTTGACGACAAGGATCACCAAGTCTCAATCGCCCGGCTCAGAGAATTTCATGCTCGACACAGGACTCCTGAAACACAGAATTTGCTTGAAACTAATGATCACGACGCAAACACGATCGAAGGAGACAGAAAGCCGAAGAAGAAAGATCCCTTCAAGCCAGTCCCCCCCGACTTTCCAGCTTAGATCTCTCCCTCAGTTCCTTGACGGATCTCCTACATCCATCTGTCATACCCATGGGAATTAACTGAGTCGCAGAAATAGGGGGCCAGCAGCAGCAGGCGCTAGACGAAGGGTGACTCCACGTCAGAGAGGAAGGTCAACCATTCGTCGACGGCCACCTACACCGGCAGATAGGATCGGCCCATGAGCAGACCCCCGAAACTTGCGATGGACCTCTTTCCCGCCTTGGCCATGACGGCTTTGATTTCAGGCTGTGTCGATGCCGGCTCTCAAACTGTGCTCCGATTGGGCCATGGGCTCGATGTGACCCATCCGGTGCATCAGGCGATGGAGCTGATGGCGGAGCGGCTGGATGAGCTTTCCGCCGGCGCGTTGGAGCTGAAGATTTATCCTTCGGAGCAATTGGGTAGCGAGCGCGAGTGTTTGGAGCTGTTGCAGATCGGCAGCTTGGGTTTGACCAAGGTGTCGTCGGCGGTTTTGGAGGGGTTTGCGCCGGATTTTAAGGTGTTGGGCATGCCTTATTTGTTCCGAAATCGCGACCATGCGTTTGCGGTGTTGGACGGCGAGATCGGGCGTGGGTTGTTGCTTTCGTCCGAGGGCGCTCGGTTGCGTGGGCTGGCGTTTTACGATGCCGGTAGCCGCAGCTTTTATACCCGCGACCGACCGATCCGCTCGCCTGAGGATTTGGTGGGGCTTAAGATCCGCACCCAGGAAAGCGCTACGGCCATGGGCATGGTTCGGGCCCTAGGCGGTGCGGCCACGCCGATCGCTTGGGGCGAACTCTATACGGCTTTGCAGCAGGGGGTCGTGGACGGAGCCGAGAACAATCCGCCGTCGTTCCACCTGTCTCGGCACTACGAGGTGGCCCGCTATTACAGCCTCGACGAGCACACCTCCGTGCCCGACGTTCTCCTGGTGTCCACCGACGTATGGCAGCGATTGACTGAAAACCAACGGGAGTGGTTGCAAGTCGCTGCCGACGAATCCGCGACCTTTCAGCGGCAGCTCTGGCGCGAAGCGGAAGAGGAAGCTTTACGGGCGGTGAGCGAAGCGGGGGTTGAGGTGATCTATCCGGATAAGGCCCCGTTCCAAGCCGGGGTCCGCGAGCTGCTGAAGAACCAACAAGAGGTGGCGGCGGTTTACGCCCAAATCCAGGCGGTCGGAAGCGATCCGCTGCCGCAGGAGACACCATGAGCGGGCTTAAACAAGCCTTGGATCGATCCTTAGCGATGGTCGTCTCCCTGGCCATGGCCGGCGCCGTTTTGACGGTGTTGTGGCAGGTGACCAGCCGTTATTTGCTCGGCGATCCGTCGTCCTTCACCGACGAGCTCGCTCGATATTTGTTGATTTGGATCGGGCTGCTCGGAGCGGCCCAGGCCGCGGGACAGAAGCTGCATTTGGCGATCGATCTCCTGCCCAACCGATTGGCACCCGGACCTCGGCATCGCCTAGCGGCAGGGGTCCAGGGTTTGATCGGCCTCTTCAGCTTTTTCGTCATGGGAATCGGCGGCTTGTTTCTCGTGCGCCTCACCTCGACGCTGGGCCAAAGCTCCGCGGCTCTCGGCATTTCCCTGGCTTGGATTTACGCGGTGATCCCGCTCTCGGGTCTGATGATGACCTTCTACGCCGCCTTCTTCGCCCGCGAGCACCTCCGGGCGTCGCGTATGCCTTCCGTCGACGAGGGGGTCGGCTGATGGCCTGGCTCGAAATCTTGGTGCTCACCGGCAGCTTCACCGCCCTGCTGGCGTTGGGGGTGCCGGTCGCCTTTGCCATCGGCATTGCCACCACCCTCACCCTTTTGACCGGCATGCCGATCGAACCCGCGATCACCACCGTCGCTCAGCGAATGGCCACGGGTCTCGACAGCTTTTCGCTCACGGCCATTCCCTTCTTCGTGCTCGCCGGTGGACTGATGCACCGGGGCGGCAGCGCCAAACGGCTGGTGGACCTGGCCAAAGCGGTGCTCGGTCCCCTGCCCGGGGGCCTCGCCTACGTCAATGTGATGGCGGCCATGCTTTTCGGCGCCATCTCCGGCTCGGCCGTGGCTGCGGCGTCGGCCATCGGTGGGGTGATGGCTCCGAGCATGGAAGAGGAAGGTTACGACCGCAACTTTGCCGCGGCGGTCAACGTCACTTCCGCCACCACCGGCTTGGTGATTCCACCCTCCAACATCTTGATCGTCTATTCCCTGGCCTCGGGCGGAGTGTCGATCGCGGCGCTGTTCCTCGCCGGCTACATACCCGGGCTATTGACCGGCCTGTTCTTGATGATCGTCGCCGGCTTCTCCGCCAGTCGACGCGGTTATCCCACCCAACCCCCGGTGGCTCTCGTGGAATTCGGCCGACGCCTGCTGGCCGCCCTGCCGAGCCTTTTTCTGTTGGTGGTGGTGATCGGCGGCATCGTCGCCGGGGTGTTCACCGCTGGTGAGGCGGCCGCCGTGGCCGTGCTCTACGCCTTGATACTCGCCCTACTCGACGGCGGGCTGAGCTGGAAGCAGCTACACCAAACCACCCTCGAAGCAGCGCAAACCACTTCGGTGGTGCTGCTCTTGGTCGCCACGTCCATGGCCATGTCCTGGGTTTTGGCCTACGCCTCGATTCCTCAGAACCTCGCCGCCTCCCTGCTCGCCGCCGGCGACAGCAAAATCGCCGTCCTGCTGACCATCAACCTGGTGCTCTTGGCCGTGGGCACGGTCATGGACATGACGCCGGCCGTGCTGATCTTCACGCCGATCTTCTTGCCGGCGGCCGTGGAGCTGGGTTTGGACCCGGTGCATTTCGGCATCATCATGGTGCTCAATCTGTGCATCGGCCTGTGTACGCCTCCCGTGGGCAGTGTGCTTTTCGTCGGCTGTGGGGTGGCGAATACACGTATTGAAGACGTCACCCGCCCGCTGCTGCCGTTCTTCGGCGCCATGATCCTGGCACTGTTGTTGGTCACCTACTTTCCCCAGCTCAGCCTCGCCCTGCCCAGGGCTTTTGGATTTTGAGCATGGGCCTGCCAACTCGGCATGTTTGGATCGGACTCGGGCTCTTGCCGGCCTTCGTCGGCGTCTACCTTTTAGCTTGCACCGGCGACCCGCGGGCTTCGTTGGACCCTAGCCCCGTGTCTTCTCAGGCATTGAAAACCCTCTTTCGCTCGTTGCATCGGCCGATTTACGAGGTTTACGGTCTAGGTTTCGACCGTGATGCCATCCACGCCCATCTAGCGGCGAGCTTTCGGGGCGAGGCCCTCAGTCGAGAATACGTTGAGCATTTCACCGCCCTGGCTCGGATGCGCCAGGAATCCACGGCGATCCGGATCCTGCGGATCGACTATGAGCAGGTCGAGATCTTGGAACGTTCCGAAAGCCGCGTTCGCGTCGACGCGGATTGGTCCGTGGGCGGCATCGTGACCCACCAACAACACCGCCATCCACGCACCAATCGATATCGAGCGGTTTACGACCTGGCCTTCGAGGCGGACGGCTGGCGTTTTGTCGGCTCGCGGCTGAGGGATATGGATCGCATCCGTGGATTCTCCTCCCTGACCGCCGGCGACCCTTGGGCTTTGGATCGTCGGCCGAAGAGCGGCGGCGGCATGATGAGCCCCTTGGACTTGCTGAAGGGCGGCATGACCGAAGACGTAGAAACCTTGCGGCGCAGCCGGGAATCCGACCCTGAGAAGGTGCCCGATCCGGAGTCGAAACCATGAAGCAGAGCCCGGCGGTCGACCTTCAAGACCTGCGTTTTGAATACCCTCCCCAGGCCAAGGGCAACACGACCTTCGGCCTGCGATTGGACGAGCTGACCGTGCAGCGAGGAGAGCGAGTCGCTCTCTTTGGACCTTCGGGCTGCGGTAAGTCGACACTTTTGGATTTGATCGCGGGCATCTTGCGAGCCGACTCCGGAACCGTTCGAGTCGCAGGAGCCGAGCTGAGCCAGATGACCGAATCCGAGCGGCGGGGCCATCGCATTCAACACATCGGATTCGTCTTCCAGGACTTCCCGTTGGTGGACTACCTGGACGCGCTCGACAACGTGCTGCTGCCCTTTCGCCTTTCCCGCACCTTGAGCTTGGACGAGGCCACTCGCCGCCGTGCCCGAAACTTGCTGACAGAGCTGGGACTGCCCGAGCACGGCCACCGGCGCCCCTCAGAGCTTTCCCAGGGTGAGCGGCAGCGCTTGGCCATTGCCAGGGCGTTGGTCACAGAACCCCGCTTGTTGTTGGCCGATGAGCCAACGGCCGGATTGGACCCTGATCGATCCCACCAGGCTCTCGACCTCTTAGAAGAAGTCAGCGCCCAGCGCGGGCTGACTCTTCTGCTCGTGACCCACGAGCCTTCGGTGCTGGAACGATTCGAACGGAGAGTGAACGTCGAGACCGTTCTCGGCACATCCACAACCGCCGCATCTGATAGCCTTAAACCGACCTCAACCCCAGGAGCCGGCCGACAGATCTAACTCGGGCGACAACTTCGGTTACAAGAGCAGGAGAGAACAGCTACAACCGCCACGAAACCAAAAACACTGATTCTACGTAACTTGGGGGTACTGGCCCCAAAACAGTTGAATTCGCGAGCGAAATAGACTACCGTTGAAAAAGCTAAAAAAGAGTTCAGCTCAGCATCAAGGAGGATCCCCCATGGGAGAACCGCAAGGACTGCAAGCTTCCGCCGAGGATCGCCGGACCGCCGTGAAGGCTGCGCAGATCAATGCGGACAGCTTGGAAGAACTAACCATTTTTGTTTCCGAAGCTGCCGCCAACAACTCTGTGGGTCCCGACGCCCTGCATGCGATCAAAGCGAAGATTAAAACCTTTCACCAGCGATTCGGGGCGAAGAAAACGGAACAACTGCTGTTCGCCACCTACAAACAACTGCGGGCGATCCGCCGCCAGGGCGCTTTGCAGGACGAAGAAGCTCGGTTCCGGGCTGAAGAATTGGTCCACTTGATCTTCGAGGGTGAGGTCCACTGACCTGAACCGGGTCTCGACCTCTACCAAAAAAAGAGCGCCCTTCAGAGCTTTCGCTCCTCCGGGCGCTTGGAAGCAGCCGGCTCGAAAGCCGGCCTGGTGGCTCTTCAATTCATCATCATTTACCCACCCGCCGCAATCGTCTCCAGCGACTCGGCCGGTTGATAGCGCCGAAGCCAACGCTGCCCTTGGGAATACTTGCCTCGACGTACTTGCTCGATCGTCGTTCGGCCGGGGGTCAAGGTCACGAGATCTCGGTGGAATCGGCCGCTGTCTTCGAGTCCGTGCAGGATGTCCACGGCCTGGGCATAGGTCCGATTCCCTTGTTGCTGCAAAAACGCCACTAAACCGTCATCAAGCTCGTCGCTGACCAGTGTCTCGCCACTGAAGTAGACATGTCCGTTCGGACCCTCCAACCAGCTGGATAGTTCACCGCCCCTTCGAAGCCCGGAAGCTACATCGTCGGCAAAGGTCAGTCCCGCCAAGATACCCCTGGATAACCAGGCTTCGAGCTGCTCGGCATAGGGTGAGCCGTCGCCGATCACCAGCAGGTGGATTCGCGGTGCCGCACCTCCCAATTGGGTTTTGGTGGCGATTTCGCTCAAAAAACCGGCCATGACTGCTAAACCGGCTCCCTCAGCGGCCAGCAACAGTGGTGATTCCCCATCGGACGGCAAGCGGAATTTCGAGACACGAACCCCAACCCGCACCGAATCGCCTGCCTTCAAGCTGCCGAGATAAGGTGGCTCAACACCGTCTCCGGAAACGGGAAGGTCGAAAACCGCCCGGATCTTTCCCGGCTCGAGCTCCGCCGACGAACAAATGGTCAGCTCGATGGGCCGGACCTTCGGCAGGATCTCCACCAGAGTTTTGACTTTAAGCGACACCGACGGGAAGGCCTCGAGAAGATCCACCACCGTGGGGTAGAGGCTGACCAGCTGGCGACGCACGTGTCGTTTGTGCTCCAGATCTCCACGTTCCATAGCCAACAAGATGTCCCGAAGACGGGCGGACTCGGCAGCATCGGCACAATTGGCGATCAAGGTCCGGAACATTTCGGGATAGGGCTCCCTCCACGTCAGGCTCAGCTCCCCCGCCATCACCTCGCCCAAGGTCATCGGCGACGGGAAGGGTGGCTCGTCTTCGAGTTCCTCGCCAAAGACTCCCATATAAGCGGCGGAAAGCACGGTGTCCGGCGACATGCTCAGGCGTTTGCACAGGCGCAACACGAGTTCGTCGCTGTGGCGGGAATAAACAGCCATGCGATCCCCGATTTGATATTCGAAGCCGGCACCGGCGGCATCGATCACCAGACGGTGGGTTTGTCGTCCTTCGGCTCGGGCGATCACGTCACAGCCGTCGACCCTCACCCACTGACCGCGCAGGGGTTGGGGTCGGGCTACCTGCCCACCCGCTTGCTCTTTGATCGCCAATCGGCGCTCGGGGGCCTCTTGCTCGGCGGAAGCGCCGGTGATGTCGTCGCCCATCATCCGGCAGACCAAGCTCAGCCAATGGTCGAAGGCCGCGGATTCCCCTAGTAAACGATCCGCTTTCTCCACCGGCAACATCATGCGGCCTCCGATGCGAGTCAGCTCGGCCGCGAGCGGCTCAACGGCGTCGATGAAATGTCCCTGCACGCTGCTACCTAGAACCAACAGACCAAAGACCATGCGATCGAGTTGGCGGTCGCCTTTTTGGGATAGTTCTTCGATCAGACGCTCGGCACCTTTGGGCAGCTCATTGCACTCGGTGGCGCCAACCACCATCAAGAGGACCGTCGGGTCGGTGCCCAAGTCCTCGGCCGTGAATTGGGACATCTCATGGATGGAGGGCTGCAAGCCCGGTAGACGGCGACAGATCATCCGCCCATAGAGTTCGGCCGAGTCGTCCTCGGAGGCGTGCAACACTTTGACCCGTACGCTCTCGTCGGTCATTTCGGCGGCCAACCACGACGATTCCTCGAAGGCGGATTCGGTCTCCACCGCCCATTTGTCGGCATGGTAAAGGTATTGAGGCTCCAGGAAGAAGTCCCGCATCTCATGGTGGTAAACCGGGCAGGTGGTTCCACCGAGAGGCGGTACCACCCAAGACCATTGACCCGGGCATTCACGGCCGGCCTTCTTTTCCCGTAGATCGTGGGTCAAGAATTGTCGCGAAGCGCTGTGGTGATCGACGATGGTCATTTTATTCTGCTGGAACGAATGCAAGATCGCCTTATTGACCTCGAGGAACGCTTCGTCGCGCCACATGGTCTGCATGCTGCTGGTGTCGAGGCCGAGGGTCTGGGCGATCTCCTCCAACTTGTCGTAGCGGAATTCGTCGGTGAAATCGCGCGCTACTTCGGTGACCAAATACCAGCCGTTGAAGGGGCAACAGCCGTAGCTGATTCCGCCGACATCCAAACGAAAATTGGAGATCGCCGGGATCACGTACCAACGTAGACCGAGGTGGGATAGCTGTTCGTATTTGGGATGTTTAACCGGCACCTCGAGGACCAACTCCTCGGGCAGCTCGTAAAGGCTGGGCTGCATGCCCGGCACCTCGATCACCACCGGCAGGATGTCCCACGGGGTGCGCGGATGCGACGGTGTCCAGCCGAGCTTGATGATCGCGTCGGTCAACGCCAAATTGGCTGGGTCGCCCATGATCTTGCCGTCGCTCAAACGGTAGGCGGCGTAGCGGATCACCTGGGGATTCCAAATGCGCGGGCCCCACGCTTCACCCGGACGCATGGGACGGAAGAGCGAAACCGTTGGATTCACTTTGCCGCCGTTGTTGGCCGCCCGCAAATGCTCTTTGATTTCCTCGAACATGTCGTCGGGGTGGTTGACGTGCCGCAGGTCGCGAATCATCAATTGCTTCCAAGCCAATCGACCGACACATTTGGACGCATTGCGCCACGCCATCTGAGCGCCGTAACACATCTCTTCGTAGGTGTGGGTGTAGGTGCCGCAGGCGGCGATCTCCTCACCGATCTCCTGCAGCCGACCCTCCAAATCTTGGAGATCCCAGCCCAGCTCTTTGGCTACTTTTTCGACGTATTCGGAAGCCTTGCGCAACGTGCGGTGGTCGCGCCGATTAGCTTGCTGCCACACGGTTTTGGATCGCCCGGCGACCGCATCCCAAGCGTCTTCCAATTCCGGTGAAAACGAGCCCACACCGCGGCTGAGTGCTGATTTGAGCGCCGGTGCCGCGTTGGATTGTGGCGATTGGAAAAAGGCGTCGGGAGTCGCTTCCGTCGCTCCGGTCAGGCTGCGCCAATCGTTGAGGCTCGACAACGAGGACTCGAGGGAGCTGAACGACGACTTGACCATGCGGTCGATGTCGACCCGCTGGAAATGTTGCAGGCTCTCCGGTGAGGTTTGAAAGAGGTGGTGGAAGAAATCCAACCCAACCTGGCGATTCTGCTCGTCGGATTGGGACCAAAGCGCTTGCAAGCCCTGAAGGTCCTGGGAGCCCAAGCGAGAATCTTCGGCTGCCACCGTCTTCAACATCGGCGCCACCACGTGGGCATTGAGGAAGCGATACCACGCCGAGTCCTGGCCGAGTTCGAAGTTGCCCAGCTCATATTCCTCGATATATGGCACCGACGGCAGGATCCAGAGCAGGGAGTCACGGAAGATCCGCCAATGGGCGGGTCGCATGCCCATGTCGGCGAAGAGTCGGCCGTATTTCTCCACCGTGTCGCAAGGGAATTCCGGCGACGGATGCACGCCACGGTAAGCCTCACGCAACACGTGTTCCGTGTGCGGTTGAAGCTCGCGCACACAGAGATCGAGCAGGCCGAAGAGCTGCTCAGCCATACCCTCGCCCACCGGTTCGAAGAGCGCGCCGAGTTCGGGAGCTTTGTGGGTCAAGCGACGGTAGAACATGGGCACTGCCAGCTCTTTCCACGCCAGCAGTTTGTTCCACGTGTCCTTGATGATCACCTCTTCAGGCTCGGTCAAGGCCACCACTTGGGGCGGGCGGATGGGCTCACCCGCCTGATCATCGACTCGACTTTTGAGCTGACCGACGAAATCCGTCGGCCGGGTCGAGGTGATGTGGGGGAGTTGTCGGAGGCCGCGGGTCCGCTCCAACATCAAGCTGCTCAGCAAACGAACCCGGAATTTGAGCTTGGGCGCTTGAGCCCAGGTACTGACCGGAAGCGTCACGTTGGCCGCGCTCGGGTTCGCGGCCAGGGCTTCCGACAACTGAAGAGTGGCCCGACCGGCCTCCTGCCAAGGCTCCTGGGAACCGCTGACCCGAAAGTGAAGAGCCAAGTCGACTTTGCTTTGGGGGTCTTGGCGGATGTTGAGCATCCAGGCCGGAACCGTTCGTGCTTGCAACTCCTTGCGAAAGACGTCACGGGAGAATAGCGAGCTGACCTCAACGGTCATTTTGTAGGAATAATCTTCCGCAGCGGGCCAATCACTCACCACAATTTCGTTGAGATGGGCAATTCTTTGGATTTCTTGTTCGTCCATCAAAGCTTGCTTACCGAACCTTTCCCAGCCGTTCCACCGGACTTCCAGCTATCCATTGACGTCTCCGACGAGACTTGGGCACGTGCGGAGTGGTCAGACATTCGCCGCATGGAGCGCGACGAGATGCACTAACTCTAGAGCTGTGTTGAGGAAGCCACAATTCGGACTTGCCGCACAGATGCCTGTGGCATCTACGTAGGATGAACGCTGACAAGAAGCACTTCGCGCACGGCGCTCCGCCGGGGTTGCGCAGCTACCCTGGGCCGATCCCTACCCTGGGCTGACCTGGGCCGTGACCTGGGCTGCCGGCAACCGAAAGTAAAACACCGAGCCGACATCGCGATTGGGCCGGAAGCCCAGGCTACCGCCGTGGTCGTCGATAATGGTTCGGCTGATCGAAAGGCCGATGCCCATGCCACCCTCTTTGGTGGAGAAAAACGGCTCGAAGAGATGGTCCTCGAGACCATCGGCCAAACCTCCGCCGGTATCGGTGACGGTGACCTCGAGGGTGCCGTCATCCGCGGCACCGGTGGTGATCAGAATGGCGTCGTCGTTTTTCTCTTGCAGCTGAGCTTCGACCGCATTGTTGATCAGATTGAGAATCACCTGTTGGACTTGCACCTCGTCGACCGCCACCTCGGGCAGATCCTCGCCGTAAACCACGCGCAAACGGAAGTCGTGAAAACCCGCGTAGGTGCCGGCCAAGTCGAGGGATTTGCGCACCACCTCGTTGAGATCGTGGCGTTGATATTCCATGTCGCTTTGTTCACCCAAGGAGCGGATGCGCCGAATCACCTCGCCCGCCCGGTGGGCCTGGTCGCCGATCTTGTTCAAGGAGTCCAAATGTTGTTGGGTGCCGATTTTTCCCGCGTGGATCAAGCGCTTGCACGCATCGGAGTAGAGGGTGATGGCGCTCAGGGGCTGATTGACCTCATGGGCGATGCCCGCCGCCATTTCACCCATGGTGCTCAATCGGCTGACGTGGGCCATTCGCTCATGGTTCAGGCGCACGGCCTCCTGGGCCTCCAAGAGTTCGGTATGGTCCTCGAATTGGGCGATCAGCACCGAAGGCTCTTGGGAATTGCGCTCGACAACGGCGCTGTGTAAAACACCGCGCAGCACGGCCCCGTCTTGCAACACGAGACGCTGATCGAGTCGGTAGGCCCCTACCTCGCCTCGGCTCGACTTCTGCAACCACAAGGAACTCGACGCGACGTCGTCGGGATGGGTGAAATCCAGGAAAGTCCGGCCGATCAACTCCTGCTCGCGGGCATCGAGCAAAGTGCAAAGAGCTTGGTTGACGCGTAAGAACCGACCATGCAAATCGCAGGTGGCAATGCCGATGGGCGCGTTTTCGAGAATCGAGCGTAGCTCTTCCTGGCTGCGTTTGATGTTGTCCTCTCGCAATCGCAACTCATCGATGTGGCCCCCTACCCGGCTCACCATCGGCACGATGATGCGTCGCCTCATCAACTCGATGGCAACAAGGGTCAGCAGCAGGACAGCGATCTGTGCCCGCTTCAACCAAGCGATCTTGGATTCTTCTTGCTCTTGAAAGGCATCGACCGCGGCGTCCAAAGCACCGAGCAAGTTGTCGGGGCCGGCCGACTCGGCGATCTCCCGTGCGCGGCGAAGATTCGGAACGGCGGACTCGGCCGCCAAGCCGCGCAGGTCGTCGAGATAGGCACGCAGTTGACGATCCAGCTCATGGGGCGACGATTGAAACACCTCCATCACCGTCGAGCCAGGCGACCCGGGCAAACCCAACTCGGCATCGCCGTTCATCAAACCCAAGTGGGCTTGCTCGAGTTCGTCCGCCACTCGGAGCAGTTCGTCGCGAAGGGGAGTCCTTAGGGCGGGATCCGGCTCATCGGACAATCGCTGCGCCAACAACGCGGCACGTTGGGAAAGCATTCGCTGGCGGCCGCTGGTGTTCAACACACCGGCGCCGGCCTCCAAGGTGCGAGTCTGAAGAAGAAAGAGAAGCAGGCTGCCGACTGCCAGGGTCGCCAGAATGCCCACGGCCGCCAGGGACCGTCGGGTCAGGGAGCGGGTAACATCTTGACTATCCAGGTGTTCCAAATGCGTCATTGTCTACCTTCAATGAGCTGAGCGTCTGTTCCACCGGAAAGCATGAGAAGTGACTCCTCATGATAGGATGCCGGCCATCATGGGTAAAGTCATAACATCGAATCAGGATCAATCCGTGAATCCCAAAAGCGATCCCGCGCCCCGCCCATTGGATTCGGAAGCCAAGACGGTATTTGTCGTCGAAGACGACGATGCCGTACGCGACGCCCTGTCTATGTTGCTCGAATCCGTGGATCTCAACGTCCGAACGTTCGTCTCCGCCAGGGAGGCTCTGGAGGCCTACGATCCGACTTGGAAAGGCTGCTTGGTGCTCGACATCCGCATGCCCGGCTTGAGCGGCCTGGAGCTTCAAGAGCGTCTATTGCAGCAAGGCTGCAGCCTGCCGATTATTTTCGTCACCGGCCATGGCGATGTGCAAATGGCGGTCCGGGCCCTGCGCAAAGGGGCGATCGACTTCCTGCTCAAACCTTTCCGCGACCAAGACATCCTCGACCGGATTCACGAAGCGCTCGAAATCGCCGGCAACCGCGAGCAGCAAAAAACAACCCGAGATGGTCTGCTCGAACGGCTCTTCTCCTTGACACCTCGGGAACTCGAGGTACTCGCCATGGTCACGGAAGGGCATACCAACAAGGTCGTGGCCGGCAAGCTTCACCTCAGCCAACGGACCGTCGAGGCCCATCGCGCGAGCGTCATGGAAAAAATGCAAGCGAGTTCTCTGGCGCAATTGGTACGCATGGAAATTCTGCTCGAACAGGCCGGTGGCCCGTCGTTCTCCCAGGCGATCCCAGAGCCCTCAACCAGTGGCTCTTCAGACTCCCACATGAGCCCGTTGGCTCGGGTTCGTTTGAATCGCGACCCCCGTCGAATCCACTGACCCGAGTTCGACCACTGCCCCTTAGTAAGGTGGCAGATCCGACCTTCTGCTCGCTTCGACCTGAAAATCGCGCCGGTAAGCGTAGAATCGGCCGGTGAAAGACGCCCTCTACCTCGCCGTCCGCTACCTGAGATTCTCCAAGGCCCGCACTGCGGTGCTGGTGCTCGGAACCACGGTCGCCCTTTTTCTGCCGATCTTCACCTGGACGGCGGCTCAGCGACTGGAAAGCGACTTGCTCGCCCGGGCCAGGTCGTCACCCATCTTACTCGGCCATGCCGGCAACGAACTCGACCTGACCTTGGCGACCCTCTATTTTCGCGGCAGGATCGAGCGGCCCGTGCCCTTCGGCCTGGGTCGTCGTTCCGCCCCCCGCGCTGCCGGGCCGGTCATCCCCATTTCCGTCGGCCATTCGGTGGCCGGCAACAGATTGGTGGGCACTTCACCGGCATATTTCTCCGCTCGGCAGCTTCAGGCCTCCCAAGGACGATTGCCGGTACAAATCGGCGAGATCGTCGCCGGAGCCCAGGTGGCATCGAGTTTTCGCCTGGCCATCGGCGATCAACTGCGCTCGGATCTGAGCAACCTCTACAACATCGCCGGGGCCTACCCCCTGCTGCTCGAGGTGGTCGGGATCTTGGAGGCCCGAGGCACTTCCGACGACGAGGTATTTTTCACCGACATCAAAACCACCTGGGCCCTAGACGGCCTCTTTCACGGCCACGGCGAGGTCACCCCCGAAGCCTCCTTGAACCCGGAAGCGAAGGAAAACGAGAACTTAGAGGCCACCGCCGCCCTCTTCCTCTTTTCCGAAATCACCGACGCAACTCGCCCCACGTTCCACCTTCACGGCTCCATGGACGAAGCTCCGGTCAGCGCATTCCTGGTCCTTCCCCAAGGGTTCCCCCGAGACCGTCGCGCCCATGATCAACTACTCGGTGACTTTGCCTTGGACCCGCTCTATCAAGCGGTTCGGCCCCAGGAGGTCATCTCCAACCTCTGGGGCATCATTCTGCGTCTGCGGGACGCCCTCGAGGTGTACTTTGCCCTGGTCGCCTTCTCGACCCTGGCTTTTTTCGTGCTCGTGATGTCCTTGAGCCTGCGCCTCCGACGGGACGAGCTACGCCTGATGGCTCGCATGGGCTGTGATCGATTTCGGCTGGCCACCCTAATGGGCGCCGAAGCTGTTCTGGTGCTGGGTCTGTCGTCGGCCGTCTGTGGTCTCTTCGTCTGGCTGGCGATGAAAATACTCTTTCTGGGCCTGCTCTGAGCAGTATTCCCGCGACTCGCCGACCACAGACCATCGCCGCGGGCTGCTAAAATCTACCCATGTGGAAACCTCCCGAACGTATCCGCCACCGCCTGCCCACAATGCGGTCGCCTGCTCTCGATGAAGCTCAATCTTCTCTTTGGTTCTCTCCAATCCGTTATCGGGCACTGCATTTGACCGAACGTACCTGGGTGCCGGCGATGGTGCCCTGGCGAGCGACGGACGAAGGTTTCGTGACCCAGGATGTGATCGACTGGTATCGGCGTTTTGCCGAAGGAAAACCCGGCGCCTTGGTGGTCGAGGCCACCGGAATCCGCGACGTGCCGTCCGGCCCGCTGCTGCGGATCGGTCACGATCGTTTTTTGCCCGGGCTGCAAGATCTGGTGACCGCGGTTCATGAGGCGTCCGAAGGTCGAACCCGTCTCTACATCCAGCTGATCGACTTCCTGACCATCCGACGTCGGCCCGAGCCGGAAAAATATTTCTCGCGGTTCCTGCAAATCACCGACTCCCATCGCCGAGCCACCGGCGAAAGCGGTGATGAAGACGTGCGCGCCGTCCTGCTGGACCTCAACAGCTCCGGCGATCGGCAAGCCCTCGAAAGCATCTTGAGCCCGCGGGAATTGGAGAGCCTCGACCAAGGATTCCGCGAACGGGTGACGGACCTGGACCAACCCCACGTTCGCGACCTGCCCCAGGTGTTGCCGGCCCTTTTCGCCGACGCCGCCGATCGCGCCCGGCGCGCGGGTTTCGACGGCGTCGAGCTCCATTACGCCCACGCCTACACCATGGCGTCGTTCCTCTCGGCCCTCAACGACCGGGACGACGGTTATGGGGGCGGGCGGGAGGATCGTGTCCGCCTTCCTCTCGAGGTGTATCAACGGGTGCGCGAACGGGTCGGCAACGACTTTACCGTCGGCTGCCGGTTCCTGACCGAGGACTGCCTGGAAGGGGGCTCGACCCTGGAAGACAGTCGATACTTCGGCCGGCGATTCGCCCAGGCGGGCATGGACTTCCTCTCCCTCTCGCGGGGCGGGAAATTCGAAGACGCCAAGCAACCCAAGGTCGGCCGAGCCGCCTATCCATATACCGGCCCTTCCGGTTATGAATGCATGCCGGTGGTGATCAGCGACGAACAAGGTCCTTTTGGCCGCAACGTCGAGCCCAGCCGCTTGATCCGTCAATCGATTCGCGAGGCCGGGCTCGAAACACCCGTGGTAGTCTCGGGCGGAATCTCAACCTTTGAGCAAGCGGAGGAAATCCTTCGCTCCGGCGATGCGGACATCGTGGCCTCGGCTCGCCAAACGCTGGCCGATCCGGATTGGTTCTTGAAGATCCGTGGCGGCTTCGGCGACCAAGTCCGCCGTTGCATCTTCACCAACTACTGCGAAGGCCTCGATCAAATGCACAAACAGGTGACCTGCCAATTGTGGGATCGAGAAGAACTCGACGAACCCGGCATCACCCTGGCCAAAGAGACTCGACGCCGCTTGATCGCCCCCAAGTGGCGGCCCGAAGAAAGTTGAGCCGAGCCGAATGAACGCCGGAGCGGAGTCGGACAGCCCCAGGGAACCCGAACCAGAGGTCCCCGCCGGTCCAACAACTTCGGCGGAGTCGGCTGAAAAGAGTTCGGCGGAACAGCTGGAAGTCGCCAGGCTCAACCAGGACACGGCACCCGGACACGGCCCAGCCGCCACCTCGAAGGACTGTGACAATTGCGGCACTCCGCTCCAAGGCAGGTATTGCCATGGCTGTGGTCAAGAAGCCCGCTCCCTCGACATCAGCTTTCGAGTTTTTGCCGGTGAATGGCTTGCGACCGTCCTAGGTTTCGACGGCCGAGTTTGGCGCACCCTCGGCAAGTTGGTGCTCAAACCCGGCGAACTCAGCATCGACTTCCTCGAAGGTCGGCGGTCCCGCTACGTTTCGCCCCTACGGCTCTATTTCTTCGTGTCGGTAGCGGTTTTCTTGAGTCTTGCGCTCAGCGGATCCAGCGTCGTCCACACCACAGAGCGGCAAAAATCGGAGGATGGCTCCACCATCGCATACAGCTGGAAGGGAAATCAGAAAAAAACAAACTCGGAGGATTCGAAACCCAACGAAGCTCCTGCAGCCGCCGGCCCGAGCCGTGAAACGGGCGACACGGAGCAGGAGCTTGAAGATCCGTCGCCGGCCTCCGACGATTCGGGAGAGTTCGAAAATACCCTTAAAGAGGCCGCCGAAAAGTTGGCCAACGACCCCTCGGCAATCAACGACGCGTTCATGGAACGTATCCCCCACGCCTTTTTCTTTCTCGTGCCCCTCTACGCGTTGTTCCTAAAGATCGTCTTCCGCAAACGTTATCGATCCTACGTGCAGCATCTGGTGGTTTCACTGCACCTACACACCCTGGGATTCGTGCTGATCGGAATCGGTACCGTGGTCGACTATTTGCTCGGTTTTCGCGGCGACGACGCAGGTCCAGCCGGCGCATTCGCGATCCTCGTGCTCTTGATCCACACCTTCTCGGGTTTCCGAAAAATCTACGGAGACCGGCGCCGGACCCTAGCCTGGAAATTCTCGCTCTTGTGCACGGCCCATCTGATCTCGTTTATCGTCGTGTTGATGATCACCCTAGCCGCGACCTTCCTCATGCTTTAAGGCCCGCTGATCCCGCTTCGACACCCGCGCGATCCCGATCAAATGGGCTGTGCGCCGCGGGGTGTCGTCCAAACCCCTCGATTGCCAATGATTGACGACGTTGGACGCCATACCCATCAACAATCGGCCGGGACGGCGGAAGTTGAACGGTTTGAGCCCGCGCCAACGCTGCTTGCCCGTGCGCACGGCGTAGACCACCCGCACATCGTCAAAATATGCTTCGAGCAAGGCGGTCAGCTCGGCCCGGGTGTAGTGGCGCAAATGATCGGGATTGTCGGTCTCTTCATGTTTCACCCACTCGCCGTTTGGGGTGGTCAGATAGAACCATCCCCCCGGACGCACGACCCGGGCGATTTGCGCCAAAAATCCTGAATCGTCCGGCACGTGCTCCAGCACCTCCACCGCCACGGCGGCGTCGAAACTATCGTCAGCCAGGGTAGATCGGCACATATCCTCGAGGATCACCCCGTCGATATTGGATCGCCGACGGCGCACATTGGCCAGGACCTGTTGATCGATACCGAGGGCCAGATCCTCCTGAACCTCGCTCTCCCGGGGCAGGTCTAGGAGCGTGATCCGAGCTTTCAAACAAGTGGTGTAAGGCGAGCTTCGACCGCCGATGTCGAGCAGACGCAGCGGTGGTTTGCCGGCTCTGTCTTTATGGCTGTGGCGAATCAGTCGACGCAGATCCCCATGGGCTCGACCGTGGAGCACGGGCAGGACGGGGATGGCGAGGGTTCTCAGGAATTCATAGAAGGTCATCGCCCGCGGATGTTCCCCTGTCAACGGGATCCTGTAAAGCACCTTCTCAAATTCGCCAACCTTTTTTGAGGGACTCCGAGCCGAATCTCCGCCTACAAGCCGACAGACGAGAACGGTCGCAGCGCCCGCGACCTAGAGTTCAGAACAACCAGAAAAAGTCTTTCGAAACCCAAGGAGTCGACCATGACCCTCAGCCTCAACGCCCGAATTGTGTCCGCAGCCATCGCCGCAACCCTTTGCTTCACACCTGTTTACGCCCAAGAGGAGGGCCAAGGAGAAAACCCCTCGATTCACATGATCTCGCCGGAGCTGATGGAAGCCATCGGCGCCTGGTCCGAGCCCAGCACCAACCTCAAGGAC
Organism: uncultured bacterium; assembly: GCA_965366625.1. Taxonomy (GTDB): domain Bacteria; phylum Acidobacteriota; class Thermoanaerobaculia; order Multivoradales; family J023; genus JAUIJL01. The sequence goes on from CBDUGP010000014.1 coordinate 60,184, forward strand.
GTGGCTCTCCTGGAGCCCGAAGCGATCATCGCCTATGCCTCGGAGCTGGAAGGCATCTACGGCACTACCCTCGATGTCCATCTTTCCAAAACCTATCCCGAAGCCTTTGCCGAATACACCGACTTGGTGGGCGAAGCTACCGACAGCGCCGACCTTCTCGCCTACTTCATGTCCCATCGGGAAGACGACTTCCTCGCCCAACAAAACGAAAGAGGTGTGGCGGGAGAAGGTTTGACCTTCGAGACGTTCATCGAGCGTGAGTTCCCTCACCTGATCGAAGAAGCTGATGCGGCGAACATCACACCCGCCGATGAGGGCATGAGCTTTCAGGACTTCCTCGTCGTCGCGGGTCTCGACCAACTACAGGCCCAGGCCAGTGCGTTGACCGACCCCATCGATTGGACCCCGGACCCGTGCCGCTGCACCACCGTGGTGACCTTCGACCGCAGCCCAACGAATTGGATTCTGCAGCGCAACGAGCAGGTCTACCAAACCTGGGGCTGGCCCAAGAAGGTCAAAGACCTCGACTTCACGGTGGCCGCCCACGGCGCGGGCAAAGACGCTTCGCTCACCCGTCACACCAAGCACAATATGTGGAATATCCAACGCCCCTTCAACAACTCCACCCACATGAGTGTTCGGCTCCTGTGCACGGAAAACGGTACACCCGGCGGCGTCTTGTGCGGCGGCACCCCTTGCACCGCGGATCTCGATCTTCGGGTTCAATACGGCAGCCGAGTGTTTGAGCAAGTGCAGACCGGCGGCGCTTGGAGCAAACGGGCACAGAGCATTGCCGCCGACTCGGCGATCTTCTCCCACGACCCACCGGGACCGGCTCCGCGCTCCGATCTGTTCACCAAAGGCGTGGCCGTCTCCGGCGACACCAAGACCGGCTGGAGCGCTCAATCCGCCCTACAGATTCTCAGCGCCGCAGCTCAGATCGGCGTCGCGGTCGCAGCCGACGGCACCACCGCCGCCTCCTTGTTGGAAGGCGATCTCTTGGCCGACACGTTCAACGCGGTCGTCGGTTTGATCACCCGCCAAGGCTCGGAAACCTCCAACGCCTCGCAGATGAAAATCGCCTGGGATACCGCCGGAAGCTCCGCTTTGAACATCTTGCCCAATCGCACCTACCGATTCGAGCTCGATTCCGAAAGCATGTTCCTTTCCAACGGCTACGGTGGCGACAGCAAAACCTGGGGCCGCGTGGATTCGAGCCACCTCTTCGCCGGCGTCATGGGCAACATCCAATGCCAGGCCGGCACCTTCGCCCCGGACCCCAGCTCCTTCTGGTTCTACCGCTCCGGAGCCGAAGCGCCCAACAACATGACGACCCTCTCCACCCAAGCGGGTAATTGGATCCAAACCCACCTGGGCGTGCGGCCCGGCAACATCGGTTCACCGCTCGGCCAATACCCCTGACCCTCAACCCGACTGCGATTCGAAAGTGCGCGAAAAGGCCGCCGGTTTCCGGCGGCCTTTTCCTTTGGATCCGGGTCAGCCATATCAACCGGGGTTAACCGTCCCCGAGCACGACGAATGCAGCCCAGAATCGGGGATGGGCAAAGCTCACCTCACGCCGACGGAAAATCATCTGACGCGACTCGAATTGTTCGAACAGGGCCCGCCTGGCACTGCGCAAGGCTTCGGCGGGTCGCGCCCCTTGGCTCAGGTGTTGGTAAAAGGTTTCCATCAAAATTGGGGTGCTACGGTCGTCCACGTCCCAAAGGGAAAGCACCAGGGACGAAGCGCCGGCGAAGAGAAAGGCTTGGCCGAGGCCGACAAATCCTTCGCCCCGCCCCAGCCGTCCTCGACCCGAGCGGCAAGCGCTCAAGGTCACGAGATCTGCCCGCAGGTCGAGACCGACCACCTCTTCCACTTGCAACAGGCCGTCGTCTATGTCGTCCGGGGCCAGCAGCACTCCCGAACCGAGGGGAAAACGGTCATCCACCAGGCCGTGGGTTGCGAGATGGAGTCGTCGATATCCATGGGCCTGCTCTTTGAGATGGGATTCGGTGGCCGAGCTTCCTTGTACCAAGTGCGGCTGGGGGAACCACCGACCAATACGCTGGACTTCCTCGCCGTTGAATTCCAACGGGCCGACAGATCGATGAGCTACGGTGGCCGAGATCCCTTCGAATGAAGGGGCGAGCGCCAATAACGCACCCTCCGGAGGCTCCCGCCGAAGCGCGGCCCGTTGACGAAGGGCGGCCCACACCCCGGCCGCCGGTGCGTAGGAGATCGCCTTTTGCAGGCCGAGGAAGGAGCAATTTCCATAGGGCCGGTGCAAAATCGAGGTGTCCGGATCGCCATCGCCATCGCCATCGTGCTCGCAGCCCGCCACCAAGGCACCGAAAGGCAGGTGGTGCAGATGACCATCGGGCACCACCAACCAGCGATCGGCTCGTCGGGCCGCCGACGGCAGAGCCTCGATCAACCATCGATGCAATTGACGGCCGACCTCCAAATGCTGCTCTTCACCTTGGTCCATGGCCAGGTCTTGGGCCTTCACCGCCGATCGTAGGGGCTCTAGGAACGTCGCCAAGGCCTCGTCCAGCTCGCTGCGGGTCACCGGAACCAAACTTTGACGGAACCAATCCCGACCCATCGCCCAAATGAACAGCCGTTCCTCAGCCGACCAATAGGCGATCAGCGCTTCGCCGTCGCGCAAGCCGGCTTGAATCTCCGTCAAACGCGGTGGTGGGGGTGCGACCCAAGCGGCTTCGATCGACGCTTGCCGCTGCCAGTCGGCCTCGGCGGTCCAAAGCTGCCCCTCCAACCGTTCCAATTCCGAATGCAGGGCCCTTGCTTCCTGCGGCCCAAGTCCTTCACTCAGGCGCAGGTGGATTTGCGCCATACGCCGAAGCCAGGGCCGCTCGACCGCATGCATTTCCGGCCGACGCCGAGTAGCTGCCAAACGGGTGCGTGGATCCAACAGCTCGAGAAAAGAGCGACCGTGGAATCGCTCGGCGACCTCAAAGGCCTCTCGGCTGCGGCCCTCATTCGCCAACGTCAGGATCAGGCGCTCATAGGCCGACACTTGGCGGCCCAAGAAACCGGCTCGCTCCTCGGCGCTTCCCACCACCCTGCCCCGGGCTTTTTCGAAGCCTTCGATGGCGTGTTTCAGGTCTTCGATGGCGGGAATCACCTCACCGCGCCGGCGCCGGACCTCGCCCCGATTGCAATAACCGAATTCCAAGGCGTATTGATCCCCGACCTTCCAGGCCACTTCGATCACTTGCTCGTATCGAGCCTCCGCTTCGGACCAACGGCCCAATTGCTGCAACGCGTAGGCGACGTTGGACAAAGGCGACAACGCGTCACGCCAATGCTTCTCGGCTTCGAAAAATTCCAGCGCCCTCAATCCCGTGACCAACGAAAGCTCGGGCTCGCCACGATGGATCGCCAACTTGCTGCGGGTGGAGTCGATCAAGGCCGTGCGCCGGTCCGGCCCCGGGTCGGCGAGCAGACTGGCTGCCAGATCCAGGGATTGATCTGCCGCTTCATGTTGTCCAAAGGCGTTTTGAATCCGCGCGAGCCGACAATAGGCTTCGATCCTCAGATCCAAATCGTCGATATCCGACCCTTCCAACAGCTTCAAAGCCGAACTCACCACCTGTTTGGCGCGGCCCATGGCACCGCTGTGGCCGAGCACCGCCGTGCGCTCCAACAACACTTCGAGGGTCGAGACGTCGGAGCCGGCGGCGAGCGCTTGCGCTTCTTCCAAGGCTGCAAAAGCCCGGGGAAAATCCATCGCGTCGCGCGCCTTTTGGCTTTCGCCGAGCAGATTCTGAATTTCTTGCGCCCAGGTCTGGGACGAGGTCTGCGCTGCCGGATCCTGAGCCTCTACCGACGATGCGGCTCCCAGGACGGTGCCTATCAGCAGAGAGATGCCGAGACACCAACCACAAGACCACCCGCCGGACGCCGCAGATCGACGACCACGGGCAGAAGCCATCAGGATCCGTCTTGTCCCATGGTCATCCATCGGGCCACCTCTTCGTCCAGAAATTGCTTCGGCACCCGCCGACGTTCCAGTAGCGTGCGCACGGCCGCTTTCTTTTCCGGCGAGGGACCCGTCAGGTCCACCAACCGCCGTAGGGCATCGCCATGGGCTCCCGCCTCGCTCAATGCCGCGGCCGCCAGCAGGGCCGGCAGATCGCCCGGCTCGCTCCGATCCAACTCCGCTGGACCGAGCCGGCGGAAAGGTACGAAGTCGGAAGCCAATAGTCGACCCTCGGCATCTCGCACGTTGAGCTTCCAAGCGTAGATGCGATCAGGGTCGAGCGGGCCGAGCCCTGGCACCGGTCCGTAGGTCAGCACCGGCCCGTAGGTCTGAATGCCGGCTTCCTGTCGCAACAGGTCCGGATCGATCTCATGACGCAAGACGAGCTGCTCCCGGTCGTCGACTACCCAAAGCTCCACGGGTTGGAGGGTCGAAACCCACTGCCACACCACCTGATTGCTGGACAACGCTTCCCACCGTGGCGACAGCAGCCACGCCGAGTCGGTGGACTCGCCACGGGAGATTTGCTCACCCGGGGCAAAGACCTCAAACGCGGAGGACGTGCCCGGGCGACCGTCCAACAAATCACTGGCCGCTCCGAGTAAACCGCGATCGGCGGTCACGAGAGACCAAGGCCCCACTCCGAGTTCCGACAATCTCTCATCCACCGTCATCCATCGGAATGAGCAGAACGTCAGCAGCACGAGCGCGGCCACGGCGAGCACCCGAGCGCCAACGCTTCGAATTGGCAAGGACCGGGAAGACGAGGACCGGGAAGACGAGGACCGGGAAGGCGAACCTTGTAGAGGCGACGTCGGTGAGGACGCTTCCAAGTCGATCGACGAAACATCTCGAGCCAGGGTTCGACACGGGCCACAGGACGCGAGATGCGCTTCGATCTCGGCTCCTTCCGTACCGATAAGTCGGCCGTCCAACCAAGCGGCCAAGTCATCGGCGTCCGGATGCTCGCCGGGATCTCCATCCGACCCCAGGTCCGGATCCAGGTTGCGTAGCAAGTCTTCGAGCTCAGGCCCCGACGGGCCCTGGGCGAAACGGCTCATGGATCGTCTCCCCGACCTGAAAAAGCGATCTCCGAGCCCGACTCCGGAAAGAGATCGGGACCCAACTTGCTTCGCAACCGACGAAGGGCGTCATGCACGGCTTTGCGCGCGGCCCCGGTGCTGAGCCCCAAGGTGGGGGCGAAGTCGTGGGGTTCGAGTTCGTCGAAAAAACGAAATGAAATCACCAATCGATCCCTCGGGTTGAGCAAAGCCAAAGCAGCCTTCAGGGCTCGGCTGCGCTCCCTTTCCAGGGTCTCCGCGTCCGGCAGGGCGGCCGAATCAACAGGTTCAACGGCGGGTGGCTCAGAGGTCTCCATCGCCCGGCGACGCTGCTCCGAGTCCAACCATTGGCGGCAGTGACGGCAGACGATCACCGATAAATAAGTAGACAATTTGCTTTGCCCGCGCCAAGCGCGCAGGACCCGGCGGTCGTCCCGCCACAACATGGCGACGATCGTTTGCAAGAGTTCGTCCGTCTGCTGGTCGTTGAAGCCGAATCGAGAGCGGGCCAAGCCGATGATCAATCCCCGATAGCGTCGAACCAGCTCTTCCTCCGCCGCCGGATCCCCACCCAGCACCCGGCGCACCAGACTCTCGTCCGATGCGTTCGTAAGACTAAGGTTCGGGGGGTGGGACACCCTTGGGATCGTAGCATGGACGATCGACCCAGACGGCGACGGAATCGCCACCGCCAGATCCACCGCCGTCGTCAAATCACCCCCCATTTGAGGACCAAGCACTGAGATCACCGGATTCGAAATCGTCGCTGAAGACTCGATCCCCACGATAGGCAAACATCCTGAAGTCGGCATCCAATTGAACCGTATCCGGAGGCCCGACTGTGACGCCCCTCAGGTTCGGCAACAGGATCGCCTGCAAGGCCAAGTCCAAACCCGATCCGCCGGGCGGAGTCAGGGGCAGCGGTGTGATCTGAATCGGATCGAGGGGCGTACCGACCGGATCGAGACCGAAAAGGGTCAGCTGGAGGGTGAAATCGAACGAGGTCGTCAACGGCAATCCTTCGATCAAGCGGGTAACGTCCAAAGTACCCATGAAAAGGGGTTGGAAGTTTTCGAAACCTATCGGAGCCCCTTCCATCCACTGAAATTCAATCAACTCCACGGCCACCACCGTTCCCGCCGGATCCGGTGGGAACTGAATCGGCAATACCAGGTCGAAAGGCACCCCGGGCTGCAAGGGCTGGGGCAATTCGAAAATCGTACGGATTCGCCCACGTTCGGGATCCAACTGCTCGGCAAAGAGGTTACCGAAAACCGGTGGTTGTTTAGGCAATACCAAATGGGGTCCATTCAGCAACGTGAGGATCTGGGCCGGATCTGGATCCAAGGTCGGAAAACCCACGAACGGCAGCTCGCCCAGCAGCGGATCCACCGGCGGTAACACCAGCGCCGTGGCCCCGGCGTCGGGCCATAAATAAGTGCCCGGCACCGTGAGGTCGGTGGCGGTCACGAAGCTGGTGCACGCTAGGCCGGCGGTGACGTCGCTAAAGTCCCCGGTCACCTCGAGCTTGCTCTGGCTGCAGCTGCCGTCGGAGCACATACCCCAGGGCCGGGTCAGAATCTCGATGGTCGTCGATTCGCCGGGCAGCAACACGATTTGACGATCGATGATCGGAATCGTCGCCTCCAGGGGATTCGGTGGCAGGGGCACGCAAGCGCTGATTTCATCGCCGAAAGCAATCGGAAAATTGTCCGCATCTCCTGGATCCGAAGGCGAGAACACACCGTCGCCGGGCACGCCCGAGTCGACGAAGAGGGGTACCTTCGATCGATTCTGGGTTTGGGCCTCGAGTTCCCCGGTGAAGGTTGCAATCGGGTCGTTGTTGGTCAGCCGGAAGCTGTGGCTGCTCTGGTCGCCGGGGTGAACTCGGGCCAACGGCAACCCTGGGTCCAAAAGCTCCAGGTCCAGCCGCGCTATGTCCGGTAGGGCCGGCGCTTCGTCGACAATGCAGACCACCTGGCCTCCTCCGGTTCCCGTGATCTCGGCACCGTCGGTGGTTTTGACCGTCGCGGTGCTGCCCACCGAGCAAATACGCGGCACCCCGGCAGGTATCGTGACCATCACGTCGACTTCCGTATAACCCGGCCCGATCGGCAACGCGATCACCGAGCCCGCTGCGTCCCCGGAAGGTGTGCAGGTGATCGTCAGATCCAAGTCGAGTTCAAAGGGCCCATCGGGACAAAGCCCTGAGCCGGGAGGGAATTCCGCCAGGCCGAAATAGACCAGTTGAGTGAACGTGAACACACCACCGGCGGTGAAAATCGGCGTCGGAGACGCCCCGGTCACGGTCACGGTGCGTCCACAGCTGGGGGTCACGGCCTTACCGCCGCAAGCCCAGCCGAAGGTCGGCGCGAGCCCTAGGCTTGCGATCAGCACGGCGCAGACAACGAGGATGGCTTTCGAAAGTTGCTTAGGCATGTTGACAGCTCCTCAAGAGATCCAAAGTAGGGGGTTCTCTTCAATGAGTGGGGCTGTACGTGCCGGCGTTACCTCTGGAGTCAAAAATAGCTCAACGAAATTCGAAATCAGGGACCTACCCGCCCAAAGATGTTGATCGTCGGCTGGGGTGGGATCCCTCTCTTCGCTAAAATAGCGGGGGACGGGCTCATCGATCGCCAATCCGAATGTCGAGCCTCCACGAAATCACGCTATATGCCACATGCGCTTGGTCCTACCCCACCCCTAAAGCCTAGGAGATCCCAAACGTGACTCTTTCCCGCCCTAATTTCTTCCGATCACCAGCCGTCATCCCATGCGCCCCCAAAACGGCATGGGTCGCCCTCGTCTTATTGCTGTTCACGGGCGCGGCCACCGCCGAAGAGTCACCGACCCCTTGGCCCCAATGGCGCGGTCCGCATTTCAACGGCACCCAATTGGACGCCGATCCACCCGTCAGCTTTTCTGAATCGAAGAATTTGAAATTCAAAGTCCCGGTGCCGGGCCACGGCCTGGCGTCACCGATCGTTTACGACGGTGTGGTTTACATCTTGAGCGCCGAGGCCGCCGACGCCGATGCGCAAACAAAATCGAACCAGGCGGCCCAGGCCAAACTCGACAACAACGAGTGGCCACCGGCGGTGGAACCTATTGCCCAGAGCTTCTTAGTGCTCGCCTACGCCGCCGAGGACGGCAAGCTGCTCTGGCGTCGCACCGCTTCGAAACACGTGCCCCACGAAACCCACTATCTCGATGCCTCGTGGGCCTCGGCCACCCCGGCCACCGACGGCGAGTTGCTCTACGCCCACTTCGGCTCCAACGGCACCTTTGCCTATGACCTCGACGGTGAGCTGGTGTGGAAAAAAGATCTCGGGGACATGTCCACCCGCAACGGTTTTGGTGAAGGCACGTCGCCCTTGATCTGGCGAGATCTCTTGATCATCGCCTGGGACCATGAGGGAGACTCCTTCCTGGTGGCCCTGGACAAAAAGACCGGTGAACAGCGCTGGCGCGTCGAACGGCCCGACGAGGCCTCCTCGTGGGTGACCCCGATCGTCGTCGATCCCGACGGCGAAGGGGAAATGGCCCCCCAGGTGATTCTGGCGGGAACCGGCAAAAGCCGCGGTTATGACGCCAACACCGGCCAGGAGATTTGGTCCATCAGCGGCATGACCACCAACACCATTCCTTCCCCCGTGGCACGGGGTGCCATGGTTTATTTGATGAGCGGCTTCAAAGGCAACGCCCTGCAAGCGATCGACCTGAAAAGGGCCAAGGGACCCGCCAACACGGCCCTCGTCTTCAGCCACAATCGACACACCCCCTACGTGCCGTCGCCGGTGCTGACCGACGACAACCTCTGTTTCATCAAACACAATAGAAACGGCTTCACCTGCCTCGACGCCGATACCGGAGAGGTCCGCTTTACGGAAGTGCGGCTGCCGGGCATCCAAAACGTCTACGGCTCCCCCGTCGCCACCAAGGACCGAATCTACATTTTCGACAAGGACGGCACCGGCACGGTAATCAAAAACGGCCACGACTTCGAGGTCCTGGCTGAGAACCAATTGGACGACGGCGTGGACTCTACCCCGGCGATCTACGGCAACTCCCTCTACGTGCGCAGCCGGGGTCACCTCTACCGTATTGCTGAGACGAAGGCAGCTGAGCCGTCGGAGCCGGTGGAGCCTGCCGAGCAGACCCCGATGGAAGAGACCCAAGAGACCCAAGGGACCCAAGGGACCCAAGGGACCCAAGGGACCCAAGGCAGGCAATAGGCCCTAAGCGCTCCCGACTACGCGAGTCTTGCTTGTGGCGGGACGGCCCTGGATCCTTCCAGACTGCCCCGTCACGGGCGAGGCGTTCGTCACCTCCAATTTTTCGTGGGTCCGCCCAACCTGCGGGTATAATTACACCTTTCAGCTGGCCAAGATGCCTGAAACCCCGTCGCCGATCTCGAACGCCAACCCCCGCGCCCACATCCTTCAGCGTTCCTAAAACCGCTTCAAATCTAATTTTTCTTCTCCGACGCCTTGACCCCACCGGGATCCAGCCAGAGCCAGTGTCTAATTTCGGCGAGAGATAAATACAATTGGCACAAACCTTGCTTAAGCTCTGTCTATAAAATGCGCTTAGGTCCAAGGGCCTTTGTGGCGCCGAAGCTGCGACATAGGAGCGCTTTGGTGTCCGATCCGTCAAGCGGCAAACCCGCGCGATATTCCGACCAGATCGCGCGGTGAATCCCGCTTGGCACGAAAGAACGCTCGGCCGATGTCGGCACCCAAAACCCCATCAGGCAGAGAGGGTCTAAGTCGCCCTCAGCCTACGATTCGAATTCCGGAGATAAACTTATGAGACAGCTGACAGCCCCCGTCCAGCCGACGACCACCAATATGCTTGCTTCGGTAACAGATTGGATCGCCTGTCTACGCAGGGACCTCGAAGCTACGGCAAAAGCATGGTCCCGTCCGGTTAGGTCACAGGCTGCCGACCCCAAAGAAGCGGGCCACGTCTACGATTCGCCCATCGGTTGGGCAGGTAGATAAAATCCATAGGCTTTGCGCCGTCGGCGGGCCGCCGGCCGGGGCTCCATTTCGGAGCACACCGGCGGCCCCTCGCCACCGTCGCTTGGGTCTCTCTCCCTCCACGACCTCAATCCTCCCGCAGAGAAACCATCGGATCCGCCTCCGAAGCCTGCCGCGCCGGCAACCAAGCCGCCAAGCCGGCGGCGAGCATCATCACCGCAGCCGTGACCATAAAAACCTGGGGATCGGTGGGTTCGACCCCGTGCAGCAGGCTCTCCATAACGCTGGACAAACCCACCGATATCACCGCTCCGAGCACCAATCCCATGGCCGCCAATCCCAAACCCTGGCGCAAAACGAGCCCGATAATGTCTTTACGCGCGGCTCCGAGTGCCGAGCGAATGCCCATCTCCTTGCGACGCATTTGTACCGTCTGAGACAGCACCCCATAAAGTCCGAGCGCCGCCAAGATCAGCGCCGCCAGGGCAAAGGCGCTCAGAACCTGCCCTGCCAATCGGGGCAGCCAAAGGGTGTCGGATAGTGATTCGGAGAGCAGCGTCGCTTGGGATGCGGAAAGGGACGGATCGAGCCGTTCCAGCTCCGCCTGGATGGCGGTCGTTGCGGACTCCGGTCCCGCCAAAGACTTGACCGCCAGGGTCAAACGGGCGTTCCCCCATTGGGAATGGGCCAGGTAAACGTCATCTCGGGTGGGCAACATCGGGCTTCGGTCCCGCACATCGGCCACCACCGCCACGATGGTCATCCAATCTCGATCCGAATCGTGGCCACCGAGCTTCATCCGTTTGCCCAACGCCTCGGAATCTCCGAACCACCGCTTCGCGAACCGCTCAGACACGGCAATCACTTTCGGCGTATCGAGACCATGGCTCGCGTTGAACGGTTCGCCTTTCAGGACTTGAATCCCAAGGGTCTCGAAATAACTCGGGGTCACCATGCGATACCAAGCGGCCGGTCCACGGCCGGGTTCGGGAATTGGCGCGCCTTCCACGTAATAGGAAAAGTCGGAGCCGGAGCCGGACAAGGGCACGGACGTGGCTCCGGCAGCCGCTGAGATTTCCGGCCTGGCCTCGATGGCGTGCACCAACTTATCGAAGAAAACGACCCGCTCCTGGCGTTCCTCATAACGTGCGGTGGGCAAAACCACCGTGCTCGACACCACCCCATCCGCCTGGAATCCCACGTCCACCCGGGTCACGGTCCAAAAACTCTTGGCCAGCAGACCCGCACCCACCAACAGACAGAGGGCCAATGCCGTTTCCGCGACCACCAGGGCCGACCGCAAACGCCCCTGCTTCTCGCTCTCTACCCGTCCGCCCGGGCGTAAGGTCTGAGCCAGATCGATGCGGCTCGCTCGGATCGCCGGTAAGATGCCGAACCCCAAACCCGTGAACACGGAAAGTCCGACGGCAAAAGCCGCCACTGTGGGATTGAGGGTCACCTCGTGAATTCGCGGCGTGCCCGCCGGTGCCATCGCCACCAGAAAGCGTGTTCCCCAGGAAGCCAGGACCAAACCTGCCAACCCGCCGATCGCGGCCAGCACCGAACTTTCCGCCAAGAGACGACCGATCAGCCGTCCCCGGCTAGCCCCCAATCCGGCGCGAATCGCCAGCTCCTGCTGTCGACCGATGGCGCTGACGAGCAACAAATTCGCGACGTTGACGCAAGTCACCAACAGCAGCAGGCCAACCGCACCCGCCAAGGCCAGAATGGCGGGTTTGGCGGCCCCCACCAAACGATCCTGAAGCGGGATCAAGGTGATCTCGACCCCTTCGTACTCCGCGGGATGCTCTAACGCAATAGCCGAGGTCACCCGTTCGAGATCCGCCTCCGCGCGCTGCAGCTCTACCTCCGGCTTCAAGCGACCGACCACTTGCAGGAAATAATTGCCGCGGTCGGAGCCCGACGGGCTCAATCCCAGAGTGCGCCAAATCTCGACACCGGCCAGCAGGGTTTCATGGTCTTCGGGCAGGATGCCGATCACCGTCGCCGGAGCCTCGTCCAGACTGATGGTCCGGCCGACCCAACTCGGATCTCCGCCGAAACGGCGCTGCCAAAGGGAGTGGCTCAGCACTACCACGGTCTCGGCTCCGTCGTTGTCTTCCTCTTCCAGGAAGAATCGCCCGAGCCTCGGTTGGGTGCCGAGCACCCGAAACCAATCGTGGGAGACCACCATGCCCGTCAGCTGCTCAGGTGTGGCTCCGGCCTCGGCGCCCAAGTTCGGCGCCCAGCCCGAATAGGCGGCCATGGCTTCAAAGGTTTCAGCGCCGGAACGCCAATCTCGAAAGGTGCTATATCCCGTCCACTCGTCTTTGGGTCCATCGCGCAAGGTGTGGTCTTCCCACACGGTCACCAGGCGGTCCGATGCTGGATAGGGCAAAGGCTGGAGCAAAACCCCATTGACCAAACTGAAGATCGAGGTATTGGCTCCGATGCCGATCGCCAGACCGATGATCATGATGAAGGCATAAGCGGGCCGTTGGATCAGCGGCCTCAGGGACCTGCGCACGAGGGACATAAGCGACATATCTTTCTCCTATGACCGAGATACGCATCAAGAGATCCAGGGTTCCACTGCTGCCGGCATCATCGATGCATTATTTTTCCAAAGATTAGGGAATGGACCGTCCAAAGCCCATCCGTGCGCTCAGATTCGAGCCCGTCCGTCTGTTTTTTCTGACCCCGTGTTGTCCGGACCTGTATCTCTTATCCACCCCGCAGCCTATGGAACGTCATGTTTAGAATCCCCGTCCTCTTCCACCTGTGCATCCTCACCCTGATCACCTGCTCCGCCATCTCCTGCTCGACCGGCAGCGGCATGGTGCGGCCCTTCGGCATCGACGACCTTCTGCCCACGGCCGAGCCGGCCGAGGTCGGTCTCGACCCCAACGTCTTGGCAAGCTTGTCCCAGCAGATCGCCGCCAAGAGCCGGCACGATCTGCACAGCCTGCTGGTCCTGCGTCACGGTCGACTCGCCTTTGAGCAGTATTACAACGGCCACTCCCGAGACACGCCCCACGACCTACGTTCGGCCACCAAGAGCATCACCTCCTTGTTGACCGGCATCGCCATCGAGTCTCAGGCGATTGAAAGCCTCGAGTCGCCGATCATGGACTACCTCGCCGACGAATACCCCGAGGTCCAAGATAAAGATCACCTGACCGTCCGACACCTGCTCACCATGAGCAGCGGCCTCGATTGCAACGATCGGGATCGCAAAACCAAAGGACAAGAAGACCGCATGTACCGATCAAAAGATTGGGTGCGATACTTCTTGTCTTTAAAACCCATCTTGCCCGCCGGTGAAAAATATTTCTATTGCACCGGCGGTGTCGTCGCCCTGGGTGAAGTCGTCGCCAAAGCGACCGGCACGAGCTTCGAGCGCTTCGCCGACGACGCCCTCTTCGGCCCACTCGGCATCCGCAACTACCGCTGGGCCACCTTCGACCAGGATCGAAAGGTCGACTCCGGCGGACATCTGCTGCTGACACCCCAAGCCATGGCCAAAATCGGCCTGCTGGTATTGCAAAAGGGACAGTGGCAGGGAAAGCAGCTGGTACCCGAGTCGTGGATCGAACTCTCCACCCAAGAGCAAACGCAAGTCGACGGCCAACCCTACGGATTCTTATGGTGGCAGACCCGGCTCAGCTATGGCGATCGAACCTTGAACGCCGTCACCGCCCGGGGCAACGGCGGTCAATTGATCTTCGTCTTGCCCGAGCTCGACATGGTGGTGGTCACCACCGCCGGTTATTACAACTCCGAAAAATCCCGACTTGGCTACGAGCTTCTGTATCGGGCCATCGTTCCCGCCGCTCTGGAGGCCGACAAGAAAGCCACCCTTCAGGAATATAGGCCGTCTAACCCGAAGGCTCAGAGACGGAGGGGCTCGGGGATTGCTCGTCCTCCCAAGGCATCGGCACCTCCGGTAATGTGTCGATATATGCCTTCAGCTTTGGGGGCAGCTCCGTCTCGACATCCAACCGCGGTGGCATCACCTCTGGCAGAGCGTTCTTCTGCTCGGCGAGTCGCATGAAATCCGGACGCCGCCAGCCTTCCCAAAACAAGTCTTCAACGATGGTTTAGACCGACCGCCAATGCCATTTGCCGGAAGAACTCAAGGCGTTGATCCAGGGACAAGCGCTGCGCGCGGCAAAGAACATCGATCGGCGAGCCGTCCACCACGCCCCGTTCTTATGGGGGTAGGAGGCCGGGCTTCCTGTCCACTAGACAGAACTCTAGAAACAGGCTGCAAGGATGAGGAGTTATGAACAGTTGTGGGAGTGTGCCAGCGCTCGGACACTCCCACGATTATAGCCGATCTATTGGCCCTTCATTGTTCCTTGCAATGCTCCAACCGCTTGAAGGCTCCGAAGGACTGACGGTCCGATCGCGTCAAGGTCAGTGATTCAACTACTCTTTGGGGGGACCATCATTGCCGGTACAAGTGTTGCGGCAAGACTGCGGTGTATCGCCGGCACAGATGCAGCATGCATAACAGCTTCCATGCGCATCACACTCGCTACAAGCGCTGGCGGCGGATGACGCATCAGAACCAAAAAGCAACGTCTCGATGTCGCTCAGGAAGATCGAATCGGTCACTCCGCACAAATTACCGACCGGACTGTTGGACAGAACTTCCGTGCTCTGAGTAGCCACAGCCGAGCCGGTGCCCGACGCTAGAATCGAAGCAGGGATCAACAAAAAGAAGCTCAGGACGAGGCATGCAACTAAGTTTTTCTTAGACATATCGGATTTCGTTCCTTTCAATTGCCGCGGTGATCCATCAGACTGACCACTGTTTTTTCCTAGTGAGATTGTTCGTTCATTCTGATACGTTTCAGACTTTAGATAGCTAGCGCTGACCAAACCTCCTGTTTCGAGAGTGTGAAAAGTCAAGGACTCAAGGGCTCCAGCAGGGCGCTGAGAATCTAACTCAGGCCCTTTGCTGTTGGATTTTGTGCGAGCGGACTGATCGGTTAAGGCATTATTTAATAGATCATCTTTTTTGTCAACATGGGATGCGCTTCCAGCTTCTGATAGCAAAAAGTAGAGAACTTGAGACTATTTGAATCGACCGTGAGGTTACCTGTGTGCCACCCTTGCACCAAAGCCTAGCTCTGCTCTGCTACCGGTGTTCCCATTCGCTTGATATTTGGTATCGAAGTCAAACCGGCCTTATCAGGTTGTGGTAGAAGTCACGACTGACAGAGATTCTTCCTCCTAACGCAATAAAACCCACTCATCAGAGAGTGGATCACAATGGCAATGGGACGAAGCAAAAAAAACGACAACAATCGTTTTGGGTAGCTAATCAAACACTGGTTAAGGCGCCGGGGCACCCTTTTTACGAGTGGCTTTCTCAGTTCTTAGCGAAGCATGGGTTCAACAAATTTGCTGAAAACCGTTGACTACGTATTATGGCGAGTCTCAAGACCGCCCTCGCTGGCTGCGACTGTTTTCTTCTAAGCCCTTCTGATCGGCTATTTCGAAGGTCTCGAATCCGAGCGCCGAATTGCTTGGCGATTCGCAGATTCCATCAGTCTGGTAGCCCTGGCGACGATCGGCGAGCACCTTAATCGCCACTTGCCTCTCCACCTCACCGTCGGCCCGCTCGGCGAGATAGACCCGTCCCATACCGCCCTGCCGGCCCGCTAGCCCGACGGGGTCACCCTCCTGAGAGTTACGACTTGGGCAGGCCGACGGTGACCCGTAAATCGTCGGGACGGACCCATCGCCGCATCGCCGCTTCGACTTTCTGTCGATCGAGATCGCGCAAGAGGGCTTCGATCCATCCCGAGCGATCCGAGGGCAGTCCGTAGACCTCGGATTCCGCCAATCGATCCGCCCGTTGACGCAGGGTTTCGCGTCGGAAGGGCTCGCGGCCCAAGAGGTAGGAGCGGGCGCTTTCGAATTCGTCGTCGCTGAATCCCTCGTCGAGCGCCCTGGCCAGCTCTTCTCGGGCGGCGCGCTCGGCTTGGGGTACTTGGTCCGGGGAGGTGGCGACATAAACGGTAAATCGGCCCGCCTCCAAGCCGGCTCCGGCCGCGGCGGAAACGTCGACCGAGTAGGCCAAACCTTCTTGCTCCCGAATCCGGAAGGGCAATCGACCTGCCATGCCCGGCCCCGCGCCGAGCATGACGCCCGCCAGCTCGAGAGGAATTCGATCCGGATGGGCTCGGGGCACGGTGAGATGACCGAGAAAGAGGTGCGCTTGGTCGCGTCCACCGACCACCAGCTCACGGCGTAAATCTTCGCTACCCTCGATGCTCGGCGCTTCGGGCCGCTCACTCCCCTGATCGGGAAGACCCGTGGTCAGACGATCTTGGAGCCGCTGCAAAGCCGCGGATTCATCGATGTCACCGATCACCACCAAGCAACCGCCCCAGGCCTGGGCCTGTTGGTAAAAGGACCGACAATCCGCCGGTTGGATGCGCTCCAAATCTTCCCGGCTACCTTGCAGGGGTCGGCTGTAGGGATGGGGGTGGTAGAGCTGCTGGAGAAAGGCGCGGCCGGTGCGGAAATCCGGTTGGTCCAGGAGCCCTTCGAGTTCCGCTGCCGCTTGCTGACGAATCCAATGCAACCGCTGCTCGTCAAAGGCCGGCTCCAGGATCAGCTCCGCCAGCCAATCCATCGCCAGCTCCGCGTCCTCCGCCAAGGCGTCCAAGGCAATGCCCACTAAGTTCGAGGCTCAGAGACGGAGGGGCTCGGGGCTTGCTCTTCCTCCCAAGGCATCGGCACTTCCGGAAGCGTGTCGATATATGCCTTCAGCTTTGGGGGCAGCTCCGTCTCGACATCCAGCCGCGGTGGCATCATCTCTGGCAGAGCATTCTTCTGCTTGGCGAGTCGCATGAAGTCCGGGCGCCGCCAGCCTTCCCAAAGCAAGTCTTCAACGAGGGGCTTGGCAGCTTCGATCTCATCGAGCATCAAAAGGGTCATGACGTAAGCGTTGCGGATATAGATAATGCCTTGATGCTCCGGCAAGAGCCCCTCAAAAATCCTTTTGGCCTCTAATGATTCAGACTCAAATCGATCTCGATCTCCCATCTCTTCGAAAACCACGGCACGATACTGGTGTGCCAGCCCTACATGGTACCGAGCTCGAAGATTGCCAGGAGAGACCTCCAAGAGCTGGCGAGTGCTATTCAGCCCAGCTTCGATCTCCACTGTCGCCTCATCAAAACGATTCATTTCACCCAAACAAGCCCCGAGCGAAAGGCGATTCAGCGCTACCACTGGGGCGTGAAAATGCACCCCTTCAGCCTCTTGAAGCTCCTTCTGGAGAATATAGGCCACCGCACATCGTTTAGCATCGCCGCCGAATCCGATACGCCGGCCCCAGCTGTCCCATGCTCTCTCTTCGCAACTTCTCCCTTTACACAGTTTCAATAGATCGACCCAATTTTGGTAAGAATTGAGCTCTATCCCCCCATCAACAAGAGAGCCGAGCCACCTATAAAACGGCACCCACACGGCATCAGGATCGACATTTTCGGCTGCAGACATCTCCTCAAGATCTTGATAGAGACGAGACAATGCCAATCCAGGCCTTGACTCAAGCTGGTTGACCAATCGCCCGATCCATTTTGTATCTTTTCCCAGCTCTGCCCCCAAGGCGAAGCCTCGTTCCGACAGATTCCTAGCTTCCTCTGCAGAGTCCATTAGGACTAGAAGGTCAATTCTCCTCCCGAGAGCTAGATAGAGATCTTCCAGGTCCCCTTGATCCGAAAAGAGTTCCTCGGCTTCAATAAAGAGCGCCGCAGCATTGGGATAAAGCTTCAAATCTCTGTACCCATCTCCCAGTGTCACCAAGAGCTCGGCTTTAATCTGCGGGTCTTCGATCTCCCCGTTGCGAATCCTTTCTAGTCCCGCATCCAACATCGCCTTGAGATCGACATTTCCCTTTGATCGACTCTCCCGATCGGCGGCACCGATTAATTGGGCGAGAAAGTCTTTCGCCTCTTGGGTTCGACGTGCTTCCTCGCTGATCTTCAGGGACTGTCTCCGCGTCTCCGCGACAAAACCGAGGCAAAGGACGAGAAACGCTATCAGCACACCGACCGGCACCCGGTACCGACCGACGAATTTGCGCGCCAAATAGAAGAAGGTGTCGCGGGTGGCGGTGACGGGCTCGCCGTCTTTTAGCCGGCGCAGATCTTCGAGCAAGGCATCGACGGAGGCATATCGATCCGCCGGATCGTGACGCAAGGCTTTGAGGATGATGTTGTCCAGATCGCCAGACATCTGCCGGGTGACGCGGCGCAGGTCGTGATTCAACCAATGGGCCTGGGTCCTCTCGCCGGCTTCGCGCAGATGCTCGCTGGGTCGACGCGGCGGCGCCGTCTCGTGACCTCGGCGGGCGAGGTCGAAGAGGGATTCCGATGGATCGTGGGGCAGGCGGCCCGTCAACATTTTGTAGAGCAGAAGCCCCAGGGCGTAAACGTCGGTCGCCGTGGTGATCGGCTCGGCTTTGAGCTGCTCGGGGCTGGCCCAGGCAGGGGTCATGAGCTGTTGGCCCGTGCGCGTCAGCTCGCCCGCTGGGCTTTCGGGCTGGAGCAGCTTGGCGATGCCGAAATCCAGAAGCTTGGGATTGCCCTCGGTATCGACCAGAATATTCGACGGTTTCAAATCCCGATGCACCACCAACCGCTGATGGGCATGGCCGACCGCCGAAGCCACTTGACGAAAGAGCTCGAGGCGTTGATCCAGCGACCAGCCCTGCTCGCGGCAAAAAACATCGATCGGCGAGCCGTCCACCGCTTCCATCACCAGAAACGACCGACCGTCATCGGTGGTGCCGGCGTCAAACATACGCGCGATGTTGGGGTGATCGAGCCCGGCGAGGATTTGCCGCTCGGCCAAGAACCGTTGATGGGTCTGGTGACCCTGACGACGATCGGCCAACACCTTAATCGCCACTTGCCTCTCCACCTCACCGTCGGCCCGCTCGGCGAGGTAAACCCGTCCCATACCGCCCTTGCCCAGGAGCTTCAGGACCCGATAGGGACCAATCCGGTCTCCGGCGACCCTGGCGGGCTCGGGATCGGGCTCATCACTCCGCACCTGACCCGCAGGCTCCGTGGGCTCTGAGAACGTGTCGAAGGTCGCCAATAAGACCTCCACACGACGTCGTAGCTCCAGGCTCGACGGAGAGCCGGTAGCCGCCCCCAAGATGTCGTCCAAGCGATCTTGTCGAGCCTCTGGCGGGTGCAGCAACAACTCTTGGGCAATGCTCGCGGCCCGACGGAATAGCTCGGCGGCTTCAGCGGCTTTCACGGTCAAGAATCATCCTCCAAGCTTGAGCTGCCGGCCCGCTAGCCCGACGGGGTCACCCTCCTGAGAGTTACGACTTGGGCAGGCCGACGGTGACCCGTAAATCGTCGGGACGGACCCATCGCCGCATCGCCGCTTCGACTTTCTGTCGATCGAGATCGCGCAAGAGGGCTTCGATCCATCCCGAGCGATCCGAGGGCAGTCCGTAGACCTCGGATTCCGCCAATCGATCCGCCCGTTGACGCAGGGTTTCGCGTCGGAAGGGCTCGCGGCCCAAGAGGTAGGAGCGGGCGCTTTCGAATTCGTCGTCGCTGAATCCCTCGTCGAGCGCCCTGGCCAGCTCTTCTCGGGCGGCGCGCTCGGCTTGGGGTACTTGGTCCGGGGAGGTGGCGACATAAACGGTAAATCGGCCCGCCTCCAAGCCGGCTCCGGCCGCGGCGGAAACGTCGACCGAGTAGGCCAAACCTTCTTGCTCCCGAATCCGGAAGGGCAATCGACCTGCCATGCCCGGCCCCGCGCCGAGCATGACGCCCGCCAGCTCGAGAGGAATTCGATCCGGATGGGCTCGGGGCACGGTGAGATGACCGAGAAAGAGGTGCGCTTGGTCGCGTCCACCGACCACCAGCTCACGGCGTAAATCTTCGCTACCCTCGATGCTCGGCGCTTCGGGCCGCTCACTCCCCTGATCGGGAAGACCCGTGGTCAGACGATCTTGGAGCCGCTGCAAAGCCGCGGATTCATCGATGTCACCGATCACCACCAAGCAACCGCCCCAGGCCTGGGCCTGTTGGTAAAAGGACCGACAATCCGCCGGTTGGATGCGCTCCAAATCTTCCCGGCTACCTTGCAGGGGTCGGCTGTAGGGATGGGGGTGGTAGAGCTGCTGGAGAAAGGCGCGGCCGGTGCGGAAATCCGGTTGGTCCAGGAGCCCTTCGAGTTCCGCTGCCGCTTGCTGACGAATCCAATGCAACCGCTGCTCGTCAAAGGCCGGCTCCAGGATCAGCTCCGCCAGCCAATCCATCGCCAGCTCCGCGTCCTCCGCCAAGGCGTCCAAGGCAATGCCCAGGGTTTCGGCGCTGCCCGCGGTTTGCAGGGTCATGCCCCGGTCTTCCACATCCGTGGCCCAGCGGCTCCAATCCCGCTGCGCGGTGCCTTCGCCGAGCAAGCGGCCGGTGACCAACGACAGGCCCGGGGTCGGCTCGAGCCGCGAGCCGGCCACCAACCAAGACCGCAGGGCGACCAACGGCAATCCCGGAACGGTTTCTACCCGCACCGCCAATCGACCGATTTGATGCTGAAGCCCCGCGCTTGAACTATTGCCTTCGGAGCTGCTCATTCCGGTAACGACCAACCGAAGACCGAACAGCCCTCGGGATCCAGATATTGTTGCGCGACCCTCAAGAGATCGTCGGGCGTGGCTTCAAACATGCTGTCCATATAACGCAGGGGATGCTCCAAATCGAAGAGCGTACAGGCGGTTGCCGCCAAAAAGGCCATTTGGTCGACACGCTCGTGGCCGAACAACCAATCCGCGACTTCCATGCGTCTGGCGCGGGCCAGCTCCTCGGCGGTGGGCGGCGTGGCGCGCAGCTTGGCGAGCTCCTTCAGAACCGTGGACTCGATCTCTTGCGGCTCGACCCCCGGCAGGGCTTCGGCGGCGATCACGGCCATTCCGGGATCCAAATTTTCCTGCAAATCCGTGCTCACCCACACACATCGCTGGCCTTCGTCGACCAACGCGCGGTGTAGACGGCTCGACCGGCCCGAGCCGAGCACGCTCAACAACAGACGCAGAGCCGCGTGGTCCGGAGAGGCGCCCGAGGGCGAGGGCAACGCCAACAGCATTCTTGCCAGCTCACCTTGGGTGCGCTCAATCCGAAAGCTACCCTGGCGATGGCCGGGTTCGGCGACCGCCCGATCCGCGGAACTGCGGGCCTGGGCGGCAGTGCCGACGGCCCCGAAGCGCTCTTGCACCTCGGCCAAGGCCCGCTCCGGATCCAGGTCCCCGACGATCGATAGGACGGCATTTTCGGGCCGGTAGAGCCGCCCGTGAAAGCTGCCCAAGACTTGCCGATCAATGTCAGCCAATTCCTTGCGCGTGCCCAAGACCGATCGCCCGTAGGCATGGTCGGGAAAGAATGCCCGATGCACCGCCTCATCCAGGGCGTCCCAGGGCTCGCTCTCATACATGGAAATCTCTTCCAAAATCACCCTGCGCTCGCTGTCCAGCTCGTGGCGATCCAGCAGCAGGGATTGCATGCGATCGAGTTCCACATCGAGGGCCAAGGTCCAACGATCCGCGGCAAAGGAGAAGTAATAGAGCGTTAGATCGTGGTTGGTAAAAGCATTGTTGGAGCCACCGAGATCCTGGGTCAGACGGTCGATCTCGCCGGCGCCGAAACCCTGGGACCCCTTGAACATCATGTGCTCGAGAAAGTGGGCCGTGCCCCCGTGACCGATGGACTCGTCGCGGGTGCCGGCGCCATAGGCGATGGCGTGAGCGACCACCGGAGCCCGGCGGCTGGGCACCAAAATGACCGTCAAGCCGTTTTCTAATTGATGGGGCTCAGCCTTGGGAATCAAGCGGGCCACTTCGGGCAGCCCCCCACGGCGGCCCTGAACAGAGCTGGAAAATGTCAACGTTTACGCCTCAGTTGGTATTCGATTTGGTGAATCCTCCGGCCCGCTGACGGCGCGACCACCACGGTCATTTCTAAATCCTCAAAACCCTCGGCCACGAGCCGTAGGGTGTGCGATCCCGGATCAAGCTGCAAATTCTTACGGCTGCGCGGCAAACGAGCCCCGGGCCATTCCGACGCGTTGCCCAACCGTTTGCCGTCCAACCAGACTTCCGCGTCGGCGGGCTGACCCTCGAAGGCCACCCCCTTCGATACCCGAATGGCTTGGGGACCGCCGATAGACCGTCGAGCGTAGCGGGCCATATCCAAACGCACGGTGTGGGGATTGCCGACACTCGAGTTGGCGTGGACCAAAACCACCAAGTCGGGAAAGCTCGGATGGACCAGGGTGATGAGGTAGTCGCCGGTTTGGGGCAATTCCATCGCCCGTCGATCCCTGCCGGGTTTGAAATCCTTGACCTGGCCCTGAACGATCGATCGATCACCCCTCGCTTGAATCTTGACGATCGTCTCCTCGGGCTCGACCTCGAAGTAGAAACTCGTCCCGGTCGACAATTCCTCCGACGCCTGGGCTGCGGCAGCGTCGAAAGCCCGTAGTCGCCGTTGCTCTCGATCTGACCGTTCCGTCGACGGTGACGGCTCAGCGGGGGCCGGACGGCTGATCGGAGCCGACGGAGTAGGCTCGTCAGAGGATGGGGGGACAGAAGCTGAAGGATCGGAGGACGCCGAGGCAGTGGTCGGCGGCGGAGGCTCCACAGGGGCCGGCTCAGGGGTCTTTTTCGTCGAGCTTGGAGGTGGGTCCACGGGCACCGAGCCGGCGCCGGCCGATTGGGTAGGAGCTTTCGATTCCGGCGGCGGCGGCGAGCCGATGGCGGGAGCCCCGAGGGTCAATCCAAGACCCGTGGTCGCCGGGGCGGATCCCGATGACGGGGTTGTTTCTCCACCGGACCCGGGTTTGGAGGTCGCTTCAGATTCAGAAAATCCGGTGCCGGAACCGGGAGCCTCGGCCCTGGATGTCTCGGCCCTGGATGCCTCGGCCACGGAGGCCTCCACCACTGCCGGCGGCGACCCCTTCCCCCCGGAGGCTGCGTCGTCCCGACTGGACAACAGACGAGAGACGAAGAATCCCCCGACCATGGCAGCCACCAGCAATAAGGAGATCCACAAAACGGCCTTGCCTCGGGTCGCGCCGGCGTAGGTGCCCGTATCCAGCGGCGAAGGTCTATCCAGATCCCGAGTCGCGGTAGGCGCCGGCCCAACGGCGGGCGAAGGTATTCCAGCCGGAGGAATCGCAGAGGGAATAGGTGGCAACGGCGGCGGCAGGGAGCCGGACGCAATGGTGGGAGCATCTTCCATGGTCGCCGTGGGAGCGACGGCGGACCCTGAGCCCTTATATCCAGAAGATCCCGAAGGGCTGGGATGGCCAAGGGCCGTCAGGTCGAGCACCCCAGGATCCAGAGAACTCATCAGCCCGTCGATCTCCTCCACCACCGCTCCAGCGGACGGCATGCGCTTCGTCAGATCCTTGGCCAGCATGCGATCGACCAAAGCCGGCAAGCGGTCGGGCAGGCCTGGACGAAGCTGCGCAACGGCCGGCGGCTCTTTGCTCAAGATCTCAAAAATCAAGGTGCTCAAGGTATCGCCGCCGAACGGCCGCGTGCGGCACAACAGCTCGTAAAGCACGACCCCGAGGGAGAACACGTCGGACCTGCCGTCCAAGGATTCGCCTCGTACCTGCTCCGGCGACATATATTGCGGACTGCCGACCACCGAGCCCGTGCGGGTCATTTCGGTCATGCCCAAAACCTTGGCGATGCCGAAATCCGCCACCTTGGCCTCACCCGAGGGTCCGATCAGGATATTCGAAGGTTTGATGTCCCGATGCACGATGCGTTGCCCGTGAGCGTAATCGAGGGCCGAGGCCACTTGTCGAACCAGGGTCAGCACTTGTCGCAGGGTCAGCGGCGGGGCGGCGGCCACCCGCTGGGAGAGATCCATACCCCGAACGTATTCAAAAGCCAAATAAAGAATGCCGCCCGTTTCGTCGGCATCGAAGAGCGTCACCACGTGGGGATGCATCATTTTGCCGGCCGCCTTGGCTTCCCTCAGCAGCCGCTGCTTGCGATCCTCGATGTCCGCCGCCGTGCCGCCCACCACCCGCACGGTTTTGATCGCCAGCTCCCGGTCGATGTGGGGATCCACCGCCAGATATACATCGCCCATGGCCCCGGAGCCCAGCAGGCTCAGGATTCGATAACGTCCGATTTGCTCGGGAATGGGCGGTGTCAACATGGTTTCGGCAATAGGGTCAAAGATGGAATCTCAATCGACCGGATCAGGAAATGGCATCGTCGAGACGACCTTTCAGGTGAAAATCCTCGGATCCACGACGGGGGAAAACCTGCCGGCGCCACTCGGCGAATTCGCCCAGCTCCGACTGCCAAAGCAGATGGTGAAATTGGATCATCTCGTCGTCGATCCGAATCCAATTGCAGGAATTCCTCTGGCGCTCCCAACCTCGGCCCCGGCTCGAAGTCGCCGTGCCCGCGTGCACCAGCAACACCGGCTCGCTACCGGTTGGATAATACTCTTCGCTGGTGGCGACATAGGTCTGGTGTAGGTGGCCGGACAGCACCATATCCACCTTGTGGCTCGAAAACAGCTCAATCGCCTCCAAAGCCCGAGAGGATACTCGCTGGCTACCAAATCGCGGAGGAGGCGTAAGGTGGTGATGGGCGACGATGATTTTGGCTTTGTGGGCCGGAACCTCGGTCAGCAGCTCGTCCAATCGCAAGAGAGACCTGGGGGTAAAGCGACCGTCCTTGACCGTCCAATTGAAAGCCGTGTTGACACCGAGCACCACCAATTCGTCGTCTTCGAACGTCGGCTCCATGTCGTCGGCGAAATGCTTTCGATAAACGCCAAAAGGTGCGAAGGCCCGTTCATGGACCCGATAGGCGGGAACATCGTGGTTGCCGGGCACGGTCAACGTCGGCACTGGAATGCTGTCGATCCAGGCCTTGGCATTCTTGAATTGACGTATCTTCGCCCGTTGGGTCAAATCCCCAGAAATGACCACCAGATCGGGTCGGCGGCGATCGATGAGTTTGAGTAGACCGTCCGCGGGGGCCTGGAGAAATTTGGGTCCGAAATGAATGTCGGAGATGTGGAGCAGTTGACGCACTCGATTTCACACCGGGATCAGGTCCCGAAATCTTCCACGAATTCCTGCACGTTGCGGCTCACTTCACCGAGCGCAAAACCGGTTAAACCGGCCAACATGCCGACACCGTGGGTACGGCCGAGCACAAATCCGCCCGCCACGGAAATTGCCATGGCCGTTTTCGGATAGCTGCAAACCAGCCGACGCCATTCGAACCCTTCCGGCAACAGCTGATCGACGATTTCGTCAGCCCGGGTCATGGGCAGATCGTCGAAACCTGCCGCGAACGAAGCCTGAGGATCTTCTTCGTCATCGTCTTCGTAAAGCCCTTCGACGTGGGCGGCAGCCATTACCTCGTCCGCCAAATCGCCCGCATCTTGTTCATCGTGGTCGCTCATGGATTCTGATTCTCCGTCATTGATAACTCACATAATTCACAGAAATCTCAGGGATCTTTCAGCGAATCTCGACCTAGGTCGAAAGAGGTGGGCCGACTCGGATAGGTCCGTCCGGTCGACGTAAAAGCTGCCCAGGGCACTCGGCTCTGGGCAGCTCGAAACAGGCCGCTCGCATTGCATAACGTGCGGCTTGTTCAACCGTCAGCGGCTCAGTCGCGACGGCCGCGAAAGAGCATGCCGATCAAGAAACCGGCACCGGCGGCGATCAATACCGCGCGACCCGGATTCTGGCGCACGAAGCTACCCAGGTCGTCCGAGACGGTGTGCATGTTGTCTTGGACTTTGGAATAACCGTCTTTCAGTTGCTCCGAGCGCACCGCGTATTGCTCTTGGGCGACTTCTTTCGCCTTCGACGCACGACGCCGAGCCGCTTCCTGAACTTCACCGAATTTTTCGTTCATATCGACCTCTGACAGTCGCTCGTTGACTTTGCCCGCCACGTCTTGCACCCGCTCGCGGGCTTCACCGACCGCCTCGCGAGTACGATCCATCGTACCGCTCAGGGCAGTTTTCGCACGATCGAGGGTCGATCCGTTTTGGTTTCGCACACTTTCTTGAGTCATGATGTCCTCCAAGATGAGAGACCTGCGGAAACTGATCCCGCTGGGTCGTTGTTTGAATTCTAAACGCTTTCGGTCCCAATGTCTCTGGAACCACACGGTCTGGTGAAACACACCGTCTCGCAGACCACACCAGCGCCGACAAAACACGTCACCGCCGTTTTCGGACCGGGGCTCCGCTATGATGCAGAGCATCAACCCGCTGCCGACCCGCTGCTCACCCAGCACTCCAAGAGGTGCCCGTGACCGATCTCGATAGCCGACTGAGCCGAATCCGTGATCGCTTCCTCGCCGCCGAGGAGCCCGAACCCGAGAACCCCACGACTTGGGCTCGTTGCCGTGCCATTGGCCGCTTTATTCTGCTTTCCACCCGCAAAGCCGACGAAGACGAGCTGTTGAACCGAAGCTCTTCCCTGGCCTTCATCACCGTGGTCAGCTTGGTGCCCCTGCTAGCGGCCCTGAGCCATTTCAGCGCGGGTTTCTTCGCCGATCGCCAAGAGCAAATGATCGAGCTGCTCAGCATGGTGTTGCCTTATACAGAAGCCACGCTGAACTCCAACCTCTCGGAATTTCTCGAACAATCCAAAAAGCTCCAGGGATTCGGCCTCGTGGCCTTCTTTTTCACGGCCTTGACCGCTTTCAGCATGATCGAGAAGAGCATCAACGACATCTGGGACGTCTCCCATCGTCGATCCCTGCGCAATCGGATCAATTCGTTCATCCTTTTGCTCTGTTGGGGCCCGCTCTTGATCGGCGCGGCGTATTCGATCCTTTTCCTATTGCGCCAAAGCCCCACCTTGGCGCCCCTTGCGGACTCCCTGCCGGTTCAATGGGCCACTTTCGCCATCACGTTGATCGGCCTGAGCATGCTCAATTGGCAAGTTCCCAATACGGACGTCCAATTTCGTAGCGCCCTCCTGGGAGGAGCATGCTCGGCGATTTCCATCGAAGCCCTCCGCCGAGGATTCGCTTTTTACGTGGAGCAGGCCCAATCGACCTCGCTCGTTTACGGCAGCTTCGGCTTCGTCCTGCTGTTCATGATCTCGATTCAATTGTCGTGGGTCATCGTGCTGGCGGGCAGCGAACTCGCCTACTGCATGCAGAATTTTCGCTTCATGTCGCGACCACGACGGGAAACCGCCACCGTCGAAGGCGGCTGGATCGGCATTGCGGCCATGGTTCTGATCATGGATCGCTTCCGTCGACATTGCCCTTTCACACCGGGCGAATATCTGGCAGAACGCCTCAACATCTCGACCGTGGAGCTGAATAAGATGCTCCAACCCCTGCTGCAAGCGGAATACTTGCAAGAGCATGGACCGGACGCCGGGGGTTATTTGATGAGCTGTGACCCCTACCGCGTCCCCTTGGTCGAACTCTTTGAAGCTTACGAATCACAGCAGTGGTCTATTCTGTCGCGCTTACCGGAAGACGCGAGCGTCCACCTGACCGAGCTGAGGGCCCGGCTGGTTGAGGCCAGAAAGACCTCCCTCGAAGGCCTGACCCTGGCCCAGCTGATGGACCCGGGGACCGAGGAGAGCCCACCGGGCCCAAAAACTTCCTCCAAGACGGCCCCAGCCTGAATGCGGCGGAGCCGGATCGGATCCAGCTCGGCCTACCGACGCTTCTTTTTCTTCTTCTTTTGCTTGCCGACCTGCACGCTCCTGTGGACGAAGGATTCAAGGCCCGAAACCTCGTCCCAAACCCCGATGGCGACCTTGGGAATGCCTTGGCGCACCAGAAGCTTGCCCGCATAACCCATCTCCTTGCCCTCGGTCGCCGCCAGCTGATTCTGGGGCACTGAAACCGGGAATGGAATCTCCTGCAGACGGGACACCCCACCTTCCTCGTCCTGCACCGCGACGTGAATGCGCAGCCGTCCTTCGTGATTCTCACCGCTGGGTAAGAGGGTCACGCCGGAGAACGGTACGCGCACCAGGAACGGCAGATTGTATTTGCCTCGGCCGGCTTTTTCGGGGCTGCCGAATTCCACGGTGATCGCCAACGGGTTGCTCTCCAAATCGAGAATCAATGAGGAGTAGGTCCGGTCGGCCACCCGCGCGGCTTCCGGCTTGTCCAAATAACCGCTGCGATGACGGGCTTTGAGACCCGGCCGCTTCACACGGACCTCGATCGAGTGGTACTTGCCGTCACCTCCGCGCCGGGACGGGTATCCGAGGGAGTAAAGGCTGTCGAAATCCTTGGTCAGCCGCTCGAAAGCGCCGCCGAAATTCGAAGTATTGACGATCGCCACTCCGCCGGTTGCCGCCGCCATATCGAGCAAGGGCTCCTGGTGATTGTCGAGCCGCACCACGTCCGCCAAGGCATCGCCCCGATTGGTCAAGGCGCCCGGCGCGTTCTCAGCCGAAACCGAAGAGCGGGTTTTTGCGCCGCCGGCATGCAGGGTGTAAAGCGTGACTCCACCGGCGTTCGCCTCGCGGGTCAGATTGTCGAACATCGACGATTGGTCGTCGGACAAGGCAGCGGAAACCGGTTCGAAGCGGGCCCCGCCACCAGCCCCGGGAGCACCAAAACGATCGACATAGTATTGGTATAGGTCTGCACCCGGGGTCTGGGGAATGCCATCGCTGACGTAAAGCACCGCCTTGCGACCCGGCAAACCGGAAACGGAACGGATCAGGCCTTCCAGAGCGTTCATGGACCGCTCCACCTCCTGGCGCCGCTGCTGGACATAATTACGGATTTCGTCCGCGGCCCGGTCCGCATCCGCGTTGTCCAAACCTCGACCCCCTACCTGATACTCCAACGTCCTCAGCACTCGCCGACGGGCCGCTTGATTCGCTTGACCATAGACCGTTTCCTGCGAGATCTCTTCGATGCCTTGTCCCAAGGCCACCAGGTCGTCGGTGAAGGGAACCACCGATCGCACGGTCAGACCGTGACTGATCAGGCCGATCCGATCTCCACGCCGCACGCGATCCTCGATGAATCGTCCGAGTTCTTTCAAGACTTGGGCACGGTTTGGCTGAAGAATGTTGTAGTTGTCGACATAAACCGCTAGAGACAACCGCTGATCTTCGGGTACCTGGCTCGGAGCTTCTGCCGGGAGGTCCGAAGCCTGCCCAGCCACCATTTGCCGATCGCGCTCGAAGCTCTCGGTGGGCCCGGAGGAACGCGTGATGGTGTAGAAGTTGGTGATTTCGACCGGCGAATCGTCTTCCAGAATCTCAAAGTCGTCGGCGGTCAAACCGCTGACCCTCTGGCCATCCTCGTCGGTGACGAAGACTTCGACATTGATGATGTTGACGTCCACGCGATCGATGAACAACGACGATGGCTCGTCGTTTTGGGCACCGGCAATTCCGGCGAATAGGCTCATCAAGAGCAACATGGCGAGCACGGCCCGAATGCCCACGATGGGGTCGAGCTGGGGTTGGGTGGAATTCATATGTTTTTGGCTCGTGCACTCTTGGCTGGGGCACTTTTGGCTCGGGTTTAGTGAGTTGTCAATCATGTCAGAGGCTCCCTTGTCATCTGCGATCTAAGGATTGTAGCCAATGGGTGACACTTGAGGTGATCAAGAAGTGCCGGCCCGCTTGGTAGTCGGGACCGGTTGTGGCAGGATCATGTCCATGTCGGTTATTCAAGACCCTGGAATTGCCGTGTCATTCCATTCACAGGGCAATGCAGGGCAACGCAGGGCAACAAGCCACGTTTGCCCTGGACGGATGAAGGAAGCAGGATGCATGCCACCTCACCACGATTGAGACTCGAGGATCCGACGCTGCGCAGCGATCCATCCCTCGAGCTTGCCCGCAAGCAGCTCAAGGGATATTCGCCGAGCCGGCCGGAACAACGGGCAATCCGCGACCGCATGCTGCAATTTATCGACCAATTTCCCGATGATGCCCACCTCAGGTCACGTTTGGAAGGCCACCTAACCGCTTCGGCGTTGGTGGTCGACGCGTCTGGCCGGCAGGTGTTGCTCTTGCACCACCGCAAGCTCGGTCGCTGGCTGCAATTAGGAGGTCATTGTGACGGCGACGGTAATTTGGCGGGGGTCGCGCTGCGGGAAGCTTGTGAGGAAAGCGGCATTCCAGACCTTGAGATCGTTCCCGAGATCATAGACGTCGATATCCACGAGATTCCAGAACGTCCGGCCGAGCCACGACACCTGCATCTCGACACTCGCTTTCTCGTTTTCGCCCCTGAAGGAGCCCAACCGCGCGGCAACCATGAGTCCAACGCCCTCCGCTGGATGACCTTCGACCAAGCTCGAGCCTTGGATGTAGACGACTCTGTGCTCCGGCTCTTGAATCGGTCCTGATCCAATCTGCCCGCCCGACGAGAGGCCTGCCCGCGACAAGTCCTGGGGCGAGGAGTTTCGACGAGGGCTCCGTGCATCTTAGCCCCAAAATCCAAACCGATCTCCAGAGGCCCAATAGGCTCGACTCATCCGGTCAGACTCATACGGTCAATTGATATGCAAATGGAATCTACCCCGCCGTCAACAGGACTCTCCGCCTTGGGACAAGCCGAGCTGACCAGTCTCCTGGAACTCGCTCGGCAGCTGCTGCGCCTCGACGACTACGACCGTATCCTCGACGAGGTCGTTCGGTTGTCCCTCTCGATTCTGCGGGGAGAGCGTGGTTTCTTGGTGCTCGCCCGGGGTGAAGGCTTGGATTTCAAGGTCGTTCGCAATTGGAGCCGGAAAGAGCTGGAAAGCGGCGGAGAACCCATCAGCCGGTCGATCGTCACGCGGGTACTGGAGGAAGGTCGGCCGATTTTCATCCCAGATGCTCTGGCGGATTCGAGCTTCGCCAACACCGAGAGCATTCTGAGAATGCAGATTCGATCGGTGATGGCGGCTCCCTTGCTCATCGAAGACGAGCCGGCCGCGGTGTTGTACCTGGAGTCGAGAAAGCTGACCCGCTTATTCGACAAACCAGAATTCGAAATTTTCCAATATATTTTGGAGCTTTCCGCCCGAGCCCTTGAACGCTGCATGCGCCAAATTATGTTGGAGCAGCGCAACAGCATGTTGGAGCACGACTTCCTGGCGCGCCATCGATTCCCGGGAATTGTTTCCCGGGATTCCGCGTTCATCAAGATCCTCGAAACCGTGGCCCAAGTCGCCGGCTCGGATTTGCCGGTCCTCGTCCAGGGCCCCTCGGGAACCGGCAAAGAGTTGATCGTGCGCGCCTTACACCTCAACAGCCAACGGACGAAGAAACCCCTGGTGACGGTAAACTGCGGGGCCATCTCGCCGGCGCTGTTGGAATCGGAGCTCTTCGGCCACCTCAAAGGAGCATTTACCGGCGCCACCGCCAACAAGGTCGGCGTGATTGCGTCTGCTGACGGTGGCTCTGTTTTTCTCGACGAGGTCGGAGAGCTTCCGGGCGAGCTGCAAGTCAAGCTGTTGCGCACCCTACAATTCGGCGAGCTTCAACAGGTGGGCGCGACCCAGCCGATCCGCGTCGACGTCCGATTTCTGGCCGCCACCAACCGAAATTTAGAAGACGAGGTAGCCGCCGGCCGCTTCCGGGAAGATCTCCTATTTCGACTCAATGTCATTACCCTCGACTTGCCACCCCTGGCGGATCGCCCCGACGACGTCTTGCCGCTTTTTTTTCACTTCATGGAAAAAGCCTGTAGCGATCAGCGTCGACCGGTTCCGCGGATCTCCCCGCAGTTGGAAAGGGTCCTGCAGGCCTACAGTTGGCCCGGCAATGTGCGAGAACTCGAGAACGAGGCCAAACGATTGATCGCCATCACCCCGGACGGACATCCCCTGACCGTGGATCGCCTTTCGGCCCGAGTGACGAGATCGACCCGACCGTCGGAGCAACGATCTGGACCGCTCAGCCTGGCCGACCAGGAAAAAGAACTCATCGAACTCCACCTCAAGCTCAGTGACGGCAACCGTACCCAGGCCGCCCAGAGCTTAGGCATCAGCCGCGAAGGTTTGCGTAAAAAAATGAAACGTTTAGGTTTGGGTTGAGGTTATGTCGTTGATGAAAAATCGAATTCAAGGGTGGATCAAATCTGCGAGTCGAGGCCCCTGGACGGTCGTTTCGCGACTGCGGCTGCGACTGCGGCTGCGGCTGCGGCTGCCGACAGTTCTTGCCGTCACCCTGGGTTTGGGCTCGCTGGCCTTCCCAGGTGGACTCGTTTGGGCACAAACCCCTTCCGAAGAGGCCCCTGGCTCGCAACAGGTCGACCAGACCTTCGACGCCAAGACCCGCGCCGAGATAGATATTCGCAGCTCGGCCGGCACCATCCGTGTCATCGGAGAGGATCGACCTACAGCCCGCGTGGTCGGTCGGTTGGGTGCGGACGTCGAGCGGCTCGAAAGCTTTGTCGACGGGCGCTACTTGAGGTTCATCGCCCATCCACCGAGCGCCCTGCCGAAAGCCCCTCGAGCCTTAGATTCGGAACTCGTTTTTTACTTGCCCAAGGGCTCGGATCTGCACATCCAAACCCTGGAAGCACAGGTCGAAATCGAGGGAATCCAGGGGCGAATCCGAATCGACAACGGAGCCGGTGACTCTAAAATTCAAGGCGAGCCACGACGGATCGATGCGGTCTCCGTCACCGGCGACTTCCGGTTGAAGGTCAAATGTCCAGACGTAGAGCTGAAGACCGTAAGCGGTGTGGTGCTGATCGAAGGGGCGATTGAAAATCTAATTGCCGAAACCGTGGAGTCTCAGCTCTTGAGCCGCGCCGAAATCGAGGTGGAGGCGCTATTGCGCACCGTGACCGGCCGGATCGACTTCGAAGGCCGGTCGGCACGCACCGCACGCATCCGCCTCCACTCGTCGAGCGGCCCGGTGCGGCTGCTGCTCGACCCAGACATTGCCGGGGCCTTCTCCCTGAGCAGTGAC
Source organism: uncultured bacterium (assembly GCA_965366625.1). GTDB lineage: Bacteria > Acidobacteriota > Thermoanaerobaculia > Multivoradales > J023 > JAUIJL01. The sequence goes on from CBDUGP010000014.1 coordinate 93,189, forward strand.
CGCGGCGAACTCACCAATGGGCTGGGGCCGAGCTGGTCGTCGAAAGCAGGGCGTTTGCAGGCCGAATGGAAGCGCGGCGAGTCTCCGCGGCGGTTCGAAATCGAAACCTTCGACGGTGATATTCAACTCGAAACCGTGAATTAGATTATGTTTTGAAGCCGCCTCAGAGCCCATTTCTGCAATTTGCGGCGATCATTTGAGACCGTGACCCGGGCTGAACTAAGATCCCTGCCTAGTGGCTGCGACTTTATTTTCGGATTCTCATATGTGCTCTCCAACCGCTTTGCTCAAAAGCATCGAAGAAACCATCTACCGGGCTCAAGCCTTGGAATTCGTTGTGCCCGACGACACCGGTTTCTTCTCCGTCCAAAGCCATTTGGTCCAACAAGTCCAAGAGATCATCGAAGATTCCCTCGACCTGATGCGCCAGGTCATGGACCACTACGACGAGACCGACAGCTCCGATTCCACTCCGAACCTCTTGGCCGGAGTCGACGCCGCCGGTGAAGAAGATCTCTTGCGTGAAATCGGTGCCGCCATCTCCATCGAGCTGGCGGCCCAGGAAGTCTCCAACATCGCCTTCGCCGTGCGAGCCCAGCTGATGGAAACCTTCGAAGCCCTATGCGGCGCACAGAAAGGCGATCAGATTTGGGTGGTCGCCTCCCACGCGGACACCGGACTGCGACGTGCCGGTAAGGGATTGATCACGCTCGAAAATACAATCCGCGAATACGAAAGTCTCGAGCCCGTGGAGCGCACCTGGAGCAAGCTCCACGATTCCTTGGAAATCCGCCGACTCTATTGTCAGTTCCGGCGCGGCATCTCCCGTCAAGGCCCGCCCGAAGGCCTCGACGACCTCTCCAGCGGCTTGCGCAGCGCCGCCCATCGCATCGCCATCCTGCGCGACCGAAGCATCTATCCCCTCATGCGCATCTCAGATCGAATCCCAATTCGGAGACTGCAAAAGCGCATTCTGGCTTGGCTTGAAAGCGACCCGTCCCCGGACCGAGAAGAACAAGGTCGGCAACTCTGGAGCGACCTGCAGTCTTTTGCCGAGCTGTTGATCCAGGTCAATCACCGGGAAGAGCTGAGGGAGCACGACCGTCAAGTGATCCGAGATTGGCTCGACACCCACTTTGGTGCCGAAACCTCCGATGGACTCGAAGGCCTGATCAGCTCGGAAAATACGGTCGAAATCGAAGAACCGGCCGATGACGAGGCCCGTGACGGCTACCGTCTCGCCGGAGTCCAGGATCTGGCACAGCTGGAGCCCCTGCTGGGCTGCTCCGAAGAACTCGACGACCTGCTGCTACAACCAGGACAGCGGTACCTCGAAGACCTGCGCAAACCCCTGCGGCGGATTTTTAGCAACCTAAACCGCCCTTTCGAAGCCACTGAAGAGCCGATCAGCTCATTGAGGTGACTGGCCGGTCTGGCTATGAAGCCTGGGTTACCGCTCAACCGCGAGCTTGACCCAAATCTGCTTGCCGGCGCCGCACTGCGCTCGAGCACTAGCCAAGACGCTCCCAGCTCCGTCTATCAAGTCGACTTGCCATGGACCCGAGCGCAGTCCTGAAAAACTGAACCCACCCGTAGCCAAATCTAGGCTGCCCACCATCTCGAGCCCATGCCACACAGCTACCACTGACCAATCGTGGTGGACTGAGACGCCGTCCACTGCGCCTTGAATTAGACACCCCGTATCGAAGCGGACAATCCATCCCTGCTCGTCCCGATTTAGAACCACTTCCCGAGTTGCATCCAAAGGCATCCATCGATCGTCTAACGAGACAATTCGATAAAGACCGGCGGGCAGGGTTTCAAAAACAAAGGAACCGTCGTCTTCAGTGGACGTTTGGTAGGAGCTGAGATCCGAATCGACCACCTGAATTTGCAAATTCGCGATAGGTAATCCCTCGGCATCAACCGCTACCCCTTGAAGAGAATGCGATGACGGCCTAGTCACCGAGAAATCGTGTTGATTGAATCCCGGCTTCAAATCCAATTGGGCTTCGGAGCGAACGATTCCTGCACCACTGATTTGTAGGTTCGCAGGACCTGCTCTAAGAAAATGAAGGGTGAATGTGCCGTCGCCATTTGTCGTCGAGAGGTCGATGGAAGCCGGCCCCTCACCATAATCGACCAACAACTGAACTCCTTCGACGGGGTCGCCGGCACCGTCGAGGACAAACCCTGTCAACGTTGCAGCCGGTGGCAGCAAAATTTCAATTTCCTGATCGGCCGAACCGATTTCAACCGTGTAGGACCGAGTTCCAAATTCCCAAAGCTCAGCTTGAAGCTGCCACCGGCTACCAGGCGGCACACGCAACTCAAACCTGCCGTCCTCATCAGTAGCGAACTCAGGCACCGAGATTCGGGGGCTCAATTCCGAGCCGGGCTTACCAGAGAAGGAAACCCCAACCCCTGGGAGCCCTTCTCCGCTCTCTGCAGACACAACTTGGCCGGAGAGCTGCAGAGCATCCGGGAGAAAGAAGTTCAACGGCTCTGTAATTTGTTCCGACCAAGTCAAGCTCAATGCGGAATGGCCTTTGCGCCAGGCAACCACAGACAGCGCTCGCGCACCGGTCCATCCGGGAATTGAAAAATATCCATCCTCGCCCCCGGTTGCCACCCGCGGCAGAAGAGGCCGGCCACTAGGCGAAACCTCCAGAGAAGAGTTCTCAGCACTAAGATCAAGAAAAATCTCCGGCGTAGAAACAGGATTTCCTGCCGAGTCTTGGACCCAGCCTCGGATGCTCTGGGTCCCTGAATCGAAAGAAATCTCGCCGAGGTCAATCCAACGAACCTTGCCGTTTTGACGAATCGGCATGGTCTTGCCAATCCGGGAGCCCGCCCCGAGCCTGAGGAAGGTCGGCTCGCTCAACTTTGAGTAAAGCTCAAAGGTTCCATCCGCCGCAGAGAGGTCACATCTAGACCCGTCGCTCAAACACAACTCTACATTCGCTGCACCACCTCCCTCACTCACCACAGTGCCCGTAATTCGCGAAATCCAAGACAAGGTGAAGTCTGAGATCACTCCCGGGATCCGGGCGTGACTGCGCACCTCGGCCGAGTGGAATCCTTTCTTGAGCAAAGTCAGGGTTGCCGAGGCACGGGGCGACAAATGCGAAAGCTTCACCAGACCTTCACGATTCGAGAAGAACGATTGGCCGTCGCTTTGCACCTCCACATCCTCAACAGGAAAGCCTTCTGGATCCGAGACCCGAATATGGTGCTCATAGGCAATGGGGTTCAAGACCCACTTTAGGTCGGCCCTCTCCCATTCCACAGGTATGGATGCGTGCTCGAACCCTTCTTTGTGAACCGCTAGACGCCTAGAATCGAGAGGTAGCCGAAGGTCGACCCACCCTTCCGGATCCGAAACCCCGAAGCACGAGATACGATCGGGCAACATCACCAACGCATCGGCAACAGGTTCGCCTTCGGCATCTCTTAGGGCGAGCTTCAGCCGCCTGGTTTCGCTCCACACCATCGCCGGCGGCTTCTCAGCTTTCCAAAGCCCAACTCGGGAGTTCTCGTCTAGATCGAGCGGTGCCAGGCGCCGGTATTCTGCCACCGGCGTGGCCAACGTGAAGGACCTTCCGTCGGGCACAAGAACTTCGACAGACCAAACCCCCGGTCTTGGGACTTGAATCTGAAAACGCCCCTCGGCGCCCACAGACGCCGCCTTGGAACTCACTTGACTCACCACTGAGCACCCCGAGCGGCTCTCGGCTCTCACCTCGACTTTACTGAGCGGAAATCCTGGCGAAGCGAGAACTCGACCCTCCAAGGTCATCGCTTCTGCACCCATTCCGCCCAGCGTCAAGGCCAGCCAGAACAAAAGACATCGCCACCTCAACTCTACTGATCCTTGCAACGAATCTTCACATTCGAAGTCGAGCCACGGACCACTCACCTCTCGGCCCCCAAGGACGCTCACCCCTCGGCCCCCAAGGATCCGTATTGCTCCTCCAGGGCCGTCGCCTCCTGCTGGTCTGCCAGGGCATCCGATTGATCTGGCTCCAGTGCCAGCACTTGCTCGGTCGAGCGACGGCTGTCGAGAATCCAGGGTGACGGGTCTAGCTGTTGCTCTAGACGCCACCGGGCGTGGAGAAGATCCACTTTTGAGCGTCCCAACAATAGGGGGATCGACTCCGGAGCCGTGCGCAAGCCGTCTTGGCACGAAACTTCGGCTTGGGAGAAGCGGGGCGCCCGGCTCAGGGGTGCCCGGCTTAGGGGCGCCCGGCTTAGGGGTGTCCGACTGGGTTGGGTCGGTGGCGCCTCGTCCGGGGAGCCTAGATCTGCCCTGAGCACGTCGAGCCAGGCGGAGCACAGGCCGAGAAAAACATCGGAGTCGCTGGGTCGACGCCCCTGGGCTTCGTTGAAGGCCTCGATCGCTGCGGTCCATGATGGCCTGGCCGACTCGATGGCCTCGGGCGTCCAGGCTGTCTCAGGGTGCCGAGCTACCAGGGCTCGAGCCTGAATTAAATGCAGACTACCCAATAGCCAAGCCGGGTCGACTCCCTCCGCTTCTAGCTGTGGTCCGATCTCAGGGACCCGGGACATCCATGGCTCCAAGACTTGGACGCTTTCGTCGGATTCCGCATCCTTGGGGGCACGCAACCACGCCAACAAACGTTGTGACGGCTCGTCTCCCGCGGCCATTACGTCGAGGCTTTGTTCGAGCGCGGTCCACGATTCAGACCATGATTGACCGAGGGGCTCGGTTAGGCGCGGCGAGATCAACCGTCGTGCCAGTTGACGCCCGTGCGCAACGGCCCGGGATCTAGCGAGTTCCGGCGAACGGTCACCGGACCGCCAAAGCTGATCGAAGAAGTGGGCGGCTGTCCGGTCCTGGCGCACTGCGGAATAGAGCCTGCCGACGCTCCACCGAGCTTGGGGATGGCGCCGGGCGTCGCGGTTCAACCCCAACTCACCGACCACCGCCGCCAGCTGACGAGCCACTTGGCGTCGAGCAAACCGTAAATCGTGGATCGGCCGTTGATAGAGATCCTCGACATCTTGGATCTGGGTTCTAACGGTGGCGGTGAAACGCTCAGCGGCCCGTTCTTGCCGTCGGCTCTTTCGCGCTTCTTCGAGCTGAAAGCCGGCCCACAAGGCCAGAGCTAGAACCACCACGGCGATCACCGGCCCTAGACCCCAGATTGTGGGATTCCGAAGACGGTGCAAACGGGCCTTTTTGATGAGTTGATTGAGCACCTGGAGATTCTATCGGAGCGTTTGGGTCTACCCCGCGCCCATGCTAATCTGCCAGCTCCAATGAGACGTTTTAAGACCTGCGTTTTAGGACTTGTGTTTAAGACCTGCGTTTTAAGACCTGCACGTTCGGATGCGTGATGGCGGACCCGGCCGTTCGTGATCGGAACGCCTGGACAGAGTAAGGCTCAGACATGCCAAAGCCCGCACACGGCCCCCCCAAGTCGCTGCCCTTAGGGACACCTTCCGAGCATGCCCATCTGGCAACACCTCCCGACATGATCCGCTGGGATCTCGGTGAGCGCCCCACCTTGGACACGCCGAAAGAACGCTTATGTGTGGTGCAAATCGGCGGTCGAATTCTCGCTATCGAAGGCCGCTACAGCCGCGGCGTCCAGGATATCGGCGAGCCCACGCCTATACCGCTCGCCCCCAACCACATCCTGGGTTTGTGCCACGTTCGGGGCAAAATTCTTCCGGCGGTGGATTTGGAGTTGTTCTTCGATCCCAACGCCCGCAAGCACCGGCGCAGCAGCCCCGCCCTGCCCAGCCGGAATGCGTTGATCCTAGAAGTCGATCAAGTCGAGTTTTGCCTGGTGGTCGACGAGGTCGTGGCTTTTGAGCCCTTCGACATGGACCGCCTTCAAGCTTTGGACGACGAGAACGATCCTTGGAGCATCCTGTGGGCCGGCCAAACGCGATTGGACAATATCTTGGAACCACCGTCGGCCCCACCGTCGGACCCACCGAGCGACAGTCTCTCCTCCGATCGGACTCAGGCTGATCGGGTCCAGGCTGATCGGGTCCAGGCTACTGCAACCCAAGCCGTCCCGGTCTTAGACCTGCAGGCGGCCGTAGCCACCCTTCGGTTCGGGCAGCGTTCGTGAATCGTCGACGATTTATCGGCCTGCTCGGAGGCGCGGGTTTAGCCGGTGTTGCTGCGCCTTCATCGCTTTGGGCCCAAGAAGGAGCCCCCCACGGGCGCATTCCAGGCCTTTCTCCAATGGAGATTCGCCTGGGCACGAGCCTGGGTTTGACCGGCCCTGACGGTCCTCAAGTCTACGACTACCTCAGGGGGTTTCTGGCCCAGCTCAACGAAACCAGTTCCCAAGGCGGGATTCACAAACGACGGCTCACCTTGCTCGCCCTGGACCATGGGGCCCAGCCCAAACGTGCGGTCCGAAACACCCTGAGCCTGATCAACGATACCGAGGTCTTTTCGTTGGTGGCTTTGGGCAGCTCCGACTCCCTGCTGAGGGTTTTGCCCCTGCTGTCGAGAAGCAAATTCAGCGCCGAGCCGACGAGTTCTGATGCGACGGCGCGGGACCCGCTGCTCTTCGGCGCCTGGAGCGGTGCACAGCCCCTCTACAGCCCCGCCTACGCAAACCAAATATTCTGCTTCCGACCGTCGTTTCAGCAAGAGATGGACGTCCTGATCGGACATTTGATCGCCGAAGGCCGCGAGCGCATCAGCATTTGCTTCGCGCCCGACGCCACGGGCCGAGCGATTCAGGAGTCGGTGCAGCTGGCCCTCGGACGGCACGGCTCCCAGCTGGTGGCCGAGGCCCCCTGCTTATCCGGTCGGTCCGTGGAATCAGCGTGGCAGCATTTACGATCACAGCCCACGGACACGGTGATCTGCGCCCTCAACGCCGACCAGGTCGCCGAATGGATAAAGCTGTGCCAGGAGCGCTCCTGGCCGGTGCCGATCGCACTACCGTCGATCGTCGGCGGCGAGATCCTACTCGCGACTCTCGGCAAGCAGGGTCAGGTGGATTTCGACCAGGAGATCCTGCAAAGTCGGGTGGTGCCGACCCTTGACGAAGGCGATCCCGAAGCCCTCGCCCTCAAAGATTTGGCTCAGCGTCGACCGGCGACGCTGCCGGAGGCATGGCGCCCAACGGGTCAAATCTTCGAACGGCCTTTGACCGCCGCCGGCTTGGAAGGATTCTTGACCGCTCAGGCTCTGATCCAGGCGCTCGAACTGGCCGGGCCCGAGCCCAATCACCGTCTCTTTGTAGAGGCTTGGGCCCAGGTTCGACAGGACCTCGCCGGTGCAACCCCGGCAGACCTTCGCCCCTCAGATCTTTCAGAATTGGAGCCGCCGTCCACGGATCTTTTGGGGCAAGTGCCCCAAAACTCAGCGTCGCAGACACCGGAATCCTCGGAGTCTCTGACGCCCAAGGGAAAAGCTTCGCGGCCTACCCCGGCGACCAGTCTTCACGGAAGCATCATTTTGGCCCGCGCTATTCGAGGCGGCAAGTGGCGACGTTTGAGAAACGACGACCCGCCCGCTCCATCCCCCTCGTCCACCTGAGCGGTGGGCTTCGACTCTTTTTTATCGCCTGAGGAACACCATGCAGACCGAGGAATCGCACCTCGCCTCCGAATCGGATCTCCCCCTGGACTCTGGGTCCGAACTTGGGACCGCCCCTACCCGCGACATCTCCAGCCCACCGAAACGGAACCGAAACACGGGCTCCGTCGGCCGGCTGACGCGCCCCTTCACGGTCGTGATGCTGCTCTTGTTGGTGCTGATCCCCGGATTCCTCTTCAAAATGGTGGAAATGAGGCTCGTTCACCATGCGGTCGCCGCCGGACGATCTACTGCCCGCGGATTGGCGGTTTCCGCCATCGACCTGACGATCCAGGATGACTCCGCCCTGGGTGACTCCGCAACGTTGCAAACCCGTCTCGACGATAGCGAACTCGATCCCGCGGTGCGCTATGCCATATTCCTGCGCCCCGACGGCAGCCCTTGGATCCACGGTTTTGCCCCCACGATTCCGGCGGAGATCGCCGCTCGCCCGCTCGACTCTCAAGAGGGCTCGGCCCAGGAACTCCGATATTCGGATCCCGAAGCCGGTCCACAGAGAGTGGTCGACCTTTCCTACCCTCTGCTCGAGGGCGAACTCGGATACGTGCGGGTCGGGGTGGATCTCCAACCCGCACGCGAAGAAGCGATCAAAATCGCGGGCTCCGTGGCCGCCGCGTTGGCCGCCGCCTGGATCCTGGGTGGATTGTGGTTGCGAGCGACCGCCAAACGTCGGCTGCGGCCCCTTCACGACATCACCTCCTCGCTCACCTACGCCGCCGACGGAGACTACGAACACCTGATTACCCAGGACACCGAAGGCGAAGTGGGTTGGGTGGCCGAGTCCCTGAACCACCTCCTGCTGAGCTTGCGCGAGCCTCGGGGCCAAACCGCTTCCTCCGCGACGCTTCCTTCCGGCAGCAGCCCCGCCCTCGGCGATCCGGAGCTGCACCAAGACTCCTTGCGTCGCATTTTGCGAACCGCCCAATCCCTGGCCCATGGAGACGCTCAGGCCGCGGGGCGGCCTGCCGAATCCGCGGCGACCGCCGAACAAACCCTAGAGCTGCTCGATCAGGCCCTCACCGCCATCGGGACGCGCATCACCGAGACGGTGCAGAGAGCCCAGGCTGCCGCCGATAGCGTTCAGGTCCAAGCCGCCGAGATGATCGACCGCGCCCAAGCGATGGCGGCCGGTGCCGTGGCCCAAGCCCAAGATGCCGGCAATACCAGCGACGAGGTCAGCCGCATCAGCAGCTCGATTCGCCAAGTTTCCGACAACGCCGTGGCCTCCGCCGACGCGGCGCGCCAAACCCAGATGTCGGCGGAAAACGGCCAGCAGGCGGTACGCCGATCCCTGGAAGGCATGCAGCGGATTCGCCGCGAGGTCCAAACCATTTCCCAGCGCATCAAAAGCCTGGGGGATCGTTCGCTGGAGGTCTCCGAGGTGGTCGACACCATGACCACCATTTCGTCGCAAACCAACCTACTGGCCCTAAACGCCGCCATCGAAGCATCGAGCGCCGGCGAGGAGGGGGTGCGTTTTGCCGTGGTGGCCGACGAGGTCCGGCGCCTGGCGGAAGATTCGGCGCGGGCGTCGAAACGCATCGCGGTCCTGATTCGCACCATTCAAACCGAGGTCCAAGACGCGGTCGTGGCGATGGAAAAGGGCACGGTCGAGGTGGAAAGCGGTTATCGAATCACCCACGAGGCCGGCGAGCGCTTGCAGGACATCGCCCGGCAAAGCGACAGTTCGGCCCGCCTCGCCCAAGCCATTTCGGAGAACGCGGGCTCGCACGTGGCGGGCATATCGCGAGTCGCTGAATCGGTGCTGTCCATGGCGGACGTTGCCCAGCACACCGAAAGCTCGGTGCGCGACAGCCGGCAGCTGGCTGAGCAGCTCAAACATCAGGCGGAACAATTGGGCCTAGCCTTGGCCGAACTCAAGCCACCCCGAACGCTCCGAACATCATGAAGACCACTCAGGATCCCCAGCGCGTTGCTGCTTTCCTGATGGCCGGATGGAAAGGCCTCGTGGGTCTCGAAGAGGCGGTCGAAGGTTTACACGGTCAGGAAGCCGAGGCCGCACGCCGAGCCCTTGCCCAGCTGAGCCATGAGCTGGCGACCTCTGCCGACACCTACGGGTTCTACGCCATCGCCCGACTCGCCGCCAGCATGGAACGCTTGGCGAACGCGTTTCCGCCCTTAGAGCACTCGAGCGCCGCGGATGTCCTGCAGCTTTTGGGGGATACCCTGACCGTCTTTCCCATGGTGCTCGACAACATCGCTGCCGAAGCCAGCGAGGACATCCCCCAAGTGCCCGGCCTGCAATGGCGCTACGACGTCGAGGTGCCGGCGGCGGAGGAGCTCGCAGCCCAACGCCAACAAACGGAAGCTCCGGGCCCCGTCGACGGCCGGCTCGAGCAGCTGCGCCGACAGGACCCGGAGATGGTGGGATTCTTCGTCGCCGACGCCCGGGAACACTTGGCCGGCATGAAGGCTCGTTTGGCCCAGCTGCGAGCCTCGGACCTGGAATCGGCGTCCACCGACGTGGAAGCCTTGAACGACCTTTTTCGTCACGCCCACACCATCAAGGGGGCGGCCTATACCGTCGGATGTCAGGTCGCCGGCGATTTGGCCCACGGCCTCGAGGACATCCTGGTCGGAATCCGTAGCGGCGGGCTGCATCTGAGCCCTGAAATCCTCGACGTCGGGAATCGCTGCGCCGCGATCTTGGAAGAAATGGTCGATCGGCTCGACGGCCGCCCGGGCCCCGCCGTGCAATATCGCTACGACCAAACTCTGCAGCAAATCACCAAGCTGCGTCCGGCTCACCTTGAGGATCTAGAATCGCTTGAGCCCGCGATCGGGCTCCATGCCGCCGACAGGCCTGAGCTGAACGAACCCACAGGCACCGAGCCCAAGGACGACGACTCCACGACCGACGACTCCAGGGCCGATTCCAGGACCGACGAATCCGGGACCGGGCAGAACGACTCCCCGGTGCCCAAATGGCAGACTCCATCCACGGCCCACGGCGCCGATGCTCCACCGGTGTCGGTCCCTTCGGATTCGTTCGCCGCCGAGGAGGCCCCTGAGGTCCTCGACAGCCAACAGGCCAGATCCACCTTGCGGGTCGACCTGCAGAGATTGGAAAACGTGCTCGACCTAGCGGGTGAGGTGGCCGTTGCCCACGGCACCTCCGTCCGGCAGCTGAGCCAATTGGAAAACATCCACAACCAATTGAACGACTGCAAACGGCGAATGGCAAGAACCACCGCCACCTTTCAACATCGGCACCTGAATCCGATGCTCGAATCGAGGACCCAGGCCCCGGGCTCCGGAACCCCACGGCCCCCCGGAGCAGACAGTGCGAATCCGGATACCGACCGCAGCGTGGCCGAGCAATTCGCCGAACTCGAATTTGATCGCTACGACGACTTCAACATCTTGGCACGACGCATCGGCGAGCTATCGTCGGACCTCAGCGAAATCCATCATGAGCTGGAACAGATGCTTTCCTCGGCGCGCCACAGCTCCCTCCAGGTTCAAAATCTGACCCGCCGATTGAGGGTGGGCATCGGTCGGGTGCGCATGGTGCCCGTGGGCCGGCTCTTCGCCCGTTTCTCTCGCTTGGCCCGAAAAGCCGCGATCGAGTCCTCCAAAGAACTCGAGGTGGAACTCAGCGGCGAAAACGTCGAGATCGACAACGCGGTGATCGAAAGAGTTGCCGAGCCCCTCACCCATTTGGTCCAGAACGCCATTCATCACGGCATCGAAAACCCCAACGAGCGACGCATGAGCGGCAAGGACGCCCTCGGCACCTTGAAGTTCACTGCCCGGGCGAAGGGCCGTCGGGTGCGCCTGGAAGTTTCCGACGACGGCGCGGGCATCGATTTGGAGACGATCAAAGAAAAGGCGTTGGAACTCGGGCTGCGGAGCTCGGAAGCCCTGGAGGCCCTTTCCGATCGTGAAGCCCTGGACCTCATCTATCTGCCGGGTTTGACCACTTCCTCGAAGGTCACCACTGCGGCCGGCCGAGGGGTCGGCATGGATGCGGTACGCCACAGCGTCAACCGATTAGGGGGTGACATCCTGGTCGAAAGTGAGCCCGGTGCCGGCACTCGATTTATTTTGGAGCTGCCCGCCAGTCTTTTGGTGACCGAAGCCCTGGTGGTGCGGGTGGGCAACTCTTCCTTTGCCTTGCCCCTGCCCCAAGTCGACCGACTTGGGCATCTGTTCGAAAACGACCTACGGGTGGCGGAATCGAGCGACGGCCCCGACGGCCGGGCCATGGAAGTGGCCCGTTTCGCAGACCGCGATTGGCCGGTTCTGCGCTTGGCCGAGCGCCTTGGGCTGGAGGCCCACGGCCCCGTGGACGAGGTGCCCGGATTGGTGGCGACCACCGCTTTAGTGCGCGCCCCATCGCCCACGGCCTTAATTGTCGACGAGGTCTTGGGCATCGAGGAGCTGGTGGTCAAACCCTTGGGTCCTTTCCTCGAAGGTGCTCACTTCTTCAGCGGCGCCACTCTGGACACCCGCGGCAACATCATCCTGATGCTCGACCTCACCTCCTTGGTCACCGGCGAGCACGTGTCCCATGGCCGGCCCGACACGGCACAGCTCAGCCTGCCCGAAGCGCCACCCCGTGTGCTGTTGGTGGACGATTCCTTGAGTGTCCGCCGGGTGCTGGGCCGGGTGCTGCAAAAGGAGGGTTATGAGGTCTTCACCGCCCGCGACGGCGCCGAGGCCTTAGATCTGCTGCTCGACCTACCCTTCGACGCGGTGATCACCGATTTGGAAATGCCGCGCATGTCCGGTTACGAGCTGATCGACGATCTCCGCAATCGGGCTTCCACCAAGGACACACCCGTTTGGGTGGTCACCACCCGAGCCGGGGCTCGACACGCAGCCTTGGCCCGTGAACTCGGAGCGGTCGGTTATCTGGCCAAACCCGTGGATGCGGAGCTTTTGGTCGACCAGCTCGAATCGGTGGTTGGCCGTGGACGCCTAGATCCATGAGCCCCGCCGGTCTTCGCCCTCCGACACCGGCGGCCACCGAGGCCGACGACCCCACGGATGTCTACCTGACCTGCCAAATCGGCGAGGTGCTCTACGCCGTGCGCGATGCGGGGGTTCACAACGTGCTGCCGGTCGAAAGTGAACCACCAGCCGATAAGATCGCCAAGAACGGGGTGCTCTACCCAACCGTAGACCCCAGGTCTCTTTTCGGACTGCCTCTTTTCGGGCGACAACCTTCCGAAATGGCCTCCGCCGAGACCTTCGAGCGGCAGATGATTCTGCAATCCGCCGGCAACCGGCTCAGCGCCCTGGTCGTCGATCGGGTGTTCGATCGCCTGCGCATCGACCGACGCCGATTTCAGCCCATTCCCTGGCATTTCGGCGGCCGCGAGCAATTATGGTTTGAAGGTGTCGCCTGCCTCGGTGAGTTGCGCACCTTGGTGCTCTTGCGACCCCAGGGTCTGCTGGCCAGCTCTAGGCCCTCCAGCAGCACAGAAGGTGCCAAATCATGACCCTCGAAATCGGACCCCAAGCCTTCGCCGACCGGCGCCAATTCCTGACCTTTCGACTCGGCGGAAGCATCAGGGGTTTGGAAGGACCGCGCATCGTCAGAGTGGCAGAAATCCATCACATGACTCCCCTGCCCAGTGACCTGCGTTGTAACCTAGGGTTGGTGACTCACCACGGCGTGGTCGCCGGCCTGATGGATCTCGAGTTGCTCGAACGACAAAGCGCAAATCCGCGGAATAACAACGCGGAGACCGGCGCAACCCAAGACCCAAACCTGGCCGCAAGCCGGACCGTCCAACCCAACCTACCGAGCAGAAAACCGGTCAAAATTCCCTTCCACTGCATCTTCGCTCGGTTCTCCGGCGGGGTCGCCGGTTTCGCCATCGACGAGCTACTGGGGCTGGAAATGGTGCCGACGCCCTCGGAAACGTTGGATTCGGAGGAGTCCCAGCAGCTTCCTTTCAAAATCGTCGACCTGGATGCCTTAGAAATCTTCCTATGAAGAAAGTTCTGCTCATCGGCACGGAATCCCCCGAGATCGAGCATCTCGCGGAGCGCCTGCGGACCGAAGGCACCCAGGTTCGGGTAGCCCCCGGCGGGCTCTACGCGCTGACCATGCTCGAACGGGAGCGCCCCCACTTGATCCTCACCATCGCGGATCTCGGCGACATGACCGGCATTGAGCTCAACTCCATGGTCAAACGGGACTTCGCGGTGTCCGAGGTCCAAGTGGTGCTGTTGGCGCGCAACCTCCAAGAGAAGGTTCTGGCCGAGCGCCAGGGGGATTTCGATTTGATCCTGCTCGACGATCGCCCCCTCGGCGCCCTCGCCGATCGGCTGAATCGATTGGTCCGGCACGGGCTCCTACCGAACCCGGAGGCACCGGCAGAGCTGCCATCCACCGGCGTGGCTCGAGAACTCTCCGGTACCTTGGGAGTTCTGACCTTCGCCGAACTCACCCAGGCTCTTTCCCAAACCGCGAAAACCGGCAGACTGCACTTAGAGGCCGACGACCAGCGCGGATCGATACTGATCTTGGATGGTATGATTCAACATGCGGTGTTTCGGAACGCCGTCGGCCTTGCCGCTTTTGCTCGACTGTTTTTTGAATCTGAGCGGATTCCGAATATTCCTTTCCGCTTTGAGCCCTTGACGGCCCAAGAGGTGCTCCGAAATCCCAAAACCCTCGAGCAAACCGCGCAACAGCTGTTGTTGTCCGCGGCCGTGGATTTGGAAGAAAACACCACCACGGAAATGGTGACCGCTGGTATCAAGGAATGGCTTCGTAGGGAGGAAAACGGCTGATGGCCAAAGTAATCGTCATCGACGATAGCCTGAGCGTTTGTTTCGCCATTGAACGCATGTTGCGATCCCGGGGCATGGAAGTGATCTCCCACCGATCCGGGGAAGCGGCGCTCGAAGGCCTGGAGCCAGAGGAGCCGGATCTGGTGCTCTGCGATCTGGTGCTGCCGGACATCGAAGGCTTCCAGATCTGCACCTTCATCAAACAAAGCCCGGTCCTGGCCGACGTGCCGGTGATCGTCATCTCAGGCATTGTCGACGAAGAGGTCCGCGCCCAGGCGAAAGAAGTAGGTGCCGAAGCGGTGCTGAAGAAACCTTTCGCGTCCGACGAAATGCTGACCCTGGTGGAAAAAATCCTCCGCCGCCGCGGGGTTCTGAAGCCCGACGAAGACGACGTGCCCACCGGCCCCGTGGCGGTGGAGGCCGAGGACGCGACCGAGCCGGTGGAGGTCGAGAAGGAGGCCGAAGGCGAGGACAATCAAGTCGAGTCCAATGAGGTCGAGTTGTCCCTCGTGGACTCTCCGGCTGAAGAAAACGGCGAGTCAACGGCTTCCGACCCACGAGCGGGCCGGGCGCCACGCATCCTGCTCGCCACCACCGATCCCCTGGACGCGCCGCCGACCGTGGACGCGCCCGATCCCCTGGCCCAGACAGGCTCCGATGACGAGCTCTTGGATCGACTGGAACTGCGCCTCGAACCCCTAGCGTCGATCGAGGCCTTGCGCTTCGCCTGCATTCTCTCACCCGGCGGTGAACTGCGCGGTTACGGCCCCGCAAAACCCACGTCCACCGACTTGGCGGCCCTGCCCCAGCTGATGCGCGCCGCCTCCAACACCGCCACCCACACCCGACAGGGGGAAGTCGGAATTCTTACCCTCGAGACCAGTCAGGGAGTGTTGGTGGTCAAACCCCAGGAAGAAGGCCACCTCATGGTTTTGGGCTTGGGCGACCGTTCAGTCTTGGGCAAGGCACGTTATTTGTTGCGCCGACTCGAAGAATCTTGATCTCTAGCGAAGATCCCTAACGAAATCCCTCACCGTGCCTGAGCGCGGTCGACGGCTCCACCTCGCTCGCCCGCCGCGCCGGCCACCAACAAGCCACCAGCACGGCGCAGAGCAAGGTTAGGCAGGCGACGGCGTGGATTGAGAAATGCCCCGCCTCAATGGCGAAGAGGTGCTGCTCCAGCCGGCCTCGAAGACTCGCGAGCGCCAACAACCCGAGGGCCAAACCCACAACCGCCAGTCGCAACCCCTCCCTGAGCACATCTCCCAAAACCGTGGACCGACGGGCACCCAAAGCCATTCGCACCCCGATCTCAGCGGTGCGGGCGGACACCGAATACGACACCACGCCGTAGATCCCTACCATACCGAGGATCAATGCCAGGCCCGCGAAGCTCGACAACAAGAAAGCGCGCAAGCGGGGACCGGCGACCCCGGCGCTTTTCACCTCGGGCATGGATTTCATCTCC
The DNA here is from genome assembly GCA_965366625.1 of uncultured bacterium. GTDB lineage: Bacteria > Acidobacteriota > Thermoanaerobaculia > Multivoradales > J023 > JAUIJL01. Next base: position 109,025 of record CBDUGP010000014.1, read on the forward strand.
ACGATGGGAATATTCGGATCCACCGACCAAACCGCTTGCCGCAAGGTGTTGGCGAGCTCGAGGGTCGGTCCGTCGGTTCGCAGCACGAGGGCCAGGGATCGCGCGCCGAAATCTCCGGCTTGGCGCAACGGCCAATACATTTCCGGGGTCGGAGCTTGGGCCAAGGCGTGCTGATGGACATCTGCCACCACCCCAGCCACCTCGAACGTCTGGTTGCCGAAGAGCTGAATCTTTTTACCGGTCGCCCGCTGCCCGGGCCAAAGTTCCGAAGCCAGCGTCCGGTTGATCCAGCCGACTCGATAGGGCTCTGCGTCTTCCCTTTGTCCGGGCGGCGCTGCACCCGATCCGACCGCATCCGAGCTGCTTGCTGCCAAAGCGGCCCCGTCCATTTCGTCGATGGCTCGACCTTCGATCACGGGAATTTCCATCAGCTCGAAATAACCCGGCGTGATCACTCGAAAGTTCGCCGCCGGCAGCGGAATTCCAGAATTCGGATCGGCCGGCAGCTCCTGACCCTCGTAGCTATAAGGAAAATGCCAATTGCCGTCGGCAAGGGGAAGCAAATGAATTCCCGCCACACCCCGAACCGCCGGAATCGATTCCAACCGCTCCGTCACACGATCATAGAAATCGACCACCGAGCCGTGGCTGGGGTAACGATCCTGGGACGGCATGGGTCTGAAGGTCACCATCTGCTCGGTCCGAAAGCCTGGATCGACCGCCTGCAGTCGCATCAAGCTTTGGCTCAACAAACCGGCAACGCTTAATAGGGCCAAGGAAATCGCGACCTGACCCACCACCAGCACGGATTGCAGGGGGCCCCGCCCAGTGATCCTGCGGCCGGAGGTCAGATTGGACGAAGACCCGTTCCGTCCACGAACCGCGCTCGACCACGCCGGTGCAAGGCCGAAGAGCAGGGCCGAAAACAGTGACGCCGCAAGGGTGAAAAGCAGCACATCACCGTGCAATCCGACCTCCGACAGACGTGGCATGTCGGCCGGCAGCTGGGCCCGCAAGGCCTCAAATCCCCACAGGGCGATCAACAGACCGCAAGCGCCTCCCACGGTCGCCAACACCAGGCTCTCCACCATCAGCTGCCTGAAAATTCGCGTCCAACCGGCCCCCAAAGCCGATCGGACCGCCAATTCCCGGCGTCTGCCCGCGGCTCGAGCCAGGAGTAAATTCGCTAGATTGGCGCAGGCCACGAGCAGAATAGTGCCGACGGCGGCCAGCAGAAGGAAAAGCGTCGAACGAGCATCGGCCACCCTTTGGGCGTGTAGGGAAACCACTTCGGCAGCCGCTTGGCGATCCTTGGTAAAACGCTGTGGAAACTCAGCTACCAACGCGCCCGCCAACTGCTTCAGCTCCTCGTCCGCCCGGCTGAGGCTCACGTCCGAGCGCAGCCTGGCGACCATTCCCAGGTAGTAGGAGCCATCGAGATCATCGACATCGGTGGGGTCTAGGGTCAGAGGGGTCCACAAACGCCAGGCCGGGTCGAGAGGGACGTGGGATTCGGGCATCACGCCGACGACTTCATAGCTCTCGCCGTCGAGCTCGATTCGCCGTCCGACGACATCCGAATCGGCGCCGAAACGGGTCCGCCAGAGGCGGTGGCTGAGCATCGCCACCCGATGGGAGCCGGGCCGGCTGTCCTCGGAATGAAAGGTCCGACCCAGCTCGGGCCGGGCACCGAGCACCTCGAAGTGGCCCGGCGTCACCCGGCCGCTGACCACCGCCTCGGGCTGCCCACCCCCGGTCATGGGCAGGGTCCAAGTGGCAAAAGCGGTCACCCCGTCATAGCTGGTGCTCTGGGCCGAAACCCGGCTCCAGACCCGCTTGTTGACCCAGGTCGAGGGCCACAGCTGCACGAGCTGATCCGGCTCGGCGTAGGGTAAGGGTTTCAGCAATACGCTGTGAGCGATGCTGAAAATCGACGTATTCGCGCCGATCCCCAAAGCCAGAATGGCGATTGCCAACCCGGCAAAAGTCGGGTAGCGACGCATCTGACGAAAGGCTAGTTTGACGTCGTGGTGCAAGGCGTGGGGCCAGATTTCGGGCATGGCGGGATCCTCCACCCACCTTCACTAGCAGAACCCGTGCCGGCCGACGGCCCGCGCGACCCCTCCTCCCGGGCCGATCGACAGCGGACGGTGACCCGGTCCCTGTCCGTTTTTGGGAATGTCAGGTCTTAAAACGGACAGGTCTTGCCGACAGGTCTTACCGAAAGGGTCTTGGGACGGACAGGGTCCTAAGACGGACAGGGTCCTAAGACGGACAGGGTCCTAAGACGGACCGGCCGGCTCGAACTCAGTCGTCGAACTCAGTCAAGCTCTACGGCCGGCAGCTCCGTCTTGCCCTCTTTGACGAAATGATCCATCCAGCGCAAAACCCGTCGCAGGTAGTCGTGCCGGGAAGCCGCCCGCTGGTTGCCGTGAGGCTCACCCGGGTAGCGCACGTAACGCACGACTTTGTCCTGCAACTTCATCGCCCGATAAAGCTGCAGGCTTTGGGACGGATGTACCCGAGTATCCCCGGTTCCGCCCGCGATCAACAGGGGCGTCTTGGATTTCGAGGCGTGGTAGATCGGGCTCCGCTCCAGGCTGAACTTCCACTTCGTCCAAGGGTTGAAGGTGGTGTGCACGGCGATGTCTTCGTTCGGGATGTCGGTGGTGAAACCCTTCGACAGCTTATTGCTGATGCCGACGAACATCGCGCCCGCTTTGAAGCGGTCGGTGTAATAGGTGGAGCACCAGGCCGTGGCATATCCACCGTAGGATCCGCCGGTGATGCCCACCCGATCCGAAGCGATTCCCTCTTGGATCAAATGGTCCACCGCTTCCACCAAATCCTGGAATTCCTTGCCGGCGGCATCGGCGTGACCGAGCTTGGAGAATTCCACTCCGCGACCGGTGGAGCCCCGATAGTTGGGATAGAGCACCGCATAACCCCTGGCGGCCGCCACTTGACCGGGTCGGCTATAACCGGAAACCCAGCCGTTGCGGTCGTTCGATTCCGGGCCCCCGTGCACCATCAGCAGCAGCGGAGCCTTCTTGCGCCCATCCAAGGGGTGGATGAGGATGCCTTCGAGTTCCAAGCCGTCGGAAGCGGTCCAGGTCACCACCTCTTGCTTTGCCAAGCTCACCTTGCTGAGCCAGGGATTGGATTCCGTCAGGCGTTTCGGGCGGTCCCCGAGCTTCAAAGAGAAGGCTTCCGAGGGATGGCCCGGACCATCACCGACAAAGGCTAGACGGCCGTCCGATGCCATGTGCAAGCTGTGGATGATCGGTACGCCGAGGGAAGCCTTGGAACGTAGGACCCGCTCCATGGTGCCGTCGAGAGTCACGGTTCCCAGGGTCGTTTCGCTGCCTTCGTTGGCCACCCAAACCAGGGTTTGATCGTCCTGCCAAACGAACGACCGAATATGGACCTCCAAGGCGGGCATCAGGTCGCGCAAGCTGCCGTCGGCCACCGAGCCGAGCATCAATCGACCCGGGCTCGGGTCGCTGTGGTCTTGGGCCGAGACCATGGCCACATATTGACCGCCGGGGGCTGCGGCGAAGGCACCGAGCTTGCCGGGGTTGGCGAATCGCACCACTTCTTCGCCGGTGGCCGCGTCCAACACCCGCACCCGCCGCTGCATGTACTCGTCGTCCACCAGGTTGCGCGGCTGCACGCCGACCACCAGACGCGAGCTGTCGGGGCTCCACTCCACGTGACCGACCGAACCTTCGACCTCGATTTGCCGCAACCCGGGTTGGGTCTCACCAACTTCTGAATCGCCTGAATCGGCTGAATCGGCTGAATCATCGGAGACGGTCGCGGGATCCACAGGCGCCGGCTCGAGTTCGGGAAAGTCGGCAATCCACAGCTCTTGGGCTCGCCATTCCTCTTCGAAGACTTCGCGGTCGAAGCCCTTCTCCAAAGCTTCCTTGCGCTTCTCATCCTCACCCGGGGTGACCAACAAGGCCAACGAAGCGCCATCGGGAGAGATCCTGAAACTGCTCAACCCATCGAGTTCGAAAAGCTTGCGCGACTCGCCGCCGTCGACGGGAATGCCCCAAATGGCACTCTCCTCGTCGTCGAAACGCTTGGCTTGGTACAGGATCCATTTGCCGTCGGGGGTGAGTTCCGGGCTCGACACCCTGACCTCGCCGGTGACATATCCCCGGCTCCGCCCATTGCCGTCGGTCGACACCAGGTGGAGTTCGCGCCAGGCTGGGCCGTCGTCGTCGACCCCCGCCCGTCGGGGTACATTGAGCACATAGGCGACCTGATGGCCGTCCTGGGAAATCGTCACGCTCTGCACGTCGCGCATTTGCAACAGCTGATCGACGGTCAATCCTTCGGCCTGCAAGCCCAAACAAGGGGCAAAGCTCAGGGCCAGGCCTACGATCGAGACGGCCCACTTCCGTGCGCGGCCGAGGCCCCGCTTTTCCGCACTACTTTTCATCGACGTTTCCTCTTTAGGATCAATCCCCGCGAACCCGGGCGATTTGGGTATCTCTCTGCTCTTCAATTCGGCGTCGCTCGGCAAGATATTCCTCTTCTTCTTGCTGCCGTGCTACCGGGTCGGCCTGGGTCTTCAGGGTTTGTTGGTACGAGATTTCGAGCTGCGCAAGCTTGGCCTTTGCACGGCTCCGGATATCCGAAATCTCAGTGCGGTCGGCGTCCGTAATAGAGCCGGCGTCGGGTCGATCGATGCCCTGGGCCTCCAAGCGCTCCAAAGCAAGCTCATACGCGGACTTCATTCCCTTTGCCTTATCGTTTGCCATGGCGCAAGAATACACCGGAGCCCGAAAGTTCGCCAAAGCCGGCGAATCTTGCCCCTCGCTGTAACCCTCAGGATGCCACTTTGACGCCCTATTCGATCCCGGGATGCGACTTCGACGCATGCTCGCCATGTGGCAAGGGCTGAAATAGCGTAGGCTCGCGCCCCCGGATCAAGACCTGGAACGGCACCTTTCTTGCTTCTCCATCGGTGGCGTTGTGATCAAGACTGTCGAATATACCCGTCGATAGAACCACCTCAAAGGCACTCGAAGGAGTCGATTGAAATGATCGAAGCACGGGGACTGACCCGCCGCTACGGAGAATTCACCGCGGTGAGGGACATCTCATTTTCGGTGCCCGACCGCGAAATCCTGGGCATCCTGGGACCCAACGGCGCCGGCAAGACCACCACCATCCGAATGATGACCGGCTTCCTGCCGCCGACCGCAGGGCAAGTTACCCTCGACGGCGTGGATTTGCATGAAAACCCACACCAGGCGAAGAAAGAGCTCGGTTACTTACCCGAAAACGTGGCCCTCTACCCGGAGATGCGCGTTTCGGAATATTTGCGCTATCGCGCTCGCCTTGCCGGTCTGACTCGGGGCAAGACCCAAAACGCCATTGACGAAGCCTTGTCGGGATGTTTGCTCGAGCCGGTACGCTCGCAAATCATCTCCACCTTGTCGAAGGGTTATCGTCAGCGGGTCGGGTTGGCAGCGGCCATCCTCCACGGCCCACGGGTCCTGATTCTCGACGAGCCCACCGTCGGCTTGGATCCGAAACAGATCATCGCCATTCGCGAGCTGATCAAATCCCTGGGCAGGGATCGCACCCTCTTGCTCTCCACCCACATCCTGCCCGAGGTCGAGCAAATCTGCGATCGAGTCCTGATCATCGACCGCGGCTCGTTGATCGCAGAGGGCACCCCATCGGAGCTGCGGGCCAAGAGCGGCGGCAAGGTCGAGGTTCGGGTCACCCTACAAGACCACGGCCACGAGGCCGCCGAGCTGCTCGGAAACCTCGACGGGGTGGTGGACGTGCACAGGGATACCTCCACCGACGGACGTTTTCGTCTCGCCTGTGGCGAGCGGGACATCCGGCGAGACGTCTTTCAGCTCGCGGTCGATCAGGGATGGGCTTTGGTGGAACTCTCAGAGCAACGGCTCTCGTTGGAGGAAGTGTTCGTCCGCCTCACCACCGACTCCACGGCGGGCCAATCCCCGAGCGCCGCGACCGAGCCGTCCGCGACTGAGCCGTCCGCGACTGAGCCGTCCGCGACCGAGCCGTCCGCGACTGAGCCGTCCGCAGCCGCAGCCGATTCCCCGGACCAGGAGGAGCAGTGATGCAGAGTTTTCTCGCGGTTTTCCAACGGGAGCTGAGGGCCTACTTCGTTTCGCCCATGGCTTGGATCATCCTGACGTTTTTCCTCATCATCCAAGGCATCATCATCTCCCTGATCGTTGGATTCCTGGCGGATCCTCGGGCTCCCGCCGACGTCACCCCGTTCAACTACTTTTTCAGCAGCTTCTTCTTCTGGTTTACCCAGCTGTTCATTACCCCGGTGATCACCATGCGTTTGATTTCCGAGGAGCGCCGCAGCGGCACGATCGAATCCCTGATGACCGGACCGATCAGCGAAAACCAAGTGGTGTTGGCCAAATTTTTCTCGGCGATGTTTTTCTATGCCTTCCTCTGGTTGCCGACTCTCCTTTATCCAGTGCTCGTCGGGCGTTACACCGACATCGATTGGGGGCCCCTCGCCTCCGGCTATTTGGGCACCTTGGGCATCGGCTCGGTGGCGTTGGCGGCCGGAATGCTCGGTTCCAGCTTCACCAAGAATCAAATCGTCGCCGCGGTTTCGAGCTTCGGCATTCTCATGCTGCTCTTCGCCGTGCCCTGGGCCGACGGCCTATTTCAAGAACCTCTCATCTCCGACGTGCTCGGTTATCTCAATTGGTTAGATCACATGGACGAATTCAGCCGTGGCATCGTCGACAGCCGCCGGTTGGTCTATTACCTCACCACCACCGCGCTCTTCCTTTTCTTCACCGGCCGGGCGCTCGAAGCCAAGAAGTGGCGATGAGGAGCTGATCCAATGACTGAATCCAACAACAACAAATCTCTGATCCAGGGCACCACCCTGTCGATAGCGGTGATCGTGGTCACGGCCCTCTTCCTGATGCTCAACTATTTGAGCTTGCGCCATTACCAACGTTGGGATTGGACCGGCGCCAAGCTTTACACCCTGTCGGAAAAGTCCAAGCAAGTGGTGCTCGACCTCGATCGAGATGTGGACATCATCGTGCTCCTGGACCCGGCGTCTGAGCTTTACACCGCCGCCAACGAGCTCCTGGATCGCTATGTCGCCGTCAATCCACAGCGCATCGAGCGGCGAGATATGGACGCCGCCAAGGACCTGTTGGCGCTCCAACAATTGGTCGACCAATACGATATTCAACGGGACAATGTGATCGTCATTGCCGCCGACGGTGACAAACGGGTCATCGCCGAGCATGAGCTGGTGGAATACGACTACTCCGGCTCCCAATTCGGCCAGCCACCGACCATGAAGGCCTTCAAGGGTGAGCAGCTGATCACCAGCGCGATTTTGTCGTTGGTCGAGTCCCGCAAGCAGAAGTTGGTGTTCACCACCGGCCACGGCGAAGCGACCTTTGACCCCGGCGATCCACGGTCCCTTTCCCAGGCCCGGGAGATCCTCGGTGGAGACAATTTCGAAATCGAGGAGTGGAGTTCCCTCGGCGCCCAAGGGGTGCCGTCGGATGCGGACCTGTTGGTGATCGCGGGACCGACGACCAATTTCTTGCCCCCGGAGCTGGAACTTTTCGACGCCTACCTGAAACGTGGCGGCCGCCTGCTGCTCTTCGCCGACCCGGCCTTCCAGCCCGGCTCCACCGGCGTCGCCGACCTGGGTCTGGACGATTGGCTCAAAGGATACGGCGTGAAAATGCAAAGTGACATCGTGGTCGACCCGGCCATCGAGCTGCCGTTCTTCGGCCCCGAAACCCTCTACACCGACCATTACGGCGTCCATCCGATCGTTGAAAGCCTGGATCAGACCCGCACTCGGGTGATGCTGCCCCTGGTTCGCTCGGTGGCGGCCGACGAGCCGACCCCACCGGGCATCGAGGTCACGGAGCTGATCTCCACCTCGGACGAAGGTTGGGGCGAAACCAACCTCGATGCGCTCACCGCCGTCACCTTCGACGACCAGGACTTGCCGGGTCCCGTTCCGGTGGCCGTGGCGGTCACCGTGCAAGCCCAGGTCGACACCAGCGACGACGCCTACGACGACTTTGACGACTTTGACGACACGGAGGACTCTGAGCTCCCGCTTCCTGAGACCGAGGACGACGGCGAGGCACCCGATTCTGAGCCTCTCGCCCCCATGGCGTCGTCGGGAACGGACGAGCCCGAATCGGGAGAACCCTTGACGACCTTCGGAGGTCTGGATGACGAGTCGGACCACGACGAGTCCGACCACGACGACGAAAAAGCTCCCGACCGTTCGAAGGACGCCCGCATGGTGATTTTCGGCGACCTCGACTTCGCCACCGACGCCCAGGTCTCCAACGGCGCCCACGGCCTGTTGTTGCTCAACGCCTTCAATTGGTTGGTGGAGCGGGAGAAGCTGATCGACATCGAAGGCAAAGCTCCGACCCAAAGCCGCTTGAGCATCGCCGACACCGAGTTGATGGGGCTCTACGGCATCTTCGTGCTGCTGATGCCCGCGTTGGCGATCGCCGCCGGAATCTGGATCGCTCTGCAGCGACGGAGGTAATCGTGAAACCCAAAACTCTCTTGGTGCTCAGTCTGCTGACCCTGGCTCTCGGTCTCTTCATCGCCTTTTATGAGAAGGACTTACCTTCCACCCATGAACGCCTAGATGCTGAGAAAAAAGTAGTGCCGGTCGAGACCGAAGCGGTCACCGCCATCGAGTTGTCAAGCGCCGGGGGTGATCGAATCCTGCTGGAAAAGGACCAAGCGCCCGCCGAGCAAGACCCACTTTCAAGCCCGCCGGACGTCTGGCGTTTGAGTTCGCCGATTCAAGCCCGGGCCGATGCGGACGCCTTGACGGACCTCCTCTCCAGGCTGGCGTCGATCGAAAAGTCCCGCACCCTCGAAAATCCGGATTTGTCCCAGCTGGGGCTCGAGCAACCCGAACTTTCGGTGATCCTGCAAACGGAAGGCGGGCCCAAAGAGCTGCATGTCGGTTCGGAGCTGCCCCTGTCCGGGGATCGAGCCCTCTTGGGCAACGCGAGGGATGTCGCTTTTCAAGCCACGGTCGACCCCGAGTTGCTGATCATGTTGAACCGCGAGGCCTCGGACTGGCGGGACAAACGACTTTTCGTCGAACCCCGCAACGCGATCGAAGCTTTGACCTTGACCCGAGGGGATGCCGAAATTCGATTGCAACGATTCGGCGACGGCGAAAAGTATCGCCTCGTCGCGCCGATCGCGGACGCGGCCGACGCCGACAAGGTACGGGGTCTGTTGACCACCCTGGTCGGTTTGCGAGCGGAAGCCTTCCTCGATTCGGACGCGGCTCCCGCCGACCTGGGATTGCAACCCGCCCAAGGCAGTCTCGAAGTGAGCCTGGCCGAAGGCTCTCAGCCTTGGCGGCTCGAACTAGGCCTTCCGCGAACCGACCTTCCGCGAGCCGACCTTCCGCGAACCGACCTTCCGGGAACTGACGACCCGGAGCGACTCTGGGCCCGCTTCAGCTCCTCCAAGGAACAACAAATCGTAGAAATACGAAGCAGTGAGCTACTAGCGGCCCTCGACAGCGCCGTCGACGAATGGCGTTCACGGGATTGGTCGACCCTGCAAGTGTTCGGCATCCAAAAGGCAAAATTCGCCGGACCGGGGGAAACGTTCGAGATCGAACGAAAAGACGGTGGCGAGTGGAGCCGAGGCAACGACCGCATCGAGTATTCCGTGGCTTCGGACGCGCTCTACCCCTTCACCGAAATCAAAGCCGTGGCCCTAACGCCTCGCCAACAGGCTGAGCAACGTTTCGATTTGAGCCAACCCCGACTGACGGCGACCCTCAGCGACGGTGAGCGGGAGGAGGTTTTGCACCTCTATCCCGGTGACGCCGAATTCGCCGCCGCCGCCCTAGAAGGGCGCAACGCTGTTCTGTGGATCGACAGCACGGCCGCGGACGAGCTGGTGGAGAAAATCGAGGCCTTAAGAAATGCCCCGACGGTCGCCGAGGACTTGCAGCCCTGATTCAAGGCGTGCGGTCAAGCCCTCGGGCTAGGCGCCCCCGGCTAGGCGCCCCCGGCTAGGCGCGGCCGGCTAGGCGCCCCCAGCTAGATAAACCTTGTCCCTGACGGGACGGCCTTGCATCTTTTCCGGGCCGCCCCCGCAG
>CBDUGP010000015.1:0-118275 GCA_965366625.1 uncultured bacterium
CCGACGATTTCGAAAGCGGCGATCTCCGCTACTGGCTCGAATCGAAACACGAGCCACGCCACGAGTGGAATTCACCGGCCACGAACGGGACGCCAACGGCCTAACCGACTACATGATGGCCCGGACGTACCTCTATCCGTTCTTCCGCTTCGGGTCCATCGACCCGGCGCGGGACGGGTGGAATCCGTATACTTAGTGCGTAACAATCCGGTGGGGTTTGTGCTTTCCGAAGACGACGCAGATGCGTTCAGAGACCTTTGTGGGGAGCGCTTACAAACGCACGGATTTGGGCCCGACTACGAGCCAACGGCGGAAGGGAAGATGCTGGAAGGGCTAATCGATCGACTAGTGGCCGAATGTTACTCGGGAAGGACTCCATGCTAAACGGTCATGGGGAATATACTCAGCGACAATGGCACGCCTTTAGGACTCGGTATCGCTTTGATCTTCAGAATCTTTTCCTTCGAAAAACATCGGACCTAAAGCAGCTCCAAAGGCTAAGCCTAATGCGATTCCTACTCCAACATTTCCAAATGCTGCCCCCAAAGCTACTCCGAGAGCTAAACCTACACCAACTCCCTTTCCAGTTCCGTTTTTTAACTTGCGACCATTAGGATTAGTGTCCGGTTTCATTTCAATGATGTTCCTTTGACTTTGCGCGTGTTCTACTTTTGCGGCTGCCCAACACCCAGTTATGTGCTGGGCCGCGTAGGCCTGTTCGCGCGGTGATGAGCTGAACGCTTGACGGCCTGTCCTCACCCATGCGCTGTCGGCGTGTTCATTTCCCGCCGAAAGAGCGCATTAGGCTGAAAGCTTGCGGCTCATGCTCAGCTTTGCCGTTCAAGGGCCGCGAGAACGAGCTTTGCCACCGCTTCTGATGAACCCGGGTTCTGACCGGTGATGAGATTGCCGTCCTGCCGCGTGTAAGACTGCCAGTCGTCGGCTTTTGAGTACTTGGCACCACGAGCAATCATCGTGTCCTCTACGAGGAGAGGAACAACCTTGGTTAGGCCGACAGCCTCCTCTTCAGAGTTTGTGAAGCCCGTCACTTCTCGCCCTTTCACGATGTGCTGACCGTTTTCGTCCTTGGCATTGACGAGAGCGATCGGAGCATGGCACACAGCGGATACGGGCTTGTGGCCTGCCCAGAAGTCTTCGATAAGCCGAATCGACACTTCGTTGTCGACGAGGTCCCAAAGCGGGCCATGTCCTCCGGGGTAAAAGATCGCATCAAAGTCGCGGGCGGAAAGCGAGTCCAACCTAGCGGTGGCAGCGAGTTCGGCATTCGCGGCGCTGTCAGCCTTGAACCGACGAGTAGCCTCGGTCTGCGCGTCGGGGTCGTCGCTCTTGGGGTCGAGCGGCGGTTGCCCGCCTTTTGGGGAAGCCAATGTGAGCTCTGCTCCTGCGTCCTTGAACACGTAGTAGGGAGCAGCAAGCTCTTCCAGCCAGAACCCCGTGGTGCGGCCGGTGTCTCCGAGCTGGTTATGGGATGTGAGTACGACGAGGATCTTGGCCATGTTTTTCTCCGTGCGTCTACGTGTGAGAGGTGGTGCCGGGTGCAGACAGTACCATTTAGCGTTGGATCCGCCCCACCATGAGACTTGGAGAGTTGATCATGACTCCCTGATCCGGTTCTCTCCACGGACGACCATAGGGAAGATAGGAATTGGCCGGGACAGGCCGTGAGACATTCGAACATCGACGACACCACGCCGACGACTCGTCCCTCGGCGAATCACTTCGGGGCAAGAGGTCGGCGTGGTTAGGGGCGCCAAGCAAGACCAGTCTATTAGCTGTCTAGGAAAGGGCCTATGACGACGGTCAGATGGGAGACGTGCGAGCTCAGGGGTACAGTCTTTGCGCAGCGCTCCACTCTCCGTCGGCCTGTCGTTCATAGATCGTGCGATCGTGAAGACGGAACGCCTTACCCTTCCAGATCTCGAAATAGTGGGGCACCACTCGAAATCCGGACCAATGAGCAGGGCGCGGCACGGGCCGTCCCAGATATCGGGCCTCTAATTTGGCCACGTCGGTGAGCAAGCGGCTCATTCCGGAAAGGGGACGGCTTTGCTTCGACGCCCAGGCCCCCAATTGGCTGGTGCGCGGACGGGTTGCGAAGTAGGCATCGGCTTCTTCTTCGGTGACCGGCTCGGCGACCCCGGCGACACAAACTTGAGCGTGTAGCGCGCGCCAAAAAAAATTTAAAAAAACGTCTGGACAGGCGGCGATTTGTATTCCCTTTCGACTCTCCAAGTTGGTATAGAAAACAAAACCTCGTGGGTCGAAAGATTTCATCAAAACCACCCGGGCCCAGGGACGGCCCTGTGGATCGACGGTGGACAGCGTCATGGCTTCGGGGTCGGGGATGCCTTGGGCTTGGGCTTCTTCGAAAAGTCGGCGAAAGCTCCGAAAGGGCTCGGGCTCCTTGAGGCTCTGGGCAGTGGAAACGATGTTCTGGGGTCGGCTCAAGGGTTTCTCCTCGAACGGAACGTGATGTCCCATTCATGAGGCAACCTATCAAGAGAGGCCCGATCGTCCTATGACCGCCGTCATATGGAGAATGCGACAGCTGTTCGCGACAGCCGGAGCCGGCTCACCCCGCGGTGTGGCTCAACGCTTCGAGATCGCCGAGATTCTGCACCAGGAAACCGTTTTTGCGGGTTTCGACCCATCGATTCTTTCCCCAACGGCTCATGGTGCGAATACAGGTCTCGATGGTGGTACCGGTCATGTCGGCGAGCTCTTGGCGCGACAGCTTCACCGGAATGAAGATGCCGTCGGGCCCTTCTTGGCCGACGGTTTCGGCGAGCTTCAGCAATAACTTGGCGAAGCGCTGCTCGACCCGCAGGCAGCTCAGCTCGACGGTGCAGTTGCGACATTCGGAAAGGGGTTGGGCGAGCACCGGCATGAGCTCTTCGATGAGCTCGGGTCGTGAGCGCATGAGCGCGAAGAAATCGTCCCGGATCAGCTCCAGGCAAAAAACATCTTGTAGAGCCACCACCGAGGCATCGCAGCGGCGTTTGCCCATGGTTGAGGTGGTGCCGAAAGTATCGCCGGGATGGAAGAGGGCCAGGAGGAGCTGCCGTCCACCTTCTAGGGTACGGACCATTTTGGCGCGACCGGAGAGCAGCACATAAACCGATTCTCCGGGCAAACCTTCGTGCAGCAGACTCGCGCCGGTGCGAAAGAACCGCGGCGCGAACCGATTGCTCAAGGCGTGGAGACATTCCGAGGAAAGCTCCGAGAATCCCGACGTGGTGCTCAGTCGCTCGGCAATGTCGGCGGGTTGCAGCTTGACGGAGGGAGGAGAAACGGCCATGCCGCAGCCTAGACCGGGCCACGGGTCGTGTCAATTCTGCCGCTGCTCATCCCTGCCGGCTCCGGCGTTCAAGCCGATTTCGGGACGCGGTTGGAAATATTTCTCATCCGCTGAGCAAACTGCCGAGCGTAGGCCTTTTTCATCGCTTTCAGCTTCAGACTCTGCCAAATGTAGCGCTTGTTGCTCAGGGATCGGCACTCCTCGGGCAGCATCACCAGGCTCACGTGCACGTTGGGAGCACAACCGATGGGCAGACCACGTTCCATACAGGCTTCGTAGAGACGGCGGAAGATCGGCACCATGTCTTCGGTTTTTGGCGGCGCTTCATCCTGGAGGTCGGTGCCTTTGAGGGGCCTAAACACACACACCGTGGGCACGGCGCCCACGGAGGTGATCCAATCGATGGCTTGGATCGAGGATTCTTTGGGCTCGAGGCCGGCGATGACTTCGCCGTTGGAGATCCACGGCTCGTGTTTCGGTCCGTGATCACCGAGCTCGGCGCAATAGCGAATCGCCTCCAAGTAGTGATCGAGCCCGTATTCGGCGTGCTTTCCGGGACAGATTTCGGCAAAGAGCCGACGGTCAAAGATCTCGAAACAGAAAGACACCCGATTGACACCGATTTCTCGCAGGTGATCGTAACGTTTGAGATCTCGATGCGGCGGGGTCTGCACCCCAACCATCAAACCGAGCTCTTCTTTGATCCGCAGGACGTAGGGCTCCAACAAATCGAGATAGGTGTCGCCGTCATAATGGCCGGTGTTGAAGTCCACATAGGTGATTCCGGACTCCTGTCGCGCTGCGTGGATCACCTCCATCACTTCGTCGACGGATTTCTCGTCGGCATCGTCCAATCCGAGGTTCAGACCCACGGAGCAGAATTTGCAGTTGCTGCGAACCGGTTTCTGGGTCCAATATTCGCAAACCTTGGCCTGGTAGATGCCGAGATAGGTGCCTTGAAGGGTACCGATTCGGGTCATCAATTTGTCGGAAGAAGTTTTTCGATCGTACCAACCCGGTCTTGGCGAGAGCTCGGGGAAGGCGACGTTGTGGTCGTTCCAACGGAGAGCATATCGACCGTCTCCGGTGCGATAGAGGCAATAAGGGGAGGATTGGGCGAAGGATTCGGAAACTGGCACATTGGTCCACAGATCGCCGGGCAAAATGAGCTCGAGGCCACTGCCCAAGCCGGCGCGAGTTCGCAGGATCGGCCGACCTCCGTCATCTTTGACAAAGCAAGACTCGTCGAGACGTGCTCCTTTGCAGTAGAGGTCCAGCTTCAGCAATGCACTATTGGAACGGAACTCATTAAACATATTCGCTCTCCAAGGGTTGGAAAAGGGCCGCGCCCCTGTTCGGCCGGCTCGCCTATTCAGGCTTCGATCGCGGTAACAGCTTGCTTCAAATCGATTTCAACCGAGGTGGATCCGGGCTCCAGGTATTGGCGGGTGACATCGCTCAGAGCGTTGAGGAAGCCGTCCATATAGTGATCCCCCTCGAAGGTTTCACCTTCCACCCAGCGATTCATGAACACCAGGCGCAAGCACGTCAGCGAGTCCACGTTTCTTTCCAGATCCGACAACTGCTCATGCTGGGTCACCAGTGGTAGGTGAGCCTCGATACAGGTTTTGGACACTAAGTAGTCGTAGCTCTGCACACTATCCACCTCTCGTGCTCCAAAGCGCAGGGAGAGAAAGTGATTGAACTCGTCCACCTCGGATAGGCGAGTCGCCATCAACGGCAAGACCAAAAGGGCGGCGATATTGGTTTCCGGCTCGACCAAGGAAAGAAAGCGGAACGGCTCGCCTTCCGATTTTTGGATCTCGCTTCGGTGGAGCACACGATGGTGAAAATCTCGGGCTAAGTGGCACAAATCGAGCAAGTGGCGCCCGTAGCCTTCGCTGTGCAAAGGCATCATGCGGTGATTGAAGAAAACCGCCGCCGCCGCTGCACCTGGTTTAGAGCCTTCTAGGATGAATTTTCCGAGGTCGTCGCCGAGGCCCCGGCTGTCGAGGGCGTAGGCCGCACCTTCAGCCACGAGATGGCGCAAATAACCGTGTCGCACCACGATAGCGCCGGCGCCGTAAGGGGCGTATCCCATCTTGTGGGGATCCACGGTGACGGAGTCGGTCTGGGGCAAGACGGCACATCCCGAGCTCAGGGTGGAAAGCTCGTGGGTACCGGAGACCCTGAGCTCCGCGGCATCACGAGAGGTGCCGGACGACGGCTTGAAGATGGTGGCGAAATAACCGCCGTAGGCGGCGTCCACATGCACCGGAGAATCGAGACCGGCTCGGCGCGCCTTGTCTCGGATTGCCAACAGGCGGGCCACCGGGTCTACGGTGCCGAATTCCGTATTTCCGAGCACGAAAACCGATTGTAGAATCGGTCGTCGATCTGCCAGACATTGATCGAGCAGGCGGCCATAATGTCCCGGGTCCATGTGAAAGCCGGCGTCGACGTCGACGTCGACGAAGTTCTTGCGTCCCAAGCCGAGCAAGCCGGCAGCCCGTTTCCAAGAATAATGGGCTGTGACGGGCACCAGCACCACTGGAGAGGCGTAGGTTTCGCCGAATGTCTCATGGGTCAGCAAGCGATATTCCGCGTCGCCGAAATGGTCCAACGACCATCGGCGAAGCAGGGTCTGGGCACAGAGTTCGCGCACCTCGCAAGCGGAGCGAAACTCATTCCACAAGGGTTCCGCATCTTCCATGCTCACATTGAGCAAGGCCCACAGATCCGTGGGCAGGTCGGCGGGACGATCGATCTTCTCTCGATCGCAGGCAATGGCGATGCCCAACGGCAGGAAGCGACCCGCGCGATGCAGCCACAACGATTCATAATTGGCCACCGTGCCGCCCGAGCAAAGGTGACCGAAGGCGGTTTGGGGGTCGAAACCGAAAAGCTCAGCGAATTGGCGTCCGACCTCCCGCTCGTAAGTGGCGGTGACCGGAGACGCTTCTAAAGAAACATTATTCGGGTTATAAAGCATGGTAGCCAAATAAGCTACCAATCCAGGCATCGCCACCTCCGACACCATATGTGCCATATAACGAGGGGAGAAAAAGGGGACGTCGAGCTTTAGATCGGAAATCAGCTCAAAGAGCTCTTGATGAAAACGGCCACGATATTCCATGGCCTCGTCGCTCTGCAGCATGTGGTAGGGAATCGCCGGAAGGTCTTTGGGATGAAAGTTTCGGCGCCAAAATATGTAATCGTCGACCACCAGCTCTACCGCTTCTTTGAAGAAACGGCGTAACTCGCTCTTGGGGCCGATGAAGAATTGATCGAGAATGTCGCCTTCGCGCATCGGATCTCCATGGGTGAAGAAAGACTCGGACGGCAGGGCTGCCGTCCACTGGAGATCGTAGGCGTTCTAGCCGGAGGCCGACATGACGAGGGTCATACGCGGAGACGAAAATCCGTCGGCTCGACGGCTGCGGTTGAGCTGTTGACGACGAGGCGGGAAAGCTTGGCGATCTTAGCCAAGCTCAATTGAGGCATCAGCTCAGGCGTCCATCTACTCGCAACAGAGATGCTCAGCAGTGAAAGGCACGATCAAACTCCTTGCGCATGGCTTTCGCAATTACGGCTCATCTACAAAGAGGTGATTTCTAACAGGCTGCTAAGCATTCGGCACCGGCGAGCCCTTCGCCGGTGCCTCTGCTTGTGTGCCCGGCTCGATATCCGATGTTGGACTTCCAGGCCCCTAAGGCCGCCTAGGGCTAGGGCCGGCTTTTGGTCTAGTCGCAGGGTACTCCTCATAGGTCCACTCGACACAGTCGGGGCAAAGGCCGTGGCTGAACTGGGCCTCGGAGTGGCGGTCGATATAGGTCTCTAGGTTCTCCCAATTGCCCTCTCCGTCGCGGATTTTCTTGCACCTGGCGCAGATCGGCAGAAAGCCTTCCAACACTTTGACCTCCGCCATCTTCGCTTCGACCAAGTCTTCCAGGTGGCGGTGGACGTGCAAGAGCTCCAGGTGGGGGCGGACGCGAGCCAGCAGCTGGTCCCTGGAGATCGGCTTCATCAGGTAGTCGTTGGCGCCCAGGGCCATGCCGGTGACCACATCGGAATCCTGGCTCCTGGCGGTCAGGAAGATCACCGGCAGGTCGGACAGCGAGTGATGCTCGCGCAGGCTGCGGCACACCTCGTAGCCTGAGATCCTGGGCATCATAATGTCGAGCAGCACCAGGTCGAAGCTCTCTTGCTCGAGCAGGCGAAGGGCCTGTTCGCCGCTCGACGCCAGGGTGAGGTCGAGTTCCTCCACCGCCAGGTAGTTGCACACCACCTGCAGGTTGACCGGCTCGTCGTCGACCACCAGCACCCGCGGACCGCCGGAAAATCGGCTGGCCACTCCCGGATCCGCGACGGGTAGCTCGACTGCGGTGGGCTCGGCGTCCGCCAGGACCGGGTGCCGCTCGACGCTCGGCGTCGCCTGCTCCTGCGTGCCGTGCGCCTCCGCCGCTATCGGCAAGCTGAAGGAGAAGGTCGAGCCGACGCCGGGCGTCGACTTGAGACAGATCGTGCCGCGGTGGATCTCCACCAGTCGGCGGGTTACCGCCAACCCGAGGCCGGTGCCGCCGTGCTCGCGCTCGATCGACGCGTCCGCCTGCTCGAAGGCGTCGAAGATCCGCTCCTGTTGGTCCTCCGGGATGCCGATGCCGGTGTCGTCGACCTGAATCACCAGCTGCTCGCCCACCACCGCCGCCGAGACCTCGACGGTGCCCTGCTCGGTAAATTTGATGGCATTACCGATCAGGTTGTAGAGGATCTGCTGCAGGCGATTCTCGTCGGCGTCGGCGGCGGGTAGGTCGGGCGCCACCGCGTTGACGAGCTTCAGATCGTCGGAGCCGACGAGGCCGGCTGAGAGCGTCAGCACCACGTCGACCAGGGCGTGCAGTTCGACCGGCCGTCGGGCGAGCTCGAGGCTCTCGTGACGTAGCTTGGAGAAGTCGAGGATATCGTCGACGAGGTGGCTCAAACGCCGGCCGCTGGCCACCATCATCGCCAGATTGGCTTTGGCAGCGTCGGGCAGCTCGCCGGCCGCGCCGCCGATCATCGATTCGGCGATGCCGGTGATACCGTGGAGCGGGGTGCGCAGCTCGTGGGAGGTGTTGGCCAGGAATTCGTCTTTCAGCTGGTTGACCTCACGCAGACGACGGTTGACTTCCTGTTGCTGCTCGATCTTCCTGTTCTTCGATCTCAAATAGCTCGACGCCAAGGCCGCGGTCACCAGGAAATACAGTGTGTAGGCCCACCAGGTCTTCCACGGCGGCGGCAAGACGGTGATCCGAATCGCCGTGCCTTCGTCGTTCCAGACCCCGTCGCCGTTCGAACCCTTGACCCGGAAGACGTATCGCCCGGCCGCCAGGTTGGTGTATCGGGCGGAGCGTTTCGAAGCCCCGGTCGAGACCCAGTCCTTGTCGAATCCCTCCAGCTTGTAGGCATAGCGGTTCTTACGCGGTTTGGAGTAGTGGAGGGCGGAAAACTCGAAGGAAAAGACCTGATCTCGATGGTTGAGGACGAGCTCTTCGGTGTTTAGGATCGGCCTCGTGAGAGGTGAGCCGGGATCGATGCGCTGGAGCGGCACGGGCTCGTTGAAGAGAGAGAAGCCGGTGACGGCGATTTCCGGCGCCTGCGGATCGTTTGCGTGGATCTGGCTCGGAAAAAAGGCCACGAGTCCCTGGGAGGTGCCGAAGAACATCTCGCCACTGCGACTGCGGTGGGCGGAGTAGTCCGAAAAGGAATTGCTCGGTAATCCGTCGTCCACGTCGAAGGTCGAAAACGTCATCGAGCCTGGATCGCCGGCGTAGGCCGGAGTTCGGACGAGCCCATTGCCGGTCGCCAGCCAGAGAAAACCTTCGTCGTCTTCCAGGATGCTGTACACGACTTCACTGGGCAGCCCATCCTCGATGCCGTAGTGAGTGAAGTCGGTGCGTTGTGGATCGAGTCGGTTCAGCCCACCGCCGAAAGTGCCTATCCAGAGCGCCCCCGAGCGGTCTTCGTGCAGGCAGTACGTCTTGTCGGTCGATAGGCTCCGGCGATCCCGGGGATCGTGGCGGTAGCGGACGAATTGCCCGACCCCCGGCCGTAGCGGTTCGGAGGTGGGATCGAGACGGTAAAGCCCGGCGCCGTAGGCGGCAAACCACAGCTCGCCGGAGCGGTCTTCCAGCATGTCATAGAACTCTTCCCAGCCCAGGCCGGCGAGCACCGGCGAGTCCGCCGTCATGTGCAGAAAACCATCGCTCGCCCGGTCGAAAAGCTCGAGCCCGCGGACCGTACCGACCCAGAGACGGCCGGCGCTGTCCTCGAACAGGCTGAGCACCGAATCGTTCGCCAGACTCCGGGGGTCTCGCGGATCGTGTTTGTAGTGGACGAATCGTCGGCGCCCGCGGTGGTCGTGCTCCAGTCGGGCCAGACCGCCGGGACCTCCGACCCACAGGGCCCCGGTGCGATCCAGGTAGAGGGCCTCGACGGCAGCGCTGGGCAAGCCGGCGGGATCGTCGGATTCGGGCCCGTGATTCACGACGGAGCGGCGTTCAGCATCGAGGTGGTCGAGCCCGCGATCGAGGGTGCCGATCCACAGGCCGCCGTCCTGATCTTCGACCACCGTCGAGATATTACGGCTGGACAGGCCCGTCCCGAGCTCCGCACCCTGCCGGTAGACGGCGAATTGTCGATGGGCCGGGACGTATTTGTTGAGCCCCGTGGTGGTGCCGAACCAGAGAATGCCGGTGCGGTCTTCATAGATCGAGCGGACCATGTCGCTCGACAAGCTCTGGGAATCCGTAGGATCGTGGCGAAAGCGAAGGAAGGTGCCACGCTCCCGATCAAGGCGGCACAGACCGCCCAGGGTACCGACCCAGAGCTCGCCCCGGCGGTCCACCCAGAGGGCGTGCACCTTTCCCGGGCTCAGACTGTTCGGATCCGACCGATCATGGACGAAATGGATGAACCTACCGGTGCGGGGGTCGAAGTGATCGAGCCCCGCTTCGGTGCCGAGCCACAGGGTTCCGTCCCGATCTTCGATCAGCTCGGTGACCTTGGGGTGCATCAGGCTGCGGGGATCCTCCGGATCGTGACGGTAGTGGACGAAGGCGTCGGCGGCACGATCGTAAAGCTCGAGCCCGTTCTCCGTGCCGATCCAGAGCCTGCCGGAGCTGTCCTCCAACAGCGCCTCCACACCGTTGCTTGCCAGACTCGCGGGATCCTCCGGATCGTGCAGGTAGCGGGTGAAAGCCGCGCTGCCGTCGAAACGATTGAGCTCGGTCTCACAGCCCACCCAGAGCACGCCGGTGCGGTCTTCGAGGATGACGTTGACATAGTCTTGGCTGAGGCTCCGCGGGTCGGAAGGATCATGGCGGAAGTGCCGAAAGCGCTGCTCGCCGCGCTCGAACAGGTTGAGCCCGCCGCCCTCTGTGCCGATCCACAGCCGGCCTCGGCGATCTTCGTGGATCGCCACCACGATGTTCTCCGACAGCGAGCCGCTGTCGCCGGGACGATGCTTGTAGACCTCGAAGCTATAGCCGTCGTGGCGGTTCAGGCCTTGAGACGTGCCGATCCACAGGAACCCGCGTGAGTCCTGGTGAATCGTTTGCACCCCATTGTAGGAAAGTCCATGCTCGACCGAGAGCCGTTCGAAGAGCGTGATCCGCAGATCCTGGGCGGGCAGCGCTACCGGCAGGATCATCAGCCCCAGAAAGATCTTCACGAAACGGCATCGCGTCGCAGTCTGCTTGGTATTCGAGTTGAATGGAGCGCGGGGAGACATAGCTCAAGAGAGTGTAGCGCAGCGGTCGGGCCGCGTCGCCTCCGCTCCACGGCTGGAACCCTGAACAGGCACTGCCCAGGCAGCAACTCGGCCGCCATGGGAGTTCAGCGCTTGAGCAGCTTCGACTCGAGGCCGTTCTCGGCGCCGCGTCGACACCTTCGGCGTGTGCGTGCTCGCCAAACCCATTCGCTGATATCTCCCCTGGTAGCGACAAAAGACTGCAAACACAGATTTTGTCGACAAGCACAGCCCCACGTCAACGCGTTTCGCTCGCTCGAGTTCGCGCGACTGTATGTCATCGAATCGAAAACGGAACAGATGTCTCTGCGGCGGGCGGTGAGGCCCGGGATGACCTGAGGATGGATGTTCTCATCGGCGAGAAGCGGGAGCTCGAAGAGCTTCATGCTGAGATCTTGGCCTCCCAAACGATTTCGCTCTTTACCGCCTCGGCGGCATGCCGAAGAGCGGCGGCGCGGCGCACGATCACTTCAATCGTTGGGCGCTCCAGACGCCTTTCTAGGCGGGCGCCGCGATTCATCGGCACCTCGACCACTTTGGGGCTCAAAATCTTTGGCTATCGGAATTGTCGGTCGGTCTGCGTCGGCTTCCGTCGATCTCCGTCGAAGCGCGTCGGGTCGGCGTTGACCATGTAGAATTGAAGGATGACCGACTTGCAAGGCGCGCCCGACGGCACCACGCAGGCTTGGACGCAAGGCGGCGAGCCGTGGGATCAAGCTGCGGATCTCCGAACTCCGGGGCTGACGGTGATTTACCATCCGAACGACCAGCGCATTGGCGAGCGAACCGTGCTCGAAGGCTTCGAATCGACGCGAGGTGCGTTGCTTTCGCGCCACGTTTCCGACTTTGCCGCCGCCGGAGCCGAGCACGGTCGTCCCCTCATCGAAGCTCGACGCAGCCGAACACCGGTGGTGTTGCGCCGTGTAGCTGCGGGGATTTTGATCGTTAGAGGCAGCCGCCACACCGATTTAGAAGTCAATGGTCGGCTCGTCGAAGACACGGTGACGTTTCCCGCCGAAAGCCTGGATGCGGGGTTGGTTCTAATGCTCGGCGGCCGGGTGGTGCGCCGAGACGGGCCCGAGCCTCGAAGCCTTGGCGGACGCACTTGAGGTGTCCCAGCGCGCCTTATACCGGCGTCTCTGAGAGCTCGGTCTCAGCCGCTAGGGACAGGACGCAAAGGCGTTGGTGTCGGTGATGGCGTCGCTGGCGACCCCGAGTGGGTTTTCGTAGAAGCGGGTGACTCCGGTCTCGGTATCCGTGACCCTCAGGGTGTATTCGACGTCGGTGGTGGCGGCGGCGAATACCCAGAAGCGGTCGGCGATGAAACAGGCGTCGAGCACCTTGACCAGGAATTCCCAATTGTCTTCGTCGAAGAACCAGAAGAGGGCCGAGTCGTCGGTGCCGCCGGTCACCAGAGAGCCGTCTCCCCTTTGGTTTTGCGGATTCCGCCAGTCGACCCGAACCCGGAATCGGCCGTTTTGCAAACAGACGATGGTGGCGCTGGGCTCACAAGGATCGTTGTCGGCGATGGTGATGGTGGCGGATCTCGGGGTGCCGAGGTCCGCGCCGCCTTCGACGTTCGAAAGGGCGAGGAAGAAGGATTCTTCGTCTTCGGACGCGCCGTCGTCGAGGATTGGAATGGTAACGTTCTGGCTGCCGGATTCGCCGTCCAAGAAGGTCACCGTGCCCGAGGTGGCGGTGTAGTCGGACCCGCTGGTGGCGGTGCCGTCGGCGGTGGCGTAGTCGACACTCACGTCGCCGTCGGTGCCGTTGATCCGCTCAATGCCGATGCTGATGGTGCCGATTCCTTCCCGGCGGTTGATCGTGCTTGCGGTTAAGCGAAAGGTGCCCGGGTCAAAGGGAGGAGGCTCCGCCAGGGTGGCTCGGATCCGCTGGCCGTCGGCGATGCTGATCATGGCCGAGGGAATGAAGATCGAGCTGTCGTCCCCCCCCATGGGCACCGGGCTGCCGGCTTGATTGTTGGCGATGATTACGGCTCGGGCACCGGCATTTTGGGCGTTTTTGACCTTGATCACGAAGGTGCAATCGCCGCGATCGATCAAGGCGATCTTGCCCGCGATCTCACCGCCGTTGACGATTCCGTTGCAAGCGCGGCTGGGGGCTGCGCTGCCGTCGATCGCCGGCACGATGTCGCCGGTAATGCCCGGGTTGGAAATTCTGGGGCCGAATTCGGCGGTGGCGATTTGCATCCGGCCGGCCAAGCTGGTGGGTTGATTGATGATGAGCGACGGTGCTTGTTGCAGAAAGTTTGGAGCTTGGGAAGTAACTCCACTGCCGTTCCAGGCCACATTACCGCTGTTGATGGCCGAGATCCGGCGTTGGTTGTTGTTCATCTGATGCCACAACAAACCGGTGGAGTTGTCGCGCAAATTTCGGCTGAAGATGTCGGGTCGACCCAGGAATTGATTGCCGTTGGATTCATTCACCAGGCTTGAAAAGCCCAATCCGTGGCCCATCTCGTGCAGGGCCACCATCACGAAGTTGATGGTGCTCGGACCGCCGTTGCCGTTGAGCCCGTAGTGATACCGGGTGCCGGCGCCCAGGCAGGCCTGGTCGATGCGGCTGTTGAAGGTCAGGGTCAGCTCGCCGGCGTTGGCGTCGGAGCTGTCCTGGAGGCTCAGGTTTTGGCCGCTCAGGGCTTCGGCCAGGGCGCCGTGGTACCAGGTTCCGCCCACGGGGGCACCGGAAAAGCTCTCGAAAATAAATTGCGGGCCCGCTTGGGCCAACACCCCGCTGCCGTCGCCACAGTCGAGGTTGGAGAAGGAGGCTTCGACGTTGAGGGTGACAGGGCTGCGCAGGGCGCTGGCCCAAATGTTTGCGGCAAATTCCACCGCCTGCTTCCGCTGTGCCCCCAGATTAGGGTCGTTGAATCCCTGGCCCGCGCTGTCTTTGTAGCGGATCACAATGTTGGAGGACCCACCTTGCCAACCGATGTCGAGCATCTGGCGGCGGGTCAGATCCAAGGCGCCGAAGGCCAGCCCTGAGCTGGAGCTGGGCTCCATCAAAAGATCCGGGGAAGCGGACACGTCCCAATGGGAGACCGACGAGCCCGGCTCCACGGGGTTCGGGGTGTAAATCAAGACCCGGCCTTGACCGTCTGTGCCGGCCAAGGAATTGGCGTCAACGCCCAGGGTGCCGGTGACGGTGACTGAGGCCGCAGGGCTGCTGCTGAGGCCGAGCAACAAGAAGATCGCGAATGGGAGGCAGAGGTGAAGTCCGCAAGCTCGCTCCATGATCATTGCTCCGGCGCCGGCTCGGTCGAAGCGTTGGCGGTGATTCCTTCCGGAGTCACCGTGCCCGAGGTCACCGCGCCGGCTACATGCCCGGCGTGATTTTCGTCCCCATGGTCGGAGCAATGAAAAGCGATCGTGCCGTCGTCGTTCACGGTCGCCACCATGGCGTGTTGGAATCTGCCGTTCAGGCGGACCCCTTGCCCGCCCCCTTCGAGCTCGAAGGGCTCCAGTCCTAGGTCAGATTTGTTGAGAGCGGTGGCAAATTTCCGCAACCGAGCCTTTTGCTTTGGACTGGGGGTCGCCATCCGTTGGCCGGTCTCAGGGTCGATGAAAATCCACAGGCCCGAGGCCGAGTTCAGCTGCTCGGAGTCGGTGGGCTCGCCAGCCGAGCTGCTGCCGGTGACGGCGGTGTCGTCCGGACTCTGCTCGGCAGTAGTCGTGTCGGCCGCGGTAGGCTCGCCGGCCTGCTCAGCCGCTAGGTCGTGGGGTAGGCACAGCGAGAAGGCACCGAT
Source organism: uncultured bacterium (assembly GCA_965366625.1). Lineage (GTDB taxonomy): Bacteria > Acidobacteriota > Thermoanaerobaculia > Multivoradales > J023 > JAUIJL01. The sequence goes on from CBDUGP010000015.1 coordinate 14,875, forward strand.
CAGGCAAGCAGCAGCCCAGACCGTGATGGGTGAAACTCGATTGGAGAGCCCCGGCAAAATGGGCGATGGAAGGGGCTGTCTCTTTGGAACCTGGGCGGTAGTTTTTTTCATCGGAGCTCCTGTGCAGCACGTCACCTAATTCTCAGAGTGGGAATTCTAGCCCACGCCGGAGTTTTTCCAACGCTCCCGTGACGGATCGCCCGCTGGGGCGGTGTGAGAGGATGGCTCCGCTCTCCCGGTTTGACAATCCTCCCGGCAGCTGTCCCACGGAAAGGCAACCATGCTCTCCTCCCCCGGCCTTGCGTTTCGCCCCATTTTGCTCGCGGCCACGGCGTTTTGCTTGAGTCTTTTTGCAGCTTGGGCGGGGGTGCTCTGGTCTCCCCTCGGCAAAGTATCGGCGGACGAAAAGGGCCAGGCCGGCCACGGATCGACCGATGCCGAGCCGAACCGGCTAGCCGGGGAAAGCAGCCCCTATTTGCTGCTGCACCAATACAACCCGGTGGACTGGTATCCCTGGGGTCCGGAAGCGTTGGAGAAGGCGCGCAAGGAAGACAAACCGATTTTTCTGTCGGTGGGTTATTCCACCTGTTATTGGTGCCATGTGATGGAGCGCGAGAGCTTTTCCAATCCGGAAATCGCGGCGTTGATGAATCGATATTTCGTCAATATCAAGGTCGATCGCGAGGAACGTCCGGATTTGGATGAGATTTACATGTTGGCGTCCCAGGTGTTGAGTCGGGGGCGAGGGGGCTGGCCCAATTCGGTATTTTTGACCCCGGACCTAAAACCTTTCTTCGGTGGCACCTACTTTCCGCCCGAAGATCGCTACGGGCGTCCAGGTTTCCGCACGGTGGTGAACGGAATCCACGAAGCGTGGACGGAGCGCCGGGCCCAATTGGAGCAACACGCCGGCCAAGTGGCCGAGACCCTGTGGCAGATTTCATCGAGCACTCGCGGAGCCGATAAGCCTCTGCCCACGGCGGGGCCTGCCACGGCTGCGCGCGACCAGCTGATCGAGCGCTTCGACGCCGAAAACGGTGGTTTTGGTGACGCACCGAAGTTTCCCACCCCATCGAATCTCTTGCTTCTATTGCATTTCAAGGAGCACAAGAATTCCCGAGAGGTCTTGGGCAAGACCTTGGACCACATGGCCCGGGGTGGGATTTACGATCAAGTGGGCGGCGGATTTCATCGATATTCCACCGATGCCCAATGGCGGGTGCCACACTTCGAGAAGATGCTTTACGACAACGGCTCGTTGCTCGAAGTTTACGCCCTCTGGTTTGAGCTTCATCGAGACCCACAATCCGCCCGGGTTCTGCGCCAAACCGCGGCTTTCCTGGCGCGTGAGCTCACCGCGCCCGAGGGCGGCCTTTGGTCGGCCATCGATGCTGAAACCGATACCCGGGAGGGAGCCTTCTACGTTTGGCGATCGGAGGAGCTGCAAAAAGCCCTCTCCGCCGAGGATTTGAAATGGGTGGCACCGGTGCTCGGGGCCGACGGCGAGCCCGATTTTCGGGATCCCCACGCTCCAAACGACCTGCCGACGTTCGTGCTTCACCTGCCGGAACCCTTAGACCAGGTAGCCATTTCGAAAGAGGTGGAGCTGCCCGCCCTTCAAACCCGGCTGGATTCGATTCGTGCACGTCTTTTGGAGGTGCGGGCCGAACGTAAACGTCCCTTGACCGACGATAAGGTGCTGGCGGATTGGAACGGCTTGGGCATTGCCGGCTTGGCCCAAGCCGGGCGGGTGCTCGACGATCCGACGATTGTGAAGCAAGCGGAACGGGCCGCCGCTTTCGTGCTCGAGCATTTGCGTCCCGAAGGGCGAGCTTTTCAACATGTTTGGCGTGGCGGGCACGCTAAATTGGATGCTTTCTTGGCCGACTACGCCTACTTTGTGCACGGCCTCTTGGAGCTGCATGGGGCCACCGGGAATCAGCGCTGGCTGCGGGCTGCGATCGACCTGAGCTCGGAGCAAATCGATCGACTGTGGGATGCCCAGGGTGGAGGATTCTTCGTCGCGGCCTCGGCGCCGGATCTCCTTTTCCGTTCCAAAGACCCTTCCGACGGGGCGCGTCCGTCGGCTAACGGCATGGCTTTGCTGAATTTGCTCCGCCTCAGCCGGCTCGACGACGATGCCCGGTGGAAGGATTTGGCCGTCCGAATGGCGGAGTCCTTTGCCAGCCAAGCGGCGGCCTCACCGGCCGGCCATACGACCCTAGCTCGCGCCCTGGAAACGCTCGGGAATCTGCCGATCCGGGCCTCGATATCTGCGGGCTCGGCGGTGGAAGGGTTGGAAGCGGAGGCCCGTTCCAAGGTCGAAATCACGGCGACCCGAGTCGCAGGTGCGGTCCTGGCGGTGCGACTGAAGATCGCTCCGGGATGGCATGTCAACGCCAATCCGGCGTCGGACGAATTCTTAGTGCCGACGAGCCTGAGATCCGGCGGAAAACCTCTCGACGGTGTCGACTATCCGCCGGGAGAGTCCTTAGACGCTGCCTACGCGGAGCACCCCATCCAGGTTTATGCCGGTGAGGTGGAAATCAAAGCCGGTGAGATCGACTCGAGCGCCGAGTTCGAGATTGAATTCCAGGCCTGTGACCATCAGCGCTGTTTAAAACCGGTCATAGCTCGGGTCGAAGTTGTGGACTAAGGTCTGTCCAGAGTGCGCTCTTGTAGCGGGTCTGCAACTGGACGGGGCCAAATAGCCTAGTTGTGAGATGAGCTAAACCTTGGACGAAAGAATTCGTAGATTAGCTCAATCGTTCAATCCACAGCCCATTGCACCGGAGGAGAAGCCATGTCAGCCCTCATAAGGGATTTGCGATTTGCGATTCGGGTGCTCCTGCACCGGCGCCGCTACACCGTCGCCGCCCTTCTGGCGTTGGCTCTCGGGGTTGGCGCGAATACGGCGATCCTCTCGGTTTTCGAAACGATGTTGCTTCGGCCGCTCGACTATCCGGAAGCGGATCGGGTGGTTCGCCTATGGGCGGAGAACGGAGGCAAGGGCATCGACAAGAGCCGTTTGTCACCCGTGGCGTTTGCGGACCTTTTTGATCGCGCAGAGTCATTTGAGCAGCTCGCCGGCTGGTGGCGCCCGGATCTCAATCTAACCTCGGGTGAGGGTGAGCCCTATCGGGTCAGGGCGATCAATGCCACCGATGAGTTTTTCAATGTGCTGGCAGTGGAGTCCGTCCGGGGAAGAACCTTTGTCGATGGGGAGGATGTCTCCGGCGCGCCGAGGATCGCGGTGCTCGGGTACGGCCTATGGCAAAGCCGTTTCGGCGGGCGCGACGATGTGATCGGCGAGTTTGTCGAACTCGACGGCACGGCCTATGAAGTGGTGGGTGTCATGCCCTCCGGATTCGATTTTCCGGATCAAACGGAGTTGTGGCTGCCTCTGGGTTGGGATCCCCACCAACATTCCCGGGGCGCCCGTTTTTTCGGCACCGTCGGACGGCTCAAAGACGGTGTGACCGTGGACCAGGCCGGGGCGGAGGTGACCCGGTTTTACGAGACCTTTGCCGCCGATTTCGCGGGCACCAACGAGGGCTGGACGGCGACCGTTTCCACCCTGCAGGACGATTTGGTGGGCGAGATTCGCCCGGCCCTGAACCTATTGCTCGCGGCGGCTGCTTTTGTGTTGTTGATCGCCTGTGCCAACGTCGCCAACCTTCTGCTCGCCCAAGGCGCCGCCCGGGCGCGAGAAGTGGCGGTTCGAGGGGCATTGGGGGCTACCGGGCTGCGGTTGGCCAAACAGTTTTTAACCGAAAGCCTTTTACTGGGATGTGCAGGTGGGTTGTTGGGATTAGGGGTGGCGGTGGTCGGCATCAAAGTTTTGGTGGCAATGGCGCCGCCGGACGTGCCGCGACTGGACGAGATTCAGCTCAACGTCGGCCTATTTTTGGTGTCCATGGCAGTGGCCCTGTTTGCCGGTTTGCTATTCGGTTTGGCCCCGGCCTGGCAGGCGACCCGTGCTGGTTTCACGGAAACGTTGAAGGACGGCAGTCGGGGTCAAACCGCCGGACCCACGGGTCGGCGTTTACGCTCGGTTTTGGTGATCGGAGAGGTAGCGTTGGCGATGGCGTTGCTCGCTGGGGCGGGACTCTTAGTTCGAAGCTTCGATCGTCTCTTGGCGGAAAGCCCGGGTTACCAGGCCGAGCGTTCCCTGGCTTTCAATCTCCAAGTTCCCCAAGCGAGTTACGCGGATTGGACGGACGTCGTGTCTTTCTACGATCGCCTGCTCGACGAGCTGCGCGCAGCCCCGGGTATTCAAGATGCAGCAGTTACCGGCTTTTTGCCCCTTGAGCCAGGTTGGCGAGTGGATTTCGTCATCGCTGGCCGAGAGGCGACTACAGAACTCGAACGGCCGGAGGTTCAGTACCACACGGTGTCCCCCGACTACTTCCGGGTGATGGGCATTCCCCTCGAACGGGGTCGAAGTTTCGAAGATTTCGATACTGCCGACAAACCCGGCGTAGTACTGATCAATCGGGCAACGGCCAACCGCTATTGGCCGGGCGAGGATCCCGTAGGTCTGAACGTCACGGGTCAAGCCCGCCAATTCGGTCCCTTGGGAAGAGTGATCACCGAATCGTTGGAGGTCGAAATCGTCGGCGTAGTGGGTGACGTCAAGAATACGTCCCTCGAAGGCAATGTGGAGCCGGCCATGTATTTCCCCCATCGACAATTCGCCTATCGCTCCATGCACGTGGTCGTGCGCGGGCAAGGGGAGCCGGGGGCTTTAGTCAGCTCCGCCAAGGATGCGGTTTGGCGATTAGACCCAGGGTTGCCGGTGGCGCAGATTCAAAGCCTTGAGCAACATCTAGCAGGCGCCGTGGCCCAACGTCGATTCATCATGGGCCTGGTGGTTTGTTTCGCGGCCCTGGCATTGGTGTTGGCGGCGATCGGAATCTACGGCGTGGTCTCCTACCTCTCGCTGCTGCGCAAACAGGAGATGGGTATCCGAATCGCCTTGGGTGCCACACGTGGCGGCGTGATTCGGCTGGTGATGTCACAAGGGCTGTCGCTGGTGGGATTAGGGGTCGCCGCCGGGTTATTCGGTAGCTTTATGTTGCGACGGACCCTAGAAGCGCTGGTCTACGAGGTCGAAGTGGGAGATCCGTTGACCTTCGGGCTGGGCACACTGCTCTTGGCCGTGGTGGCTTTGCTGGCTTGTGCCCTGCCCGCATGGCGTATGTCCCGTACGCCGCCGGCGGAGGTTCTGCGACCGGATTGAACCGGCGCTCCGAAATCACAGCCAGCTAGGCTGGGCCGCCCTTGATCCATTTGTCGACTCCGGGTTTTTGAGCCTTGGCCAGCAGATCCAAGAGCTGCTCCGGTTGGTCGCTGACTTGCAACATATCCCGCTGCTCTCGGCGCAGGAAACCTTCGGTGACCATGCGATCGAGCATGTCGATCAACGGTTGGAAGTAACCTGAGATGTTGAGCAGGCCACAGGGTTCGTTGAGGTAACCGAGCTGGTTCCAAGTCCAGGACTCAAAGAGTTCGTCGAGGGTGCCGATGCCGCCGGGCATGGCGATGACGGCGTCGGCCAGGTCGTACATGCGCTGCTTGCGCTCGTGCATGGTCTGCACCACGGTCAGCTCGGTGATGCCGTGGTGGGCGACCTCGCGGTCTTCCAGGGACTTGGGAATGACCCCGAGCACCTCACCGCCGCCGTCGAGCAGGGTGTCGGCGAGGATGCCCATCAGTCCCACGTTGCCGCCGCCGTAAACGAGCCCGATGTCCCGTTCGAGGAAAAGTCGTCCGAGATTTCGGGCTGCCTCGGCATAGACGGGCGATTGGCCAGTGTTGGAGCCGCAGAAAACAGCGACTCGGCGGAAGGTGCGGGAAGTATCGGTCATCGGGATCTCCGAGCGTGGAAGGTGCTGGGTCAGTGGACCGCGATCATACCTAGCCTTGGCTGAGTGGATCCAGCTCGGGGAGCCGACCGTGTGGGAATTTCCGCAAGCGATGCTTGTGCTCCGGGAATAGCGGTGCTTGCGCTCCGGGAATAAGAGTGCCGACGGGCAGAATCCGACCGCTCCAACCCTGGAGAGGCTCGAGTTCGTTCTGCCCGCCGGCAACAGTCAATCGGGTTCGACGTTCTGATCACTCACCGTCGTCATCGTCATCATAGTCGTCATCATCATCGTCATCATCGTCTTCACAAGGGCCGGTGCTGACCCCGTCGCAGGTGAAGAACGCGCCGGTGTCGAGGATCGGCTGATAGTCGGTGCCGAAGGGGTTTTCGTAGTCCTTGACTTCACAAGTGACCATGTCGGTGACCTCGAGGTCCACGCCGACGTTGGTCAGACCCGCAGCGAAGACCCAAAAGCTGTCGGAGGTATCGCAAGCGTCTAGAACCTTGACCAGGAGTTCGGTATTTCCGGGGCTGAAGAACCAGAATTCACCACTTTCACCACTGCTGAGAATGGCGCGGGCTTCGAATTCCTCACCGGCTCCGTCGATCCAATCGACCTCGACTTTGAATCGACCGTCGGCCAAGCAGTGGGTGTGGGCGTCGGGCACGCAGGCGGGCATGGTGAGTTCGACCAGCTCGAGGTCCTCATCTTTGATGATGCCCACTCCGGCGGCATAAACCTTCAGATCGCCGCCTTCAGGATCGGGATCGAGCGCGTCGGTGTCGACCACTTCGAGGGTGTCGGAGTAGGTCCCGGCAGGCACGGCGTATTCGGCACCCATGCCGGTGATTTCACCGCGATCCTCAGCCACACCCGGGGCGATCTCTTGGAAGTAGCGGGCGCCGATGATCGGGGTGCCGGGCATCAGAATACCGGCCTTTGCGCCGTCGATGCCCGCGCGCCAGGCGCCTTCGTGACCCACGATCTCGCCGTCTTCGTAATCGTCGACATCTTCGCCGAAGTACCACACGTCGCCGGTTTCGCGGCAAACGGCGACAAAGTTACGTGAAATTTCGGTCAGCTCGCCATCTTCGCTCTCCACTTCTTCGAGCACCCGAGTGAGCACTCCGTCGACCACTTCGGTGTCGGTCAGGATGGTGACGACCGAGGAGATCTCTACCAGCTCGCCTTCATCGTCTTCTTCCTCGCCTTCTAGGGTTTGGCTCAGGCCCGGCCAAATAGGCAGGAATGGGTTATTGCCGGCGGTGGCGAAAGTGCAGCCCTCACGGTTGAAATCTGTTGTGAAAACAGGGTCCTGAGCCTGGGCGAGGCAGGGAAGAAGGGCGCTCATCGCCAGGATCAGAAATACGGACAGGAAAGTCCTGAGGGTCGTGGTGTGTCGCATGTTTTCTCCTTTTTGGGCGCAGCTCTCGCCGGCCCCGGTCCGGGGGTGTCATCCCGAGTCGTTGGGTTGGATATCGGTCTTTCGGACTACTGAGATGGAGTCCCGTAGGAGAAAAATCCTTCGGCGGATTCGAAATTTTTTCGGCTGCCTTCCGGAGACTTATGGCGCCAGAAGGCAAATCGAGCTGTAACTCATCGACGGGCCGTTGCGTAATGCCTAGCGAACGCAGTCAGAAGCCCGAGTCCCACTCGTTGTTGGGGCTAGCCAAGCAAGACGGTCCCATTGGATAGCGAATGATCTTCAATACCCCGATCTTCTACTTCTTCTTCCTGATCTTCATTTTCTTTTACGGTTTCGTCTTTTTGAGGCGGAAACCTAGGGTTTACCTCATCGTCGTTTCCAGCCTAGTGTTCTACGGAGCTTGGAATTACCGATTCATCCCGCTGTTGGTGGGCAGCGCGCTGGCGGACTACTTCATCGCCCAGGCGATCGGCGCGACTTCGGACCCAAGGGTGCGCAAGCGATGGTTGACCCTTTCCATCTGCATCAACTTGGGCATCTTGGGCTTGTTCAAGTACGCCGACTTCGTCCTGGAGTCCGTGGCGGAATTCCTCTTGCTGTTCGGCTATCAAGCCGGGCTTCCCACCCTCGGATGGGTGCTGCCGGTGGGCATTTCCTTCTACACCTTTCAAAGCCTCAGTTACACCATCGACGTCTATCGGGGCGACATGGAGCCGCGCAAAGGGCTCGTGGAATTCACCGCAGCGTTGGCCTTCTTTCCGCAGCTGGTGGCCGGACCGATTTTGCGCGCCAAGCAGATCTTGCCCCAGATGCACGCGATTCCGACTCCGACTTGGGCGAGTGCGAAACACGGATTCCTGCTGATCACCACCGGCGTCTTGAAGAAAACCACCGCCGACCTGCTGGCGGCCCCCGCGGCCACCGCCTTCGACTCCACCGGCTCGGTGAGCTTGCTCGAAACCTGGACGGGTGTTTTGGCTTTTGCCGGTCAGATCTACGGCGACTTCTCCGGATATACCGACATGGCGATCGGCCTGGCCCTGCTGCTCGGCTTTCAGATTCCTTTGAATTTCCGCGTTCCCTACCTTGCGGTTTCGCCGGTGGATTTCTGGCGTCGATGGCATATTTCATTGTCCACTTGGCTGCGGGATTACCTCTACATTTCCCTCGGCGGTAACCGCAACCATCGCCGATTCCGCAATGTGATGATCACCATGCTCTTAGGCGGGCTTTGGCATGGCGCCGCCTGGACCTTCGTGGTCTGGGGGGCTTTCCACGGGCTGATCATCTCGGCCACCCACTACCTCGGCCGGTTGGGGTCGCTGGCGATGTTCAATCGCAGCCACGACGAGCCGTCCGCCAAGTGGATTGTGTTCGTCAAATGGTTGACGACTTTCTACCTGGTGCTGGTGGGTTGGGTGCTCTTCCGGGCGAACAGCCTGGCTTCGGCGATCGACATCCTGGCGGATATGCACGGGCTCGGCGGTGAGCTGCCGGCTGCGGGCGCCGTGGCGGGAACCATCCTCGCCTTGACGGCCGGTACCGTGATCTTCATGCATTTAATGGATCTATTCGTGCTCAAACGAGCTGAAGCGTTCGAAAACAAGCCTTGGCTATTCTGGCCGGTGCTCATTTTGATTCATGCGATTTGCCTTCTGATCGGAGAGCCGAGCAATGAGTTCATCTACTTCCAGTTCTAAGGTTTATCTCAAAATCTTCCTGACCGTGACTTTGGGAATGGGGGTTGCGCTGGGATTGGTTCGCCTTTTCGCCATGGCCAACGACGCCAGCGGTGACACGATCCTGAGCCGGGTGAATGAAGCAAGAGCGGCCTTGCCGAGAATTGTGGAGGAGAAGGACGATTTGGTGATCGTCTTCGGCTCGTCCATGACCCACGCCGGCTTCGCCGCCCGCCATTTCGACAACGAGCTGGCGAAAAAAGGGATTCGAGTCAAGAGCTTCAATTTCGGATTCGGCGGCCTGAATCCCTTCTTCCAGGATTTCTTGTCCCGGCGTATTCGCGACGCCTTTCAGGAGAAGGATCGTCGACTCGAGCTGGCGGTGATCGAATTCGTACCGTTTCAAGCGACCAAGAGCCGTTGGAACGGGGCCCAGCCGGTGATCGACTCCTTCCTGACCTTGCTGGCCACTCCAGAGGAGATTTGGCAGATCACAAAAGAGGATCCCGAACGGGGTTTTCAGATGCTCAACATCCATTATCTGCGCGACAGCATTTCCGCCGAAATGATCACCCATTTCTTTGGACGGTCCTTGATGGAGCGCGGACCGCGCAGCGACACCCCGGAGGACGACCAGGTGGTGCAGCGTCGTAGGGAGCTGGGAGAGAAGTTGGGCGAACTCTTCGAGGCTGAATGCCCGGGCTTTCAAGACGCGGATTGGCATTACGACTGGCAAGGGGCGGGCCCGCTGAGGGAAGAACGATCCGAAGAGACTCTGGCGATTTTCCCGGAGTATTACGAGGCCGGACGCACCACCCGCCGAATGGAGAACGACCGGCTGCAGCGGATCAGCTGTTGCGACATCGAAGAGCTGTATTTCGAGGAAGAGCTGGTGGCCGGCTTCATCCGGGTGGTTGAGAATTTCAAGCAATTCTCGGATCAGGTGGAGGTGGTGCTCTTCCCCCGAAATACCGAGTGGATTCACTATTCACCCGAGGCCCAACAGCGTTTGAACGAGGTCCTGGATCGGATCCGCGCCGAGACCGGGGTCAGGGTGCGAGATTACCAATTGCTGGAATCGGTGACTCCCGACCTCTATAGCGACACCACCCACTTGGCTCGATACTCCGGTGAGGTGGTGTTCACCGAGCACTTGGCGGAGGAATTTGCGCCGATCCTAGCCGACAAACCTTGATGAACTCGGTCGAAGCAGGTGACTGTAGGCCGCTGACCTCTGCATCATCTCTTGGACCCGAGGCGGTCTTGCCGTAGGATCACCGCCATCGGGTCCACGACGTGCCCGACCTTTCCTTTTCCTTCAAGCTCCAGGGGTCGAAATGAGCGGAGTCGATCGAGTCAATCAAATCCTCGAATCTGAGGCGCCTTCTCTTTTTAAGCTACTTTCTCCCATGGGAAGAAATGCATATTTCCCACCCGACATTCCGTTCCAGGCCAAAGAAGCCGCCGGCACCGATTTCAACGGCACGATTGGCGTTTTTACCGACGGCGCCGGCAATGCCGTTCCCTTGCCGTCGATGGAAGATGTCCTGGATTTCGACCGCGAGGAGCGAAATCAAGCTTTTCTCTATTCGCCGGTCCTGGGAATCTCTTCCGTGCGCGACGCTTGGCAGCGTTGGCAGCGCACGGGTCAACCGGACCGCGCGCCGGAAGAAGATCAGCTCACGACCCGTCCGGTGGTGTTGGCGGGTCTGACCCACGGATTGTCGATCGTCGCGGACCTTTTCGCGGGCCCGGGGCGCCATCTGGTGGTGGGCAAGCCGTTTTGGGGCAACTACCGGCAGGTATTCCGCTTGCGCACCGGCGCCGAGTTGGTGGAGGTGGACGTCTACCGCGACCGGGCTTACCATCCGTCGGCTTTGGTCGAAGCCCTCAAGGCTTTGCCCGCCGGAGAGCCGGCACTTTTAATCGTCAATTTCCCTTCCAACCCGGGAGGTTATTCGCCGACCGTCGAGCAGCGCCAAGAGTTGAAACAAGGCTTGCTCGAAGCGGCTGAGGATCGACCGTTGATGGTGATATGTGACGATGCCTACGGCGGTTTGGTGTTTACGGAAGGAGTGCCGAATCGATCGTTTTTCTGGGACCTGGTAGGCGCCCACGAAAATCTGGTGCCGGTGAAAATCGACGGCGCCACCAAAGAATTTGCTTTTTTCGGCGGCCGAGTGGCCTTCTTGACCTTCGGCCTGGAACTGTCGCGGGAAGGTGCCGGTGCCCTCGAAAACAAGCTGCAATGCCTTAGCCGGGCGACCATCGGCTCACCGTCCGCCACTTCTCAGATGATTCTTCTGCGGGGTTTGGAAAGCGGCCGGGTTTTCGACGAAGTCAGCGAAATTCGGCGCATCGCCCGGGAGCGTTATCACGCGGTTCAACCGGCGTTGGCGGCGCTCGATCCCGCTTTGCTTCGTCCGTTGCCGTTTAATTCCGGATTCTTTGTGCTGATGGAACTCAACGAGGAGCTGAGCCTCGATCCCCACGTGGTTCGTAAGCATTTGATTGAGAATCACTCGACCGGAATTGTGGCCTCTGCGCCGTCCTACCTACGGGTGGCCCTATGCTCGGTCAGCGCCGAGGCATTGCCAGAAATGTTCCGACGCATTGAAGCGGGGGTGCGGGAACTGGCGTCCGCCTAGGTTTCTGCGACTCCGTGGATGTCGGCCCCTTGGACACGCATCCGGAGCAGATCGACGACGGGCTTTGTCGACGCTGGTCGCGTCGACAAAGCCCCGGGGCTTGTAGTGGCTACGGTAGAGGCTGCCCAACGTTTTGCACTTGACGCCGGAGCGGGCCTCATCGCCGCCGCCGTACAGGTCGATAACGGCCTATCTCACTTGCGAAAAACGTCTACATCTCATTAACAATCTCAAAGCAACGTCGGCACGCTGCGTAGCAGCAATCAAAAGAGCCTGTGCACTCGCAAATCGAGTTATTGCACCAGCCCGAGCAAGTATCGCCCTCCTCCATCTCCCCGAGCGGGCCGGCAAACCACTCATCGCTAAAGTACTCGACTTTCTTCTCCGAATCGATCTTCGAGGGGGCTTCGTTCACGATCACATGGTCTTCGTTCGAGCGCTGCTCGTGCTCCCGAGCCTCATCGGCAAGACCGGCTCCCGGAACGAGCAAGAGTCCCAGCGTCACGAGGGCGAAAGTCATCAAGACAAGCTTCTTCATCGGCATCTCCTTAGATAAACAATTTGCAAGGTGAAAAAATCCTATCTTGCCAATTTAGTAATAGCAACCGATGATCTCGGGCGAGCGACGGCTCAACGCCGCCGAGTTCCACCGCCTACGGGACGTGCTGCCCGAGATCGAATGGTTCGCCAACATCCGGAATCCCAACACGCGCCGCTCAGAGGAGGAAGAAGCGGAAGAAGGTTCAGGAGGTGGAAGAGACGGTTCCCTTTCGGGGGTGGTGCAGCCGACCACAACCAACACGATTGCCAGGACCAGATTCGAGTTGCCGCCCGAAGGGCTCAAGCTAGGATTCCGTCAAGTTTGAAGATAGGGGAACCAGTGGCCAAAAATATGCCACATGCAAACCTCTCGTATGAACACATCCCTTTCCGGTCTCTCCACCACAAAAACGATGGTGCCGTAGAAAAGCGTATTTTCTTTAGAAAAGACGTCAATTTTTGGGCAGGCGCCTAAAGTGCTGGAACCGCCTGAGCGGATACTTAGGTGCCGGAGAGTGCTTTCCCATTCTTCCAATTGAGCCCTGGTTAATTGCGAAGTTAAGGAGTCGCTCAAAGAAAGGCACGAGAAGGGAGTGCTCGGGGCGCCGTATGCTTCTTTAGCAGCGAACAGCAAAGCTGTTCCTGTCAGATCAGCCCGACTATCAATCCAGGTCAAGGTTTGGATAAATAGCACGACCGAAAACATAAAGCCCCACTTTTTGAGCTTGGGAACTCTGGAGCTACTAGCAAGGGCAGCTGGCCTGTTCATTTTTAAGGTAGCTCCTCGCAGATTGCCTGAACCGCGCTGTCGACTACAGGATCAGCGAACTCAGAGGCTTCTCCAAGAGCCACTATATTATCCGGGCTCATACCTAGCTCCTCGACGGCATATAGCTCAGTGATTTCTCGGACTACGTCAGAGACCAGATTTTCGCATGAGGAATCTCGGGTATCGATCAATACATCGCGATTGGAACGATCGACAGCCGATCCGGTCCCGGGCTCTAAACGTATCCTTCGGCGGTATTCCCTTGAGTGTTGGCCGCTCTCTTCCAGCTCGATTAAACGCCAGTCATTCGGTTCGTCGACCAACCACCGTACCGCATCACGAAACTCCTGGGGGGCCTTTTTTATGGCACAGGTGAATGTCTGCTCAAGTGGCTTGGAAATGTGGGCCAGTTTCTGGCCCCGTAGATCCAAGAAGCTAATCGGGTTGTTCCTGGCATATCCGTAGAGATTTGCCGATCTGCCACCGTACCCGATCGGGTCCACAGACGTCCACCGGCCCATTTCGGGGTCGTAATCCCTCGCTCCGAACCGTACCAGGCCCGTTTGTGGATCGCATAAACCGCCCGCGAAGCCGAAGGGTTGGAAGCCCGGGTTGGTGTCGAGGGTAATCCGGCCGAAGGCGTCGTAACGCAGCTCTTGGACGATCACCCCTGTGACGATATCGACGATGAGCCTCGGGCTGCCGAGGTGGTCGCTGACGACCCGGTAGGTGGTGCCGTTTTTGATCAGGTAGTCGGGCACGTTCGGGCGGGTGGCGTAGACGAAGCGCGCTACCACGTTGCCCGCGCCGTCCAGCTCGGCGATGGGGTTGAGGCCGTCTTGGTAGAGCCATCCTCGGGTCAGGGTGCCGTCGACTCTTTTGCCGATGCGCCGCTGGGCCGCGTCGATGACGTAGTCGATGGTGGTGCCCGATGGTAGGGACACTTGGCGCAGGTTGCCGAAGACATCGTAGTCGTAAGTGACGGCTTGGCCGTTGGCGGATTTCGACGTCAGCTCGCCCGCCTCGTTGTAGGTGTAGTCGGTGTCGCCGTATTGCCGTAGGCGATCTCTTGCGTCGTAGTCGGTGTCAAGCTCGGTGACGGTGCCGAACGGGCCGTCATAGGAGGTGCGGTTGGAATTGACGTCGTAGCCGTAGGTCGACACGGGAGTGCCGTCGTGGCTGACGGTTTCCAGGCGGCCGCGGTTGTCGTAGCCGAAGGTTTCGGCCACGGTGGCACCGCCTTGGGTGCGGGTGAGGTCGGTGATCCAGCCCCGCTTGTCGTAGAGGAAAGACTCGGCGTAGATCACGGCTCCGTCGAAGCGGTTGGTGATCGATTCCGGCTCGCCGAATTCGGTGTAGGTCCATTTGGAGGTCACCAGGCCGACGGTGACGGTGTCGAGCCTGCCCGTGTCGGGCTCGCGCACGATGGCGAGATCTCCGGCACTGGTGAGCAGGGAGTCGTCGTCGTAGGCGAATGACACCGAGTCGGCGCCGTTGACCTCCAGGCTGTCGAGGCGCAAGCCGTCGTCGTAGACGCGCTCGACGCTGCCGTTGACCGTGCCCGTCCAGTGACGTTTTCGAGCACCGGGCCGTCGTAGTTGTACGCCAGTTGTTCATTGTTAAAGGTGGTGGCGGTGTCGAGCTTGCCATCGTCGCGGACCTTTTCGCGGGCCCGGGGCGCCATCTGGTGGTGGGCAAGCCGTTTTGGGGCAACTACCGGCAGGTTTTCCGCTTGCGCACCGGCGCCGAGTTGGTGGAGGTGGATGTCTACCGCGACCGGGCTTACCATCTGTCGGCTTTGGTCGAAGCCCTCAAGGCTTTGCCCGCCGGTGAGCCGGCACTTTTGATCGTCAATTTCCCGTCCAACCCGGGAGGATATTCGCCGACCGTCGAGCAGCGCCAAGAGTTGAAACAAGGCCTGCTCGAAGCGGCTGAGGATCGATCGTTGATGGAGATTTGTGACGATGCCTACGGCGGTTTGGTGTTTACGGCGACTCCGTGGATGTCGGCCCCTTGGACGCGCATCCGGAGCAGATCGACGACGGGCTTTGTCGACGCCGGTCGCGTCGACAAAGCCCCGGGGCTTGTAGTGGGCTACGGTAGAGGCCGCCCGGCTTGAACGCTGCCAAAAGCACGGCCAAGGCTCGCCTTTATGTGTACCCGTCCACCCGTGCAGGCAGTTCGGGCGCTTCCACCACCCGCTCGACTCTTCGCAGTCCGGGCAGGTTACCGCGACCCCGGCACGTTTAGCACTTGACGCCGGAGCGGGCCGAAGGATCCGCGAGTACCTCGTCGAGGTCGCTGGGCACGGCGAGCAGCGCGACGACGACGATCTACGACAAGCGCGCGCACCGTCCGGAGGACTCGCCGACCTTTGCCGTGAGCTACCGGCGGCGGATGGCTAAGTAGAATGAAGACGCCCCTGCGCGATTTTGAGCAAGATCCCGATCAATCCAAGAATAAGGGTTCCGATGGCAACGTCGCAATGGACCTGCCGATATGCTATTCATCATGGTGGCACTCCTTCTAAGGGGTCGACTGACTGTATATCGAACGCGCAATGAACCAGGTCATCGTCAGGACAGCTATGGATGCCAACAAGCTCGAGGCTATAGTAGTAGCAAGAATGTAAACTTTAGAAGATGACGGCAAATCGATATATGCAGGTATTGACGATGCAACGAGTAGGTTCAGTGGAAAGCCCAGGCAGCTCATGCCGAGGACCAGACCATAAACTCCGAATTCGTAGCCATATCGAAGCGCGGCGACCGTCGAGCATATGAACAGGCCAAAGATCAATCCCAAGGAGAGGCAGAAGAAACCGCAGCTGGAAGTTATGTAAGCGAGCCAGGAGTCGAAGCTCGAAACGCCCCCTACGACAGCCCAATAATCGTCCCTCAGATGCTTTGGAGAGATTCCGAGGATCGACAACAAGCATCCATTGAGCAGAATCCCGTAGAGGAAGTACGCCACTGCATTGTAGGAGCCAGCCAGGGCAACTGCACCGCAGCCAAAGTTCGGCTCGGGTGTCGAAGCGGATTGAGCGATGGCCCGCTGACGTTCCGTTCTTTGCCAAAAGGCAAAAACCAAGGGTATGACTGCACTGAGCAGTGTCACAGTACCCGTCAATGCCGCCCAATAGGGCCCCACGAAGAATTTCCCTAGCTCTTCCACGATGTACGAAACCTCTATTCCCGCTGCGGTGCGGAACGGATAGGGGCCGATACCCCGGCATTCGTTCAGGGTTGCGGTTGTTGTCGGTTCTTTCGATCGACTTCGTCGCACTTCTCCACATCGAATGCTGCGGTGAGCATCGCTACTCCCCGTTCTTGTTCGGCGTCCATATCCAAGGGTGTGCCGAGTTCCGCTGGAATTCCCACTGGAATTGCATTGAAGGTCGAGAATATCCCGAAGACACCCGTGACGACGCTGGATGGGACGCGGCTCCCGTACTGGAAAGCGATGCTCACATCACAACGTTCTTCGTCCTTGCGTGAGCCGAATGCATGACCCCGTACGCCGACCAGAGAAAACAAGGGGTTGCCGCGGCCGAGAATACCTCCGAGACATCCAGCAGCTTCGGCAATTTCTCGCGGTTGAAAAGTAAAAATTACGACCTGCGAATCGGAGAACATGCTGAGAATCGGCCGGAGATCTCGACGCGCCTCGAATAGCGAAACATCCTGGCCACTGGCCACTGCCAAGACCCGCCGGACAGCCTCTGAGTCACCGGCAACGATCATGTCGTTCGTGATCGCGGCAATTCCAAGAAATTCCGGCTCCGAAGGCTTGTTGTCGACCAGGTACATGAGGAGCCCTCCTACTTCTTCGGTAGGGTAGCTCGCTTCTCGGTTTGCCTCCAAGACTGCCGCAGAAGAAGGAACGACCAGCATCACAGCCTGCGAGAGCTTCTGATCCAGGCTCAGGTGCAGAAGCTCGGTAGGTTCTTGCTCCGCTTTCCGGGCAAGACCGATGACCCACTCGCGAAACTCGACAGAAAGCCTGGGATGAACACTTCCTTCGGCAAACTCGACGAACTCAGTGCGGTATGCAATCTGAGTTGGACTGGGGAGATAGGCAAAAACACTTGGAGACGACCCTCCGTAGCTCAATGGCCAAAAAGCTATTGCAACACAAAACAGCAGTACGAGGCCGAAGCACCCGCAGCCCTTTCGCAAGCATCCCTGGCAACCCTGCTTCGGTTTTGGAGAATTCTGTAGACCTTCTGCCAACGGCAGCTCGATGGCTGCTGGAGTCTCGCTACTCATTTCTTTCTAAACCCCCACTTGCTCGAACAACCAACCAACTTGGTCGAGATGCCCAACCTAAAAACGCAACACGCGCCGCCATGCACGACACCTGTCGCTCATCACCTCGACCTGCATCGATATTCGATGTGACTGCCCCCCAGCCTTGCTAAATGAATGAGGCCGAAGGCATCCAAATTTCTCCAAAATTGCCGCTGGCAGGGGATCCTAGTCTACGTTCGGATCGAGCGTCAACGATGTCAATCGGCCAAGAATGGATAAGGATCGGAACGGCGTCGTGGGCTAAAGAATTTCGGCAAGCTGGGGTCGTCCTAGTCGACCTAAAAGCTACCTATCGGAACCTCCAGACCCGACGTTTACGACGAGCACGCTCCGGCCGGAGGTCTCGCCGGGTTTTGCCGAGCCTGGTGCTGAGCTGCCGATGGTGGAGTAGCGCATAGGCTATTGCTAGCGAAAGCTCACCGAGAGATTGTGATGGGCAGGTACGGGTTCGCCGTTTCTCGTAGCTGGTTCGAACTTCCATTTCTTAACAGCTTCGATAGCCTTGATACCAAGTCCCATCAGTCCGGATCGAGACGATCGGCCGCGCACTGCGCTTCGTCCACTCGACCCAGACCGATCAAGCTCCGAACCAGCACAGATCGAGCGTCGAGCCGGCGCATCCGGTCGAGGTTCTCCTGCGCTTCCAGCCTCTCCGGATCGGTGGACAAAAAACTGTGCCCGGGATCCGTCGACTCAGATCTCAATGCAGATTTTGCCGAAGTGGCGGCCGGCCGAGAGGTAGAGGAAGGCTTCTCGGGTTTCGTCGAAGGGGAAGATACGGTCGACCATCGGGCGGATTTTGTGCCAAGCGAAGGCTCGGCACATGGAGTCGAAGCTTTCGCGAGATCCAACCAAAATGCCTTGAACCCTGACGTTATTCATCAGGATCGGCGTCAAAGCCAGGCTGACCTTGCTGCCGCCGAGCACGCCGATCAGGCTGATGTCGCCGCCGATCCTGACCGCTCGTGAGCTTTGCTCCAGGGTGCCCGCCCCGCCGACGTCGACGATATGATCTACGCCGACTCCGCCGGTCATTTTCGCTGCGGTGCGCCCCCACTCGGGGTCTTCAACGTAGTTGATGGTCCGCCACGCGCCCATTTGCTTTGCACGTTCCAATTTTTCGTCCTTGGACGAGGTCACGATCACCCGAGCGCCCAACGCACGAGCCAGCTGCAAAGCGAAGAGGGAAACACCGCCGGTGCCTTGGACGAGCACCGTATCTCCGGCTTTGACCTCGCCATGGACCGCCAGGGCGCTCCAGGCCGTGAGCGCCGCGCAGGGTAGGGTGGCTGCTTCGATGTCGGTGAGATAGGCGGGCACCGGCGAGACGCCCTGCTGATCGAGCACCATAAATTCAGCCAAGGTGCCGTCGATCGGGCCGCCCAGGGTGGAGCGGATTTTCTCTCGCGATGGTCTACCCGCGAGCCAATGCTGGGCAAAGTTGGTAGCGACTCGATCACCGATCGCCACCCGAGTGACGTCCGGCCCCAGCTCGTCGACGATGCCGACGCCGTCGGAGCAGGGGATCAGCGGCAGGGGTTGTTTGGGGTTGTAGAGGCCGTTGACCATCAAATAGTCGCGAAAGTTTAAGGAGGCCGCGCGCATCCGCAGCCTCACCTGGCCCGGCCCCGGTATGGGGACATCGCGTTGAGCGGACACCAAATGGTCGAGCCCGAATCCGTCTTGAATTTCGAAACTTTGCATGAGAAAAGGCCCTTGTGGAGCGGGAGCATGAGTAAGCGGAGAGCGCAGCGGACGAGGAAATTTTAGCAGCACTGGATCGCTTTTCGTGTCCAAGTCCGGGCGAATTCGCCCACAAAATCAGGACACAACAAAATCAAGGCACAACAAAATAGAGACACAGTTGATACGCTTCATCGGCAAGGCGATGGATGTGCCATGAGCCCATCGCAAGAAACGGATCCCATTCGGGACGAGCTGTCCAATCACCCCTGAACCGACTTCGCGAGAACTTGCCATGAGCCGATCCGAAATTGATTTCGATCAACCCACTCCCGCGCTACAGGGTTTGGCGTGGGCCTTGCTGGCCGCGCTGATCACCGGCGTGGTGTTCTTTGGTCTGTCCTGGTCGGGTTTTGGAGCCTCCAGAGATTCAGGAACCGCAGTGACCCTTTCAAACGAGCAAATCGCTAAGCTCGATCGAGTTTGGCATTTGGTGGGAGCAGCCAAAGCCGAAACGGCTGACCAATTGACGGCGGATGCAGCCCGACTCACCGAAGCTCGGTCTTTGTTGGTCGAGGTTGAAGCCCAGGTGCCGGGGCATCCGAAGGTGAGCTTTTATCGGGGTTTGGAGCGCCTGGCCTCGGGGCAGCCGCAGGAGGCCTTAGAAGCCTTGCGCCGAGCGGATGGGCGGGCGTCGGCCGAAGATCCCAGCCGGGTAGCGATTTTGCTGACCTTGAGCGCGGTGTTGACGGATCTCAAACAATACGACCAAGCTGAAACCAGCCTGCGTCGAGCCTTAGAAATCGAGCCGGACTCTCCCTCGGTGTGGAGCAATTTGGGGCAGGTGTTGTGGTTGCTGGATCGCAAAGAAGAGTCGATCGCCGCCTATCGCAAGAAATTGGAGCTGCAGGGAACACCGATCCAGCCCCAAGGCCCGATCTGATCCAGCCCGAGGATCCGAAGGCTTCAGCCGAAGACGGGCTCGTCGTCGTCTGAAATAAAGTATTGCTTGGAGACCTGGGTGGCTCCGCGGATGGCCGGGATCGAGGTGGCCACCAACACCTGGATGGAACTCGAGTGGTTGACCTCGATTTGGGACAGCAACTTGACCACCGCGCCGAAGTCTCCCTCGACCATCTCTTCTTTTCCCGGAGAATCGATCAAGATCAGGCCGGGGTGAGCGCCGTTTTTGAGATCTTCTGCGGTGACGATGGCGAGGGCCAAGTAGAAGGCGAGCACGAAGCGAACCTTTTCGCCCGGTGACAGCTCCTCGAAGGTGTAGACCTTGCCGTTTTGGCTGATCCGCGGTTTGAGCTGGGCATCTAAGCTGATGTCTTCGAGGCCGGGAAAACCGATCGTGGTGCAATAGTCCTGAACCCGTCGCGCAAAGTCCTGTTTGCGCTGCTCATTGGCCCCGGCGTCTTGCGTCCGTAGCCGACGCAACACCGTGTCGAGGATGGTTTTGGCGCGCAGCAGCTCTTGCATGCCGGCGCCCTCCTCATCTTTGGAGACCAGTCGGGTGGCGTTCTCCCTTTCCGCTTCCAGCCGCCCCAGGTAGCGAGTTTCCAGCTCGATTTCACGGTCGAGTTCCGCCGTGCCCTGGTGCGCGCTACGCAATTGGGCTTGCAGATGCCGTTTTTGCTGGGCTTCCTGGTCGGCACGAAATTCGAGTTCTTGGATTTCCGTACGCAAACGTTCCACTGCTCGGCGCTGGGCTTCGAGAGATCGTTTGGCTTGAGACAGCCGTTCGTCCGCGATCGCCTTCAAGGTTCGACGCTCTTCATCGGCTTTGGCTCGAAGCTGATCTTTTTGCCCCTGATTTAGCTCGATGCCGTAGCTGGCCCAGAGCTTGGGCTGGATGGGGGCGAGGATTTCGGCGCTGTTGATTGCCGCTTCCAACTCGGCGGCTTCGTCTTCGGTAGTCGCCAGTTCCATCTCCGCGCTTTGCAAATCCTTGGCCTTGGTCTGGCGAGCCTGGTCCAGGGCGACCAAACGCTCGGTGAGTTCGGTTAGCCTTCGGTCCAGGTCGTTGGAGGTCGCGCGCACCAGCAGGGCCGTGCGCTCCACTTTCAGCTCGTCGATATACCGTTCGAGCTTGGAAGTCTCTTCGTCTAGGGTCGCCAGGTCCCGCAGGCCTAAAGAGGCTTCCAGCCGACGGTGATATCGCTCCTCTTTGCCCAGCCGATTTTCGATATGCGCCAGCCGAGCTTCCACGGCGAAGCTGGCGTCGAGTCCTTCCAAGCCGAGCAACATGCCGACAATTTTTTTGAAGAGGTTGCCGTAGGGCACGCCGTCCGTAACCAAGTCGGTATAACCCATATCCTGGGTGATGTAGAGGCCGCGGACATAGGCGCGATAGGAGGTCGGGGCGTCGAGCAGTTGGTCTGACCGCTTGCGCGAATCTTTTTGGGTGCCCATCAGCGGTCGGAGCCCGAATTTTCGATTGAAGAACAGCTCGAGCTGCTGTTGCATGGCCTTGCCGTTGCGGAATTCCACCAACACCTCGGCACGTTCCAGATCTTCGGGCCGATCGGTCCGACACTCGAAAATCCGGCCGCTCGGGCGCTTGGTCTTGTGGACTTCGATGGCGTGGGGGTGGCCGTCCAACTCGATGTAGAGCTCCACGTGCTCGATCCAACTGTCGACATCTTTTTTGAGGTCGTTCTTGCCCGTCAGGCAGTAGTGGATCAATTTTAGAACCGACGACTTGCCTTTGTCGTTGCCCGCTCTCAGCACGTTGACGCCGGGGAAAAAGCGGAAGTCGCCCTTCTTTTCACCCCAAAATCGGAGTCGCCTGAGCGTCAGCTGGCAGCGTCGTCCCGGAGCCTCGGCCAAGGCCGGTTCGAGACCCTCGAGCGCGCGACGAAATTCGTCGAGCTTGAAACCGCGCAATGCGGGGCGGAGGGCGGAATAGAGATGATCGATCTCAGTCATTTCGATGGCGGTCCGATCGGTCGAAGGTGGAGAGCCTGCCGGCTCAGAGCTGTTCTTGGAAAGTGACTTGGAAGAGCACGCCCAGTGGATCCTGTTCGAGGGGTATTTGCTCTTCCTGTTTGAATTGGTCGAGATGGCGCTGGGTTTCTTGCAGTAAAGCCGGCCATTGTCGGTCGTCGAGGGGCGGCAAGAGATCGGCGATGATTCCACACAATTGGAGATGCAACATGCTGTTGCGATCCTTGGGGTAAAGATCTCGCTCCAAAAGTTCGGCGGCCTCCTGGGTCAGGCCGTAGGAAAGGGCCGGAGGTGTTGAGCCGGTTTGAGGTCGCACCGCAACTCGGACCAGATCCCGGCTGCCGAGGAATGCCAAGACATCGTCGAGCTGTTGCCAATAGCTGGGCACGAAGGGGTGCAGGGTCAAGTTGGATCGGCCGTCCGATCGGGTCTGCCAGGGACGTCGCCTCCGGGCGGGCAGATGTTGTTGGCGTTCGTTGGCCAGTAGCTGACGAACCCTGCGGGCCAAGGTGCCACGACGTTCGGCGAGTTCCGGTCGTTGGGAGAATTGGACGATCAGCACGTAGGCCAGGGTGGTGGGGTGGCGCAGCAGGTGATCCAAGCTTTGCAGTCGCGATTCCCCGTCGATTCGCCGAACGATGTGTTGGTCGTCCTGGACTCCAGAGGTGCCAGAGGGCGGCTCACCCAATTGATGAATAAGGGTGGCTAAGCGGAGCGCGTCTATTTCTACGGGTCGGCGTCGGCCGATCAGTGAAGTCCAATTCATGTGCTCTTATCCGTCGGCGAGCCTTCGGGATGCAGGCGCTCCCCGGCGCCAGTGATTGAGGGACCTACGATTATATGGTGTGGTCCGGGCCAATAACGAGCCCGCCAACGACAAAAGACGGCATCAACAAGAAAGCGGGACATTCCCACAAGGGAGGTCCCGCTTTTTGGTCCCATTGCTCCTATTGGAGACGCCTAAAGGTTTGACGTGCTCGGCGATCAGGAGATGCTGATGGTCCGGCTCTTGGCGATCTCGCTCTTCGGCAGACTCAGGGTGAGGACGCCGTTGTCGAAAGAGGCGGTCACATTCTCCTGGTCGATGCCCTGGGGCAGGCTGAAGGAACGATTGAAGGCGCCGTAGGCTCGCTCGAATCTGCGGAAGCCCTTGCCGTCCTCGGCCTGTTCCTGGTGCTCGAGCTTACGTTCGCCGGAAATGGTCAACGTACCTTCGTCGAGGGAGATCTGGATGTCTTCTTTGGTCAGGCCGGGTAGATCGGCGGTGGCGATGAAGGCGTCCTGGTTTTCCACCACGTCCATGGCCGGAATCCAGCTCTGGCGTTGCCAACCTTCGGCGGCATCGCCGTTGAACCGCTCCATTCCACCGTTGACATCGTTGAAGAATCGGTCGATGAAATTGAAGAACGGGTCGCGGCTGATCTGGGAAAGGGAAGCTTGCGGACGACGATAACGGGTCAACATGTTGGGATCCTCCTAAGTGGTTCGTAAACGTCGGTTCGGAGATGGCTCCGTCGAAAATTCGGGTTCAAGCTCTGGCGAGAGCGTAGTCGATGGAATCTATCGACCGATTTCTCGCCATTCATGAGTCTTAAACACTAAGGTTTTTGTGTTTATTCCATATCTGAGTATTTTTTGATCAGATTCTGTCTTTTTCCGAGTCTTGGTTTATGAATGCCCCATGATCGGCCTTGAAAGTCGTCGACCTGGGGCGGGGGCCCATGGGCGGAGTCGGGTAGAATCCGGCGCTGGGTCCAGCCGGGGTCTTGCTCGCCGGGCCACCCGCGCCGCTCTCGTTTTCCGATCCACGATTCGCCCGAGGAGGTCTCATGCATCGATTCTTGGCCTGGGGAGGTTTCATCCTCCTGATCGCCTTGCACCTGGATTTCTGGCGTGAGCAGCGTCCAGTGTTGTATTTCGGTTGGGTCCCCGAAGAAATGGCCTACCGGCTGGTCTGGATGGTTTTGGCTTGGATCTACTTGTTGTATTTCACCCGTTACGTTTGGCGGGAGGATTCGTAATGGGCACCTTGACCCAGTTGATCATCGCCTTCGTGGTCTATGTGGCAGTCGTCCTGGTGCTCGGCTTTATCTCGAACCGCAAGGCCAGTAGCTCGCCGGAAGAGTATTTCTTGGCGGGCCGAACCCTCGGGCCGCTGGTGCTGTTCATGGCGCTCTTCGGCACCAACAACACGTCTTTTGTGCTGGTGGGCATTCCAGGGTTGTCTTACAACTTAGGGGTAGGGGTGTTCGGCCTCAACGCCGCGATCGTGGCTTTGGGGATTCCGCTGACTTTTTGGGTGATCGGCGTGCCCGCAAGGGCGCTGGCCAAGGAATACGGTGCTTTGACGCCGGCGGAGCTTTACGCCAAGCGATTGGGTTCGCCCAGCGTGGGTTTCCTACTCTTTTTCCTGTTCACGATTTACACCATTCCCTACATGACCCAAGGGGTAAAAAGTGCGGCGCTGATCCTCTCGCAGTCGAGTGAAGGTCAGGTGCCGATGTGGGGTGCGGCGTTGGCGGTGGTGATCATCGCCTTGGCTTACACCAGCCTCGGTGGCATGCGTGCCACGGCCTGGACCAACGTTTTTCAAGGATTGGTCTTCATGGTTTTCATGGCCGCGGCGTTCTTCTTCATGTCCCACTCTCTGGGTGGGCTGACCGCGGCCATGGAAAAAGTGAAGGAGGTGGACCCATCTCTCTTAGTGGTCGGAGAAGGCGGGCTCTTTGCGCCTAGGGCCTGGGCGTCGTGGGGCCTCGTGATCGCCCTTTCGGTGATCGTTTTTCCCCATATGTTGGTGCGGTTGATGGCCGCCGAGGACGATCGGGCAGTGCGCAAGGTGGTGCGCATGTATCCCCTCGCCTTGGCGCTGATCTGGGTGCCGGCGGTTCTGATCGGTGTCTGGGGAGCCGCAGCGTTTCCCGATTTGGAGCGCTCGGATCAGATCTTCCACCTGATGACCGCATCCCACATGCCGGTGATCTTCGGCTCATTGGGTTTCTTGGCGGTTTTGGCGGCGGTGATGTCGACCCTCGATGCCCAAATCTTGACCTTGGGCTCGATGGTGATGCGTGATGTGGTCGAGCCCCTGCGGTCGGAAAAACTTGCGGCGGGCAGCGAGGTGTGGGCCGGGCGAATCTTCTCCATCGCCATCGGCCTGTTGGTCTTCGGCCTTGCCGTCGGCTGGGACGAATCGATTTTCGGCATCTCTCGCAAGGCCTTCGAAGGTTATTTGACCCTCTTCCCGACCATGCTGCTGGGCGTGCGTTGGTCGCGCTTTACGGCTTCGGGCGCCATCGCATCCATGGTCACGGGCAACCTGGTGTTGGTGCTCGGGTGGATGGGTTATTGGCCGCTGTTCGGCTTCCTGCCGCCCTTCTGGGCCTTGGTCACGGGATTTGCCGCCGGCATCGGAGTGAGCCTAGCGCTGCCGGCCAAATCTTGATCAGGCGCCGGCGTGCGCTTGGGCCTCGTCGATGCGATCTTGAATCTCGTCGACGCGGCTGCTTTGTTGGAAGCGCTTCCAAGTGGAGAGCATGCCACCGGCCAGGATGATGTAGAGGCCGTACCACACCAGGGCGATGAGGGGCTTCTCGGTCACGTCCACCGACAGTCTCGGCGGCACAGGACGCATGTCTCCCGATTTCGAAACCGCCACCTGAACGCTGCCGCTTTGGGGATCAATGCCGGTGAGGGCAACCGCCCCCTGGCTGCGCAAGGCCACCGGCGGGCTTTCGATATTGCCCGCTTGGTCGAACCGATAGAGCGCACGCAAGGTTTCGGTCTGCCCTCCCCGTGTCACCTCTAACCGGGCACCGACCTCCACTTTGCCGCCCGCGGCCAGTTGCATGCCCGCGTCATGGCCTTGGAGTTCGAAGTCGAGGAATCGCACCTCAAAATCTCCGAGCACCGAGGACTCGCCCTTGGCCAGCATCACCCGTTGATCGACGTTCATGGACTCCGCCGGCTCGTATTGGATCGGCGAGATGTAGAAGTCCTGGAAGAAGGTCTTCTTAACGTCGGGATTGGCCATCAGCTGGCGGGTACGGTCGTTGACGAAAAGCTTGGGATACGCAAGGTAGGAGAAACCGTCGGCTCGCTCGACCTTGACCTCCATGCGCTCCTTGATGCGTCCCTCGCGGGGAATGAACCGCTGGAAGGTCAGGGAAAGGTCGCCCACTTGCACGGCTTCACCTTGGGGCAAGGTCACTTTGGTGCTGAAGTCGTACGCCGAGGAAGAGAGCACGCCGATCAACATGACCCCTACCCCGACATGGGCTAGGTATCCGCCAATGGAAGCGAAGCCGTTTTGTCGGATGAGGGCGATGACCTTCTGGAGGTTGGCCGAAAGCGCCCAGGCAGCGAGGCAAAGGAGAGTCCAATGGATCGGTTCTTCGACTTGGACGACCAATCCGATGACTAACGCGAGTCCAAGGCCTACCACCAAGCTCGGGACCAGCTGCACGGCCAGCTTGTTGAGCGGTGTCTCGCGCCAGGTGGCGAAAGGCACCAGGGCGAGCAAGAAAGCTGCGAGCAGGGCCAAAGGCATATTCACGGTGTTGTAGAACTCGGGTCCGACTTGGGCCGGGTTGT
This sequence comes from uncultured bacterium, assembly GCA_965366625.1. GTDB lineage: Bacteria > Acidobacteriota > Thermoanaerobaculia > Multivoradales > J023 > JAUIJL01. The sequence goes on from CBDUGP010000015.1 coordinate 41,345, forward strand.
CTTGAACCCAGCGGGTGATCAAAGGAGCCGAGGTGCCGAAGGTGACGGCCAGAGTCGCCAAGCCGACGATCATGGTGGAGAGCACCAAGAACGTGCCCCGGGAGAAGATCGGGTCCTCGTTGGCTTCCGTTTCAATGGAGCGCCAGCGGTAGGCCAGCAGACCGACGGCCAGGAAAGCGTGGAAAGCCATCAGACCCACCAACCAGGCAGAAAGCCCGAGGTCGACGAAGCTGTGCACGGAGAAGTCAGCCAACACGCCCGAGCGGGTGAGGAAGGTGCCGTAGAGCACGGTCAAGAAGAGCACGCAGGCCAGCACTAGATTTAGCCGTCGATAACGGTTGCGGGTTTTTTCGAGATAGAGCCCGTGGATCAGAACGACGTCCACCAGCCAAGGGATCAAGGATGCGTTTTCGACCGGGTCCCAACCCCAATAACCGCCCCATCCCAGGGTTTTGTAGGCCCAATATCCACCCATCAAAATGGCCGTGCCGAGCACCAGGAAGCCGGCTAGGGTCCACGGGAAAGCACGCGCCGCCCAATTCTTGGTGTCGCCTCGCCATAGAGCGGCGATGGCAAAGCTGAAGGGAATCGCCGTCGATGCATAACCGATGAACATCACCGGCGGATGGATGACCATCCAATCGTCTTGCAGCAGAGGGTTGAGGCCGGCACCGTCCGGCGGCGCCTCGGGCAACATGACGAAAGGATTGTTCTTGGCCAGGATCAGCAACAAGCCGAATTGGGTCAGCAAATAGACCCACATGACCGACGATTCACTGCGGCCCGCGGATCGAGCGATGGGAATGCCGATCAACGCACTCCACAGCAGCCAGAGCATAAAGCTGCCCTTTTGCCCTGCCCAAAGAGCCGCGATTTGAAAGTGGCCGGCCAAGTCGAGTCCCGAGTATTGGTAGACATACTCGATGCGGAAGTCCCGGCGCCAGAGGCAGATCACCATGACCAGACAGGCGAGTACCACCGAAAGGGCGTAAAAGTTATAACCGCGACGGGCGTACACCAGCGCGGTGCGGTCGCCATTGAGGGCTCGGGTATAACCCCAGAGGGACGCCAGGGCGAAGAAGACGGCACACCACATGGTGACGGCGCCCGGCAGGTAGAGGTGGGATAGAGCTTGGGTCATGGAATCCTTACCGGCGGAGGTGTCGTCCGCCTTCAAGCCGCCGCTGGGTCGCGACTAGATCGTTGGGGCCGTGGTCGTTCGGGCGGTGATAGTTGGGACCGTTCGGGGCACTCTCGGAGGATCGGTTGGCCGGTCAACGAGCCGCGAATTAAATGGACGATCCGACGGCTTCGGGCTGGGCGTCCTGCGGCTCGGAGCCTTCTGCGGTGCCTTCGGTTTCGCTATAGGAGCCGTAGGATTTAGAGTCGTAACCTTCGGCGGCGAGGTCATCGGCGCTGTAGGATTTGCTCTCGTAGCCCTCGACGCCCTGATATTTGGACGGGCATTTCACCAGCAGGTCGTGGGCCGCGAATTCCTTGGTGGCCGTATCCCACTTGCCGATTGCCACGATCGAGATCGCTTCTTCGAAGTTGGCGGGTTTTATGCCTTCGTAGCGGACTCGCATGGTCTTCTGCTCACGCTCTGGGTCCACCAAGGTGAAGCGCAAATATCCATGATCCGTGTCGTAGGCCGAGCTTCCTTCCGCCAAGCCGCCGGCCACTTGCACGCTGCGAGCGGTGGCGATGGCTTCGTCATAACTGACGTACGGGGTCAAAGCCTCGGTGAACTTGGCGTAGGAGAAGGTCGCGAAGACCACCAATAGTGCCGCGCCGAAGAAGTAGAGAGTGGTTTTGCTTTTCATATTGAACTCCAGGTTCTCAGGAGCCGTCCTCTTCTCGATTCCTGATTTTCTTCTCGAGGCTCATCAGGTAGAGGAAGAGGCCGGTCCAGATGATCAAATTCACGGCGGCTAACCAGAAGATTCCATCAATATTCAACGTTCGATCTCCTCGAATAATTCCGCTTCAGGAGGCTGAGTGACGATGCAGAGACTACGGCACAGAGAGCCTAATCGACGACGGGCTCATCGTCGAAGTCGATGCCGGATGCCTCTAAGGCCAAAATTCGGGCCCTCAAGCTCTGCATCCAATAGAACAGGGTGGTAAAACCGGCGATGGCCGCCACCACCACCGAGCCGATGGCCCGGTCCATTTCCGCACCCCCGGGTTTCGGATGCAACGAAAAGCTGGCCATGCGCGGCATGATGAAAAAGAGAAAAGGCGCCACCACAATGCCGAGCGCCGAGTAGGCCGCCGAAATACGGGCGCGAACCTCGGGATCTTCAATCGCTCCACGAGCGCTCAAATAGGCGCCGTAAAAGAGCAGGGCGATGGCGATCGACAGCTGCCGCGGATCCCAATTCCAATATTTGCCCCACTGGACCTTCGACCAAACCGCACCGGTCACGGTGGCCAAAATGCAGAACACCAGACCGACTTCAATCGCGGCGTTGGCGGCGTAATCGTAGCTCGGGCGGCGTTTGATCAAGTAGAGAATGCTCCAAACAGCGGCGGTCATGAAGGCGAAGAATGACGCCACGGCCATGGGCACGTGAAAGAAGACGATGCGGCTGGATTGGGGGGCATCTCCGTAAATTCCGGAGAATCCTTGGGCAAGCGGTGCCCACAGGAACGCAGCGAGGATGACGCCGGATATCCAGAGCCAAAGAAACCAACGAAGGAGGTTCTTCATGGTAGTCGGGTGTCCTATGACGGCGGCGGATCAGACCGAGCAAGATTCCAGATTTATGCGTCGATATCGGACGTCGGATTGGACATCGACGGTGCTCGACCGGCGGAGCTGTTTAAGCGCCCGTTCCGACGGGTGGGGGCGCCCACCTAAAAGGATTGGAAAAGACGAAATCAAGGATTCCAGACCACGGGAAAGAGCATCAAGCTCGCCACCGTGACCATAGAATCATATAGAAATGCCAAAGCCAACGCCATGTCTACCGGGCTTCCGAGCACCGCCCCCAAGCTGGCGTCGACCACGATTTTGAGCAGGGGCAGCAGGATTGGAAATGCCAGCACGGCGAAGAGAGGCCCACGGACTTGGGCTTGGGCGACCATGGCGGCGATCAGGGTCGAGCCGACGGCCAATCCCACACCGCCCGCGAGCAAAGCGATCGCAAAGTTGGCGGGCGAGGCGATCGGCAGGGCCAGCATGCCGATGAAGAATGGGGTGATGAAGGCTTCGAGCAATAGAAGAAGACTCAAGTTGTAGAGAGCTTTGCCGCAGAAAACCGCCGAAGGGGTGGCCGACAGGCGCAGAGTATCGGCGGTGCCGGATTCTTCTTCGTGCACGAAAGTGCGCGGTAAACCGGCCGAAGCAGCGAAGAGCAGGATAACCCACAAGAAAACGGGTAATACGGGTCGTAGCTCCTCCGACGAGCCCATGGGTCCCAGGGACAAGCTGACCATGAAGAGTGTGGACAAAGCGAAGAGGCCTACCGTCGATAGGGCGTATCGCGTCCGTAACTCACAGCGCCACTCTTTGACCCATACCGCCCGGGTTTCAGCCAGCCAGCTCAACATGTCGATCCACCCGCGGTAAGTCCATGGGGTCCGGATTGGCGACGATCGCCAAACCCTCCGTCAAATGCGTTTCCAGAAGATCGCCGACGTCGCGACGCCCAGGGGCGTCGAGATTCTGCAGGGGCTCGTCGAGCAGCAGGATTTTGGGCTCGTGCAGCAAGGCGAAGGCCCATCGAAGACGTTGGCGCATGCCCGACGACAAGGCGCCTGCCCGGCGATTTTTCGGCAGCCCCAATCGATCCAGCAGCAGCGCCCCGCGCTGGGGATCGACGCCGCGCAATCGAGCGAAGAACTCGAGGTTTTCGAGCGTCGACAGCTCGCCATAAAAAGAGATGTCCGGGGATAGGAATCCCAAGCTGCGCCTGCGCGTTTCGAGGTCGAGGGTCGCGCCGTCCTGGCGACAGCTGATGTTTCCCTTTTGTGGGCGCATGAGGCCGGCCAGGCAGCGCAGCAGGGTTGATTTTCCCGAGCCGTTGGCCCCAGTGACCAGCAGTAGCTCGCCACTGGAGGCCTGCCCGGTGATGTTGCGCAGCACTCGCAGTCGGCCAAATGCCCGATAGATGCCTTCAAAAGCCAGTAGGTGCTGAGGTTGGTCTTCGCTCACAGGTGGATTATAGGTCGAAGACTCCGCTGCACGAGTCTTTCTGCGGTCGATCCGTTTTGCAAAGCCCTCGGGCGGTCCGTGCCGCCGACCAAGTTTTGCACCCCAAGCCAGGAAGAAATAGGATCTCGGCCATGATCAGTCCATTCCGTCGTCCGCTCCGGAGCCAGGCTCCGTCCATCCTGCTGCCACATCTGCTCTGTTTGCTCACGATCGTATTGCTCATGGTCGTAGGAGGTTGTGTCGGCGGGGCTCGCTCGCCGGAGACTGGAAACTCGGCGAGCCCCCAAGGCAGGGCTGCGTCGAGTGGCCTGGTCTCCCAAGACTCGGAACTCCAAGCCCTGTTGCTGCTGATGTCGGATCAAAAGCTGCTCGACCCCGTGACGGTCGCTGCGGCAGCTTCAGGTGGGCCCGAGCTGCGGCGTCGGCTGGCGCTGACCTTGGCCAGGGTGGGGGACCCACGTTCGGGGCCGGCCCTGCAATCTTTGGCCGGTGACGACGACCTGTCGGTGCGCCGAGCCGCTGTTTTCGCCCTGGGAGAGCTGGCGGAGAAGGGCGATCCGGTGGCTGCCCAATCGTTGCTCGCCGCGATTGCCGATCCCGATTTTGAGGTTGGACGGCTGGCGGTGGAAGGAGCGGCAAAGGCCAAGGCACCCCTCGAACGGGTCATTCAACGGCTGCTCGAAGCCCCCAGTGGTGAGATTCTCTCCCGTTTGATGCCCAGTCTCTTCCGATTCGAAACTGTCGGGGTCGTGCGTTGGGCGGAGCAGGGATTGGATGAAAAAGAGCTGCGCCCCATGGCCGCCTACGCCCTAACCCGCAATCCCCGCCCCGAGGGCTTGTCCCTGATTCGACCTCTGGTGTCCGACCCCGATCCGTGGATCCGGGGTTTGGCCGCCCGGGCTTTGGGCAAGGTGGGGGAACGAGAAGATCTCAAGGTGCTTCGTCCGCTGCTCGACGATCCGCATCCCGGCCCGACCATCCATGCCCTGCGATCAGCCAAGGCTTTGGTGGAGGCTGCCAAGGCGCCCGCCCCGGACGACTGGCGATCCCGGGTGTTGAAGCTGCTCGACGATTCACGGACAGATGTACGGATCATGGCGATCGAAGCCGCGTCGGTCTGGCTGTTGGACGAGCTTCTCGGAGCACGGCTCGAACGTTATGCCCGCCAAGGCGCGGTGCGCGAGCGGGAGCTGGCCCTGACCGCCTTGGCGGAAGCGGCAGATCCACGCGTGATGTTGGTGCTGTCGGAGGCGGCTCGGGCTGAAGCGCCTTCCCTGCGGACAGCCGCAATCCGAGCAGCAGCTTTGGTGGGAGCCGACGAGTTGGTGGTCGGTGGGGCGGTGGATGAGAGCCCGGGAGTCCGGGCTGCGGCATACGATTCCCTGTTGGAGATCACCGCGGACCCGTTGGAAACTGCCCGCCTGGGGCTCGCCGATGATGACTTCGTGGTCAGGGCAACGGTTCTGGATTGGGCCGAGACATCAAAAAGCTTGCCCTACGAGCTTCTGGCCGCAGCCTATAAGCGGGCCACGTCGGACCGGGCACCCGACGCCCGTCTGGCGGCGGTCAAAGCCCTCGGCAAACGTGCGGAGGATGAGCCGAGGGAGCGGAGAGCTATTTTGGGGTTGCTGGAGAAGGTTTCCGCGGAGGCCGACTATCTGACCCGCAGGGAAGCCGGCGCTGCGCTGCGGGCCCTGGGGCAAGACCCCACTCGGTTGGGTAGAGTGGAATCGAGACGAACGATCGAGTCCTATCGTCAAATCGTGGCTCGCACCTCCGGCCCGGTGCGATATGGGATCGAAACCGATATCGGTTCCCTGACGGTGGAGCTGGCTTGCCCGGAAGCTCCCATGACGTGCTTGAGCTTTCGGCAGCTGGCAGATCAGGGTTTTTACGATGGCCAGAGTTTCCACCGAATCGTTCCCGACTTCGTGGTGCAAGGGGGCGACCCGCGGGGCGACGGAGCCGGTGGACCCGGGTATTCCCTGCGCGACGAACTCAATCTCTTACGCTATGAGGCCGGGGTGTTGGGCATGGCCCATGCCGGTCCGGACACGGCGGGCAGTCAGTTCTTCCTAACCGTGACTCCCCAGCCCCATTTAGACGGGGGGTATACGGTTTTCGGACGGGTCGTCGAAGGTGAGGATCTGCTCCGGAAGTGGATTCAAGGCCAGAAGATTCGTCGTGTCTATCGGATCTCTGAGTAGGGATGGCAGATTCATGAATACCTTTGCAACCTTCCGAAAACCGTTGCGTACCTAGCCTATGTCGAGAAGACCCGTTCATCCGTCCGACGAGGAGCTGGTTGCCTCGATTCTCGATGGTCGTCCCGAGCTGTTCGCGGATTTGGTCCGTCGGTACCAAGGACGTCTGGTGAGCTATTTGCACCGGATGTTGCGCAACGAAGAAGACGCCCATGACTTGGCACAAGAAGTTTTTGTCAAGATCTATGGTGCACTCGACCGCTTTGATCCGAAGTACCGATTTTCGACCTGGCTATTCCGCGTGGCTCAAAATGCCGCCATCGATATGATTCGTAAGCGTCGTTTGAAGTTGGTGTCTATCCACCGAGACGACGCAGATGGTGACGGCGGCGATTGGGAGCTTCCGGGCCACGATCCGACGCCCTACCAAGATGTCAGGAACGTCGAGAGAGGATCGGCAATTCGTCGGGCGATTGATGAGTTACCTTGGGAGTATAAGGAGCTGATCACCTTGAGGCATTATGGCGAACTCTCTTACGATGAGATCGCATTGATGAAAGAAATGCCTTTGGGAACCGTCAAGAATAAGTTGTTCCGAGGACGACAGATGCTCAAGGAACAACTCGGAGACTTTCTGACGGATTGACCGCTCGCTGGGGGCGGATGCACAATTGGCATGAAATGAGGATATGGAAGATGGAAACCGTCGATCATGCAGAGCTGGCAAGCTGGATGGATTTGGACGCCGAGGGTCTGCTCGGCGGTGCCGAAAAAACCCGCTTGGGTGAATATCTGGAACGGGTTAGGACTCGATCCGATGCTCAGGCCCGGGGGCTAGAAGCCGAGCGAGCATGTTGGTCGCGATTGCACCGAGCCTTGACCGAGGACCATACGGAGGTGCGTGCCTCCTTTGCCGACGATGTGATGGCGGCGGTGGACCTAGAAGTATGGCAAAAGTCCTCGTCCCAAGCTTGGCGACTGCCTTTGGCGATGATGTTGGTTTTTGCCCTGGGCGCCGCTTGGTCGCTGGCCGGGGTCGGCGTCGATCATCCGGTGATCGGAACCGGCAGCGCCATCGCCGATTTCATGCAAACTACCGCCCTAGCCGGCGCCGGCGTGGCCGTTGCCACGTGGCGAGGCGCAGGAATGGGTTTGGAGGAAATGCTCGCCGGATCACCTCTCAATCTAGCGGCATTGGCCATGCTCGTTCTATGCGTGAACTTGTTGTTCGTCTCCCTGATGCGCCGGCGCCACCGGCCCGCCGCTGAGAAAGCGGGCAAGGATGTCGGTAGCTCGGACTCCTCGTCCGGAGAAATGAGCCATTTTTCCTGAGCTTGACGGAGCCCTGAAGTCGGCTTCTCGACTCGCTCCTCTTCGCCTCCCTGATCGGGTCTCTCGCTGGGGCCGTTGGATCTGGGGGGCGTTCGGCATTTTATTGTTGTGCTGGCCACCCGGGATTGTCGCCGCGGACGAATTCGGGCCCCCAGAGGAATCGGGGCCCGTTGCCGAAAAGGCCGCTTACCACCTCGAAGTCGGGAGCTTTGCTCGCTCGCGTATCGTCGCCTTGGGGCAGGATCTCGTGTTGGAGGGTCAGGCGCTGAGCCACGCCGTGGTGATCTCTGGCAATGCTCGGGTTTCGGGCGAAATCCAAGGGGATTTGATCGTGCTCGGGGGCGACGCCGAGCTTGCGGCAACCGCGGCTATCGGCGGCGACGTGTACGTCTTGGGGGGGCGCATCGAAGCGGTCTCAGGGGCTGCCATCGGGGGCCGGTCGGTGGCCTATCCCGAAGCTTCGGACCTTTGGGTCTCGCTGATGGGAGGGCCGTCCATGGGGCTGCCTTCCACGTCGAGGGCGGTGCTCGGCGCGCGCCTTGCTTTGCTGGCATTTTGGTCGTTTATGGTGCTTTTCCTATTGGCCATCGGTCGTCGCGAACTCCTTTCCACCTCTGAATCGATACAGCTGGAGCCTTTCCGAAATTTTTTCGTCGGTTTGACCGGCGTGGCCGCCATGGTGCTGACCGCACTTTTCTTCAGTGCTTTTTCCGGGGCGCTACTGGGCGTGCCGCTCTTGGTCCTGGTAGGGGTGGTGGCTCTGGTGCTGCGCTTCTGGGGCATGGTTGCGGTTTTTCACGCCCTCGGCGCTTGGCTTCACCGCCGGTTGGGTAAAGGTCGATCGGTGCCTTTAACCGCAGCCACGTGGGGGCTGCTCGCACTTGGCGTTCTCAAGCTCATTCCCTATTTTGGGATCTGGTCATGGACCATGGCCACCTTCATCGGCGTAGGCGCTGCCCTGACGACCAAGATGGGCCGCCGGGAACCCTGGCTCGAGGCCTAGCTGAAGCCTGTCTAGAAATGGAATCTCGGTGGACCGGCGCGGCGCCCTGCGGCCTGGGCGGCCCCCACGTGCTCCGAACTCGCGCCACCGCTACCGTGGCGTCGCAAATTGCTGATGTGTAAGATCTTAAGCCGATCTATATGTTGCATCGCTCAGGCACGCTCGCCTTCCGTGCTCGGAGCGCCGCGCCTTCCCGATCTTCGAAAAGGCTAAATCTGGACGGACCCTAGCCAGCAGGCTCTCAGTGTTTTTTGAGCTGATTGCGGATCCGCTTCAGGGGCTCGCGAAATGCCTCGGATTCGCTGGGTTCGCCTTTTAGGATCAAAACATCCAGCTCACGATCCATGGCGACGAAAGAGCGAAGGTCGTCGAAGCTGTCTTCGGGCATGATTTCAGGGGTCTCGCCATAGTCGAAGACCTCCCGGAAGATGCTGTCGATGAGGAATCGATCATTGTCCACCAGCTCCTCGCGCCGATGGCTGTGCATCAGCAGGTCGAAGAATCCCCCGGCGTCCTGGAAAAGGCGAATGCCTTCGACTCCAGGCGTCGCCGACGTATCTTCCAGGTAGGCGAAGATACGTTTTTGGATGGACCGGATCTCCAGACGGTCGTCGATCCGCAAATAGGGGTAGATGGGGTCGCGCCTCAGGGTAGCGATCATGCGGGTGATGCGGGTCAGGAGATCGTCGACGTTTTCGGCGGTGGGCTCGCCGTCTTTGCGCAGCTCAATCCAAATGTTGGCGAATTGTTGGCGAATTTCCAAGGCATCGTCGAGGTCGAACCATTGGCGATGCAGGCTGGTCAACCCTGCGTATTCGCGCATGGTGGATTCGATCGGAATCAGGGCCCGGACCGCCCGCGAGATCACCTGATCGTTGGCCGCCGCGATCTTCCACAGGCTTCCGTCCGCCACCGCGGCGTCGAATTCTTTTGCCAATTCCTTGAGTTCAGACCGGCAGACGAAGGCAAGATCAGCCACCTCTTGAGGGGATAGGGTGGAGTTGGCTCCGGCTGCGGGTGGCGATTGCTCGAAAGTATCCGTGACCTCGAGCAACACCGTGGTGGTGTCTTGGATAAGCTTTCGTGTGTTGTGGACCAAGTCCTTGCCGAGTTTGAACATGCCGGTGTCCTCCGGCACGATGATCTTGAGCTTCGCGCCTTGGTCCACCTGCTTGGAGACTTCTTGGAGTAAGACCTCTAGGGAGCTGTCCATGGGCTGAGCCTAACAGGTCCAACGACGGAGGTGTATCGCCTGCCGGGGCTGCCGGGGCAAAAAAAGAGGAGGGTCGTCCAGTTATTACCGAGCAGCGGTGCCATCTGCTCGGACAGGTCGACCCTCCCAAGAGAACTTGTGAGATACGTTTTATGAAGTTGTTTTAGGAATACTGAAAATATTCTTGAAAACGAATCTTCCAGATGCTCATGGAGTGAATTCCAGGGTGAAAGGACTCTGGTGGGTCCTAGGGTAGGGCGAGCCGGCCCCGGGCAGCGGTGTGGGTAGAGGCTAGTCGTTCGCCGAGCAGAGATCGGCTTTTCGACCTCACCGCCGGGCGACCTCACAGTCTCTCAGCCCTGTTTCGAACAAGATCGTACCGAAGTAACGATGCCCTTCGATTGAGCCGTCTATCTGTTGCCGAATGAACGGTCGGTATAATAGCTCCTGTCAGACTTTGTTGTCAAACTTTGCACACCGGCCTGGACTGAAAGCCTGCGGTTTGAAGCCCGCGAAGAGAATTGCCCAGGCCGCTAGGGGTAGCCTCTGTCGAACGATCTATAGCCGCTGTAGAACTCTTCTTTTCTTATTTCATCAAGGGTGTCTTACATCACGCATTACGACCCTCGGCTTGACCCATTGGACAAGTGATTCCGCCGTTCGGGCACGATCTTCTGGATCGTTATTAGAATCGTTGTAAGATCTGTTCATTCAAAGGATTGACGGCTCGCCGGCCAGTGTTCGACGCTGCGCCTCGCGATTACTTTTCCAGCTATTAGGATTGAGGAATCGTCATGTTTGGTTTGATGATGAACACCCCGCTCTTGATCTCCGACCTGCTTCGCTATGCCTCGGTTTATCACCACGACACCGAGATCGTGACCCGAAGCATTGAAGGGCCGATCCATCGCTACACCTACGCGGACGCTCACCTGCGGTCGAAGAAGTTGGCTCAGGCGCTGAAGCGTTTGGATGTAGGGCTCGGGGATCGAGTGGCGACGGTGGCTTGGAATACTTATCGTCATTTCGAACTCTACTTCGGCATTTCGGGCATGGGGGCGATTTGTCACACGATCAATCCGCGCCTATTCACCGATCAGCTGATCTACATCGTCAACCATGCCGAAGACCGATTGATTTTTCTCGACCCGACGTTCGTTCCGTTGCTCGAGGCCGTCAGTGACCAATTGCCGACCGTAGAGGCCTATGTGGTGATGACGGATCGTCAACACATGCCGGAAACTTCGTTGCCAAGCGTGCTCTGCTACGAAGAGCTGATCGACGCGGAAGACGGAGACTACGAATGGCCGGCGTTGGAAGAAGCCACTGCTTCCAGCCTTTGTTATACCTCGGGAACGACCGGCAACCCCAAGGGTGTTTTGTACTCGCATCGCTCCACGGTGCTGCACTCCTACGGCGTTTGCATGGTCGATACCCTGGCGATTTCAGCTCGGGACAGCTTCTTGCCGGTGGTGCCGATGTTCCATGCCAACGCCTGGGGCGTTCCCTATGCCGCGGCCCTGTGTGGCTGCAAGCTAGTGATGCCCGGCGCCCGCTTGGACGGCGCCGGCGTTTACCAGATGCTGCACGACGAAGAGGTGACTCAGACCGCCGGCGTGCCCACGGTGTGGTTGATGCTCCTGGATTACATGCGCAAAGAAGACAAGAAGCTGCCTGCGCTGGAAAAGGTGGTCATCGGTGGTTCGGCAGCTCCCCGGAGCATGATCGAAGCCTTCCAAGATGAGCACGGCATCGAGGTTCTGCACGCCTGGGGGATGACCGAAACCAGCCCGCTGGGCTCCGTGGGCTCACTCAAGCGAAAGCACGACTCCTTAGGCGACAAGGAGAAAGTCGACCTCCAGCTCAAACAAGGTCGGGGGCTGGCAGCCGTGCAAATGCGAATTGTCGACGAAGACGGGGCAGTGCTTCCCCACGACGGCAAGGCCTTCGGCGAGCTTCAGGTCAAAGGTCCGTGGGTGGTCCGAGAGTACTTCAAACAAGAGGGGGGCAAGATTTTGGATGACGAAGGGTGGTTCTCGACTGGCGACGTTTCGACCCTGGATCCCGACGGATACATGCAGATCACGGATCGCTCGAAAGATGTGATCAAGTCGGGCGGGGAGTGGATTTCCTCCATCGACCTTGAAAATGAAGTCATCGCCCATCCTAAGGTGGCGGAAGCGGCTGTGATCGGTTTGCCACATCCGAAGTGGACGGAACGACCGCTGCTGGTGGTGGTGGTGGCCGAAGGTCAAGAGGCGACTAGGGAAGAACTCCTAGATTTTCTCCGGAGCCGAGTCGCCAAGTGGTGGCTGCCCGATGACGTGGCGTTCGTCGACGAGCTGCCCCACACCGCCACCGGTAAAATTTCTAAGCTCACCCTGCGCTCGCAATTCGCCGACTACGAGCTGCCCGAAGGAGTCGCGCCGGTTTCCCCCAAAGAGACTTCTCCCAGAGACAGCTGAGCCACGGCGCGATTCCTGGCGTCGAGCGAGCCCGCTCGGCCCTGGTAAAAGGGTCCTTTGCCACCTCCTCGGCCATCTAAAGCTTCGGCGACGGCTGGCCCGAGGCGCGACAGATCCGCCTCGGATTGCTGACCCTTGGCCAGCACAAAATAGGCGCCTTTTTCATCGCTGCCGGTGAGAAATACAGCCAGCTTGGGTGCTTGCCCCACGGTGGCGCGTGCGATCTGCCCCAGGGCTCCGGCCCCGGTCTCGTCGAAGTGGGCTTCGACCCATGGACCGGTTCGGGATGACAAAGCCTCTGCCACGGCCTGGGCCCATTGTTGCTCCAGCCATTGAATTCGGCGACGAGCTTTCTTCTGTTGCTCGATCTTCAGCTCTGCCACCTGGGGCAGCTCTTCGTCGGAGGCGCCCAGAATTTCCCTCAGCTGCCGGTTGCGCAGCTCGTGTCGATTCAACCTCTCCAGCACTCGGCGTCCAGCCACCCAAAAGAGGCGGGTACCCCCTCGGATCGACTCGGTACCGAGCAGCTTGAGCGTTTCGAGTTCACAGGTCGATCTCAGGTGCGTGCCGCCACAGGCACATTCGTCGACACCGTTGATGTCGATGATGCGTACCTGCCCGCAGTGGCCGGGAGGCAGGCCTCGGCTGCGGATATCCGAGCCCTCCAGGGTCTCAGGCTCGACTTGGCGTGAGGAGATGGTGCGGTCTTGGCGCACGATGTCGGCCACGTGGCTTTCGATTTCGTCCAATTGGGATTGGTTGACCGAAGCCGTATCCAACTCGATGTCGCAGACCTCGAGGCCGAGGTGAAATGAGGTCGTATCCCAGCCGAAGAGCTGATCGGCGATCGCCGTCAGCAGATGCTGGCCGGAGTGCTGCTGCATGTGATCGAACCGCCGAGACCAGTCGAGCTTCGCTTCAAGGCCGACATCGAGAGTAGGTGCGGGGCCTTTATAGAAATGCCGAATCTGCCCATCGACCTTTTGCACATCGACGATGCTCAGGTCGCCCAGCTGTCCTCGGTCTGCCGGCTGACCCCCGCCTTCGGGGTAAAAGATCGTGTCGTTCAGGACGACAAAAGGTCGACCCTCGTGCTCTCCGAGTTCTACGACCCGGGCGGGTAGGTGATCCAAATAAGGATCTTTGAGATAGGAATACAGCCGTTGTGCCATGTATCTATTTTGTCACGTTCAAGGGGGTAGGAAGGACTCAGACCGGCGAGACCTCGGTGTCATTGACGGAAAAACCGCGTCGAACGGGCAGTAGTGTCACGGTTTCGTCTCTGAGTTGACACTGAATCGCGGCGCCTCTACGCTGCCTCCAGCTCATCGAGACCGGCTGAGGGATAGGCCCGAAGACGCCGGGGCAACCCGTGACGCTAACCACGTCACGAAGGTGCCAACTCCTACGGGGATCTCAAGGATCCGCCGACAGATGAGCGACCGCAAGACGCGTATGCGCAGGATGTGGTCGCACTCATTGACGGTACCCTCGTACGAGTTTCCGATGGAAAACCCGAGGAGGACCGGCATTGAGCACTCCCTTTCCAACGGACATCCGTTCCCAACCCCAACCTTATCGGCTCGATCATCTCCGATCGAAGTCCGGCCTGCCCGCGCAGATGCTTTCCAGCGCGGAAGACGGCTACGTCGGCTCGTCCTACGGTGGCATGATCACCCTTGCCCGCGTCGAGCCGATCCCGCTGAGATCAACATCCCGAGCATTCTGGTCTCGGTCACCTCGGATTCATGGGTACCGGTCTCGGATCTCAGGATCTTGGGGCAGGCCCTGGCCGGGCCTTGTCGGCTGGTGGAGATCGATTCACTTTTCGGTCATGACGCCTGCTAACAGGCTGTGGCAAAAGTCTCATCGCGCTGCGAGCGCGCCTGCGCGGCCCGGCCTTTTCCGCCGACTCTTCGTTGGAAAACCTCGACGATTCCCGAATCGCCTACGGTTTTCACGCCTCGATTCGACGAAAAATTCGTTGCTCTCGCCGGCGCGAGACTTCCGCCACAGCCTGCTAAGAAAAACACAACAAATTGGCGACATCTTACGTCGCCGTTGCTCGGAGGAGCATTGAGATGACTTCCAGGAATATTCTGTCCGATCTTGATAGCTCCACCGTTGCGGTGCGGTCCGGGCTGGCCTCAGATCTCCACCATGGCGCGGTGGTGCCGCCGATTCACCTTTCCTCCACGTTTACCTTTAATGGTTTTGGAGAGCCGCGGCAATTTGACTACACCCGCTCTGGAAATCCCACCCGCTGTTTGTTGGCGGATGCTCTGTCCGATCTCGAGGGCGGCGCCGGTGCGGTGGTCACCTCCACCGGCATGTCGGCGATCCACCTGGTGCTTCAGCTGTTGTCACCCGGTGACTTGCTGGTCGCGCCGTTCGACTGTTACGGCGGCACCCATCGCTTGCTGACCGCCTGTGCCAAAAAGGGCAGCTTCGAGGTCCTCTTCGTCGACCTTTCCGACGCCGAGGCTCGGGATAGAGCGATTGCGGCCGGGCCCAAGTTGGTGTGGGTCGAGACCCCCTCCAACCCGATTCTGCGCATCACCGATCTTGAGGCGGTTTGCTCGGCGGCAGCCGAGGTGGGGGCGTGGGTGGCAGCGGACAACACCTTTCTTTCACCGGCGTTGCAGCGGCCCCTCGAGTTGGGTGCGGATCTGGTGGTTCACTCCACGACCAAATATTTGAACGGTCACAGTGATGTGGTCGGCGGCGCCGTTATCGCTAGGGATGCCCAGATGGCGCAGGACTTGGCTTGGTGGGCGAATTGCTTGGGTATTACCGGTGCGCCGTTCGATAGTTACCTCACGCTGCGAGGTATTCGGACCCTACACCCACGCATTGCGGCTCATCTGGAGAATACCTCTGCCCTGGTGGATCTCCTGGTCGCCCATCCGGCGGTCGACAGGGTTTTCTATCCGGGCCTCGAGGATCATCCGGGCCACGAGATCGCGGTCAAACAACAGAAGGGTTTCGGCGCCATGTTGAGCTTCCAGTTGAACGGCGGCGTGGAGGCGGTCAAGGCCTTTGTCAACGGGCTCCGGCTGTTTTCTCTGGCGGAGTCCCTCGGCGGTGTCGAAAGCTTGATCGCCCATCCGGCCTCCATGACCCATGCCGCCATGGACCCAGTGGCACGCCGTGAGGCGGGAATCGACGATGGCTTGCTACGAATCTCCGTCGGTATCGAAGGCCAGAACGATCTATGTAATGATATTTATTCTGCACTAGAACGAGCGCTGAGAGTTGTCGATTCACGGGCCGAGCCTGTGCTTCAAGCTGCCTGCTAAAGGAACCTATGATGAAAATTCTCAAATTTGGTGGAACATCAGTCGCCCGGCCCGAGCGGCTGGAAAAGCTCGCGGGCATCGTCGGCGCCGCTCGCGCCAAGGGTCCTGTGGTGGTGGTGGTGTCGGCACTCGGTGGAGTTACCGATCAATTGGTCGAGGCGTTGAAAACCGCGTCCTGCGGAGAGCCTCCCGTCGGCCTGGTGAGGGAGCTGCGGCGGCGCCATTTGGAGGATCCTGCCGGGCGCTTGGACGGGGCCGAACGCAAGTGGTTGCAGGGGGAAATCGATCCTTGGCTGCGGGAACTCGAGAGGCTGTTGGACGGTGTGGCGCTGTTGGGCGAGGCGCCGAATGGCGTCAAACATCGAGTCTTGGCCACCGGCGAGCGGCTTTCGGTGCCGAGAGTCGTGTCTTGGCTGCGCTCCCACGGCCTAGATGCCCAAGGGGTCGATGGAACGACGCTCCTGCGGGTGCGCGATGACGGCGCCGAGGCCGAGGTGGATGTGCGCCGCACCCGGCAGCAGGTGTTGGAGGCCTTGGCAGGGCTCTACGACGGCAAGGTCCTAGTGGTGACAGGGTTCCTTGGGGCCGACGAAAGTGGCCGAACCGTCACTCTAGGGCGCGGCGCTTCGGATCTTTCGGCCACGGTCTTGGCGGCGGCGCTGGATGCCGATGGAGTGGAAATTTGGACCGATACGGACGGAGTGTTCACCGCCGACCCCCGGTATGTAGCGGAGGCCCAGCCCCTGCGTCGACTGGATTACGGTGAAACCGCCGCTTTGGCTCGCTATGGCGCGAAGGTGCTACATCCCCGGACCTTGGCTCCGGTGGCTCGCAACCGGATTCCGGTTTCGATTCGTTCGACCTTCCAACCGGCGTTGCCGGGCACCGTGATCACCGAGATCGACGAGCCGCGTGAGATGGCGGCCCTGGCGGTTTCTCGGGTCGCTGTTTCCCGTTTCGAACTCGGCTCGGCCTCCGGGGTTGGATTGTCGAGCCGAGCCCTGGCGGCGGTTGAGCGGCTCGGGGTCGAGCTTTTCACCGCTCACCATTCTCCTTGCCGGCTGAGCTTGACCTTGAGGGCGGACGAGGCCGATTCCCTCGAGCTGGAGCTGAAGCGCGAAATGCGCGACGCGCCGGTCTCGATCCACCGCCTCGACGAGTTGTCGGCAGTCGCCGTGGTACCGGGACGATTGGCGGCCGCGAGCTTGTTGGGCGAACTACCCAAAGCGCTCGATCGGCTGGGCATTCCTGTGGACGACTTGTACTTGGATTCGAGAGAGGACTCCCAGGTGGCGGTGGCGGTGATCGAGTCCAAACATGCCGACCGGGCAATCCTCCTATTGCACGAATCGCTGGTTCGGGATTCCACGTCACGAACCGCGGCTGCCTGAGCCCTCGTCGGTCGCACGAAGCGGTCGTCAACGCTAGAAACAAAAAGGCCGAGCTCATTCGAACTCGGCCTTTTCATCGTCAACAGCTGGGTTAAAGCCGCTGATCGCTTGGGCTCAGCGCCGTCGGATGAACATCACACCCGCGCTGCCGAGCGCCAACAACAATGCCAAGAGGCCCCACTCTCCCAGGGTCGGAATGGCGATGTCGAACGGGTCCTCGCCGTAGCCACCGCCCGATCCGGCGCAGGTGGTCACGTCGAGGGACCAGGAGTTGATGTCGCCGGTGTCTGCAGCCGCATTGTCGCTGACGGTCAGGCTCCAGGTTCCGTTGGGATCCTCACCGATGAAAGCACCCAAGGCACCTTCCGGAATCAGCGAGGTCGCCGGAACACCGTCCGCGTAGACGTTGTCAGTGGCTGTCTCTGCGCCGGAGTCGTCCCAGACGGTGCCACCGAAGACGTCGTCATTCGAGCCACCGTTGCCGGTGGAAATGATACTCGTCGTACCAGCCGGGGAGGTCAGGCTGATGTTGAGGTCGGAGTTCCAGGTATGGGTGATGTTGGTGTTCAGATTCACATCACACAAATAGGTACCCGCTCCTGTGACGTCCACGTCGACGGTGACTTGGCCGGAATCCGGAATCGCGGTCGGTGTGTTGTTGGCGTAGTTGCCGTCCACCGTGGGCTCTGCGGCACCGTTGAGGGTAGTCAGGTCGAGGGACCAGGAGTTGATGTCGCCGGTGTCAGCGGCCGCATTGTCGCTGACGGCCAGGGTCCAAGTTCCGTTGGGATCTTCGCCGAAGAAGATGGCCAGGGCACCTTCCGGAACCAGCGGGGTCGCAGGCACGCCATCGGCATAAACGTTGTCGGTTATGGGCTCAGTGGCGAAGTCGTCAATGAGCGAGCCGCTGAAAACGTCGTCGTTGGAGCCGCCGTTGCCGGTGGAGATGATCGCCGTGGTACCGGCGGGCGAAGTGAGCGTGATGTTGAGATCGGAGTTCCAAGTGTGGGTGATGTCGAGGTTGAGATCGGCATCCAACAAGAAGGTGTCGCCCGACGCCACGATGATGTCAGAGGTCGTCGCGCCCGAATCGGGAATGGCGGTGGGGGTGTTGTTGGCGTAATTCGTGGTGGTGGCAGTGCTGGTGCCGGGCCCGGCCGGTGCCGCTTTCTCAAGACCCACCTTGAGGGAGCGGTCAGGGACGAAGCCGTTGCGCAAGCCGAAGGGGTCCTGGCCGCCGATCTGGTTGCTGAGGGCGGTGTACTGGTTGCGCAGATTGTCGATCTGAGCGTGGACCGCAGGGTCGGAAGCCGTGGGTTTCAGCTGTTGGATCTGTTGAGCGAGAACCTCCATTTGGCTGAACACCGTGGCTTTGTCTTGGGCTTGGAGGGTGGTTGCTCCGACGAGAAGCAGAGACGCGATGAGGCCGGTGCGCACTACAGCGCGGGCCCCGTCAAAATAGCGAGTCATTAGGATTGTTCTCCCTTGGTCAATGGCGGGTAAGCTCGGACGTCCCCGTTTGGGTGTCGTGGCTGCGGCTCAGCTCTCCCAATTCAATTCAGTCGGTCCTTGTAGGGTATCGAGCCCAGGGACCCAAACAAAACAAATTTTTGCGAAGTCCAAACGCTACCATAATTTTGGCCTGGCGCTAAGCAAAAGGACCATCTCTGTTTCGCAGCTTGGGTGTCGATTATGATCTGGCCTTAGACGGTCGTAGCGTTCAACGCTTGCTTCAGTCTTGAGAGCTGTGGGCCCACACCAAAGGGACCTTAGCGGGCTACGCCCGCAAACCTCCAGAGGTAGGGCGGGGCAAGCCCTTCACCTACATCAAGTCATTTATAATCAGTGGTTTGTGGAAATTCCGAAACGTCGGGTCAGACGCCGAGGTTCAAGAAATCAGTGCCAGGGTGGGGTCAGGAGCTTGACATGATTCTCAAAATGAGTTGTTTCTGGGTAAGTCGACTGCCGAAGGGTCGGCCGTCGAAGAGTCGGCAGTCGATCAGTCGGTGGTGGCCGGCTTTGTTGCTCATTTGGGGCTGTGGGTCCCCGGAGCCAGGGGGAATGCCCGCGACTCAAACCGGGGAAAGGGCAGGGCCGGAACCGGCGGCTGAGCTGCAGCCGGCCCCAACCCGAGGCATTGAGATCTTCGTCGACCGGGCGGCGGACACGGGGCTGCGATTCGATCATCTCAATGGTCGGGCCGACGAGTTCCATATGGCTGAAATTCTCGGTTCTGGCGCGGCGTTGTTCGACTACGACAACGACGGAGATCTCGATGCCTATTTGGTCCAAAGTGGCAAGCTTGCGGAAGAAGGCCGAGGAGCGGCTGATCGGCTTTATCAAAATAGGCTGATGGAAACCGGAAAGCTCATTTTCGAAGATGTTTCCGAACGATCGGGGGACCTGGGCAGCGGTTACGGCATGGGGGTAGCCGTCGGCGATATCGACAACGACGGCTTTGTCGATCTCTACGTCACCCACTTCGGCTCCAATCAAATGCTGCACAATCAACAGGACGGCACCTTTCGAGACATCACCGAGCCATCCGGCACCGACGACCCTCGGTGGAGTGTTAGCTCGACTTTTTGGGACTACGATTTGGACGGCAAGTTAGACCTCTTCGTCGGGAACTACGTCGACTTCACGTTGACGGCCTCCAAGCAGTGTTTTTCCAAGACCAGCGAGCGAGACTATTGTGGTCCACTGAGCTACCAGCCTTCGGGGGATCGGTTGTTTCGCAACGTGGGCGCGTCAAAGGGTGTCTCTCAATTCGAGGACACCACGGCACAAGCCGGCGTTCTCTCTGGGGCGGGTCCCGCCTTGGGAACGGTCAGCGCAGATTTCAATGGTGATCATTGGCCAGATCTATTTGTAGCCAATGACGCGACCGCAAATTTGATGTGGATCAATGACCGTTCGGGCCGATTCGAGAATCAGGCACTTCTGGCGGGCACTGCTTTCAACCTGGACGGCGAGGCCGAGGCCAGCATGGGCCTCGTGGCCGGGGATTTCGACGGTGACGGCGATGAAGACCTTTTCATGACCCATCTCCAAGACGAGACCAATACCCTTTACAGCAACGATGGTTCGGGCCTGTTCACGGATCAGACGTTGGGCAGCGGCTTGGATCTTTCCAGCCGACAGCTCACCGGTTTCGGCACCGGCTGGATCGACTACGATAACGACGGCCTGCTCGACCTGTTGATCGTCAACGGCGCCGTTCGGATGAAGGCTGAGCTGCAGCGTGCGGGTGATCCTTTTCCGCTTCACGAGCCGAACCAGCTTCTGCGCAATCTTGGGGGCGGCCGTTTTGAGGACATTTCGGCGCGGGCGGGGCGGGTCTTCGAGCTTTCCGAGGTCAGTCGGGGCGCGGCCTTCGGCGATGTGGACAATGATGGTGATACGGACGTTCTTGTGGTCAACAACGGCGGTCCTGCGCGGCTGATGATCAACGCCGTCGGCCAAGATACAGTTTGGTTGGGGTTCAGGCTCTTGCGCAACGGGCGTGACGACTATGGGGCTAGGGTGAAGGTGTCGTTGGAAGACGGTCGGACCCTTTGGCGCAGGGTCGGAACGGACGGCAGCTATGCCTCGGCCGGCGATCCACGGCTGTTGATCGGAGTGGGGGACTCGAAGGTCAAGGGCGTGGAAGTCTTCGGCAGTGACGGCCGGCGGCACGAATTGATGCCGGATCAGTGGTCCCTGCGCAGCTACCGAACGATCGACCTGTCGAAGCCGGCAGACGGGGCCGCCGGGGGGACGCGGTGAGGGGTCCGAGGCGTTCGGCAAGCCCTATTCTGAGGCTGCTCGGCCTGGTGCTGATGCTGGTGTTGGGGATCGGGTGGCTCGCTTGCACGGGTCAAGGACCGGAGGCAACGGACCTGCCGGGCGAATTGTGGGCTGTAGCCAACCCGGATCTGAGCGCCGTCGAGCCGGCAGTTCGCGATCGACTGCAGAGCGCACGGGCCGAGCTCGACGCACTCTTGCCCGGACATGCAGGGGCCGGGGAAGGGGAGGCGGAGAATGTGGAAGCGAGTGCTCTCGCGGTTGCGATGGGTCGAATGGGCAAGCTCTACCACGCCCACGGATTCCTCGAAGCGGCCGAAGCCTGCTATCTCAACGCCGGAAAGCTGGCACCCCACGAGCTTGCTTGGCCGTATCTATTAGGTCGGATCTACGGAAAACGTGGACAGCCCGAGCCGGCGGAGGCGGCTTGGCGCCAGGTGTTGGAGCTGCGCCGAGATCATTTGCCGACCCTGATCGGCTTGGGCCACCTGATGCGCGAGCAGGGTCGATTGCAGGAGGCCGCCCAAGCCTTCGACGACGCTTTGCGTCAAGACGGGGACTCGGCCGCCGCCTGGATCGGCCTGGGGCGCATCGCCTTGGCCCGTCAAGATTTTGCTGCGGCTGTCGAGTCCCTGGAAAAGGCTCTGAAGCTGAGCCCGACGGCCACCGAGATTTTTTATCCCTTGGGTCTGGCGTATCGCGGTTTGGGTCGTACGGACGATGCCCGCTCTTTTCTGGGCCGGCGAGGCACCGTCTCCGCCCGGGTCGTGGATCCCTTGATGGATGAAATCAAAGCTCTGGAAACCGGCATGCGGCTCCATTTAAATCGGGGCAACTCAGAATTTACTCAGGAGCGATTCGAAGACGCGGTCCGCTCCTTCAGCCGAGCGGTCGAGGCGGATCCGCAGAGTGTGCCGGCACGATTGAACTTGGCGGCTGCCCTCACCCGAGTCGGGGATTCGACCGGCGCTCTGGAGCACACGCGAACGGCCTTGGAACTCGAAAGCGATCATGCTCGGGCCAACTTCGGCTTGGCCACCTTGCTGGCCAAGCAGGGCAAGGACGAAGAATCCATTGAGCTCTATCGCCGGGCGGTTGAAAAGGATCCCAATTACCGAGACGCTCATTTCAACCTGGCGAACGCCCTGCGTCGACTTGGCCGCTACGACGAGGCGGCTGAGCATTTCAAGGCGGTCATTGAGTTGGAGCCCCATCACGCCAATGCCCGCCTTGGCCTAGCCCTCAGCCTGGCCCAGGCCAAGGCCTGGCGACGATCGATGGCGGTGGTTGAGGAGAGCTACGCCCTTTTGGACGGCCATGATGTCTTGGCCGATGCCTTGGTGCGGATGCTGTCGGCGTGTCCCGTGGACGAGCTTCGCGATGGGCGTCGAGCGTTGCCGATTGCGGAAGGGCTCTTCGCGCGCAGCAAGACTTTGAATCACGTGGAGAGCTTGGCCATGGCGCTGGCCGAGGTGGGGGATTTCGGACGGGCGATCGAATATCAAGAGGCGGCGCTCAAGGCTGCTGGATCAACGGGCAACCCAGCGATTCAGATGCGGGTGGCAGCGGCGTTGGAGAAGTATCGGCGCGGGCAGCCCAGCCGTGACCCTTGGCCCCTGTAGCCCGTGGCCCTGTAGCCCGTGGCCCCGAGACCGTGTCGCCAGTCCGTCAGCTGACGACGGTGCCCATGACGCCCAGGGCGGCGAGCATGAGCACGGAAAGGGCGGTCAAACCGAGCCAAAAAATGCTCGATACCGCGACTCTTCGCCAGGAAGAGCGGTAAGGGGTGGGGTAGGTGGTAGGGGTGTTGGATCGGGTGCTGTAGGGGGAAGTCATAGGGGCTCCACGAAGTCGTGCGTTTCGTAATTCTTAAAGTAAGCAAACCCCGTGCCGGAAAAATCGATCGTTTTGACGCCGTTTTGAGCCAAAAATCTGCACGGATTGACGTTCCATGTCACTTACCGGTCAGTCGGCGCCAAGAATCGTCATCAGCCGGGGGACCGTGACTCGGCTCGTGATGCTAATCTGCCGGCCTCATGAGGCCATCTACCCACCCTCCGTCCGCTTCTCCTGCCCATGGCTCGCCGTTGAAAAGGCTGTGGCGTTATGCCGCAGCCTATCGAGGTCGACTTTTTGCGGCCTCCGCATGCTCGGTGATCAACAAAGTTGTCGATCTGGCGCCGCCGGTTTTGATCGGCATGGCGGTGGACATCGTAGTGCGCAAGGAAAGCTCCTTTCTCGCGTCCCTAGGTGTCTCCCAGCCCAGAGACCAACTGCTGGTGTTGGCCCTGCTCACCTTCGTGATTTGGTCGTTGGAGTCGGCCTTCGAATACGCCTACGCGGTGATGTGGCGTAACCTGGCGCAGTCGATCCAACACGATTTGCGCTTGGACGCCTACGGCCGGTTGCAGGAACTCGAGCTGGCCTATTTGGAGGACCGTTCCACCGGCGGTTTGATGGCGATCCTCAATGACGACGTCAACCAGCTGGAACGATTCCTCGATGGCGGCGCCAACGAGATGTTGCAGGTGGTGACCACCACCGTCTTGGTGGGCGCCACGTTTTTCTACCTGGCACCTTCGGTGGCTTGGATGTCCTTCGTTCCGATTCCCTTGATTCTGTGGGGCTCGTTTCGTTTTCAGGCGAAGATCCAACCTCGCTATGCCCTGGTCAGGGAGCGGGTTGGGCACCTGTCCGCCCAGCTGGCGAATAATCTCGGCGGTATCGCCACGATCCAGAGCTTTGTGGCGGAGCAGCGGGAGCTCCAGCGCATGGACGGCGAGAGCCGGGCTTATCAAGAGGCGAATCGCCAGGCGATTCGCCTCAGCTCGGCCTTTTCGCCCCTGATCCGAATCGCGGTTCTGATCGGATTCACGGCGACCTTGATCTACGGTGGATACCTGGCCTTGGACGGCACCCTGGCGGTCGGCGCCTATAGCGTGATGGTCTTCTTGACCCAGCGATTGTTGTGGCCCTTGACGCGTCTGGGCCAGACCTTCGACCTCTACCAACGGGCGATGGCGTCGGCGGTGCGTATTCTCGACTTGATGGATACGGAGCCGGCGATCCGTGACGGGGATCGGGTGATCGACGTTGAAAAATTGCGCGGCGAAGTTCGATTCGAACGTGTCGACTTCTCCTACCGACCTGGTTTTCCGACCCTGCGTGAGTTGGATCTGACCTTGGAAGCGGGCCGGACCACGGCTCTGGTGGGCGCGACCGGATCCGGTAAAACGACGGTGCTGAAGCTGTTGCTACGATTCTACGAAGCTGATTCGGGACGGGTGAGCCTGGATGGCATTGCGCTCGAAGAGCTGCGTTTGGCGGATTTGCGCTCGGCGGTGGCGCTGGTGAGCCAGGATGTTTTCCTTTTCCACGGCACGGTGCGCGAGAACCTCACCTACGGTTGTCCGGAAGCAGGCTTCGATGGGGTGGTGGCCGCGGCCAAAGTTGCCGAAGCCCATGACTTTATCGAGGCCTTGCCCGAGGGTTACGACACCGTGGTGGGAGAGCGGGGGCAAAAGCTTTCGGGAGGTCAGCGCCAGCGCCTATCTATTGCTCGTGCGGTGCTCAAAAACGCGCCGCTCTTGGCCCTCGACGAAGCCACTTCCGCGGTGGACAACGAAACCGAGGCGGCCATTCAGCGCTCCTTGGCGACCATTTCCAAGGATCGAACGACCCTGATCGTCGCCCACCGATTGTCGACGATTCGTCATGCCCACCGGATCTATGTGTTGGATCAAGGACGGGTGGCGGAGCAAGGGGACCACGATTCGCTGATCGCCGCCGCCGGCATCTACGCGGGCCTGTGGCGAGTCCAAACGGGCGAGGGGGTTTAGTTTGGGCCCGTCCAGTTTTAGCTCGGTGGGGTCGGCCCAGCGCCCTGCGCGTGTCGCTGCGAAACTCGTGCAACCATCTGCGTGCCGTTTCAAGTTGCTGATGTGTAAAAACTTAGGGCGTCACAGGTTGCGCCGCTCAGACAGTCTCCGCTGCCGTGCTCGGGTTACTGGGCCTCCCTAGCTCGCAAAATGGGGTTTTCGAGGATCCGAGCCCGATCAAATGCCTGGGGGCTCGTGGGGAAATTTCAGCGGCAAGGTCGAAGGATGGCCGTGGGTCCAGTGGTCGATGAGATAAACCCGTTGACCGTTGATCCAGCGGGTCTCCAGAAGATAAAGATCGGCCAATCCATAGAGCACCGCGGGAGCACCATGAATGGGAATCAAGCGCCCACTCTGATAGCCGATGTCTTGCGATCCTTGCGTTAGGTTGGTGGCTCCGCCGGTTGTCCAATAAACGTTGCCGTGGCTGAAATGGACCACAGCCAGGGCGTCTGGGCCCTGGTCCGCATTCGGCCGAGCAGTCGGCCAGGGAAAATCGTTGTTTGAAGGCACGGGAATCGAATTTTGCCAAGTGGTCCCTCGATCACTTATGGCGAAGGGGTCGATCTGCGAGATGACGCCGTTGTCGTCAATCAAGAGCAAGCTGTGGATTCCGGTGTTCTGCCAGTCTCCGGCCACGGGCCAAGTCCACTCCTTACCCGGGAATCTTACGGATTGTTGGATCCGGAGATGGGTGCCCTCGGCATCCTCGGCTAGTTGGTGCAGGGTTGCCGTGGTCGGATCGAATAAGGAGGGGGATTGCCATCCGTCGCCGTCCCAATCACCGTAAACGGGTAACCAACCCTTGGAGACTTCGATCACCGGCAGGGATCGGCATTTCATGACCATCTCGATCGATTCCCAGGCGTCGCAGAGCTGAAAGTACCGCTTTTGCTGATGGTACAAACCGAACGCGCCGTAACCACCGGCTGTGAAGGTCCCGGCCGTCGGCAGGGCCTTCGGCAAGACGCGGATCTTTGCCTCGACGAGGCTCGCGGATCCGGGACCGGTGGCGACCTGGAAAATTGCCGAATCGAAACCGACGAATCTTGCTTGGGGCTCGTAGAGAAATCGACCTTGGGCGACAGCGCTGATCGTCCCTGATTCGGGATCCCTGACCACCTGGGATTCCGCGGGTTCGGTAGAGCTGGAAATCAGATTGGCGAGGCGAATTTCGATTCCCTTACCTTCGGTGGTTTGCAGGGTGATTTGGCCGAATGAGGTGGCGGGCCAGAACACGGAGAAGCAGAACACGGCGAAGCACGTCACGGCGAAGAAAGTGGCGGTGGAAGTTTCCCGCGAGGGCTGGCAGAGAGAGGTGGCGGTAAGCGGAGAGTAGGCTCGCATGGCAAGCTCCTTCAAAGAATGAATCAACGCTGGAACGGCCATTGTGGTTTTGGTGCCGGCTGGAAACAAGCGTCTGTCGTGATCAAAGTATCTGTGGGAAGAGGTCAAACGAGGCACCGGCGAGCCATTCATGTCGCCGATGCCTCGTTTGATGGCGTGGCGAGGGTTACGGCGTGGTCAAGATTGCGATGGGAATGTTCGTCCGATTCCAAATCGTACCGGCCGAGTTAATGGTGGTCGACACCACTCCAGCTGTGGAGGAACCGGATTGAATCTGTAATCGCATGCTGCCGGCCGGGCTCGGGGTGGCGGAAACAGTGCCGCTGCAGCTGGGGCAGAGGCCTGGGCCATAGTAGCGATCGAGCTGAAGGGTGGCGTCGGCCGAAACGGGAGCCGCACCCAAGACCCAAGTCGGCTGTCCGCCGGCGTCATAGAAAGAGACGATGGTGGCGTTCATGCTTCCGTGCTCCGAGACGTCCAACCCCCATCCGGATTGCGAAGGCGGGTACCAAAGGCCGGTCCGACCGGCGCCGCCCCGCAAGTAGATGAAGGGCTCGCTGCCACTTTGGCCGTTCAGGGTCCAAGAGAAAGTCGCAGCTTCGGGGGTAGAAAAGTCCAGGTTGACCTGCCCGACCGGCGCCACGCTGGTGGTTCCGGAGCTGTTCATGGTCACCCGATAGAGAGGTTGACTCCAGGTGTTGCCCGACATCAAACCCGTGTCGCTGACGTACCAGATCGGTGCTCCGGACGCCGTGTAGGTGTACCAGGTGAGCACGAAGTAATTGGCGTTGTTGGAGTAGAACGAGATGCCGTTGCCGGATCGACTCGGGTTGTACCAGGAACCTCGACGTGGGTCGATCGGCTCACCGCCGGTGACGTTCAAAGCTCTCTCGGTCAAGGTGCCGAGTTCACGACCCTTGGCGTCGGTGGTGGCGGTCAGGGAGAGGGTCTCCACACCGCCTTGGGAGAAGGCGCGGCTGAGCTGAGTGGAATTCTGCGAAGCGTTGGAGCTTTTGGGTTTGGTGATCTGCGGGGTGCCGATCCACTGGCCGGGGCCCATATTGAGGTTGACGGCATCGGTGTAGGGATAACACGGCCGCATTTTGGCGGTGTAAGTCGCCGTCTGGCCCGCTTCCACGGTGCTCGGGCCGATCAACATGGGTGACAAGGCGGTGGACCCGCCGTCTCCGAGTAGGTCCCAATAACCCAGCTGCCAGCGGGCAGCGGGGCGAGTCCATTCACGTTCCGGCGAGAGGGCGCCGCCGATGCCGAATACCCAATCGAATCCGGCCTCGGCGTCAGCCACCAGGGCCTCGACGGTCTCGTTGTGTCCGTCTCCGTCGCCGTCACCACAGGCGTTGCCGTAATAACCCCACACGTCCGCGCCGACGAAACCCTTGACGCCGGCTTCGCCGTAGAAAAGGGAACCGACCAAGGGATTGTTCCAGACGGCCGCCTTAACACCGACTCGGGCGCTGACTTGCGCTCCGATCTCGGCTTCCAAGGAGGACGACAGGCCTTGGGTATCGAAATGATCTTGGAAGCTCTCATCACCACAACAATCGTCGCTGGTGCAGGTGTATTCGAAGCTGCCGGAAGCTCCGAAGTCGGCGTCGAGGGAGACGCTGGCGGAGACTTCGGCGTCGAGCTTCACGCCGACGTAGGTGGGCAAGTAGAAGTCGACCCAAACCGGGATCACACCCACCCAGAAGGTGACGGAAGCGATTTTGGGATTGAACACCAGCTGCTCGTGCTCCCAGGTGTAACCGAGCGATGCACTGGCAGACAAGCTGGCGGTGCCGGAAAGGGCCGCAGTACCCTGGGCATTGACACTTTTGAAGCGGAATTTATAGGGCACACAAGCGAATTTTTTGACCCGATATTTCAGCGACGCAGAGCCGGCGGTTTGGAAAGGCAGCTGGACTTGGTAACTGCCGGTGAAGCCGCCGCCCAGGTCGAAATTCTCGCTGATCGAGTTGTCGGCCAAATTCCAATTCTTGGTTTTGTTTTTGTCATTCCAGCCGAAGCAGCCTTTGGCCCCTTCGGGTTGGTCCGGATCTTGCCAATCGGGTGCATCGAGATTGGGATGAAGGGCCTTGAGCTCCTGGATCACTTGCAGTTGATTGAGGTCAATGATGATGAAGCCGCCGCCGGTTGCTGGAGGATCGTCGTCGCAGGCCACCTTGTTGGGAGTGGCCGCGGAGGCGGGTTTT
Organism: uncultured bacterium; assembly: GCA_965366625.1. Taxonomy (GTDB): domain Bacteria; phylum Acidobacteriota; class Thermoanaerobaculia; order Multivoradales; family J023; genus JAUIJL01. Next base: position 69,635 of record CBDUGP010000015.1, read on the forward strand.
TGGAGTTCTGTAAAGAGGTCATAAGGGTCGTCGGTGGAAAAAGCGGAGCCGGCAGCGACACCTTTGGATCCGGTTCCGGGTTTGGGTCCTCCCAGGCCGAAGTCGTTGAGCAGCTCTTCTTTTTCGGCTTCCGAGAGGGGTAGGGTGTCGATGCCTTCGGGTGTTACGAAGAGCAGGTCGCTCACCACACCGCGGTTGGGATTCTTGGCGTCGGAAATATGAACCTGGAACCAGCCCGGCCCACTGTCCACTTCTTCAATGACCGCATTTTCCTTAGCGATGAGGATTTCGCCGCTATCCTCATCGTCGCTGCCTTCCTGGCCCGTAGACAATTGCGCCAACGCGGGTAGAGTGATTAAAGTCGAAAAAAGAGCGAACAGCAGGACGAAAGTCCAGCGACTAGAGAGATTAAACCGTGACATGAGTTTCTCCTTGGATTGGGGAAGCGCCGGGCCCGGGGGTGATCAGGCGGTCGGCGCGAATTTGCGATGTGAAGATGTAACAGCAATGGGCGTGCCAGTCTTGAATTTAGATCGTAAGCCGTTGTGAAGATTGAACTTAGATACTTTCCTGGAGGCTGCGGAGAACCGCTCCGCCCGATTCCGGGCCGGATTCGCCCGAATCCGGGCGGCGACCGCTCACGCCCGGGCTGTCCAAGACAGTGTCTGGAATAGAATCGACCTACTTAAGACTTTTGAGACGAGACCGTGAGGAAGAGATCGTGAGAAACAGATCGTGAGGAGCTAATGGATTGAGTGACTCAGCCACTGAAGCGCTTTTCCGATTGCGTTTGTTGTCCGATCACGAGGGAAAGCTGATCTCCCTTACTGCCGGGGAGAACGGGGTCGGCTCGGATGCCCGAAACCGCGTCTGTCTCGACGGTCGGGGCATTTCGCGCTTCCATGCGGTGCTGCATGTAGATCCCTCGGGCTGCGAGCTCGAAGATCGCGGCAGCAAAAACGGCAGCACGGTGAACGGCAAACCCGTCCGGAAGAAACTTGTCCGGTCGGGAGATGTGCTCGGTTTCGGCACGGTCCGATGCGTTCTGGAAGCAGTGCATCGGGAAGACGTCGAGCTGGCGTTGGCGGTGGAATGGAGCACTCGCGGCAAGGTCACGACCTTTCTCGGAGGGACTTCCGATCTCACCGCAGCTTCCGGCAGTGTGGATGGGGTCGTTTTGCGCTGCGTCGGTGATTTGCTGAATCGTTTAGAGCCGGCACCCGCTCCCGACCTCGCCGGCGCCATGTCCGATTTGGCTCGTCACCTCGGAACCCGGGGAATCTGTTTGGTGGAATGGCCGGCGCGCGGAGTCGGCAGGGTGTTGGCGGCTGCCGGCGAAATCGGCCCTCTGCCCGACCGCGATGCCGTGAGGGCCGCGGATCCGCTGCCCCAAGACGCCGGCTTTAGGGTGTTGCAGCTGCCGGAAGTCGGTTTGGTGACGGCGTGGGTGCCGAAGGGCGAGAAGCAGGAGGAAATTCTCGGCCTGGCAGCCTTCGGCACCGCTGTCGTTGGGGTCCAACCGGCGCTTCTGGGGGTCTGTTTGCAATTGCTCCATCGTCGCTCCGAGCAGGGGCGGGCGCTGGTCGAGGAGATTACTCAACCCTCCGGACGTCTGCGCCTGCCCGACGGCATCGTGGCCGGAGTGTCCGCGGCCATGTCGTCGATCTACCGCCAGATCGAAATGTTGGCGGCGGACGAGGTGCCGGTTCTGATCTTGGGCGAAACAGGAGTGGGCAAGGAGCATTTAGCTCAGGCCCTCCACGATGGCTCTGCCAGATCCGACGGTCCCTTCATCGCCCTGAATTGCGCCGCCGTGCCCGCGGAGCTGCTCGAAGCCGAGCTTTTCGGCATCGGTCAAGGGGTGGCGACGGGGGTGACACGTCGGCGCGGCAAGTTGGTGCAAGCGGACGGTGGAACCCTTTTCCTGGACGAAATCGGTGACATGCCGTTGGCCTTACAGGCCAAGCTCTTGAGGGTGTTGCAAGAAGGGGAAGTGGCTCCCCTTGGGGAAAAACCCATTCGCATCGATGTGCGCTGGGTGGCTGCGACCCACGCGGATTTGGCCCAGAGCATCGCCGACAAGGCATTCCGCCAAGACCTCTACTATCGACTGGCGGGTTATGAACTTAGGGTTCCACCCCTGCGTCGACGTTCGGAGGATCTACCGATCCTGGTGGGATACTTTCTGAAGTTTTTTAGCCGCCGCCTGGGTCGCAACGTCCGCGGGGTTACGGTCAAAGCCCTCAAACGGCTCGCAGAGCACCCCTGGCCCGGCAACGTCCGCGAACTCCGCCACGTGGTCCGCCGGCTGGTCTATTTGTGTCCTGCCGGGCAAGCGATCGATTCAAAACACGTGGCCGAAGCGGTGACGGCGATCCAATCCGACGCCGCGCCCAGCGAAGGTTTCGAACTCGGGGTGACCCGCCTCGAAGAATATCTGTCCGGCCACGAGCGGGTGATTCTCGAACAAGCGTTGCAGAAAACCGAAGGCAACCAAACCCAAGCGGCCCGGCTGCTGGGCATCTCGCGCAACAACCTGGCCCGGCGCCTCCAACGTTTGGGATTGGCCACCAGCTGAGTTTGGTCAGCTCTTCTCGAGTCGAGAAATTACGCTGTTTGGCGCCCCCGCGGGACGCCCCTGCATCCTTCCGAGCTGCCCCGTTAGGGGCGAGGCATGATGAGCCTCGGGCTTCAGCCCGTGGCCTCCGGTCCGTGGCGTCCGGTTCGCACGCTGGCTGCTAAAGCCCTCCAACGTTTGGGATTGGCCACCAGCTGAGGTCGGTCAGCTCAGCGCTGGGAACCGGATTCGACCGCGTCGGCTGACGATTCAGGGGCGGGGAACGCCGTGGACCACCAGATCTCGAGGTCCTCGAGTTCCCTTTGACTGGACGTTTGCCTTTCCGAATACAAACGACGGGCTTGCTCCGCGAGCTGCCTAACCTTCGGGCTGGGCTCACCGCTTTGGGACCCTGCGCGGGCCAAGGCGAAGGCGGTATCCGCTCGATCTTTGGGGTCGCGAATTTCGTTCGCATTCAAGCGTTCGTCAATGGATTGGGCCCGTTCCAACAAGGGCATGGCCTCCCGTTGCCGACCGAGGCGAGTCAAGGAGTCCCCTTGGCCGGTGAGCGCGTTGGCCACCAGGGCGTGGCTTTCGCCGAGCGCCGACGACCAAATCGCGACGCTACGGCCGAAGCCGTCGGCGGCGGTTTCGAATCGGCCTAGGCGCAAATACACCGTCGCGAGGTTGAAATGCAGGACCCCGACCTGTGGATGACCGGCGCCGAACGTCTGTTGGTAGATCGTCAACGCCTTTTCGTAGGGCTCGATGGCGGCCTGATCACGACCTGCTTCCGTCCAGGCGCTGGCCATGGTGGCGTAAACCACGGCCAAGTGACCGTGCTCGGGCCCGAAGGTTTGGCCCAAGATAACCAGGGCTTGCTCGAAGGACGATTCGGCGTCGTCGAATTGCCCGTCGAGGGCTTGAAGTTCGCCGAGATAGGTTAGGGATTGGGCAAACGGTGGGCTGTTGGGGCCGTGGACCCGGCGATGGATGTCCATGGCTTTGGAGTGGTAGTCGAGCGCCCCTTTTAGATCGCGTTGCTCCCGGGAGAGGGTGCCGAGCCGGGCGTAGGTTTCAGCCACCGCGGGATGGGACGGTCCCAACCGACGCAATTGGATGTCCAGGGCCCGATCGAGGTGTTGTAGGGCCGCTTGATGGTCGTTCATATCGTCATACACGTTGCCCAAGCTGAGCAAGGTGTTGGCGACCGACGGGTGCTGCTCGCCCAAATGTTTAGTTTTCCACTCCAGGGATTTATTCAGCCGCAGAAGAGCTTCGTCGTAGAGACCCTGGTGGCGGGCGTTCATGCCCAATTGATCGTCGAGTTGGGCGGCCAGGTCTCCTGGGCGCCCGAGAGCGAGCAAGGCGCTGGAGGCCTGTTGGGCGTAGGTTGCCGCCAGCTCGAAATCCTGTAGGTGCAGCCCCGCCACCCTCACGAGTCGGATGAAGGCCTCGGCTGCCAAGCGATTGTGATTGCCGGCTGCGGCCGCCAAGGTCGCGTCGACCAAGGTGTCGGCGGCTGTTTGATCCAGCCGAGCGTCCTCGATCGCGCCCCGATGGAAGAGGGCCTCGGCGATCAGCGGCCAATATCCCAGCCGACGAGCGTTTTCGACCAAGGATGAAGAGGCCGCCAAGGCCGGCTCGAAATCACCGGCCGTCCACAACGCCCGCACCTCCGCTTGGTCTCGACGCAGCTCCGCCAGCTTCTGGCGCGACCCGGGATCCGAATCCGGGGGCACGGGGGCCAGCAAGGCGCGAATATCGAAGCAAGTCGAAATCGGCGCCAGCCCGTCGACCATGTCCACCGCCCGTGGAAGTAACCTCTGAGGATCGCTTTCCACCAGGTCGAGGGTTGCGTCGACCTCCGTCAAGCGTTGTTCTAAGCAGGCAGTCCGCAAGTCGAACAGCTCGCTAGACAAACTGCCGTCTCGGGCGGCGAGGCACCAGGAACGGGCGTTTTCTGTCCACGACTTCCGGTAGACGCCGAGGCCGGCTTGAAAGGTCCGCCAAACGTCGGCGGCGAAGGGTTGGTCGGAGTCGAGAAACGAAGCTTTTAGCCGGTCGCTTCTCGACGCGCCCCAAATCTGGGTGAAAGGATCGCCGACGGCGTCGCAGCCGGCGGCTTCCGAGCCGCGCCAAAGCCAAAATATGGCTCCGATAAGCCCTAGGATCGTCAGGATGGCGGCTCGTTGTCTTAGGCGGCGTCCACGATGTCGGAAGCGCTGCAGCTCGGTGACGAAACCGGCCATCGATTCGGGACGTTGGCCCGGATCCTCACGCAGCCCGCTGAGCACCAGACGCCGAAGACCGAGGGGAGCCGCGTTGTATTCCTGGTTTCGGCGCCCCTGGATAGGGGAAGACGAGGTTGCTTTCGGTCGACGGCCTTCGGAACTCGGATCCTTGGGCAGCTCGTCGAAGAGAGCCACGTGGAGGGAAAGGCAAAAGCTGTAGAGATCCGCAGCGGGGCCGACGGTGCCACTTGAGCGTTGCTCAGGGGCCATGAAGGCCGGTGTGCCTACTGCCGCGCCGGTGGCGGTCAAGGCCTCGGTTTCGGTGGATAGCTCGGGACGTCGGAGCGCGTCGAGGTTCACCAATGCGCCTTCGGAGAGGTCCGAGTCTCGGGCGATGCCGAAATCCAACACCAAGGCCCGCCCATGCTCGGCGACCATCATATTGCTCGGTTTGATGTCGCGGTGCACCAGCCCTTCGCGGTGGGCTGCGGCAATGCCGTTGCCGATGTCGATAAAAACGTCGAGCACCTCTTTCCAGGGCCGCTGTTTTTGCCGCAACCATTGGTCGACCGTGAGCCCGTCCACCAGTTCCGTGGCGATGAACAGACGGCGATCAGCCACGCCGACGTCAAAGACCGTGACCACATTTGGGTGCCGGAGGCGCGCCAAGGCCCGACCTTCCTGGCGCAGGCGGGAGGAAAAAGATTCAGGCTCGTCGGAGGTGAAGCGCATCACCTTGATCGCCACCCGGCGGTCCAGCTCGGGGTCGTAGGCGGCATAGACCTGACCCATGCCCCCTTCCCCCAGCTTTTGCAAGACGATGTAGCGGCCCAGAGTTGTGCCGTGGTCTAGGGGCACGGATTCAGGAACCCACTGGTCGGACGAAGCCGAGCCGAGAGTTTCGGTTCTCGGCCCGGTGCCTCGGAGGGTGGGATCGGATGCCTCAGCCATGGGAGCGCGGCGGGCGGTGGATCAGGAGGGGGGAGTCGGTGGTTCGACGTCGGGCTCGAATCGGCGGGCGAGGACAAAGCTCAGCCAGGCCAGAGCAGCGCCCACATAACCGTCGACGGCATAATGCCAGCCGGTGAGGATGGAGCCGAGAAACGTAAAAATGGAAGCCAAAAGAAATACGACGAAAAGCGGTCGCAGCCGAAACCAAGCCCAAATCGCAAAGAGCACGTGGGTGCCGACGTGCAAGCTCGGCATGGCGGCGATACCGCGGGTGGGATTAAAACCCTGGAGCTGACCCGTCGCCAGGCCCTCTTGCAGAATTTGGTAATTCTGCAACAAGCCCATTTGGGTGCCCAAGGCCCGGGGGTAGGGAATCGACGAGCCGGCCTGCCAAATCTCAGGAAAGGCGTAGATCGGCCCCAACGCCGGCAAGGCGACGTAGATCCAGGCTCCAAAAGTCCACAAGAGCACGATCGCGGTGACGAAGCGGCGTCGGAGTTCCGCGTCGTGAAATGCGGTTAAAACCACGAGCACGATCAAGACGGTGCGGCTCCAATACTCATACCAAAAATCGATCCATCCGGTGAGAAAGCTACCGTCGAAGAGGCTGGTCAAAAAGACCGAGGGCGAAACTCCGAGGTGCATGAGCACATCGAGGGACCACAGCTCTTGATCGAAAAGCACGTGCCGAACCAGTGGCACATTGACCTTCAACCAAGCGTAAGCATAGGTCGCCAGTAGCATCGCCAGCCAAAGCCTGAGCCATTCCAAATACCAGGACGGGCGTTTAAGACGTTCGGCTATGGGGCGAAAGGAGCGGTCCAAGGCGAGCCGAATCAATACGGTCGCTGCCATGCCGACCACCAAGTAGAGGGGTAGGTTGGTCAGCAGGGGTTTGACGATGTACCAGAAGCCCTTCCAATCAATGCGTAAATGGTGCAGACGTAAATACGCCACCGTGACGATCACATTGGCGAGGGTCAGCCATTCGACCGCCCAAACGGATTTGAGCATGGACCGGGGTCCCGAGTTCCGCGAAGTCTCGGGCAAGCCTTGCGCTTGCGAACTCATACCCGGGTCCCGCAAATGGGCTTGCGACCTGAGATGGCACAGAGGTTGGGAACAAGAGATCTGCGGATTTCGGTCATCAATCAACTTTTCGGCAGGAAGCGGATGAAGAAGGCCCTTGAACGCAAGGGCAGCTTAATCGACCCGTCGAGAAAGCGTCAACGCCGCTTCGGGACCTGCCTCGCAACGTAGGAAGCGGGGTTTGCCCCGATCAGGATTCCGGAACGTAGGGAGCGGGGCTTGCCCCCGCCCGGGATCCGGAATGTAGGGAGCGGGGCTTGCCCGGGGCTTGCCCCCGCCCGGGCGATGAAGCCGAGTCAATGTTTGGAAAGAGCGGGAGGGCACAAGGCCCTCCCCTACATTCACGGGCGGGCACAAGGCCCTCCCTACACTAAGGTGGGCCACAACCAAGCGAAGGTCGCGGCGCTGATCAGGCCGTAGATCACGCCGTCCAAGATGTTTTTCATCACGTTGCTCCACTGCCGTCCCATCCAGATGGCCTCGGGAGCGCAAGCGCCGGCGAAACCCAAGACACCGGTGGCGCCGGCCACTTGAAAGACTTCCATGAAACCGGAGCCGGCCGGTCGAGCGATGCCGGTCAAATAGGCGATGAAGACTTGAATGATCACCACATAGATGAACCAAAAGAGCATGTTCTTGCCCATCGACATCTCGCCCTTGGGCATCAGGGTCAGGAATCCGACCGGTCCCTCTTTAAATTTTGCTTGCCAAGCCTCGCTTTTCCAATCCTCCGGTCCTGCCGAGTAGGGGAATTGATATTCGTTCGGCGGAAGGTCCTGGGCGTTGAGGGCTGCTCGCAGAACATCTTCGTCCGGCAGTTGCTTCCAATCGTTCTTGTGCAGCTGAAGCACCATCCAGATCAGGTTGCTGGCGATGAAGACAAAAACCGTGGACACCAAAATCGGCAGCCATAGGGAAATGACTGAGACCATGCTTTTCTCCTTTGGAAAAGTCTACGGGCAGGTTGCTGGGTTGGGCGACCTTCCCAGACTACCACTTGGAGATCGCTTGGATCGAGGGGATCTCAAAAAAGGGAGAAAAATAGCTGAATGTAGAGAATCCTGTACCTTAGTCGTCTGCGGCTTTCAAGGCTTGTCGAATTTCGCGGATGTGCTGCGGACCGGTGCGGCAACAGCCGCCGATCATGGACGCTCCTTGGTCTCGCCATTTCAAGGCTTGGCGTCCGTAGTCGGTGGGATTGGACTCGCCGGTCCATGCCCGCAGCTCGCCGTCGTAGGTTTCCCCTGAGTTGGGGTAAACCACGATCGGCAGCCCAGGGGCGCCGGCCAGCAGCTCGGAGATCAAAGAGCCGACAAACTCCGGTGCTGTGCAATTGACGCCGATGGCTACTACCCCTTGAGCGTCGGCGCAGAGGGCGGCGCATTGACGGATTGGGGTGCCGTCGTGGATGTGCTCGCCGTCGCGACAAGAAAAACTGATCCAGGCTCGGGCGTCCGGCAAGTCTCGGAGGATTTGCAGCAGGGCCCGAAGTTCTACCAGGCTGGGAAGGGTCTCGATGGCCAATAGGTCGGGACCGGCTTGCCACAGCAGCTCCAGGCGTTCGCGGTGAAAGTTCGCCAATTGCTCGACGGAAAGACCGTAACGGCCGGTGAACTCGGAGCCGTCGGCCAGGTAGGCGCCGTAGGGCCCGATGCTCGCCGCGACCCAGACGCCGTTGCGACCGGCGAACGCATCCCGCTCTTGACGGGCTAATTCCACCGCCGACACAAGCAGCTTGCGGCTTTGGAGTGGGTCGTATCCACAGGCGGCCAGCCCTTCGAGACTGGCCTGATAGCTGGCGGCGATGATGCAATCCGCCCCGGCTTGGAGATAGCTGCGGTGGACTCGGCGGATGGCATCGGGTTGGGAGTCGAGCAAACGGGCCGACCAGAGTGGATGCCGCAGGTCGATGCCCGCGGCTTCCAGCTCCGTCGCCAAGCCGCCGTCGAGCACTAAGGCTCCACCGTCGGCTTTTACTTTTTGGATCGTTTCGGCGAATCGGCCCATCTTCAGCTCGGACTCCCGAGTTTGTGTTTGCTGATCAAGAATCCATCTTAGTGGTCCTTGGCCATGCCGTCGAGCACGCCTTGGATGCGGGCCTTCTGACCGTCGGGGGCCAAGGAAAGGGCCTTCTTATAATGTTTGACGGCCTCTTCATGTTCGCCCAGGGCGACGAGACCCTCGGCCAGGCTGTCGTAGACGTTCCAGGACTCCGGGTAGTCGGCGACGTTGCGACGGAAGAGTTCGACGGCCTTCTTGGGATTGTTGCGCTGGAAAAAATATTGATAGCCCATGGCGTTCACTTGCTGCTCGTTGGCCATGCCGAGGGCCTCTTCCTCGACCGCGGCGATCTCTTCGTCCTTGCCTTCGAGAGCGAGCAAACCCGCGTGAATCAGCAGGTTTTGGGCTTGGCGGCTCATGGAAAGAGAGCGATCCGACCACTGTCGACATTCGTCGAAGAATTGGCCGGTATTGACACAATACGCCGCAGCGGAATTCCACCCTTGCCAGCTGAAACGGGGCAAGCCGGTAAGCTGGGCAGCCAGATCGTCGATCACTTGGCGGTGGATGTCGACTTCGATTTTCATCGGCACAGCGAGCCCGGCCCAGTGCAAAGCGAGGGTCGCGTGGTCGGCACCGAATTCGTTGAAGCGGTAGGAGAGTGCTTCTTCGGCCTCCGTTTCACGGGGCTTGACCTCGACCCGCAGGGCATCCCGGGATTCGTCGTAGGAGAAGCTGCCCCACGCGCGAGCGTCATGGCTGAAGATTGCCGTCCAAGGACTGTTTTCTTGGGGCAGCAGATGGAAGCCATAGGTTCCCGCCGCAAGCTCTTTCCCCTGAATCTTGACGTCGTGGCTGAAGCGAATCGTCGTATTTTCGTTGGCTCCGGCCCGCCACACCTGACCGTAAGGCACCAAAGCGCCCCAAATCTGACGATCCCGGGTGGAAGGACGGTGGTACGACACCTCCACCTGGGTCATGCCGACCTGTTGGGAAACTTCAGCCGGCGGGCTCGTCCGGGGCAAACCACTGACGACCTGCTGGGCCGAGGCCGAGGTGGCGAAGCTAAAAGTTAGGGCTGCTGCGGCGACGAAGTGAACCAAGGACATTTTTCTATTCAACTCACTATCTCCTCTCGGGACTGAGGGACCCTTGCTCGAGGGTCCGCAAGGACGGGTGAAGGTCTGGGTAAAGGGGCTCTCTTTAGGGTCTACGGCGCAGATTTCAGCGGGTTTTTCCAGCGGGATTGAATGCGAAAGAGGCCGTCACAGTGCCATGGCGCTTGACGTCGCTCGGGCAGCGTCGCACCCCTTTTGGCAGCCCGGCCGCCCCCGCAGAAAAAATTTATAGAAAAACCGGGAACCGAATTTCAACCGCCACGGTCTACCCATTCATCTACTTCGGTTGTTGGGCCGCATCTCTATGCTCCGGGAGCAGGCCGTGGATCAGGCGGTGGTGGCCCTGAACGGTCGCCGCAAGGCCTATTTGGAAGCCCTGCTCATTTACCAAGACCTGCTCAACCACAAATCAAAGCTCGATCAAACGTCTCTCGGTTCGACTTGGGTCGGCTCGATGGCGCTTGCCTTTCAACAGAGCCATCTGCGGCAGCGGGTGGCACAACTCACCGAGGAAAAGAGAATGTCTAAATTGCTTGCCTTGACCGCATCCGCCGGATTCGCCTTCGCTTTGATGTTGGCGGGATTCTTGACCGCGATGGTTTCACCCCAGGCCGCCATCGCGGACGACACGGTCCACGTCCACACTGTCGATGAAAAAGGGGTCACGAAACCGATTCGTTTGGTCGGCCCGGGACCGGGTTATCCTGAGATGCCGAAAGAGGAAAAAGTCGAAGGTAGCGTGGTGGTCAGAGTCGTCATTGGGCCGACGGGTCAGATCGGCAATGCCGAGGTCCTTCAATCCATCGGCCCTAGATTTGACCAGGCAGTGCTCGACGTGCTGCCGGATTGGAGATTTGAGCCCGCAACCCTGGACGGCGAGCCGATTTCAGTCCGCTATCATCTGACTTTCAGATTCCGGCTCGACGATAAGAACGACGATACGAACCAGGGAGAAACCCAAAAAGAAGCGGCTTCTCGCTAGCGGTACTCATCGGCAACAGCTGCTGTAGGGGGCTACTGGCTAGTAGCTAGAAGCAACAAGGCGTGGTCGGGCCGGGTGCCTCCACGCCGCGTTCAAACCACCCTGGTCACGTTTGCTCGAAGGTATGCACCCAAACCCGCGCTTTGTCGTTCCAGGTCATTCCCGGGTGCACCCGAAGGATCAGGTTGCGGTACGTCTCGAGATCCGGAAAACCCTCGGCGCGGGCGGAAGCGTCGGTCATGTCGCCGAGGGATTCACGTTTGAGGTCGGTCACTCGAAAACGGGTGCCGTCGAGTTCAAATTCTTCGCCCGGGTAAGCATAAACACCATTGCGCCGTTGTTGGGTCTTGCGCCCGGCCACCGCCGCGCTGACCAGTTTCGGCTGGGTTACCAATTTGTCGATGGTGCAGGTCTTTTCGGGATAGTCGGATTCGGGATGTTGGGCCAAAGCGCTCTCCTCGCTTTTGAGCGTGGTCTCTTCTGAACGAGATCATGGTCTCTTGCTAGAGACTACAGTGATCAGACTACAGTGATCGAGACCACAGGCATACGGACAAGGTGAGGATGCTAACGGATTTGGGGCGCAGCAGGGAAATGAACGCAGGAAATAACTCCACAAAGCGGAGCGAGGCGCCGGCCTGAGGTGTTGCCGAGGTGGTCGGCTGCTATCAGCCTGTGGCAAAAGTCTCACCGCGCTGCGAGCGGCCCTTTTTCGCCAACTCTGCGTTGCAGAATCTCTGAATATCACGATATTCATGCGATCCTGCGCCTTGATTTGGCAAAAATTGCTCGCTCTCGCCGGCGACAGACTCCCGCCACAGGCTGCTATAGTCCCGGCGCCCATGAGCGTAGCCGAGAAAATCTATTCGCGCCTTCCGATTTGGGGCCAAAACCTCGCCGTCACCGCTTATGGTGTGGGCTGGTATTGGAAGCGGCTGGGGCCGGGATTCAAAGCTCACACCGAGCAATTCCGACGGCGAGAAAGTTGGACCCGGGACCGATGGGTCGATTGGCAGAACGAGGCCCTTCGACGTCTGCTGACGGAGGCTGCCGAGTCAGTGCCTTATTACTCGGATCTTTGGACGGCGGATGAAAAGTCCGCGGCTCGCCAGGGACGACTCGGTGAGCTGCCGTTGCTGGAAAAAGGCGATCTGCGTGGTCGCGAGTTGGAATCTCTTCGCCGCACGACGAACCCCAAAAAAATGATGGTTTTCCATACCAGCGGTTCGACCGGCACGCCGATCGCCACCTATTGGACCGTCGACGAGCTGCGCGCGGCCATGGCGTTGAGGGAAGCGCGGTCGGCCGGTTGGGCCGGGGTTTCGTTTCATCAACCGCGGGCGACGTTTTCCGGCCGGATGGCGGTGCCCGAAACCCAGGTCGGGGGGCCGTTTTACCGCTTCAATCGCATCGAGCGCCAAGTTTATTTCTCGCCGTTCCACCTATCGGCAACCACGGCCGAATCCTATGTGAAGGCTTTGCATCGCCACCAAATTCGTTGGCTGACGGGTTATGCGGTCTCGTTCTATCTGCTGGCACAATTGATGTTGGAGCAGAAGTTGGAGCCTCCCGAGAGCTTGCGGGCGGTGATCACCACGAGCGAAAAGGTGACGCCGGAGATGCGTGCGATTTTGGAAAGGGCTTTCGGTGCCAAGGTCTTCGAGGAATATTCGACCGTTGAAAATATTTCCTTTGCCGGCGATTGTGAGCACGGTCGCCTGCACGTGAGCCCGGAAGCCGGGGTGATCGAGATTTTGCGTGCCGACGGCTCCCCTTGCGATCCCGGGGAGGCGGGGGAGGTGGTCGCCACCGGATTGATCCGGCGCCATCAGCCGCTGATTCGCTTTCGCCTCGGCGACCAAGCCGCCTGGGATCCGGAGCCTTGCCCCTGTGGACGCGAGCTGCGGGTGCTGAAAGAGGTTTTCGGTCGGATCGAAGACGTGATCGAAGGTCCAGATGGCCGCCGAATGGTGCGATTTCACGGTATTTTCGTCGATCTGGCCCATGCCCGAGAGGGGCAAATCATCCAGGAGACCTTATTTCGGATTCGGGTGAAAATCGTGCCGAGCCCCGGTTGGAACGAAGCCGACGTCGCCGAGGTGCAGCGTAGAATCCGGGCCCGCCTGGGGCCGGAAGTAAAGGTGGTAGTGGAAACCGTGGAATCGATCGCCCGGACTTCCGCGGGCAAATTCCGGGCAGTGATTTCCGAAATCGGTGGCGAAACCACCGGAGCCGCGATCCAGCGCTAATCAGCCGAGCACTCTCGGAGCGAGCCAAATTCCGATCGCCGAGACCAAAAGGATGGCGGCGATGTTGAGCCAGAATCCGGCCCGCACCATCTGGGGGATGGTGAGCTTGCCAGAGCCGTAAACCACGGCGTTGGGCGGTGTTGCCACCGGCAACATGAAAGCGCAGCTGGCGGCGAGGGCTACCGGGGCCAGGAGGGCCACCGGCTCATGGCTCGCTTGGGCGGCGATGCCCGCGATCACCGGCAGGAAAGTGGCGGTGGTCGCCAGGTTGCTGGTCAGCTCGGTGAGGAAGATGATCGTGGTCGTCACCACGATCACCAAGAGCGCCAAGTTGGTGATGCCGAGGCTGAGAATCTGACGCCCCAACCAGGCGGCGAGGCCGGTTTGGGAGACTGCCGCAGCTAGGCTGAGACCGCCTCCGAAGAGCAGCAGAATGCCCCAAGGAAGGTCGCGGGTGGAGCGCCAATCCATCAGCGGGGGGCTACGAAAGTCTCCGCTGGGGATGAGGAAGAGGGCCACCGCGGCCAGCATGGCCACGCCGGCGTCCGTCAACCCTTCGAGCGGCGGCCAGCGCACCAGGATCTGGCGACCCATCCAACCGCAGGCCAGCAGCACGAAGACCCAGGCGATGCGCCATTCAGCCCGACTCATGGGGCCTAAGTCTCGGCGCAAGGCCCGGAGGTGGCGAATGGCTTCGCCGCGGGTTTCGAAATGTACGGGGTAGAGGCGTCGGACCAGGATCCACCAGCAAAGGGGCAACAAGATGAAGGTCAGGGGCAGGCCGACCATCATCCATTGACCGAATCCGATCGTCACACCGTATTGCTCTTCGATGAAAGCGGCGAGCAAGGTGTTGGGCGGCGTGCCGATCAGGGTGGCGACACCGCCGATGGTGGCTCCATAGGCGACTCCCAACAACATGGCGACGGGGAAGTTTTCGTCGACTTCCGGGTCGGCGGACGGGCTGTCTGAACCAAGGTGTTGTTGCACCACCATCACCACCGAAAGGGCGATGGGTAGGAGCATCATGGTGGTGGAGGTATTGGTGATCCACATGCTCAAGGCCGCCGCCGCGACCATGAATCCCGCCACCAGCCGGGCCCCGGTTCCGCCGCTGACGGAAATCACCGTCAAGGCGATGCGTCGATGCAGATTCCAGCGCTCGACCGCCAGCGCCACCATGAATCCGCCGAGGAAAAGAAAAATATTCGGGTGGGCGTAGGGAATGGCCGCTTCCTTGATTTCGCTGATGCCGAATAGGGGGAAGAAGGCGATCGGCACCAGGGCAGTGACCGCCGGAGGTAAGGCTTCGGTCGCCCACCAAACCGCCATGCACAGACCGAGGGCCGCGACCCTCCAGCCGGCCAAAGAGAGGTCACCCGGGGCAGGGAAACCGAGGATCACAACCGCCAAGAGTGGACCGAGACCCAGGCCGATCACCTGATGGCGCTCGCGGGTGCGGGAAGATGGGCTCATGGGCTTGGTCGGCTCGCTCAGCTTGGTCACGGGTTGCTCGCGGGTTGATTGAAAATTTACGAACCAGAAGACGAGGGCTGGATGCCGAGCGTAACAAAGCAGACTCCCCATCGTTCTACTTTCAGCTTCGAATGACGATCCGACGGCAGAATCAAACCCACGATGCCCGTCTGAGCGAGACTTTCCGGTAGGAGACCACCCATGGCATCCATCGACTGGCGATCCAATATCCGCTTTGCGATTCGGCGTTTGCGCAAGCGGCCTTTTTTTACTTTGATCGCGATTTTCTCCCTGGCTCTGGGCATCGGTGCCAACACGGCGATGTTCAGTCTGGTGAATGCGGTGATGCTGCGGGAACTTCCGGTCCGCGACCCCGAGCGGCTGATGAACGTTTACCTTTCGACCCCGGATTTCGAGCACGGGGTTTTCTCTTATCCGGACTATCGAGATTTTCGCGACGGCACCACCGAGGTTTTTTCCGATGTGGGAGCCACGCGATTGACCCCTGCCCAGGTGGAGCGCGACGGCAGGGTTGAAAGCTTGATCGGCGAAGCGGTCACGGGCAACTTCTTCCCCATGTTGGGCGTGCAAGCGGCGGTGGGTCGGACCCTTTTACCCGAAGACGATGTGTCGCCCGGGGCACACCCGGTGGTGATGCTCGGATACGACTACTGGCAGCAGGCCTTTGCCGGCGACCCGCTGGCGGTAGGTCAGGAAATCCGGTTGGGTGGGCGTCAATACACCATCGTCGGTGTGGCGCCGAAAGCCTATTCCGGCAGCATGCGAGCTCTAGCCCCGGCTGTTTATGCGCCGATGATGATGTCCAACGTGCTTCAGCCCGGGGCCTCGGACCTCTTGGAATCGAGGGCCAACCACTCGCTCTTCGTGCAGGGACGTTTGCGTCCGGGGGTCAGTCAACCCCAGCTCGAAACAGTCGCCCATGCCGTGGCCGCGGACCTCGGCGGACGACAGCTCGAATCCTGGGATCCGGATTCGGCATTCCTATTTATTCCCAAGAGCGAGGTGATCCTCTTTCCGGGGGTGGATCGATTCATTCGTGCCGGCGCGTGGTTGTTGATGGTCGTGGTGGCCCTGGTGCTACTGATGGCCTGCACCAATTTGGCCGGCTTTTTATTGGCCCAAAGCCTGGATCGACGAAAAGAAGTGGCGATTCGAATGGCCATGGGAGCCCGGCGTCTCGGCCTTGCGGGGCAGATGTTGACGGAAACTACCCTGCTGGGTTTGATGGGCGGGGCAGCCGGTGTGCTGCTCGCGGTCGGCTTATTGAGAACGCTGTTGACCGCGGATTTACCCCTGCCGGTTCCCATGGATTTGGATCTGAGCCTGGACGGTCGAGTTCTCTTCTTCAGTGTGGTCCTCTCCCTCGCTTCCGGGCTTCTGCTGGGGCTGGCGCCGGCATTCCAGAATCGATTGGGAGACTTGGCGACGACCCTGCGCAGCGAAACTGCGGGCGCGGGCCAGGGCGGAAAGCTCAAGCTGCGCAACGCCTTGGTGGTTTTCCAAGTGGCGGTGTCGTTGGTCCTGATGCTGGCGGCGGGTCTTTTCCTGCGCAGCATGGACAGTATTCAATCCGTGAATCCGGGCTTCGGCCAGGAGCCCACCGCCCTGCTCAGCTTCACGGTGCCGGCCGCCCAATTCGACGAACTCGAGGGTCGGGCGGTGACGTATCGGGTGCTGGACGAGATTCGCAAGCTTCCCGGAGTCAGCTCGGTGGGCCTGACGGGCAATCTGCATTTGAACCCGCTCAACACCCAGACCATGTCGTTCAATGTCGACGGCATCGAGCCGCCGAAAGGGCGTGATTTTCAGACCGCCGATCGGGCGGTGGCGAATGCCGAGTTTTTTGAAGCGGCCGGCATTAAGATCGTCGAGGGCCGGTCCTTCAACGAAAGTGATCACGTGGACGCATTGCCGGTCGCGATCATCAGCGAAGCCATGGCCCGCAAGCTGTGGCCGGCCGAAGGCTCGGTACCGGGTCTTTCCGGGGCAGGTCTTTCGCGGGGAGCAGGTCCTTCGAGTGCAGGCCCCTCCCGTGCCTTGGGGCAGAGATTGATCCGAACCGGTGACGATCCCCCCTTGACCGTGGTCGGAGTGGCGGCGGATGCCAAGGTGCGGTCATTGGGTGAGGATCCTCGGTTTTTCGTTTACCGTCCTTACTCCCAGAGTTATACCTCGTACATCACCGCCTTGGTGCGCACCGAATTCGACCCGGAGCAGATGGTAGGGCAGCTGCTGACGATCACACGTTCCGTGGACTCCGATCTCTTCGTTTGGGAGGCCAAAACCATGGAACGGCATCTAGGCACGGTGCTTTTGCCCGCCCGAATTTCGGCCCTGCTGCTCTCGGCCTTCGCTGCGTTGGCACTGCTGTTGGCGGTGGTCGGACTCTACGGAATCGTCAGCTATGCGGTGTCGCAGCGACGGCGGGAAGTGGGTATTCGGGTTTCCCTGGGGGCCGACACCTCGTCGGTGGTGCGGCTGCTGATGACCTCGGGTTTGCGCTTGGTGGTGATCGGCAGCGTTGTGGGTTTAGCGGCAGGGTTCGGCCTTTCGAGGCTGCTCCAGGGACTGCTCTTCGGCGTCGACGCACTCGATCCGACGACTTTCTTGGTCTTCCCGGCGATCTTGCTGGCGGTCAGTGCCTTGGCTGCTCTAATCCCGGCCCTCGCCGCCGGGCGGGTCGATCCGGCCTCGGTGTTACGTTCCGAGTGATCCTTCGTCCTCGATGGTGCCCGTCCCCGAGGGTGCCCGACCTCGGTGTTGTCCGCATCCGATCCAGCGTCTCAATTCAGCTCGGCGCTGGTGAGATCTGAGCGGATGAGATCGTAGACCGCCCGGTCTAACCGACCGGCCACCCAAGCGCTTTCTGCGGGGTGGCCGGATAGATGTTCGATCATGGAAAGATATTGTTCGAGCAGGTTGTGGACGAAGGCAGATCCCAGCTGATCGCCGGCTTCGGGGAAGAATCTTTCGAGGTTGGTAGTGAAGTCCTCGAGAGTAAAACCCGTGGGGCCGGATGGCCCTACGCCCTGCAGCTCATAAGTCCACTCCACCGCCCCCCAAATACACAACATCGGCCAACTCAGATCCCTGAAGGCGGCGGGATCCAAGTCGGATCGTTGCTCCACATAGATTTGGATTCGGTGGCGAATTTCCTCTTCTGAGCGGAAGCCCGATTCGCGGTTGATGGGGTGGGATGCGTCCATGCTCCCTTGAGCATAACCCGTCTGTCGAACGGCGGGTGGGCCCGGTCCCGGCGGGAAAAGGGAAAAATTTGGTCCGGAATTGAAGAAAACCCCGGTTAAGGGCCGGAAAACCGGCCCGCCCAATTGATTTAGAAGTGAATGTCATTTAGCTTTGGGCTACATTGATCAGTCACGGCGTCTATCGACCTTTCGGCCATGATGGCGCCAGACCTGCCATGCGTTTGGTACGGACGAATTCCCCCAGTCGGGATTCACTTCCACCCTCCCTATCTTGCCTTGAATGTAGATTCCAAAAGGAGTCGCGCTATGAGCCGACACTCTGCTAGGCCTTCATGTGTTCGTTGGTGGTTAGCTACCTCTCTACTCACTGCCTCTTTGACCTTGCTCCCTGGGGCCGCTTTTGCTGCCCAAGGTGATAATGCCGAGCCGAGTTCCGCGGTGAGCACGGCTTTGGAGATGTTGCAAGCCGAAGCCCCGGATCTCGGGCTCAGCGCTGCAGACATCGCCGACGTTGCGGTCAGCAGCGAGGTGGTGAGCAAGCACACCGGCACCCGTCACGTTTACCTCACCCAACGTCTCGATGGAATCGAGATCTACAATGCTTCTCTGGCCGTGTCGTTGACCCCGGAAGGCCAAGTTGTGCATCTCGGTGATCGCTTCATTCGCGGCGCTTCCCAGGCCCGCCAGATCGGTCCGATCGTGCTCGGTCCAGTCGACGCTCTGGCCCGCGCGGCTGAGGCCCTGGAGCTGGGTGACGTGGCCGGCATCCAAGCGTCCGCCTCCTTCGGCGGTGCCGACCAGCGCTCGGTGCTGACCCCGGGCTCCATTGCCCTTTCGGACATCCCGGCTCGGTTGGTTTACCAACAACTTGCAAGCGGCGCTCTGCGCTTGGCTTGGAATCTCGAAATCGAGTCCGTGGACACTAATTTCTGGTGGAGCGTACGCATTGACGCCGAAACCGGCCGTTTGCTCGACAAGACCAACTTTGTCGACGCCGAGCAATACGAGGTTTACGAGCAGCCGATCCGCAGCCCGCAGCACACCACACCGGTTCCTCCTGCGGACGCGCGCACCATTGCCATCGACCCGTACACCGCCAACGGTGCGTCACCTTTCGGTTGGCATGACACCAATGGTGTGGCCGGTGCCGAGTTCACCATCACCCGCGGTAACAACACCCACACTTACGCCGATCGCAACGGCGACAACGCGCCCGACACCGGTGGCGATGCCGAACCCAACGGTGGCGCCGGCTTGGATTTCACCGGTGCCACGGTACCGATCGACCTGACCGCGGCGCCCAGCTCGTCGGTGCAGGCAGCGATCGCCAACCTCTTCTACTGGACCAACATCATTCACGATGTGTTGTACGACTACGGCTTCGATGAAGCCTCGGGCAACTTCCAGGTCAACAACTACGGCAACGGCGGTCTCGGCAACGATGACGTCCGATCCGAGGCCCAAGACGGCGGCGGCAATTGCAACGCCAACTTCGGCACCCCGTCCGACGGTCAACGTCCGCGCATGCAGATGTTCACCTGCACCAACGCCAGCCCGGCCCGTGACGGTTCCTATGATCACGAAGTGGTGATTCACGAATACGGCCACGGTGTCAGCAATCGCCTCACCGGCGGTCCGGCTGCGTCGGGTTGTTTGGGCAATACCGAGCAGATGGGTGAAGGCTGGAGCGACTACCTCGCCCTGGTGATGACCATGCTGCCTGGCGACCAAGATACCGATTCTCGCGGCATGGGCACCTACCTCTTCGGCCAGGCCGCCAACGGTCCGGGTATCCGCAATGCGCCGTACAGCACCGACTTCGGTGTCAACAGCTTCACCTACAGCAACATTTCGGGTGTTTCGGTTCCCCATGGAGTCGGTTTCGTGTGGGCGACCATGTTGTGGGACATGACCTGGAACTTGGTCAACGAGCACGGTTTCAACGCCGATATTTACGGCGACTGGACCACCGGCGGCAACAACCTCGCCCTGCAGTTGGTGATGGACGGCATGAAGCTGCAGCCTTGTTTTCCTGGTTTCGTCGACGGCCGTGATGCGATCTTGGCTGCCGATGATGCGCTCACCGGTGACGGCAGCGACTTCTCCGGCGAAAACCAATGCCTGATTTGGGATGCCTTCGCCACCCGCGGCTTGGGTGAGGGGGCCGACCAGGGCAGCTCGACCAGCGTCTCTGACGGCACCCAGAACTTTGATCTTCCGGACCTTTGCGACACCATCGGCTCGGTCCAGTCTGAGGTCAATATTTGCCAAGGTGATACCGCCACGTACCGGATCGGTGTCGGCAGTAGCTTCACCGGTTCGGTTACTTTGAGCGCGTCGTCCATTGCTCCTGCCACGACATCGTTCTCCACCAATCCAGTGAACCCGGCTCCGGGAATCTCGGACCTTGAGGTTGCCAATACGGGCTCTCTCGCGGCCGGTTCTTACAACATCACCGTGACCGGAACGGGAACCGGCGGCCCGCATTCGACAATGGTGGGCCTCAACGTCTTTGCCACTGCCCCGGCCACTGGACCGACCTTGACGGCTCCCAGCAATGGTGCGGTTGACGAAATCTTGATGCCGACCCTGACTTGGACCGCGGTGGCCGACACCCTCAGCTACACGGTTGAGATCGACGACGACCCTGGTTTCGGCAGCATCGATTACACCGCTTCCGGAATCACCGGCCTGAGTCACGTGCCGACCATGGACCTCGCCTACGGCACCACCTACAGCTGGCGGGTCCGCGGTGACAACTCTTGCGGTGGCGGTACGGACTCTTCGGTCTTCACCTTCACCACCGCGACTTTCCCCGGCGCCTGCCCGGGTGGATTCGTGCCCCAAGAGATCTTCTCGGAAGACATGGAAGGCGGAGCCGCCGGTTGGTCCAGCAGTGGTACCGGCAACACCTGGGCTTTGAGCAGTGTACAAGCCAACAGTGGAACCGAGTCCTACCATGCCGAGGATCCGGTCACCACGTCCGACCAACGCCTGATTTCGCCGGCGATCAACTTGCCCGCTGGGGCGAGCAACTTGACCTTGCAATTCCACAACTACCAGCTGTTCGAAGCGCCGAACGGTGACGGTCGCTGTTGGGATGCGGGCGTGTTGGAGATCTCCACCGACAACGGCGCTTCCTGGAGCCAAGTCCCGGGTTCGGCCATGCTGACCGATCCATACGACAACGTGATCTGGAACGACACTCCCGGAAATAACCCGATCTCCAACGACTACGGTGCCGCCAGCGCCTGGTGTGCGGAGAGCCAGCCCTGGGGTGTGGCTTCGGTCGTGGATCTCGGCGCTTATTCGGGCTCCGTGCGCTTCGCTTGGCGCCTCGGCTCCGACGGAGCAGCGGGCAACGAAGGTTGGTACATCGACGACGTGATCGTGCAGTCCTGTTTCGATGCAGCCCTCTTCGACGATGGCTTCGAGAGCGGCAATACTTCCGCTTGGGCCAGCACAGTTCCGTGATGTCATAGGCATGACAACCGGTCCGATCAAGTCGATCGGATCCGGTTAGAAATCAAAAAAGGGAGGCTTTCGGGCCTCCCTTTTTTGATCTGGCTTGCGTCCTGGGTCTCGGGTCAGTATCTTGAACTCGGACCCGGCGGGCTGATGGAAGCTCGCGGCCTTTGAATCTTGCATCAGGAGACAGAAAATGACGTCTGATCGACGGCTCCGATTGCGGCTAGCTTTTGTATCGATAATTCTCTTGGCTTCGATGGCCTTGCCGTCTGCCCTGCTCGGGCAGGAGGCCGATGCCCTATTTAGGGATTTCGAGCCTTTCGGCGAGCTGCAGGCCTCCCTTGATGGTGAGGTCTTGGCCGGTTCGGAGGTATTGATGGCCAAACGGGCCGGGGCGTATTTGGTGATCGCGCCTCAATTGGAGCAGGCCGTGTTGGTCAACGCCCGAACGAAGGGGGCAGAGGCCATTGCCAAGGATAAAGTGAGGAGGAACGAAGGCGGCACCGCCGACGTTTTGGCGGACGCGACTTTCGATTCCCTGGGCTCGTTCGAGCTCGCCGGGGACCAGGTAGTTGTGCAGCTGCCCGACGGCAAGCTGACCTTGGGGCCGAAACCCTCCCTCCTGGGCTTGCAGACCGCCGAAGCTTTGATTGAGCACAACCCCAGCTACGGCTTTAAGGCCGAGAGTTATCCGCCGTCGGCCGACGTGATCGCACAGCTCAAGAAAGAAAAGCGAAACGTGGTGGTTCGCGTTTACTTCGGCAGTTGGTGCCCGACTTGTTCGCGCATGGTGCCGTGGATTGTGAAGGTAGGCCAGGAGTTGGCCGGCTCGTCGTTAGAATTCCAATACTACGGCCTGCCCCGAACCATGGACGATCCCACCGCCGTGGCCATGGATGTGCACGGGGTTCCGACCATGGTGGTGATGATCGACGACAAAGAAATCGGTCGGCAAGGTGCCGAAGGGCTGAGTGTTCCGGAGAAAGCGATCGCAGAGATCCTGGCTGGCGCCCCCTGAGACTTGCTGTAGTGCTTCCCTAGTCTGAGCCCGACTAAGACTCAGAAAGCCCGATATAAAAAAGCCCGACGCCCAGAGAGCTAGCGCTCTAGGGAGTCGGGCTTTTTTACGTTTGTCAGCGCCTGTTCGGCTAAGGCTGTTGGATCAGGCGGGTTTGTGTTTCAGGTCAGTGCTGCAAGTCGGGCGATAGGGGTTTGACGTCCTTTTTGTTCATGCCGGAGAAGAGAAGCCGGCCGTCTTGAAAAATCGCATCCCTGAGCGCCAAGGCCAGCACCTCGCCGAGTTCGGAAACCGGAATGACCTCCACCATTTCCCGTACCTCTTCCGGCAGATCCTCCAGGTCCGGTTCATTGGCTTTAGGTAAGACAAAGGTGCGAATGCCGGCGCGGACGCCGCCGAGGATTTTCTCCTTGACGCCGCCGATCGGCAGCAAGCGACCGTTCAAGGTGATCTCGCCGGTCATGGCGATATCGTGTCGAACCGGGCGCTTGGACAAGGCCGAGACCAGGGCGGTGGCCATGGTCACACCGGCAGAAGGCCCGTCTTTGGGAATTGCGCCGGCGGGCACATGAATGTGCACGTCCTGTTGAAAGTCCTTTTTCTTGATGTGCAACGCAGAAGCGTGAGCCTTGGCGTAGGACCATGCGGCCCGTGCCGACTCCTTCATCACATCGCCCAGCTGACCGGTCAGCACCAGCTCGCCCTTGCCGGGCATGCCGGTGGCCTCCACGAACATGATGTCGCCGCCCACGGGTGTGTAGTACATGGCGGTGGCGACGCCGATCTGATCCCTTTCGGCTTTCTTTTCCGGCCGAACCCTGGGGCGACCGAGAAGGTCTTCCACACCTTCGGGTTTGACTTTCAGGGTCTTGACCTCGCGCGAAGCGATCTTGCGCGCCACCTTTCGGGACAATCTACCGATTTCCCGTTCGAGCTGACGAACCCCTGCTTCATGGGTGAACTCGCTGATCACCTTCTTCATGGTTTCGTCCGGCAGCTTGATCTGCTTTTCGGACAGGCCGTTCTGTTTCAGCTGGCGAGGAATCAAGTATTGGCGAGCAATGGCGAGCTTTTCACGCTCGGTATAACTCGAAAACTCGATCCGCTCCATGCGATCCAAGAGCGGCCCCGGAATGTTTTGCGGGAAGTTGGCGGTGCAGATGAACATCACTTCCGACAAATCGAAGGCCACACCGAGATAGTGGTCGGTGAAGGAATCGTTTTGGGCCGGATCGAGGACTTCCAAGAGGGCCGACGAAGGATCCCCGTGGAAGGAGACGCCGAGCTTGTCGATTTCGTCCAACAAGAACACAGGGTTCTTGGTACCGGCCTGTTTCATGCCCTTGAGGATACGCCCGGGCATGGCACCGACGTAGGTTCGACGATGGCCTCGAATGTCTGCTTCGTCCCGGGCGCCGCCGAGGGAGATGCGCACATATTCGCGGCCCATGGAACGGGCGATCGATTTCGCCAGGGATGTTTTGCCGACGCCCGGAGGGCCGGTGAAAAGCAGAATCGGAGCCTTGTGTCGATCATCGTTCTGGGGTTTCTTGCGCTCTTCGATTTCGACGTCGACCGGTTCGATGATCGGCGCTTCGAGATCGGCGGGCAAGGGCTCCGCAGCCTCCTGAAGACGCTCCTCGATTTTCTCTTCCTCCAAGCTTTCCTGTTCGGCTTGACGGGCTTCGATTTCGAGTCGCAACTGACGAACGGCCAGGAATTCGAGCACCCGGTCTTTGACGTCCGCCAAACCGTAGTGATCCTCGTTGAGCACGGTTTCTGCATCCACCAGATCCAAGCTTTCCTTGCTGCGCTCGGACCACGGCAGCTCCGTGATGGTTTCGAGGAAAGTGCGAATGACCTGGGCTTCCATGGCCTCGCGACCGATGCGCGACAGGCGCTTGAATTCTCGATCGACTTCCTTGCGAGCCTCGGGTGGCAGGTCGAGTTCTTCGAGCTTAGCTTCCAGCTCCTCGAGTTCGGCGTCGCCGTCGTCGTCGCCGAGCTCCCGTTGAATGGTTTTCAGCTGCTCGCGCAGGAACATTTCCCGTTGCCGATCCCCGAGTTCTTCTTGGACTTTGCTTTGCAAATCCTCCCGGGCGCTGATCACCTCGAGCTGGCGTTGGACGTGGATCAGGACCCGGCGCAAGCGCTCTTCCACCGAGAGGGTTTCCAGGAGGCTCTGTCGCTCGCCGGGATCGATGTCGATATAACCGGCGACCAAATCCGCCAAGCGGCCGGGTTGCTCAACACCGGAGAGCACTTGGCGCACCGTGTCTTCCGACAAACCGGACTTCTGGGCCAGCTCCGCAGCTCGGCTTTGGGCTTCTTGGTGAAGGGCTTGGAAAGCCGGCTCGTCAGAGTCGGAGGGCTCAATCTCTTCAACTTCGCGGACTACAGCTTGTAGATACCCAGTGTCGCTGTGCTCGAATCGCACGGCCATGCCGCGGCGGTCGCATTGCAAAAGCACTTGAATTCCGGCCAAGCTACGCTGAATCTGGTCGATTCGGGCGATGACACCAATGCTGTAAAGGCCGTCGGGAGTGACTTTATTTGTATTCTGGCGTTGGGTAACCGCCAGCACCAATTGGTCTTCGGAAGTCCGAGCCGCTTCTATAGCCTTCAGAGTGCCGGAGCGCCCAACGGCGATCGGCATGCTGACGCCGGGGAAAAGCACCAGCTCGCGTAGAGGCAGAACGGGCAATGTCATGGTTTCGGACATGAGGGACCTTTCCAGTTCTCGTCAATAGTTACCCGTAATCGTATCCGGGCGTTCATTGGACCTCAACGTTTTCCTAGAGCATTAAATTCCGGATCTGAGTCCGATCTTCGTAGATCCTGCTTTTCGGTGATCGAGCGGGCCCGAGAATGGGCGTCGGACCTGCTCGATTCCCAACCCACGACGATCAAGCAATATCGATGCGTCCTTGGCCGATTTGGACCAGGCTGACCTCGTTATAGCGCCCTTCCGTGGGACCGTTTTCTAATCTCAGCACGCCTCGGGGGCAGACCTGGGAGCAAATTCCGCAGCCGACGCAAGAAGAACGAATAATGTTTTGGCCCCGCTGGGCGTACCAACGCACGTCGATGCCTTGCTCACAATAGGTGGAGCAATTGCCGCAAGAAATGCATTGTCCGCCGTTGGTGGTAATGCGAAAACGGGAGTGGACTTTTTGCACCAGTCCTAGAATGGCCGCCAGCGGACAACCGAAGCGGCACCAAACCCGATTGCCCATCAGGGGATAGAAACCCGTTCCGACGACCCCGGCGAAGATGGAGCCGATCAAGAACCCATATGCGTTGCGCACCTTCCAGCTATTGCCGCCGAGCAAGGCTTGTCCGCCGTTGCGCCCGGTGAAGTAGTCCGCCAGCACCAAGCCGGTCATGACCACCGCAAAAACTAGAACCGCGTGGATCAACCAGCGCTCGACTTTCCAGGCCTTGAGACGTTTGTCCGACAAATGACGGAACGGATCGCCGAGGGTCTCGGCCAATCCACCGCAGCCGCACACCCATGAGCAATACCAGCGTTTACCGAAGAAGAACGCGAAGACCGGCACGATGATCAGAGACAAAACAATGCCCCAGATCAAGATGGCCCAGCCCAGGGATCCGCTTTCGATCAGGTAATCCAGGTTGTAGTCGGAGAAGAAACTGTAGTCGAGGGGCCAAGCGAGCTTGAGGTCGTAGGACGGTTTATTCATCGCCGCCATGATCGCGGGTAGGAGGAAGGCAAACCCCAATTGGAAGAAGGTCACCGAGCCGGTTCGAACCAGCTGGTAGCGGCTGTGGCGATAGTTGATGGCGAAGCGGATTCCCATCACCAGCACCGCGAAGGTGTAAAGCATGCCGTAGAAGAACCAGCGGTCCGCGTCGGTGCCCTTGAGAGCTCGGCTCACCGGATCGGCGAGGCGTATCCAATTGGTGATGTAGAAAGGAAAGAAGTAGAGCAGGATATAGAAACCGATCAGAAATCCGCCGAGGCCTATTCCAATCCAACCCCTAGATTTGGTTTTGCTGGTGAAGACCCCGTTGTTCTTGATACCGGCCGGGCTCTCCTTCAACCTGGACAGAAAATCCACCAGGGCGCCGAAAGAAGCGAGCATGAAAGACAACCAGAAGAAGGTGACGACGTTGCCGGGCAAGAGACCGGTGGAGGCCTCTTTGACCACAGCCGTTTTGTAGGGGGTGAGATCCCATTCGGAGATCCGAGCTTGTCGGCCGTTGGCTTCGACGATCTTTTGGTCGACGGCTTCGACGAATTTGAAAACGGAACCGAATTCCTGATCTTTCAGCTCCCCCAGCTCTTCGAGAAAGACTTGGTTGCCCACTCCCCGGTCGGGCAAGGTTGCCAAGGTTTGATCGGTGATCTTGTAATCGCTCGATCCGAGCGCGGCGATGAAAACCGCGAAGCCGAGCAGAAAAATGAGTCTGCCGACCTTGCCCAGGGTGGAGCGGCCGGGCAGGAAACGTGACGAGTTTGAGTTGGATTGGCCCATGATGTTTGCCTCAGGACGCCCGGCGTAGTTGAAAGAGGCCCCGCAGGCCACGTTTGCGGCGAAGGCGAATGGCTTGCTCGGGATGTTCGCGGTTGTAGACGTCGATCAGATCCTGCTCGTGCTGGCGATAAAATTCGGGATCGAAGTTGGCCACGCCGAGGTTTTCCAACACCCACTTCAGGGGTCGCTCGGCTTCCAGCCATTGCTCGCAGACTTCGTGTCGGTATCGGATGCCCATCAGCTGGAAACCGAGAACGGGGTTTCCCTCTTCCTTGGAGTATTGAATGCGCAGACTCTTTTTGCCGTCGGGGTGGGACCAAAAGAGGGAGTCCTGGTCGTCCGGGGTAGTCGACGGCACTTGACCGTAGACTTGCCATTCGAGATCGAAGAACTTTGCGGAATTGAACCAGCGGCCCGGATCGTAGGATCGATCCGTTTCACCGTTGAGATAGCGGGCGACGAATTCGCCCATGGTACGACCGGTATACCAAAGGGGCTCGACCGGCCGTCGGCCGGGTAGGGGCTCGCGGACCTGGGCGCAGTCGCCGATTGCGAAGATGTCCTGCACGTTGGTCTGCAGGTGATCGTCCACCAGGATCCCGCGCTCACACTCGACGCCGGACTCCCGTAGGAAATCGATGTTGGGTGAGACGCCGACGGTCAATCCCAGGAATTGGCAATCGATTTGCTCGCCGTTTTTGGTCGTGGCCGCCCGCACCCTGCCGGAGTCGTCCCCCAGAATCTCGTCGAGTTCGGTGGAGAGGCGATAGTCGATGCCGTTGTCGCGGATCTCCTGATCGATCATCTGGGATTCTTCGCTGGGGAAGGCAAATTCCATCCAAGTCTTCTCACGCACCAAGAAGGAAACCGGTATGCCCCGGGAGTGCAGCATTTCGCTCATCTCAATACCGATCAGGCCACCGCCCACCACGACGGCGTGCTCGATGCCGTCGGTGTTCTGCTCCATGGTTTCCAGATCTTGGAGGCTGTAGAGACCCTGGACGCCGCGAAGATTCTGACCCGGCCAGCCGAATTTGTTCGACTTCGAGCCGGTGGCGAGGATCAGCACATCGTAGGGGATGTCTCGACCCCCGGCTGCTTTCAGGACCTTTTTTTCAACGTCGACGCCTTCGATCCAAGTCCTCTGCAGGCGAATGCGGTTTTTCTCCCAAAACCAATCCTCATAGGGTTTGGTGTGCTCGTAGGTCATATGCCCCATGTAGATGTACATCAGGGCGGTGCGGGAAAAGAAGTGGTCTGATTCTCCCGAGATGACCAGGATTTCGTCGTCGCTTCGCTTTCGGATATGCCGGGCGGCGGTCATGCCGGCTATTCCGTTGCCGAGGATCACGATTTGTCTCATGTGCTGGAAGGCCTCCATCTACCTACGATCTACGATCATCTGCCTACGATGCGGGAACCGGCCCGGTGGGGTCGGCGGTGGGAGTTGATTGGTTCTTCGATGCTACCGGTTACTTAGAGGTTTCCGGATTGCAGCAGCGATGAACCATTTCGAATTGACTCGGTCGGGCAGTCGATCGTGCTTACGGCACGGGCGCAGGATCGGTTTGCGTCCACCTTCTCAGCTGTCTGCCTGAGCGGCGGGATCGGGATGGGATCGTGGCAGCAGGTCGAGCCCGGCCGGTTTATTCGGCGGAGGGAGTGTGGATGATCCGGGGGGCAATCAGCGCGTCTTGGCCGCTGCGGGCGTGCAATGCCTTGAGGTGGAAGGTGGATATCCAAAGGTCCTTGGGTCCCGATTCTTGGTCGCCCAAGGGGCGCCATTCCACATGGCAAGTTCTGCGGTCGTAAAGGCGGCAAGCATGGAAGCTGTCCGGAGGTGTTGCCATCAGCTCCCCGGTGTTGCTCTCCACAAAGCGCACCAGAACTTGGTCGTGCTCGTCACCGCACGGATGGAAGCTGACGCCGGGCTCCGTGATGTGGAATTCGAAGCAAAAAGGCGGCGCCTGCTGTTGGTTGACTACCAACGCCAAGTCCAGATCCACCCCTGGGGGCAACCGAGAATAGTCGAAGATGTTGGTGTAGATCGGACGCTCCAAATCGCCGTTCGCAAAGCTGACCGTGATCGGCAAGAGCTGCATGGTCTCGGTCAGCGGAGTGCGGGTGGGAGGGTGCTGAAAGGTCAGCCGGGGAGGCTGATCTCGCACGCGCATGCCCACGTAGGCCCAGTTCTTGGTGCCGCTGCGCTCGTGTTTGAGCTCTGCGGCGACCAATCGTCCGGCGTGCGCGGTTTTGTCACTCGGCCGCCACTGAATGACCAGGCTTCGTCCGCCGTTTTCCAATCGGGCCGCCACTTCGTCCGGCGCTTCGATCGGCTCACGAGAGAAGGGGTCGAGCCAGTGGACGATGGGTCGCCCTGAGACGCTGGCAAAATAGACATATGGGGTGTCGTCCAAATTCAGCTCAACGGTCGCCAGCTCGGTCGAAGGGGTGAGCACGAATCCCAGGCTTTGCTCAAAGGCAGTATGACGGTGAATCTTTCGACACAGTGAGTATTGAATCCTTGAAACGTCTTGAGCGGGGAAAGACAATCCCACCTGGATGTGTGGGCTGGTTTCGATCGGTGTCGTGGTCGACTCGGCCGTGCTCACGTTCGCGCAATCCTCATCAGAAACGGGGGGAATTCTGCTCCGCCGACAAAAAATTTCGCCGGGCGGCACTTCTCGGACGTCATTTATAACAAGAATCTGAGTTGGATCGACAGGTTTCGCTTATTCCTATGCCACTTAGCAGGCTGTGGCGAAAGTCTCGCGCCGGCGAGAGCAGCGAATTTTTCGTCGAATCGAGGTGTGAAAACCGCAGGCGATTCGGGAATCGTCGAGGTTTTCCAACGAAGAGTCGGCGGAAAAGGCCGGGCCGCGCAGGCGCGCTCGCAGCGCGATGAGACTTTTGCCACAGCCTGTTAGGCCTCAAGCGGCGGAGATTCGTGTCCAGGGTCCGTGACAGAAGGGTGACCGTCTCCCGTTGACACGCCACAAAGGAGCCGCCCATAATCTTGCCACAATGAGCCGCGAGAATCCTGCACGACACCTGAACTGTGAGCCGCCCATGAGCGGACGAGAAACTGTGCGCGGTTTTTCTGCCGGCGCCGGTGTTGTCGTATGCCTCGTCCTGGTCCTTATTAGCAGCATAGGGGGCTTTTGACCGGCGTACGTGAAACTAGCGAACGAGGTCGAAGGCCCCCGGGAAACCGGGGGCTTTTTTGATGCTCGACGTGTCCGTTCGGTCAGCCGTTCGGGACGAAGAACGCCGATCGCGTTCTGGGCGAAGCGCACCTTTCCGAAGCGCTGCGGAAGCTGGGGCTGTGGTTGAAATAAAGTATTTTTTGAGCCTGGAAATAAAAAAGTGGAAAATGACAATCCTCGGGTTGACAGCCCGGGCCCGGATGCCAATAATCCTGCGTCATCCACACCGGAGCACCAAGTCCCAGAGACAAGTCGGCACTCAATCGCCGAGATCTGAGACTGCGACCTGAGACTGCAACTGAGAACCTAATGAGCATCAACCCGCAGCGTCATTTCCATCCGAACCCCGGACGCCGAACTCAGAGCCTAGCCCTAGGTGGAGCTTTGGATCGGACCTCTTTCGGCGTCGGCGACCTGATGGGTTCTGCCCTGCTTGCTCTCCTACCGCTCGTTGTCCTCGTAGTTTTTGTGCAGCTCGTACAAGTCGTCGACATTCTTATTATCGGCGTCGGCTCCCCGGGGTAGGTTTAGATCAGCGATCTTTTGAAACCCCCGGGAAGTCTCGGGGGTTTTTTAATGTCCGCCAAATTTCACATCATGTTCTCAATTTACTAACTGAATTCAAACACCGTAGCCGAGGGCGTGCGGTCAGCGATACGGAGACATCATGCGATCGGATCGAATCAAGAAAGGTTTTGAGCGGGCTCCCCATCGGGCATTGCTGAAGGCCACCGGCGTTGCAGACGACGACATGGGCAAGCCGTTTATCGCCGTCTGCAACAGCTATATCGACATCATTCCCGGCCATCGCCATCTCCAACGGGTCGGGGCGGTGGTGAAAGAAGCGATTCGTGAAGCCGGGGGTGTGCCCTTCGAATTCAACACCATCGGCGTCGACGACGGCATCGCCATGGGCCATCGGGGCATGAATTATTCGTTGCCCAGCCGGGAGTTGATCGCCGATTCGGTGGAAACCGTGGTGGCCGCTCACGCCTTCGACGGCATGGTCTGCATTCCCAATTGCGACAAGATCGTGCCCGGCATGTTGATGGCCGCCATGCGCCTCGACATACCGACGATTTTCGTCTCCGGCGGACCGATGGCCGCGGGGGTCACGCCGGACGGGGAGAAGATCGATTTGGTTTCGGTTTTCGAAGGGGTGGGGGCGTTCAAAGCGGGCAAGATCGACGCCGAGCGTTTGAAGACCCTGGAGACGTTCGGTTGCCCGACTTGCGGCTCCTGCTCGGGCATGTTCACCGCCAACAGCATGAATTGCTTGTGCGAAGCGTTGGGTTTGGCCCTGCCGGGCAATGGCTCGATCCTGGCGGAGACCGAGGACCGGGAGGCGCTTTATCGACGTGCCGGGACTCAGATCTTGGAGCTGGTCGAGAGCGATCTGACGGCCCGACAGGTCGTGACGGTGGAAGCTATCGACGATGCATTTGCCCTCGATATGGCCATGGGCGGCAGCACCAATACGGTCTTACACACCCTCGCCCTGGCCCACGAAGCGGAAATCGACTATCCCCTAGACCGCATCAACCAAGTGGCGGTCAAGGTGCCGCATCTGTGCAAGGTCAGCCCGTCGGGTCAGTGGCATATGGAAGATATCCATCGGGCCGGGGGTGTGTCGGCAGTACTGGCGGAGTTGACCCGTAGCCCTGAGCAGCTCTTGAACCTCGACCGGCCGACGGTGACCGGAAAAATCCTGCGCGAGAACTTAGAAGGCGCACGTGTTCTCGACCCCGAAGTTATCCGTCCGCTCGAAAATCCCCATTCGCCGATCGGCGGCCTAGCCGTGCTCTTCGGCTCCCTGGCACCGGACGGAGCAGTGATCAAAACCGCGGGGGTCGGTGGCAAGACCTTCCATCGCGGTCCGGCGCGGGTTTTCAATAGCGAAGAAGACGCATCCAAAGCGATTCTCTCGCGCAAGATCCAGGCCGGCGAGGTGGTGGTGATTCGCTACGAAGGACCTCGGGGTGGCCCGGGCATGCAGGAAATGCTCGGTCCCACCGCTCAAATTCAAGGCATAGGGCTTGGGGAAAGCGTTGCCCTGGTGACCGACGGCCGGTTTTCCGGCGGCAGCCGAGGTCTATCGATCGGCCACGTCAGCCCGGAGGCGGCGGCGGGTGGCCCCCTGGCCTGGGTGCGCGACGGGGATGTGATTTGCATCGACATCGAGCAGCGGCGGATGGATCTCGAGCTGGACGAGTCGGAGGTCGAAACCAGGCGCCGAGCCCTGGAGCCTTTCCAAACCGATTCCGACAGCCGTTGGTTGCGCCGCTATTCCAAGTGGGTGACCAGCGCCTCCACCGGTGCGGTGCTCGCAGAGTGATTTTTTGTTTCAACCCAAAAGAAAAAGGAATAAAAGATGAATACTTCGGAATGGATTTGGATGAATGGCGAGTGGGTCCGTTGGCAGGATGCGACGGTCCACATTTCAGCCCACGCCTTGCACTACGGCTCTTCGGTTTTCGAGGGAATCCGTGCCTACGAAACCCCCGACGGACCGGCGGTTTTTCGCCTCGGGGACCACGTCCGACGTTGGCGGGACTCGGCCCGGCTCCTGCGCATGGATCTCGGCGGTTACGACAACGTCGAACTCGAGGCGGTCTGCCGCGAGATTGTCGATCGCAACCAACACCGAGCCTGCTATTTGCGGCCGGTGGCGTTCCGCGGCGTCGGCAGCCTGGGAGTCGACGGGCGCAATCTGCCGGTCGTGGTCGCCGTGCTTTCCATGGAATGGGGCGCCTATCTCGGCGAAGGAGCGCTCGAAAACGGTGTTGACGCTGCGGTCAGCTCCTGGCGGCGCTTCGGCTCCGGAACCATGGCCCCTTTGGGCAAGATCGGTGGGCAATACGTCAACAATCAATTCGTATCGGCTGAGGCTCGAATCAACGGTTACGAAGAGGGCATCGTGCTCGACGCCAACGGTTACGTCAGCGAGGGGGGCGGCGAAAACCTCTTCCTGGTCAAGGACGGCGCGATCCTAACTCCACCCATGTCGAGCTCGATTCTGGCGGGCATTACCCGCGACTCCGTGTTGCAGCTGGCCCGAGACCTGGGTGTCGAGATTCGGGAATGTGTGATTTCCCGCGATTTCCTCTACCTCGCCGACGAGATTTTCATGACCGGAACGGCGGCCGAAATCACCCCGGTTCGATCGGTCGATCGCATGGCCATCGGCGACGGACGGCGGGGTCCGGTGACGGCACTGCTGCAAAAGGAATTCTTCCGACTGGTCAACGGCGAGATCGACGATCGCCACGGTTGGCTGAGCCATGTGCGCCCGCGGGTGTTGCAGGCCGCGATCTAAGAACGAGTGAATCAGGCTGATCAGCAATAAGGATTGAGGACGATGTCTAAGACCGGCGCCCAGTTGATCTGGGAATGTTTAGAACGAGAAGGGGTGGACTTGGTCTTTGGTTATCCCGGTGGCGCGATTTTGCCCGCCTACGATGCCATGACCGAATATCCACAAATCCACCATGTGTTGACACGCCATGAGCAGGGTGCCACCCACATGGCCGACGGTTACGCACGGGCCTCGGGAAAGGTCGGAGTGGTGATCGCCACCAGCGGCCCGGGGGCGACGAATTTGGTGACCGGCCTGGGTACCGCGATGATGGATTCCGTGCCCATCGTGTGCATCACCGGCCAGGTGCCGACCACGGCTTTGGGCGGCGATGCATTCCAGGAAATCGATATTGTCGGCGTCAGCGAATCGGTGACCAAGCACAATTATTTGGTGCGCGAGGTGGATGATCTTCCTTTTGTGATCAAGGAAGCCTTCCATGTTGCCCGCAGTGGTCGTCCGGGCCCTGTGCTGATCGACATCCCCAAAGACGTGCAGCTGGCGTCGACCGATGAGTCGTGGCCGGAGTCCGATCTTTGCTTGCCGGGCGAGGCGGTTTTGGAGCTCGACCCGCGTGATCTCGATCGGGCTCGAGAGCTGATCGGTGCCGCGGATCGGCCGGTGATCCTGGCGGGTCACGGCATCTTGATGTCGGGCGCCGAAGCCCAGGTCAAGGCCCTGGCAGAGAGCTGTGACATCCCCGTTTCCTTGACCCTCTTGGGCAAGGGAGCTTTCCCTGAGCAACACCCTCTCTGCCTCGGCATGATGGGCATGCACGGCACCGCGGCGTCGAATAAGGCCATTCAAGAAGCCGATTTGTTGATCGCCTTGGGGATGCGATTCGACGACCGGGTGACGGGCAATTTGGCGACCTATTCGCCGACCTCCAAGAAGATTCATGTCGATATCGACGGCGCGGAAGTCGGCAAGAACGTGGCAGTGGATGTGGGCCTGGTGGGGGATTTGGCGCCGGTCCTGGTCCGCTTGCTCAAAGATCTACCGTCCAAAGGCCATGGCGCGTGGCGGGCCCAAATCGGCATGTGGCACCAAGACGCCGGCGAGCGCGACATCTTGCGCCGGGCGCGCAAGGGGCCGACTTTGATGGCGGCGGAAGTGATCGACGCTCTGTGGCGCTTTACCGGCGGCGACGTGATCAACGTCACCGATGTCGGCCAGCACCAAATGTGGGAAGCGCAGTATTTTCCCCATCAGCGGCCGGGTACTCTTTTTACCTCCGGCGGCATGGGAACCATGGGTTATGCGGTTCCAGCGGCGATCGGCGTCAAGCTGGCGCGGCCGGAAGAGGAGGTCTGGGCGATCGTCGGCGACGGCGGTTTTCAAATGACCATGTGCGAGCTGGCGACGGCGGTGCAAGAGGGGGTGGCGATCCATATCGCGATCGTCAACAACGGTTATTTGGGCATGGTCCGCCAATGGCAAGAGCTTTTCTACGACGAGCGATACAACCAGACCCCGATGTTGGCTCCAGATTTCTGCCGACTGGCCACGGCCTTCGGTATTCCGTCCATGCGCGTCTCCCGACGGGATCAATTGGAGGCGACCATTCAGGAAGCCCAAGCTCACCGCCAAGGCCCGGTGCTGGTGGAAATGGTGGTCGAGCAGCACGACGCGGTGTTCCCGATGGTGCCGGCCGGTGCGGACCTCGACGCCATGATCCGTCGTCCACGGCCCGAGTTCGAGCCGGCTTAGGAGGTCGCCATGGAACGTCGCAACACAGGCGGTGGCAACACGGCCGTGCGCAATGCGGTGGTCAGCGCTCTGGTGGAAGATCGGCCGGATTTGCTCAGTCAAACCGTCAGCCTGCTCCGGCGTCGAAACTTCGTCACCGACGGCGTGACGGTGGGCCGAACCGACGAGCCTCACATCGCCCGATTGACCGTCACCCTCGAAGATCAGCCCAAGGAGGCCGAACGATTGGCTCGGGAGTTGAAGCGGCTGATGTACGTCATCCGAGTCGAGGATTTGACTTGGAAACCCGCGGTTTTGCGGGAGTTGGTGCTGATCAAGGTCCGGGTCGACCCCCAGTCCAGGGCCCAAGTGGCGCAGCTCTGCGAGGTCTTTAGGGGCCGAATCGTGGACGTTGCCCAGGAGACGGTGATCGTGGAAACCACCGGCGACGCCGAGAAAATCGCGGGCTTTTTGGAAGTCTTGCGCCCCTTCGGCATTGCCGAAATGGCGCGTACGGGCCCCGTGGCCCTCGGTAGGGCCAACCAGGTGTTGCAAGGGGACGGCAGCGAGTCGTCCTGGCTGCAACGTCGTCGGCTCAAGGATTCGCAACAAGCCAGCTAAATCGAATTTTTGCCTCAAACCCATTCAGTCCATAAAACCCATTCAGTCCATTAGGAGATCGTCATGCCTACGCTTTATTACGACCAAGACGCCGACTTAGAAACCTTGCGGAATCGCACCGTGGCGGTGATCGGTTACGGCAGCCAAGGCCACGCCCATGCTCTCAATTTGAAAGATAGTGGAGTGCAAGTGGTCGTCGGCCTGCCGGAGTCGAGCACCAGCCGGGCCAAGGCCTCGGCCGCCGGCCTCACAGTCAAGTCGGTGTCCGAGGCTGCCGCGCAAGCGGATGTGATCATGATCCTGGCACCGGACACGGCCCAGGCTGAGATCTATAGGGCGGACATCGAGCCCCACCTCGAAGCGGGACACACCTTGATGTTTGCCCACGGCTTCAACATCCGCTTCGGAGAAATCGAGCCGCCGCCTTTTGTCGACGTGGCCATGGTGGCGCCGAAGTCACCGGGGCATCGGGTCCGCGAGTTATTCCAAGACGGGGAGGGCACCCCGGCCTTGGTGGCCGTGGCCCAAGATGCGTCGGGACACGCCTTGAAAACCGCCCTGGCCTACGCCAAAGCCTTGGGCTGCACCCGGGCGGGTGTGATCGAGACCACCTTTTCGGAGGAAACCGAAACCGACCTCTTCGGCGAGCAAGCGGTGCTCTGCGGCGGTGTATCCGCTCTGGTGCGGGCGGGTTACGAAACCTTGGTGGAGGCTGGTTATCAACCGGAGGTGGCCTATTTCGAATGCCTCCACGAACTCAAGCTGATCGTCGATTTGATGTATCGCGGCGGCCTGGCGGCCATGTGGCACAGCGTTTCCGACACCGCCGAGCACGGGGGTTACGAGGGTGGATCCCGTTTGGTCGGCGAACACACCAAGGCCGAGATGAAGCGCATGTTGAAGGATATTCAGGACGGACGATATGCCCGCGGCTGGATCGATGAAAACCGTGCGGGCCGACCCCGCTTCAAAGCCCGCCGGGCCGAGGAACAAGTGCACGACATCGAGCAGGTAGGCCAAAAGCTACGCTCGATGATGGGATTCTTGGGTGACGACCCAAAGTCACGCCCGGCGGCGGATCGATCGACGCCCACGGTCTCGCCCTCGGTTTCGCCCAGGGTTTCGCCCACAGTTTCGAAGAGTCGCAGCGCCGGAACCTTGGCCCACTGAGTCTTGGACCAACGGGCGAACTTAGCGGGCTCCTCTGAACAACTCCTGAACATTTGACTCAAGAAATCTCCGTGCCTGTGGAAATTTCTATGGGAAGGGGGCTGTAAGAAAGCGAATGCCAAGATATGAGGCATTCGCCTCCAGGCCACGGGCTGAAGCCCGAGCCTACGTAAGCCTTGTCCCTGCGGGACGGCCCTGCATTTCCGCTTCCGGGCTGCCCCGAAGGGGCGAGGCATATGTAGCCTCGGAATTTATTCCGTGGCGCGGCTTCGCTAGCCGACCCAGTTAACAGATTGATTCCAGAAAGATTGATCCCAGAAAGGAGGCCGTCCATGGACTTGGGGATTCGGCCGTAGTTGAGGGTCTCGCAAGCCCGGGTGTGGCACAGGCAGCCGATCGCCTCGCGGGTATTCTACGCCGCACGCCGGTTTTACAATGTCGGGCGCTTTCGGAAATGGTGGGTTTTCATTGCCATTTGAAAGCAGAAAACCTACAGGAGACGGGGGCGTTCAAGGTCCGGGGCGCGTTGGCGGCAATGACGGCCATGGCACGTCCGGCGGACGTGGTGACTGCGTCGGCCGGCAATTTCGGGCAAGGCGTCGCTTTTGGCGCGACGTTATTGGGCAGGAGGTCCCTGGTTTTGGTGCCCGAGGGAACCCCGGAGGTCAAGCGTCGACGGATCCTCCGTTTCGGCGGTGAAGTTCGGGTGGTGGGAAGGGATTTCGACGAGACCTATGTGCTGGCCCGGGAACTCGCTTTAAGGGAAGGGCGAGTTTTCTTGCCGCCCTTCGATCATCGGGCAGTGATTGAGGGACAGGGGACTTTGGTTCGCGAGTTGCTGCAAGAAGTGCCCCAGCTCGACGCCCTGGTGGTGCCTTGTGGTGGCGGTGGGTTGTTGGCGGGAGCAGTCGTTGCCGCTCGGCATATGCGCCCGGATTTACGCATTATTGCCGCTGAACCTCGGGTCCTGCCGTCCTTGGAAGCGGCGTTGGCCTACGGTCGCCCCTGTCGGATCGCCTCGGCGGAAACCGTCGCCGATGGGGTCGCCGTCCGCGAAGTAGGGCGTTTACCCCTGCGCATTGCGCGGTCTCACGTGGACGCCGTTCTATCGGTGTCGGAATACGCCATTGAGAATGCGATTCGATTGCTGGCGATGGAGGCCAAACAATTGGTGGAGGGGGCCGGGGCAGTGGCCACGGCAGCGGTGTTGGAGCACGGCTTGTCGGCCGCAGGCTCTGGTTTGTCGGTCGCAAGCTCTGGTTTGTCGGTCGCAAGCTCCAAGGGGCATGGCGTCCCAGGGGTCTTTAGGGGATGCCGTGAGGTGGGAATCCTACTGACCGGAGGCAATATCGACCCGTCGGTGCTGGGGCGACTGCTGGGAGAGGAGGCGAGAGAGGCGGTTTCCTGAGCACGGCTCCGCTGGAATCGCCGATGCCTGGAATCGGGGTGTCAGCGGAGCCCGTCGTCCAGCATCTCGAGCAGCTGCTCCGCGTCGACGGCCGGCTCACCCCGGGCCCCGGTCACCTCGCGGCGTTGGAATCCGCCGTGGTACAGCTGGACCCGGGGCAGCTGTTTTTCGAGAAATCCCCGACCTACTTTGATCAGCTGGGGCACCGCGGGGCCTTCGCAGGCCATGATGTCGAGGGCGCACAATTTCACGTCGCCCCATCGACCGGCGGCCTCGATCATCGCCGATTGGACCTCGTCGCTTCCCAACTGACCCGGAAGATGAACCGCCACCAACACAGGCTCCTGGGCGTCGACGACTTCTTGCTCGAAGGAGGAATCGTCGATACTCAAGATGCCGGGCAGAAGGTCGGTGGAACGTTGGGGTTGTTGGGGTTCGTCGAGAGCCTGGGACCTTTTGATCAGCCTGGGGGGAACTCCCCACCGCTCCAGCTCGGCCGTGCCGACCGATGCCACCAAATCCCTGAGCACGGTGGGGTCCGCCTGCATTCTCGGTAAGTTGTCGGAAATATAAACCTTGCGCGCATCTTCGTCGGACATCTGAGCGTGCACGACAGCGATGATGTTTTCGGCTGCCAAATCCCGCAGCGCCTGCAATCGTCGATAGCCGGTGACCAACCAAGGACGCCCGTCCTTTCTCCTAACCACCACCGGCTGCAGCTGGCCGTCGCGAAAGATGGAGGCCTTGAGCCATTCGAGATCCTCGTTTTCCACCGGCGGCAAGCGAGGTGGCGGCACTTCGAGGTCGGCGATGGGAATGACCTGGATCGACATCGAAGGCCGGCTCGATTCCGAGTCGGTTTCCTGGCTTTGGGCGGGAGCTTGGGCGCGGACGTCCGCTTCGGCTCCGGTTTGGGAGTCGGGCGTGACGGAGGAGGGGTCGGGAGACTCTGGTGAAGCCGGGTCCGGGGTCGACGACGAGGGCTCTTGAAGGTGGTCATGGGACCGCTTGGTGTCCTTAATCCAACCGTCGAGGCCGGATCCGAGACTTTTCTTGGTCATGTTGGAGTCTCCACCGGTTTGAGCTCCACGATCTCACGGGCAAGGGCTTGGTATTCCTTGGCGGCCCTCGACCGTGGAGAGTAGAGATTGATCGGCTGTCCGTGCACGGGGCTTTCACTGAGCTTGGTGCCGACGTGGATGAGGGTGTCGAAAAGCCGATCGGAAAATAGAGTTTGCAGCTTTTCGAGCGCCACCATGCTCATATTCGTTCGTTTGTCGACCATGGTCGCCAAATAGCGAACGTCGAGTTCGTGCCGAAGCTTGGTTTTGACCAAGTCGACGATCTTCAACAGCTGGCCCAATCCTTTGAGAGAGAAAAACTGCGTCTGCACCGGCACGACCACTTCATTGGCGGCGTTGAGGGCGTTTAGACACAACAGGCCCAAGGATGGAGGCACATCGAGCACGATGTATCGATATTTGCCTTCAAACGTCGCGATTTTCTCTTTGAGCACCGACTCCCGTCCGATCACACTGGTCAGCTCGATTTCGGCCGCCGATAGGTTCAGGTCCGAAGGAATCAAGTGGAGGCCCTCAATTTCCGTTTCGAGCAGGACCTCGCTCAAGTCTCGGTCAGAGACGAGGATGTCGTACAGGGAGTCTTCGAGTTCGTCGGGGTTGACGCCGAAATGCAGGGTGGCGTTGCCCTGGGGGTCCATATCGATCAGAAGGGTCGGGCCATCGGCGGCGAGATAGGCAGCGACATTAACGGCAGTGGTGGTCTTGCCGACCCCACCTTTTTGATTGGCGACAGCAATAATTCTGGACACGAGAGGGGATTCATCCACAGTCAAAGGGTTTGAGAGTCGAAGGCGTGCTTAAGGCGGCTGATCATAACTGAGTGGATAACGGGTGCATAACGGGTGGCCTAGCTGAGTGTGCCGACATTTGAGAGGCGGGCTCAGCTCCACGCGAATCGAGGCTCCTCGAAGCCGTGGACCCTTTCCACTTGTCCATCGACGGCTAGGCGCGCCAGTTGCAACATGACGGCGGCGGTGGGTGCGAAGACCAGGGTGTCGACAATGGCGAGGCTCAGGACCGGCGGCAGGCCCGGCTCCAGCTCGATCAAATGGCGCGTGTCGGCCTTAGCGATTTGGCTCAAGGGCACCCGATGCACGGCTGCCACTTCTTCGGGGTTGGGTACCAGGTCTTGGGCCGGCGAATCTCCGCCCCAAACCACCACCGCTGTGATGTGGAATCCGGATCGCGTCACGTAGTCGTCGAGCTTGCCGAGCACCTGCCGGTCGTCGAGTTCTAGGCCTACCTCCTCGTGCAGCTCTCGCAGGGCCGCTTGCACGGCCGTTTCACCGGCATCGATGCGCCCGCCCGGCAGGGCGAATTGACCGCTGTGGCGGCTGAGGTGTAGGGCTCGTCGGGTCAAAATGACCGAAGCTTCGGCCGGATGATTTGAACCCTCTCCGCCCACCAGGACCAAGGCCACCGCCGCCCTTTTGAGCTGGTCCTTGGGTTCTTGGCGGCGATCCATTTCGGCTAGGCTGTGCTCCAGGCTCTGCCGTAGGTCGAGGTCTAGACTGACCCTCGGTGTGCTCACGGTGTCCTTTCCTCCGCCCCCGGTCGGTAGCGTCTTTCGAGTCGAGCTTCGATCGCCGATCGCTCGAATAGAACCGGTTTCAATGTTCGTTCGGCAAATAGTCGGGTCTGGTCGGCAAAGTGGGGAGAGCTTTCATCGACGGTGGCGGAACCGAAGGGGTGCAGGCTTTGGGAGCTGACCTCACCGTCAGCCGACCAGCTGACGACCAGCACGTAGCTGTCACCGGCTACTGCGCGCAGTCGACCGTCGTCTTCTGGTGCACCGTAGATGGCGTGCAAGACGTCGGGAGCTCCGGCCAAGGGCAGATCCACCTCGCCCCGGCGCAGGCGGTTGACCTCGCCCCAGGGCACGGTCAGGGAGCCAAAATGTTGTTTGAGGGTTTTGGCGGCGTTGTGCACGGATTGTCTCAGCTGGTCGTCCGTGGGCTCGACGGGCGGCTCGATGAACGGCCCGAGAGCCAGCACCACCAAAGCGGCGTGGGGATCGTTGACGTCGGCGTCCAAATCGAAAGCGCGTAATACCTCGGCCACCTCCGTGGCTACCTCCGCGGCCGTGTCTCGACGGATTAAGTCGATGGCCCGTTGCAGCAGCCCGGCGAGCGCCGACTCGGGATGGTAAGCCGTGTCGAATTTGCGCTTCAGGATCTGCTCGGCCGAGAGTAACTCGGGACCGCCGAAGAGCTCCAAGGCCCTTAAGCTCCGGTTGGTGATCCGCCGCTCGATGCCGTGCACGGTCGAGAAGGCCGCCGATGTCGGATTTTTTGGCCCGTGGGTGGTGGTAAAGGGCGTGTTGTTGCAGTTTTGGACCAGCCCGGACGCGGGATCCCAGACCTGGGGCAGAGCTTCGAAGGGCAGAGGTTTATCATGGGGCCAAATCGCTTCGGAGCGTGTGCCTGGAAGCCTGGATTGATAGTCGAAACCTTCCTGGCGCTCTGGAAGCCGAGCGTTATAAACAAAACCGATGCTGCCGGTTTGGTCGGCATAGACCGTGTTGAACATGGGGATGGCCCGCATGGACATGGCATCCAGCCATGCGTCGCGATGGGTCGCGCGATTCATGCGATACCACTGCTCGACTTGGCGCACCTCGCCGAAACCGGAAAAGCGCAGGGCGAAGGTGCCGTGCTCTGTGCGCATGGCCGGTCCGTGGACGGAAGACAGCACCTCTCGTTCGAAGGTCCAATGAAAAGGTCCCCAAAGCTTGACCTCGATGCGCGTCGTTCGCTTTTCCAAGGTTAGCCATCGATCGTCCAGGCGGTAGCGGTCGGGATTTGCCGGATCTATTTCGAGCTCGTATTCGTCCACCAGATCGGGGCGATTGACCGTGTGAGCCCAACCCAAGAAGGGATTGTGGCCGTGCAGCACCACCGGCGCCCCCGGAAAAATTCCCCCGGTGGCATTCCAGCCTTGCTCGGAATGAAGGTGGACCTCGTACCAGGCCACCGGGCCGGTCCAAGGTTGGTGAGAGTTGACCACCAACACCGTGGATCCGTCGGTGGTTTTCTTCGGCGCCAGGGCCACGGCATTGGAGCCTTTGACCTCGCGGGTCTGAGATCCGAAGATCGAAGCCATGTCGAATTTGTTACCGCCAGTGCCTTCCACAAAGGAAGTGAGCACCTTGTCGACCCCGAAGAAGAGAGGCAATTTGTGGACGAATCCTGCGATCACGTCTCGGCCTCGGACCGGATAGAGATCGGCCAGGGCTTCGTCCGGATGTAGGGCGGCGAAGTGGTTCAGGCCCTCGGCGTAGGCCTCGCACAGCTCTCTCACGTCGGCAGGAAGCTCGGGATAGCCCTCGTCCACGACCCGTTGGATGTCCAGAAGGGCGACCATGTAGTCGTTGGGGGCGGCGGCTTTACCGTAAACCGAAGCTAGTCGCCCGCGCGAGGCCAAGAGCGCGCCTTGAAGGGTTGGGAAGTCGTCTTCCGCATGGGCGTAAGCCAAGCCGTAGGCCACGTCAGGGTCGGTTTGGCCGTAGATGTGAGGGACGCCGTAGTCGTCGCGTAGGATTTCGACTTGATAGCGGTCGGAGGGCGGGATCAAGTCGCTGGGTAAGCGAACCGCAGGTGTGTAGGAAACCGCGGCCAGGCCGCCGAGGGTGAGCAGGACGACCAGCGCGAGCCCGACCAAAAGGCGTTTGGCCCGAGGGCCTCTCATTTCTTTTCGGTCTCACCTTGTCGGCGGATGGCGAGGGTGGCCCAACGATCCCGCTCCGGGATCGCTTTTCCCGCTTCAGGGTAGGGCTCCACCGATAGCAGCTCGACATGGAACCGCCCTAGGGTTGCCTCGGCGTCGTCCTTGCCCAAGCGACGACCGGCCGCCAAGACCAAAATCACCTCTTCGGGATCGTGGCCGGCTCGGCAGACCTCGAGGCGCAGCTGAGCTTGGCCGGCGACGAAACATTGGAGCCCTTCGGGACAGCGGGAGTCGTTCAGCTCAAGCCATCGGAGGGTCAGCTCAGGCGAGCCTTGGGCCGTGGAACCGAGTTCGATCGGCGCGTCCATCCTTAGGGCATAGGATTCGCCGGACTGAATGTCCTCGGATGGCCCTTCGCCCGGCTGCACCTCGCCAGACTCGCCGGCGCTCAGGGGAAGGACTGAGGCGAAGCAAAGCACCAAAGCTGGGCCGAGCCACCAGCCTGTGCTTTTATGGGGTGCTCTTTTGGGGGACGAGGTCTCTTGAGAAGGGGGTACCTGGGTAAAGGTCTTAAGCTTGATCATGCCCCATTCTAACGTTTCCGAGGACACGGCGAGATGATCAAACCTCCGGATTCTTGGGCAAGGAAATCACAAAGCGGCTGCCGCAACCTAAACCTTCGGACTCCACGCGAATTTCTCCACCATGGGCCTCGATGATCCTCTTGATCAAAGCGAGGCCTACGCCGGTGCCCGGTACCCCGGCATTTAGGCGTTTGAAAAGCCCAAAAATCTGGTCGTGATGCTCCGGTGCGATGCCCAAGCCGTTGTCTTCGATAGAAATCCAGGTGTGAGACCCGTCCTCATGCCCATGGACCGCGATGCGTGGTTGGGCTTGATCGTGGGTGAATTTGATTGCGTTGTCGACCAGGTTTTGGAAGACCATACGCAGTCGTTGGTGGTCGCCAAAAACCCAAGGTAGGTCGGGGTCCACCTCGACCCGGATCCCACGCTCTTCGATCTCTGCCGCCG
The DNA here is from genome assembly GCA_965366625.1 of uncultured bacterium. Lineage (GTDB taxonomy): Bacteria > Acidobacteriota > Thermoanaerobaculia > Multivoradales > J023 > JAUIJL01. Next base: position 113,732 of record CBDUGP010000015.1, read on the forward strand.
ACAGCTCTAAGACCTCGTCGATCAATGTGGACAAGGATATCGAGTCGGACGGGTAGAGGACGTGGCCGATCCGGGCCAGCTCAAGGAGTTCGTCGAGCAAGGTGCCCATCTTTTCTGCCGCGCTGTCAATGCGCGCCAGGTCTTGATCGACGTTTTCGAAACGACCCGTCTTGTGGGCTTCCCGAAGGCATCCGACGAATCCACGAATGGTCAGCAAGGGGCTCTTGAGATCGTGGGAGACGGTAAAGGAGAATCTCTCGAGTTCCACATTTTGGGCTTCGAGACTTTCGATCAATCGCTCCCTTTCTTCTGCGGCCTCCCGAAGCTTGCGGTTCATGGCCTCCAACTCAAGGGCCTTGGACGACATGGCTCGAGTTCTCAAACGGTAGATGCCCAGGACCAGTCCAAGGCCGAGGGCCAGAAAACCGAAAGAGAAGAGCTTGGTTTGCCAAAAGGGCGGTGGAATCCGAATCCAAGGGGAGATCTTCTCATCGCTCCAAGGGCCGTTCTGCCATCCGGCTCGAATTCGGAGCCGATAAGTTCCCGGTGCAAGTCGGGTGTATCGGATTTCGGAAGCAGAAAGTGGAGCAGGGCCTTGACGTGTCGTTTCCAGGCCTTCCAGTTGATGCTCAATCAATAAGGGTTCTTCTTTCGACAAACCCACGGCTCGGAAATGAAAGGTCAAATCCCTTTCCGTATGCCGCAAGCTGAGAGCCTGATCGAGTTCCCTGATCCGGTGGTCGGCTTCAAGGCCGATCAGCTCGAGCTGCGGCGGCGTAAGCATCTGGTCGTGGCTTTGTCGGTAGAGCGAGATCCCGCCGTCGGTGCCGATCCAAACCCGACCTTGGGAGTCGACAAATCCCGCGCCGCGGTTAGTCTCACGGCCACTCAGACCGTGGCGTACGGTCAGATGTCGGAGAGTTTGTCCATCCCATAAGCGGATGCCGTTGTCGGTGCCGAACCAGATCCGACCGGCCGGATCTTCTAAGATCGAAAAAACGGGGGCTGTGAATCGGGGGAATTCGCCGGTGAAGGGCACCAATTGACGGTTGTGCAACCGGAAAGGGCCGACGGCGCTGCCGAGCCAGATCTCCCTAGAGCGAGTCTCGATGGCACCGAACAAATTGTCGCCTTCGACGGATGGGGCGTGCACCACTTGCCAATCTTCTCCCGGTCTGAGCATCAGCAGACCTCGGGTGGTGGTCACCAAAAAAGTTCCGTCATGGGTGAAGGTCAACCAACGGGCAGAAACAATTCCCTCGGGCTGGTGGCGCAGCGCAAAACCGACCTCCGTTTGCTCGAAAAGGCCTTGGTCGGTGAGCAACCAAAGATTCCCTTGAGGATCGTGGGCCAGGGACCGCGCGACTCGGATTTCAGGCAGCTCTGGAGTGATTTTATTTCGACCATTGAATCGCAACAGGCCTGCGTTGGAGGTGGCCATCCAAATTTGGCCTTGAGCGTCGCTCGCCATGTCCAAGACCCGATAATCGTTGCGGGCCGAGCCGGAGGGTTTCTCAAAGGGTAAGGTCTGGATGTTGCCCTGGTCGAGGATCGACAATCCCAGGTTGTGACCGAAGATGAAACGACCTGGGCTCGGCTCGAGCACCGTCGTGACCTCGTCCTCCACGAGGCCATGGCGACGGTCAAAGGATTGGAACCTGCGGCTGCCCACTCGGCTGAGGCCTCGGGAGCCACCGACCCAGATATTGCCCTCCCGATCTTGCAGCAAGCAGGTCGTGCCCGTGGACGCCAGTCCTTGTTGCAAGTCGAGGGTAGCCAGCCGGTGATCGGCGAAGTCGATTGTGTAAATGGCGGAATTGTTTCCGAAGTAGATGTCTCTGGAAGGGTCCACCAATAAATGGGTTTTGAAGTTGTCCGCTTGCCGCGGGCGCAACATTAGGGGAGGCAGATCGGGATGGGTGGTCACGAGCTTGCCGTCTTGCCAATAGCCCAACCACGCCTCGGTCAGATCAGCTCCAGGTCGGTGCACCGGTTTTTCCGCCAGGATCCACAAACGGCTTTCCCCCTGCTCTAAGACCTCACGATGCAGGGCGTGGATGGGAGTCGAGAGTCTGGTCTCGCCGTCCCTAAGGTTGCAATCCACCAAACCGTTGAAGCCGAGTTCGCACAGCCCGCTATCGGTGCCGAGTGCCAAACCGTTGCGGTAGGGTTCCACTGCTCTGAGTCCGCCCGCGATGGGTGAGCCTTCGGCTCGCACTGGCTCTGAAAACTCTTCGTCTCGCAAATACCAGATCCAAATCTCGGCCTCGCCAGTGGCCGACACGATCATGGTCGAGTCCTCGGAGTCGACAACTTGGAGGAATGCCGCTTCGGCACCGATCCCCGTCGTTGGTGGAGGGTGCGGTAGGGAGGACCACTGTCCATCTCTCAACATGAAAACGCGGGCGTTTCTGCGCGAGGAAGCCCAGGCTCGTCCCCGCGAGTCCACCACTAGGCGGTCGAGGGTCGAAGAAAACAGACCGTCACCGCCGACGAAAGTGTCGAGGGTCCGACCGTCGTAAATAGCCGTGCCGAGGCGAGTCAAAATCCAAACACGGCCGGAAGGATCCTGCGCCAGGTCGAGGATCGACGGGCTGGGCAGGCCGTCGTCGAGGCCTAGAGCTTCCACCAACAAACCTTGGCTTAACAGCGTTGCGGGCGAGAAAAATAGAACCCATAAAATCGCGACGACAAGTGACCCAGAGCTTCGACCGAGCGTCCTCGACCGAGTGCTGAGTCTTGTTGAAGGGCCTTGCGTGGGAGTAGATCGAGAATGGCGACGAAGTAGGAACATCTTTCCTCTTATCTTGATGGGATTCCGGAAAAGAAAAAAGTCTAAAATAATGGCCTATTCTACTGAAATCGACAGTGAATTGAGTAGTTAGAACGGATGAAAACCCAGAAAATAGGGCTTTCTACTCAATTTCACTCGAAACCTAGTTTCTGAACGAACCACAGCCGGAAGCTCGTCCAGTCCGGGTATCATTTGGGTATGGGTGACCAGAGTCATGGCAGGGATGGGTGCGAGGGGGGCGCCGACGCGGGCTGTAACCAGGGGCCACGTGATCAGGGGCCCCGTGATCAGGTCACTTGCGATCAAGGTCCCTTCATCGAGCTGGATAGCGGTATGTTTTCATCCGGTGAGCTGATTGCCGGCCGCTACGAAATCATTCGCTTCATCGCCCAGGGTGGGATCGGCGAGGTTTATGAGGTGGAAGATCGGGAGCTTGGCGGACGCTTTGCCCTCAAAACCTTGCAAGACGCGGCGGCTCGTGAAGAGGGGGCACGAGAGCGATTTCGCCGGGAGATCCAACTGGCTCGCCGGGTGACTCATCGTAATGTCTGTCGGATTTACGAGGCCGGCACCCACGACGGGCATGGGCGATTGCCCCAGCTTTTCTTGACCATGGAACTCCTGCAAGGAGAGACCCTGGAACAGAGAATCGAGAAATCCGGACCGCTGTCCCCCGAAGACACGGTGCCACTTCTGCGCCAGATGGTCGCGGGATTGGAAGCCGCCCACGCTTGTGGGGTCGTGCACCGTGACTTCAAATCGAGCAATGTCATGTTGGAGCCTCCGGACTCGGAATTCGGCACCGGGGTCGGGCGGGTGGTGATCACCGACTTTGGTCTGGCCCGGGTAGTAGAAGAGGATGAGCAAGCTCTATTCCGGACTGTCGACAGCTCCGGCATTTCAGGCACGGTTGCTTTCATGGCCCCTGAGCAGCTCAAAGACGAGGCCAGCAGTCCGGCGACCGACGTATATGCCCTGGGCGTTGTGCTTTTCCAGATGGTGACCGGAAGGGTGCCTTTCAACACCAAATCCTCTCTCTCGTCGTTGATGCAGCTGCTGCAAGAAGACGCACCTTCTCCCCGCAGCTTGGTGCCAACTCTCAGCAAGCGATGGGAAAGGGTGATCTTGAGATGTCTCGAAAAGCGGCCGGAGGACCGTTTCGCGAGCGCCTTGGAGGTGGCGGAGGCTCTGCGGAGCCGGAATAGAATTCAGATTCCCTCTCAGGTCCGACGCCGCTGGGCTTGGGGACTGACGGCATTTTCCGTTTTGGCTCTGGTTTTGGGAATGGGGTGGTGGTGGAAAGGGCCCTCAGGGTCGGCGGTTCGAGCCGGAGAGCCCCTTCAATTGACGGCAGATCCGGGCCTGGAGATCGACCCCAACTTTTCGCCCGACGGCTCGAGCTTGGCCTATGCAGCAGACCGGGGAGATGGATTTGAGATTTACATTCGCTCCCTCGAGCCGGGAGCACGCGATATCCGGCTCACGGCTGACGGCAAGCGAAATGTTCAACCCGCTTGGTCCCCGAAGGGGCAGAGGTTGGCATTTGTATCCCAAGAAAGAGGTGGGATCTGGTGGGTTCCGCTGCGTGGTGGTACCGGCGGGGGGAGTCCGCGTCGGCTGACCGACTTCGGATCTCGCCCGGTTTGGTCTCCCGACAGCAAGTGGATTGCCTTTCAGGGTGACTCGCGCAAGGAGATCTCCGAGCGCACCCTGGCCGCTTTGCCGCCGTCAACCCTGTGGCGGGTGGCCA
>CBDUGP010000016.1:0-115685 GCA_965366625.1 uncultured bacterium
CGCCTACACCTATTCCACCCGCTGCTACCTCGACCAAGTGACCAGCGGACTACCGGGAGAAGAATCCGTCACGGAATACGCTTACGACTGTAACGGCAATCTGTCCGACATCTGGGACGCCAATCATCCAAGCATGGGTCAAACCGAGCCGCCGTCCACGGAGTATGCCTATGATCCGCTGGACCGTCTGGTCGAGGTGCGTCAACCCTTCGGCGGAGCTGGCGGTGGCGAAGTGATCACGGCCTACCAATATGACGTGCAAGACCACCTCACCCAAGTCACCGACGGCGAAGGCACGGTTACCGAATATGAGTATTCCGACCGCGACCTGCTCACCGAGGAAATGTCCGAAGTCTCTGGAGTCACGGACTACACCTACACCGATTCCGGCGAACAGGAGACCAAAACCGACGCCCGTGGCATCGTCGAAACCCGAAGCTACGACGCCCTCGATCGCCTGACCACCATCGACTATCTCGACGACACCCTCGACATCGCCTACACCTACGATGACTCGATGGTCGATTTCAGCCTCGGCCGGCTGACGCAGATTCTGCGTGACGGTCATTCCATCGACTACGAATATGACCGATTCGGCCGCATCACCCGCGACGGTGAATTGACTACGGCTTACGACAAGAACAGCAATCGAACCAGCTTGGGATATCCTGGCAACGTTGTGGCGACCTACACTTTCGACTACTCCGATCGAGAATCCACCCTGACCGTCGACGACGGCAGCGGTCCACAGACCGTGGTTTCCGAGTCGAGCTACCTGCCCTCCGGCCCGCTCGACGGTCTCACCCTGGGCAACGGCTTCACGGAAGCCCGCGCTTTCGCCAGTCGCTACTATCCAGACAAGATCGTTCTCAACGACGGCATCGACGATGTGCTGTCATGGGACTACACCACCGACGCTGTGGGCAATCCCACGTCCATCGCCGATCTTCTCGATGGTTCGAATAACCGCACCTACGGTTACCGGGGGCGTCGGAGGACGGGGTGTTCTTGCGGTTTCCTGGGCAGTGGGCGGATGGGAGTTGGGTGGCGAGTGGCACGGGTGCAGAAGCGCTTTACAATCTCCATAGGTGGTATCGATCGACTATGGGTGTCTATTCCAGGCCCGATCCTCTCGGGTACCTCCGCTACCGATCAGCTTCGAGGATCTCATCAGTGGCTACAGACGAGCTACTGCTCAACGTGCATCCCTATCTCTATTCGGGCGCTCGGCGACAGAAAACAGCCAGTCTTAACCCAACAGTCGAGCCATCAAGGCTTTTTCAACGGCACTCGGATCTTGTCGTGGTAGGTGAAGGCTGCGCCGTGGTCGTCGAGGATTCGGGAGTGGAAGCAGAGTTCGTCTTTTCGCCGGTGGATGATGTAGTAGTGGTTGCGACCCACGGGGCCGAGGTGGGAGCCGAGGGCGAAGCTGCCGGCGCCGGCGGAGACCACTGGGAAGAAGGCCGGCTCGTGGCCCCGTGGCGGGTAGGACCAGCGTTGGGCGACGGTGATCGACGGCTGATGCTCGTGGCCGTGTAGGACCATCTCGGCTCGCCAACGTCGGGCGTGGTAGAGCAGCTCCGAGGCATTGGCGAAGGTGCTGATGCGTTTGCCGAGGGCGGCCACGGCGCCGGGGGAGGTGGCGGGGAAGAGGTGATGGTGCACGACGATCCAATTCCAGGCGTGGTTGGAGCCGTTTAGATCGTCCTTACGCAACAGCTCGCCGGCCGTTTCGAGGGTTTCGGCGCCCAAGAAACCGATGCCGCCGGCGTCGGGGCCTTCCACCAGATTGGAATCGAGGCCGAGGATGCGCAAATCGGGACCGTCCCCACGGGATGGAATCCGAGTCAGGGAAGCGCTGCAGGGTTCTTTGCCCAGCAGGCGGTAAAAGGTTTCGTAATTTTCGCGGCTAACGCCGGTCTTTTCTTGCCTTTCCGAATACTCCGACGGTTGCCAATCGAGGTCGTGGTTGCCGGCCACGGCCACCACCCGCGAAGGATCCAACTCGAGATCATTGCGGATCGCCTCGACCACCTCGAGCGCCCGTTGGAATTGACCGAAGTCGGCTCCTTGCTCGACGAAATCGCCGCTGACCACCAAGGCGTCGATGCGGGAACGAATTCCGAATTGGTCGAGGTCTTCGCGCAAGAGCTGATGGGCTTTTTTGCGGCCCTCGAAGTCCCGAGTCGTGAGGTGGAATCGAAAGTCGGGTCCGACGTGCAGATCCGAGATGTGAACGATCAGGAAGTCGTCGTCGTCAATGGTGGTTTCGCCCAAATCCAGATCGAGTTCTCTCGCCGGCTCAACCGACGAACCGGGCTCTTTAGCGGCAGCTCCGACCGTGGTGCTCATGTCTTCCACCACTCCGGCGATGACCCCCGGGCACATCACCAGACGGTTCATGCCCGATCGCACCAAGATGCCGAGTTCAGTCAAATATTGGGGATCGGGGGTTTTGGGCGGGAACAACCGAGCTTTTTGGTGGCGCAGGGCTTCGGCGCAGAAAGTAGTGGGTTGTTGGGCCAGTCTTCTTTGCAGCTCGTGAAGAATTCTGCCCCCCTCGATCACCGACTCCAAATCGTCGTCCATCAGCAGGGATAGGTCGGGGGCGGCCTCGGCCTTGGGCATGGGGTGGTCCAAATCCAAACCGAGGCTGTCGAGGGCTTCCAACATCAAACCGTGGTGACCGCCGGTCACCTGCAATAGGCGAGAGGCGGCGTCGGCGGCGTTGTCCACGTGGGCCAAATCGAGGAATCGGGTCAGCTCCTTGGCGTTCGGCACCCGCAGGTAAACGGGCACCAGATCGAAGCTCGAAACCTCGTTGCGCCAATTCTCATAGAAGTACATGGAGTAGTCGTCGAGCACCAGCAGCGTCAGATCGCCGAGCTGAAGGCTTTGGAAATGGCTCAGCAGCTCGCAAAAACCGGCGATCAGGGCGTGGTAGCTCTCTTCCAAACCCCGTCGACCACCGCGGATGACCACCAGGGTCGAGCCCACGTTTTTCTCCAGCGCGTGGCGAAAAACATCGAAGAAGGCGTCGCCACGGTCACGGCCGACCGCGGTTGCCGCCGCAAGGCGGCTCTTCGCGTCTTGGTCACTGCTGGCACGCCGTGGCACTGCCTCGCTACCTTCATCTTCCTCGTCAGCAAGCGTCCCAAGCCACCGCAAGGCGGCTGTTTGCGTCGTGGGCCCGGCATGGATATGGACTTGGAGGTGAAAGTCTTCCTGGAACGGCGGCTCGAGAGCCACTTCGGTCAACGAGGAATCCGGTCTGACGAGAAGCCCTTGGGCCTCTAGGTCGTCTAGGATCTAAATATTCTTTGCAGATGAGCCGAGTTTTTTCGCAGATTCTTATGCTGCGAGCTGCTGCGCCTCCCATCCTTTGTCAATCGCCCGATCAACAGCTTCGAAGGCGTTCCTCAACGGCACCCGGGCAGGCGGTTCTACGTCAGGAACGATGGCTGCCAAGCCAGGGCGAAGGAGCCTTGCATAGGATCGGGTCAAGAACACCTCTCCAACTCGCTCTTGATCGTTTACCGATCCTCCTAAGGCACGACGCTCGACCAAGCCGAAAAATCCCCCGACTCGAAGCCATCGATAAATATCAACAAAGACTCACGGAAGAAGGCGGAGTCGCTAAAGACCGCGAAATCCGGCGACGCCCCGGCATCAATCTGGAGCGAAACTTGGGCACTCAAGACCTGATTTGGCGCCATGATGGCGGGCTCCTTGATGGCACCCCATACCCCTTGGGAGTCTCCTGCTGCACCTTCCGTCAATAGGGGGGGCATACCCGGCCCACTACAGTCATCGGTCGGGAAGAACTGGACCCAACCGAAAACCAGCGGGTCGTCCTCGAGGTTGCTGTCTATCTTGAAACGTGCCCCAAGATCCAACTGAGTAAAGGGTGCGACCGTCAGACATTGAGTCAAACCGTATGTTGCATTCGGTCCGGTGAAATTACTGAATTTCGTGGAGCCCGAGGTGGCCGCATCATCGGCGTCGGCCGGATCATAATTGATCTCGTTAGGTTCAGGGCTGACTGGAGTCCATCCCTCAAGGTCGTCGTCGAAGTTCGGATTGACCAGGAAGTTCGTGCTAGTCACGCCGAAGTCGAGACTGAAGTCATCGCCACCACTACTATCACCATCTCCGTCCAGCGCGTTGCCTGCAATGTCCTCGAGCCCTTCGACCCCGCAAGCAAAGAGGCGATAATGCCCGCGGGGCAGAGAAGCGGCACCATGGACCCGCAGTGCCGAGGTCGAGGTGCCTAGGTCATAGGTCACGAAATCGACCGAAAACGCAACATCGTCTCCGCCGAGGGCGCCACAGCTTGCGGTCTCGCGGTCGCCGTTCTCCCCGGCCTCGGCGAGCAGGTAGTTGGAAGGGTTGGTCACATCTTGCGGATCGGAATCTCCCGCCGGGTCGCTCATAGATTCGCTGAAGCCGATCAACAGCTGGGTGATCGCCACCGCCGTTCCAGACGCGTTGCCCAGGGCACCGGTCTCGCTCGAAGCGATGCTGCTGACACCCAGAACCACCGGCGGGATGGAATCGAGCACGTAGGGGCCGAAGCTCTGGGAGCTGCTCCAATTACCAGCGTTGTCGAGGGCGCAGATGTGAAAGAACCAGATGTCCGATTCGAGCACGGGACTCGTCGTGGTGATCGCGTCCGCCTCCAGATTCTTGACCTGGGCGCTGCAATTCAGATCGCCCCTCATGTTGAAGATTGCCGCATAGCCATCGATGCCAGAACCAGCGTCTTGCGCGGCATCCCAGATCATAGTGATTTCTCCGAGCTCGGAAATCTCGCCCACGACGTGACTCGTACTGACCACGTTGCTCGGCCCCGTCGGGTCCACGGTATCGATGAAGAAAGGACCGAAATGGGCCGGGGCGCTGCAGTTGCCTGCCTGGTCGCAGGCCAGGGCATGAAAGTAGTACTGGTTTCCATCCGCTAGGGAGCCACTCGCCGTCTCGTGATGGGGCAAACTCGGATCGTGCTCCATGTCGAGCTCGATCCCCGGATCGGTGTCCGGCAACTCATCGAAGAGGAAGGAGTATCCTGCGATACCGCTACCCCCCTCAGAGTCGTCGGCCGTCCAACGGACCTCAACCCTCGAATTGCCCGACCAGATGCCGACCTGATGACTCGAGCTCCAAAGCACCGGTGGTTCCGGTGCGTCGGTGTCCTTGACGAAGACCGCGACACCGTTGTCATCGCTGCCGGCCACGTAGACGCTACGGCCGTCGTCCTCGGGGCCGACCGACACAGCCGAGCCACCGTGCAGACCATCGACCGTACGATCGCCGATCTCGGGCTCACCGTCGAAACGCGCCTCCAAGAACGTCAGGCGGCCGGTGGTCTGATCCCGTGCGAACAGCGCGACAGCCGCATCGATGCGGCTCGAGGTGACGAGGTAGGTGCCATCGGCGCTCAGCGCCACACCGCTGACGCCGGCGAGACCCCGGACCCCGCCGATGTTGTTACGTCGCTGTTGGAGCCAGGTCAGCTCGCCGGTCACAGGGTCGCGGGAAAAGACTGCCACTGCGTCGTCTTGTTCGCCGGCCACGTAAAGAAAACTGCCGTCGGCGCTGAGAGCCAACCCGCCGGCACCGGCCAGACCGTCGACCCCGCCGACACCATCCTTATAGAGATGCGGGCCCGCGGGCATGGTGAGCGTTCCCGAGGCTTGGCGATCGAACATGACGACTGCCGAATCGATCCGGGAGGCGACGTAGATCTGGTTCCCATCGGGACTCACCGCGACGGCCGTGGCCCCCGCCAGGCCCTCGACACCCTCCTCCTCGTCGGCCAGCACCTGCTGGACCTCCAAGAGTCCATCCGTCGGCTCCCGCGTGAAGCCGACGAGGGTACCGGCGTTGAAGGCGACCGCGTAGACCGATGTCCCGTCGGGGCTCACCGCCAGGCCGGATACGCCATCGAGACAGGCCGGGGCCCCCGTGCAAGCCGTTTCCGCTTGCTGCCAGCACAGCGCCTCCGAGCAAAGACCCGCGGTCGAGAAAACAGCCACGGCGTCGTCGAGGTAGCCAGCTACATAGAGGCTCTTGCCATCAGGCGACAGAGCCAGGTCCTCAGCTCCAGAGATACCTTCGACCGTACCCTCATCATCGAAGAACGCAGCGACAAACTCCAAGGTGCCGTCGGCGGCACGATCGAAAGCGGTCACGGCGCCGTCGATCCGGGCCGCCGCGTAGAGCCGCTCTCCGGCGACCGGATCAACCACCATCGCCGACGCTCCCGCCAGCCCGTCGAGCTCTCCCGGCCCGGGATCATCTGTCCCGATCTCGGCTTCACGAAAGAGCAGGATATGCTCGTCATCGAAGATCGTACCCTGGCCGACGCTGCCTCCCAGGACTGCGCCCACGGAATCTGAGAGCTGGAGCGTGAAGGTCTCCGCGCCTTCTCGCAAGACGTCACCGAGCACCGGTACGGCCACTGTGCCGCAAGCAACTGCCTGGGATTCGCACGCCGGCTCGACGACGCCGGTACAGATCTCTGATGTGTCGATAGCGAGAGCTCCCGTCACCGGTGTGTAATCGACGCCGGCCTGGGCCGTGCCGTCGAGGGTCGTAAAATTCACCGTCACGGTTCCGAAAGCGGCCTTGGGAATCAAAGCACAGACGCTGACCGTGAAGACCGCCTCCACCGTTCCCAGGTCGCCTTCCAGAACCTGACCCGGCGAAACAAAGAGCACAGCTTCCGTATCGTCGGGCACGATGGTCGCGGTGCCCAGTCTCTGAGCGAGCACCGCACCGATAGGGTTCTGCAACTCGACCGTGAAGGTCTCGGGCGGCTCCGCCTCGGTATCGCCGAATACCGGCACGTCGATGGTGACGGACGCGGCAAAGGCCTCAATGGCCAGGTTGCCCGTCGTCGCCTGGTAGTCGCTACCAGCGGTCGCGGTGCCATCGGCAGTGGCGAAGCCAAGCTGGACGTCGAAGGGTAAGGGTCGCGAAAGGGTCACCTTGAATTGCGCCGACACAGTGCCGGAATCGCCCTCGAAGACCTCAATGGAGTCGATTGAGAGCTCAGGGTCCTCATCGAAGTGGGGATCGATGTCGAGCTCTTGGGCCTCGCCCGGGTCGCCCACCACTCCGACGCCTGCCAGCTCGCCATTGAGGAAGAGGCTCACCGAGTCGCCTGGGCGGGCGGTGTTCGGAAGTTGCGGCGCCGCAAAGTCCAAGGGGAGGCGTACCACGTAGCGGTCGCCGTAGCCACTGACGGCCCCCAGGGTGTAGGAAACCAACGGCTCCCCCTGGTTGACCGCAACCGTGACCACGCCTTCCTCCACCAGCACCCCATCCACCGTCGGGGTGCCATAGAAGGTGTGATCAGCATCAGGAACCGCTGCCCAGAGACTGCTCGCGACCCAGAGAGCACCGAATGCTAGACCGATAACCTGTAAATTTCTGCTCATGGCGCACCCCTTTCCCGGATTCACCTAGTTGCCCGCGTAGGCATAGGTCTGGAAGAAAAACTTGACATCACCCACGCCGGGCGTCGCTGCATCGCCGATGAAGATATCCAGGGCGGCCTCTGGATCGTTGGCCAGTAGCCGGCCCGGGATGACCAACAACCAACTCGTGTTCCACACCGAGCGGCCGATGAGACGACTGTCGGTGGTGGTCTGGGAGGCATTGAAGCCCCCGGGATCGTGGTAGGCACGGAAGGTCGAGAAACGTCGCACGTCCCCCAGGGTGCTACTCAAGGTGTCGTTGATCGGGATCCACTCAGGGTCGTTGAAGTCGTTGGAACCGATCGGAAAGGGCACCGGCAGCACCTGATCGATCACCGACCACTCTCTGAAGCTGAAGTCGTTGGCCGAAGGCGTGCGCAACACGTCCTTGCCGACCGGAATCAGATAGACCCGCGGCGTCTGGGTCAGCCCGGTGGTGTCGTAGTTCTCGAACCACACCCCTACCGAACGTACCTTGGTGGCGAAGTGGGTGGGGTCGTAGGCGCTGTCGCCGCCTCCGAGGGGCCAGCCGAAGTAGTTCAAGCCCGCCGTCACCTGAGTCGCGATCGGACTACCGCCCAGGTCATCGTAGCCGATCACCAAACCGGGCTCCGGGCAGGGCTCACCGACCTGCTGGGTCGGCGGTTCGGGGGCGAAAGGCAGGGCGTAGCGGCGGTACTCGGGCAGGTCCCAGAGGTTGCACACCCGGTACTTCTCGAGCTCGGATCGCCAGGCCTCATCCGATATCGGCTCCCCCTCGTCATCCGTCCGCAAGCGCAACAGCTCGTGGCGAATCGAGAAACGGTTGGTCTCGGTCTGGGGATTGTTGAAACCAAGCTGGCCTTTGAGAACCTCGAAGTTGAGCCCCAACCGGGCCATTGGATCGGCAAGCCCGAGCGACCCCGCGACAGGGCCAGAGGGTAAGACCTGGCCCAGCGTCCGGTGTTTGACGATATCGGTGAGGAATTCCTGACCGGCTCCCGAATCCGAGCCCAAGAGATTCGTTTCGTAGTCGTAGGCGGTCGCAGCGAGATAGGCATATCGGGCCGCCAGGTCGAACTGCGCCCGGTACTTTTGCAGTGCGTCGTTGCGGGCGACACGGAAGGTCATGTCCTGGTAGCGGTATTCCTGAATCTCCGCCGCCACCGAGGCCCGGAACGCGGCGAGCTCCTCGAGCTCGTCGAGACCGCCTGCGAGCACCACTTGGTAGTCTCGTGTTGCTTGAGCCACGACCTCGGTCGCGGTGTAGGTCGCGAGCCTCAGGATGGGCTCCTGGCGGATGAGCTGCTCGAGCTCGGCCATCGCCTGCAGGATTTCGAGGTTGTTGCTCAGAGCCTCGAGCTCGATGGCACTGGCGAGCTGTGCTTCCTCCTTCGCCTGCTGCCAACGCAGCTGGCTAGCCTGCTCATTGGCGGCGAGAGATTCCCAGAAAAGATTCGAAGCCGCATTGAGTCCCAGAGTTACATGACGTACGGAAAAGGTCAGATCGTTGCTCGTGCCGTTTTGTTGGGGCAACCCTTCTACTAACGCCTGAGCTACCCTGTCGGAGAGGGAAACGAAGGTTTCCGCGGCCAGTTGATCAACCCGAGAGGCATGGATGTAGGTATTCAGATCCGAGACGGTTCCAAGCTGGGTGTTGAGGATTTCGATCTCCTCTTGGTTGACGTCCCACTGCGCCTCGAGCAGGCCCGCGCTATCCTCAATCTCCGCCTGTAGATTGTCGTACTCGATCCTTGCCGCGTTCAAGGCGGCGACCGCTTGCAGGTATTCGGACAACGCACGCTGCAACTCGCCCGGGGCGCGGCGCTGGCCGGCGAAGCTGTCCGGGCGCACCTGTGCCAGGTTGTTCGGATCGATCTCGTAGGGCACATCGACCACCGTATCGCCGTTCTCGTCGACGTAGGTGTTCTCGAAGAGGTCGTCCAAGACCGGCAGGAAGCCGATGTCCGGTATGGCGCCGAACTTGGCCACGATCTGCACCGGATTGGAAGCGAGCAACCCCGACGGCTCGACGTACCTGTAGTAGTAGAGATCGGGCCCTTCGTAGCCCACAGGGTAGAGCTTGCCACCGCCGATGTTGTCCTCGTAGGGATAACCGAAGATCTCAATCAGGCGGTTGAGGTGGTCCCGGTCCTGGTCGGCGACGTTGGCCTGGTGGTCCTCCAACGTGTCCTCGTTGCGGCGCAGGATCTGGGTCAGCTCGTTGGCGTGGTTGAAGACCGCCAGCGTGTTGTCCAACGCCTTGTTGGCCCGGTCCTGGATCTGCTCGTAGTGGGTCTTGCCGGCATCGATCTGCGCGGGGTCGATATCGAACGGCACCACGCCCTTGGCCAGCCCCAACGGATTGAGACCTGCGTCCGCCTCGTCCAGCTGCGTTTGGATAGTGTCGTAGTTGCAAACGATCTCCCGGATCGCAGGAACCGTGGTGCGGTCGATCTTGGCGATCGGGTCGACGTTGGTGCACTCCGGCGGATCCGCGCACTCAGGCGGTGGCTCCGGGCACTCCTCGCCCGGGAATTGCCCGGAGCCCTCGAAATCGCAGCCTGCGGCCCCGGGCTCGACCCACACGGCCGGCAAGATGGCATTGGCGACCACCCAGTCGAAATAGGCACCCTGGCCTGCCCGGCGCGCCCAGTCATCGACACCCCAGGCCCGCTCCGGGTCGGCATCCTTGTAACCCTGCCATTGCCCGGCGGGGTCTTCGACATACTCCTGACGGTAGGTCAAAGTCGAGATCTCAGCGCCCGCCTTGGCCTTGGCGCTCGCGACGATGGCAAACTTACGCTCGTCGCGGTAGTCCACACTGACCGCACCTCCGGCCACCGACACCGCCTCGGCCCGCGCCGCCCACTCATACTCGGGATGGCGTAACAAGCGGTAGTAGCTCTTGAGTGCCGTCAGGTAGTGCCCCCAGGCATCGCCATGGGCCTGCGGAAACTGAATCGCCGCGTCGCCCTCGTCGAGCACGCCGTCACCGTTCTGGTCGCTGATGTTGTAGGTCTGGGAGTAGGCGACCTCACCGTTGCCGCTGGTGAAGTTCCACGGCAGGCGGTTGAACTGCGGAAAGACGTCGACCGGCGTGCCGACGTCGTCTCGTCCCCTTAGCAGCGCCAGCTCCTCGTCGAGCAGGGTTGGCAGCTGATTCTCGAAGGCGAAGAGGGTTGGCGCCAGGCTACCGAATTCGCCGCTCTGGGTGCCGAAACCGATGGTCGGATCGGTTGCGTCGACCCAGGCTTCGTTGCCCAGCACCATGTGCAGGTCGGCGATCTTCCCGGCCGCCAGCAACAGGGCGCTGTTGGCCGCCAGTGCCGCATCGCACAACGGCTCGCCCAGCGGGCAGGGATCGTTCTCCAAAGCAAAGAGCATGCCGCGCCGCAGCACCGTCTCATAGGCCTCGATCAAACCGATGCTGTTGACGTTGGCGGGATCACCGTTGAAGGCGATCGGGCCTCGATAAGGCGCACCCGCTTGGATTAGCATGCTGGCGTAGGTGTTGGTGGGCGCCTTGTGGAACTCCGTGCTGCGGGTTTGGAAGGGGTTGAGGGCACGGATCACGCGCTTGATCCAGCCCTCGCCGAGTTTCGCCCGCGGACAGTCTTCACACATCTCCCCCGCGTACTCGGGTGGGGGAGCGCACGTCACATTGGCAGGGCCGCCAGCGTACTGGGCGAAGAAAAAGGTGTCGCCGATCGAGTCGCCCGCACCGCCCTCCAGGGTCACGGTGTTGCCATCTCCTGTGAGCAGCGTCCACGGGGTGCTTGGCGGCGTGCCATCAAGCTCCGGGTCGTAAGGTGCCAGCTTCTTGTACCAGGAAAACGTGTACTGATCCGCTTCTCCGCCGAAGTCCCCGCTGTGCCGAAACGTCAGACGTTCGTCGAAGACGTTCGAGCTCGGCATCTGGTGGATCGCTCCGGCGAACGGCTCGCCATTGCCGTTGCAGCCCACTTTGAAGACTTCCAGCGTGATCGGCAGGCCGGGGTCGAGGCTTGGATCGTTGTTGAAGGCCACCGTGACAAAACCCTCATTGGTGGCGGCGCCGGCGGAGAGCGCCCCACCCACTGCCCCGAGCAGGCTCGGAGGGTCGCCGATCGTCAGCTCGCCAAAGGCAGGGGCCAGATGCTGGGGATCTCGGGTCTTATCGTAGAGAGCATGGATCGCCGCCTGGTAGACCTCCTCGTCGCTCAAGCGCAAGAGCTCCTGTCTCTCGGCCTCCAGCATGATGTTGGGCAGAACCGCCTCCGGCTCCCCCGAGAGGTTGTCGAGCCCCTTGAAGCCGAGGCGCGGGGGCGAGGTCACCGGATCCCACTCCAGCCGGAGCGCGAGGTAGCCGGGAGCTCCCGTGAGCACCTCGGCAGGGAACGAGCCCTCGGTATTCACCCAGCGGGTCACCAGCAGGTCGACTGCCTTGACGAGATCGGTGACGTTTTGAGAGACGCTCGGATCCTGCCCGTCGCCTTCGAAGATCACTTCGACCGCCTCCTGGCCTCGGATGCCCGGTAGCCCATCCTGAGGGTCCATCAGGGTGTCTCCCACGAGCAGCTTAGGCAGGCCACCGGGCCACTCCGCGACGTATTTCACCGGCACGGATTCGCCGTCCCCGTCGGCGAGCCAGGGCAGACACTCGGCCGCGGGATCGTCCAAAACGAAGCCGGGCAGCAATGGGTAAGTCCAGGCGACCTCCATTTCTCCATCCGCCCGGCTCCACACCCCGCCGCGCACGTCGCGCCAGAAAGGGGTGCCGACAACATTCTCGGCTTCGGTCTCGGAGCAGCCGTCCATGAACTGCAATGGCGTCGGCCGAGGCACCGGTTGCCCGACAACGACGGGGAAACGGAGGTCAATGCCGGAGGCGGACTCACAGTTGCCAGCGGTGGCTGAGATACAGACCTCGTAGATGTCATAGGCCCATCCAGGCTCCTGCGCCTGCGGGTACTTCACTAGCACGTAGGGATCGTCACCCTCGTTGCGGAGCGCGTACACGGCGCGCTCTCCGGTAGGTTGGCGGACGACACGCAACGTCGCGGCACTGATCGCGTTGATCAGGTCCTCTTCGACCGCGACCGTGTCTGCCGTCATGTTGGCGATGGTGTAATCGCCGTCGTTGTCTCCGCTGCCGTCGCCGTCACCGTCGGCCGTGCCGCTGATCTCGAGGGTCTGGAAACCGAAGTCCAGGAAGCGGGAGAAACCACCGGTAACGGTAATCTCACGTGAGCCCGCACTGAACGTGACGACGCTAGGCGACGTCACCTGCTCCAGAACCGCCGTCTGGGCGATGAAAGCGTGCTCATCATTGGGGTTGTAGCCGGCCGAACCCGCAATGTTCCGGGAGTAGACCTCGTACTCTACCTCGGGGTCGAGGGCCGGTTGCCCCCCAAACTCGGAGCCGAGCTGGGCGTCGACGACGATCTTCAGACTGGTCGCCGGCCAGGTGCAGTTGACGGGTCTGCGCGGCGCCACCGGCCAACCGACGCCCAGGGTATTCGGCGCGAAACCCACGACCTCGAACGTAGGGCCGTCAAGGGCCTGCGGATCGTAGGTGTTGACCGCAAAAATCGGCCCGATCCGGGTATCCCGATCGTGGAGCTCCGGGTCGAACGGGGCCGTGTCCGACAGCACAAAAGGCTGACCATCGCCGGGGTCGTCGTGCGAGATCAGACCTGCGAAGTCGAGCCAGGTGCCGACCTCGCAGGTCAAGGCCCCGGCCATGGCTAGATCTGACGCCGACTTGGTTTCGACGACTACGATGCTGGTCGTGCTGCCGATCTTGTAGCGCAGCGTCGAGATGGTTCCTGCGGTGGGGTTGTTGAAGACACCGTCGACGACCGCGCCGCCTTCGCTGAAATGCAGCTGCTCGAACCTGTTGCCGACGGCGAGACCCGCGGCGACGTAGACCGCGGCACCTGGCACATGGAGCTGACGTTGGCTCTCCGGCGGCCACTCCACGATGCCATCGGTGACTGGGCCGGTTTTGTCGCACTGGCCGTCGTCCGAGAACCAGGAGAGCACGGCTCTCCCGGCGTCCCGCACGGGGTAGTAGTCGGTGCCGTCCCAATAGAAATAGTCCGGCGAAGGTTGATCCCCCGATGCCGGCGCTGCGCTCGGGTCGTCGGGGATCTCGGTGCCGGGAGCTTTGCACGTCGACGCCCCGTTCGGCCTCGGCACGGCTTGACCCACCACCCACGTCTGCCGCGCCTGCCAGTTTCCGAAGCGGTCGAAGCGCGCGAGAAACACCTGTTCCGCGCTGTTCGCGCCGTTGTCAAAATCCGGATGACCGGGGGGAAACATCAGCTCTTGTTCCCAGGTTCCCGCGACGAGCGCCTGGCTGTCTAACTCGCCGGGCTGCAACACCGCGATCGACCGCCCCTCTTGCCGGGCATTCCCATACGCCCTGCCAGCCGATAGCCACTCGCCGCCGGAGTCATCTACAGCCAGCACAGCCGAAAATGTTTCAGGGTTATCAAACCATTGGAGCGCGAGCTGCTCTCCGCTTTCGAGCTCGAACGTGAGAGGTTCTTGGTCGTACCACCCGGTGACGTAGAGACCATTGCCCGTTCCCGTGCTGAGATTCACCGGGGCCAACGCCAGCCCTTGTGCCTCCCCAGAGGCCCCCTTGACCCACATCAGGCACGATTCGTCACCTTCATCTCGCAGGCGAGCGACGTGAAGACCGGCCGGTACAGCCTGCTCAGTGGTCGTGCCACAGGAATCGGATTCCACCACGTCGAAGACCGTGTCGCTCTCGGATTGGCCAACAAGGAAGATGTCTCCACCGGCTCCCACTGTCAGGGCCGGGAAGTGAGTGTCATCGGACTCTTTTCCATTCAGGTAGGCCCACTCCCACTCATTTGAGTTGGAGAGCTTCGCCCGGAAGCTCCGTCCTGTCCGATTAGTGTTGAGCGTTTCCTCACCCAAACGAATCTCTTCATCGAAGGTACCGACGACCAGCAGGTTGCCATTGCCATCTACCGTTGCAGCCGTGAGCGTGCTTGGCCCTGACCCAGTTTCGTTCGGGATACAGTAGTTAGCCGAGCCAGCGATCGAAAAGCAGGTTCCTATGCCAACTGAACCTCGCGCCACGGGCTCTTCCCCTTCGAGGCCCATCTGCCAGACCACATGGCTTCCGCCCTCCGCACTGTAAGCATAAAATTGCGGATCGTCTTTGCGAAGGTAGCCGTCAAAACTGCCCACTACATTCACGAAGTGGTCGCCTCCCGCCGGTTGAACGAGCACAAGTTGGCTCATTCCCATGTTCCCTGAGAAGACAAACGGATGTGGATCAACGTCCCTCTTGGCACCGAACCTCACTGCCCAATCCCATTGCGGAGTCTCATCAGCCGGATTCACGCTCAGCCGTGCAACGAAGAGGTCGTTTCCATCGGAATCACTTTCGATCGTGTGCGTGCCAAAGCTCAACTTGCCTTTGAACGCTCCCCCAAGATAGAGCCGCCCCTGCTCGTCGACCGCAAGCCCGTCGAGACTGAGACTCGTGTTGTCGTTGCGCCCTACACTTTCCAGCCAGCCCTTCTCCCCATACTCGTCAAACTTGACGACGTAGAGATCCGTGTGACCTGCTGAGGTGATTTCCTCGCCAGCAATCGTCACCGTGCCATCGAACAGACCGGCATGGTAAACGGCAACGTTTCCACTGGCGTCTTCGCAGGAGACGACTTTTGGGGCCGACGCCCCGAAGCCCAACACGTCGGGGTCCACTGCGACCACGACCTGCGGCCACTGTGCTCGTAGCGCGGCGGGGGTCGCCATGACACAGACCCCGAGCGCGACGAAAACGAACGCCAACCGATGGAAATGTCTGAATCTTTGGTTGTTCATCATCGTCTCCTCAACTTCCGCCGCCGCCTGGCGCCGGATTCAATGCATCTATCGTCGACACCCGGCTGAGACTGAAGGTCCCAGAGACTGCTAATGCCTCGGAGTGCAGGCCGCCCCCCTCGAAACCCTCGAACCTCTCCGCGTAGGTTCCGTTGCACGTCGCCCCAGGGTCGTCGGGGCAGTCCTCGAAGGACAGGGTCACGGTGCGCCGAATGCCGTAGCGCTCACGCGTCGCGCAGTTGGCCTGGCAATCGTCCAGCTCGTCGCCGGGCGGGAAGATCTCGTCACAGGCGCACTCACCGTCGTGCTCCGGGTGGTAGCGGTGGTAGAAGGGGTTGGTGGGGTGATTCCAAGGAAGGTCGATCGTGGCAGTCAAGCTCGTGCCGACGGCGCCAAAAGAACCCGTCATGTCGAGTTGGTCGCCGACGAAGTCGAAGCCGGCCGTTGAGACCCGCACCCCGACCTGCACACCATCGCGCAGGATCGACCCTTCATAGCTCGACAGCAGACCGTGATCGGAGACCAGCACCATGCGTCCTTGCGGGTCCCCGTCCTCCCACATCTGGATGGCCTCCTTGAGGAGTCGTGGCGTCCCAGTCTTGCCGTCGACATGAATCAGCAGCCTTAGCGCGAAGACGCTGTCGGCCGGCGTCAGTAGCGCTGGATTGCCGCTCTCGACCTCGGCCACGGCATCGATCAAGGCGTTGCCTACCCACAAGCCGGCGGTACCACCACCGATCAGTGATTCGCCGCCGCCGTCGGTCGTCGCTTCGACCGGCACCCGAACACGAGTCCCAGCGCCATCGGTCACTTCCAACAGCGCTTCGTAGACCGAGCTCATATTGGCGCGTTGGGCTCCGAGAACGACATCGACACTCTGGCCCGCCTCCAACGCGCTATCGAGGGGAAACTCGACGGGGTCGGTCAAATCGATCCAGTTGACTTCGTTCTCGGTGGTGTCGGTTTCCAGGTAGGCGATCTCACCAGCTCCGTTGGGCAAGAGACGTAAGGTCACGCTACCGATCGGTTCGCTGCGCGAGCGATTGCTCAGTGTCAGGCGGAGGCGGTCGACCGTGGCACCGAAGTCAAGGCCGTCGCCAACCCGGACGTCCACCGCCAGCGGGCCGGTGTAGTCGGAAGCTCCTTGGGTGAAGATCCAGAAGGCCTCCCCGGACTGCATCAGGGTGGAGGCCGGGGCGCTGACCATCTGCCACTGCCCTGCCGTCAACCTCCAAATCGGCTGCCCGGCGTGGGCCGGCGACGCTGCGAAGAACTGCTCGAAGGTCGGAGGACGGGCCGGATCAAGCGCCATGCCGACTAGGTTGTAAGCATTGGGAATCCAACGCGGCCGCGGCACCTGGGGCCTGCCCACGAAGGCTAAGTCGACCGGCGATGTGCCACCTAGCTTGATCAAATAGGGCTGGTTAGCCCTCACCCGGAAGAGGTTGGTCAGGAAGGCCTCCGGCCTGGGAAACGGGAAGTACCCCAGCCAGCCCGTGGCCTGTAGCTGGCTCTCGTCAGGATCCTGAATGAACTGTACGGCCGAACGCTTGGGGTTCCAGGTCCAGACACTCTCGATCGGCAAACCTTGGAACACGGACTCCGTGTCGTTGTTCTCGGGCTCCACCTCGAGAAAGACCGCATTCCATCCCGGCTGCAGGGTGAGGATCTGTTGCACCTCCGGTGCCGCCAGTCCGGCTCCGGCGAAACAAAAGAGAACAACGGCCCAACCGACGATGATGTAGGTCAGCTCACATCGAGACTTAGTCATGGATTCACCTCGTCCTGGGGCTCACTGGAGCCCGGTACCTCGGGTGGTCTTGGCATCGTCGGCGGGGCGATCTCGGCCAAGAGCGCTTCATCGATCTGCACACCAATATCGGCCGTCAACTGCCGGTAGAAGGTCTCGGTGACCTCCCGCTGCCGGTGTCGGAGGAGCTGGTGGCGGAGCACTGTGGCCACTTCGGCCAGAGGCGGCAGGTGCGACTCCTGGCGCTCGATCAGGCGCACCAGGTAGATGGCCGAGTCCCCTTCGATCACAGGACTCAGCGCTCCCGGTGTCTCGAGCTCGAAGAGTGCAGCCACCACGGCTGCCGGCCAATGCGTCCTCTGCCCGGCGCTGATCCAGCCCAGGGAGCCGCCGGTGTAACGGGTCGAACGGTCGTCCGAGAAGCGTCGCGCCAGGTCACCGAAACCACGGACTTCGGGGGGCAGAGCGCGGGCCGCAGCCTGCGCCTTTTCAGCCTTCGCCAGAGCCTTCGAGCGGGCCTTTTCCGAAGCGTCCTGCGGACGCTTGATGCTGAGCCAAGCCCCCAAAACCCGCTTGGGTCGGGTCAACTCAGCCGCCTGATCCTCGTAGTAGGACGCCAGCTCCTCATCGGTTATCTGCAAATTGGACAACTTTGATTCCAGCTGTTGCTGTAGGAATCGGCCAGCCAACAAGCGATCGACTGCGGCAACCATCTCCGGGGCCTCTTGCAGGCCTGAACGCCGCGCCGCCTCTATCTGGAGCTCGTAACGAATCAGACTCTGCAGTAGGCTCTGGACTTCCTCCGCCGACGCATACTGACCGGGCCGATTTCCGGATCTCCGCTTGAGCTCGCGCTCAAGCTCGGCCCGCGTAATCACACGCTGGCCGATGCGGACAAGCACCTCCGATCCGGTCTCGGCTCGCCGTGCTTTCTGAGATGGAATAGGATCGTCGGAAACTTCGACGTGTGTCGCCGAATCTGCTGCCTTGTTATCGCTAGAAAGATCGCTGGAGGAGTAGTTGGCAAAGAGATCTGAGGAAAACGTTGTCTCACGATAATAGCGGGCCGTCATGATCTCCCAGGCCTCATCGCAATTCGACGCCTGGCGCCACACCGGTACACGGTGCCCGCTCAACTCCACCGGTATCGAATCGTGGATGGGATATACCCCTCTCAAGAAGGAGGCCTTCTCAACATGTCTAGATTGGATGTGCCCGGCTGCCGACACAAGGGTAGGAAGAGCAATGGCGAGGATTGCGGTGGTAAGAATTCTTATGAAGATTTTCATAACTCCCCCTTGAATAGGCGCTTGTGTCCAGATTGCCCACAGCATGTGAGTGCGTTCATATAGATGAGCGTAAAACTTCCCTCAAAGGGGACACTTTATTTTCAGCTGCTTCAAATTAGGTTTTCTTAGTGGTTCCCCCCCTGGGGCGCTAACTTAAGGAACGGAAGTGCCCTTCGAGTCCTGATTTCCCAGATTTCTGGCCCTCTGGTACTACCGGCTGACTACAAGCGGCTCCAGATCTTCGACGCTGTTTTTGAATCCACCCAGAAGATGGCAGCAGTTGTCTGCTGTGGCCAAAGCCCAGAGTCCGCTGGGATCTTCGCGTGCTTCTTGACGAGCGCCCTCTGTGCCAATGTGAGTGAGACAAGGCCCGCCGACGGTCGCTCTCGGCCGGGGATGCCGTGCTCGATATGCTCGATGGGCAACAGCCACTGGAAGGGGCAGGATGAAGAACTGACTCCGCACACTCTGGAAATGCCTTCACTGGTGGCGTTCTCGTCCCCTTCGATTCCGCAGTGCGACGGTTTCGAAAGTGGAGTCACGTCCGGCCTGGCAGAGGGGGGGAGGAGGGGAGGAGGGGGTGCGTTGGCTCAGTCGTCGAGCCATCAAAGCTTTTTGAGCGGCACTCGGATCTTGTCGTGGTAGGTGAAGGCTGCGCCGTGGTCGTCGAGGATTCGGGAGTGGAAGCAGAGTTCGTCTTTTCGCCGGTGGATGATGTAGTAGTGGTTGCGACCCACGGGGCCGAGGTGGGAGCCGAGGGCGAAGCTGCCGGCGCCGGCGGAGACCACTGGGAAGAAGGCCGGCTCGTGGCCCCGTGGCGGGTAGGACCAGCGTTGGGCGACGGTGATCGACGGCTGATGCTCGTGGCCGTGTAGGACCATCTCGGCTCGCCAACGTCGGGCGTGGTAGAGCAGCTCCGAGGCATTGGCGAAGGTGCTGATGCGTTTGCCGAGGGCGGCCACGGCGCCGGGGGAGGTGGCGGGGAAGAGGTGATGGTGCACGACGATCCAATTCCAGGCGTGGTTGGAGCCGTTTAGATCGTCCTTACGCAACAGCTCGCCGGCCGTTTCGAGGGTTTCGGCGCCCAAGAAACCGATGCCGCCGGCGTCGGGGCCTTCCACCAGATTGGAATCGAGGCCGAGGATGCGCAAATCGGGACCGTCCCCACGGGATGGAATCCG
Source organism: uncultured bacterium (assembly GCA_965366625.1). Classification (GTDB taxonomy): domain Bacteria; phylum Acidobacteriota; class Thermoanaerobaculia; order Multivoradales; family J023; genus JAUIJL01. Next base: position 19,532 of record CBDUGP010000016.1, read on the forward strand.
AGTCAGGGAAGCGCTGCAGGGTTCTTTGCCCAGCAGGCGGTAAAAGGTTTCGTAATTTTCGCGGCTAACGCCGGTCTTTTCTTGCCTTTCCGAATACTCCGACGGTTGCCAATCGAGGTCGTGGTTGCCGGCCACGGCCACCACCCGCGAAGGATCCAACTCGAGATCATTGCGGATCGCCTCGACCACCTCGAGCGCCCGTTGGAATTGACCGAAGTCGGCTCCTTGCTCGACGAAATCGCCGCTGACCACCAAGGCGTCGATGCGGGAACGAATTCCGAATTGGTCGAGGTCTTCGCGCAAGAGCTGATGGGCTTTTTTGCGGCCCTCGAAGTCCCGAGTCGTGAGGTGGAATCGAAAGTCGGGTCCGACGTGCAGATCCGAGATGTGAACGATCAGGAAGTCGTCGTCGTCAATGGTGGTTTCGCCCAAATCCAGATCGAGTTCTCTCGCCGGCTCAACCGACGAACCGGGCTCTTTAGCGGCAGCTCCGACCGTGGTGCTCATGTCTTCCACCACTCCGGCGATGACCCCCGGGCACATCACCAGACGGTTCATGCCCGATCGCACCAAGATGCCGAGTTCAGTCAAATATTGGGGATCGGGGGTTTTGGGCGGGAACAACCGAGCTTTTTGGTGGCGCAGGGCTTCGGCGCAGAAAGTAGTGGGTTGTTGGGCCAGTCTTCTTTGCAGCTCGTGAAGAATTCTGCCCCCCTCGATCACCGACTCCAAATCGTCGTCCATCAGCAGGGATAGGTCGGGGGCGGCCTCGGCCTTGGGCATGGGGTGGTCCAAATCCAAACCGAGGCTGTCGAGGGCTTCCAACATCAAACCGTGGTGACCGCCGGTCACCTGCAATAGGCGAGAGGCGGCGTCGGCGGCGTTGTCCACGTGGGCCAAATCGAGGAATCGGGTCAGCTCCTTGGCGTTCGGCACCCGCAGGTAAACGGGCACCAGATCGAAGCTCGAAACCTCGTTGCGCCAATTCTCATAGAAGTACATGGAGTAGTCGTCGAGCACCAGCAGCGTCAGATCGCCGAGCTGAAGGCTTTGGAAATGGCTCAGCAGCTCGCAAAAACCGGCGATCAGGGCGTGGTAGCTCTCTTCCAAACCCCGTCGACCACCGCGGATGACCACCAGGGTCGAGCCCACGTTTTTCTCCAGCGCGTGGCGAAAAACATCGAAGAAGGCGTCGCCACGATCACGGCCGACCGCGGTTGCCAAGGGCTGCAATTCGAGGTCGCATTGGGTGCTGACCCGTTCGGCGAGTCTGGAGCTGAGCAATTGGCCGTCACGGCTGACGGAGGGCAGATGGAATTGGATGCTGCGATGGTCGGGTCGGGTGCTCCAACTCCGTCGGATGGCCTTGGAGAACAGCCGCTGGCCACAGAATTGGGGGCCGTGCACGATCACCGACCGTCGACCTTCGAGGCGCGACCAGACGTGGCTCCAACCGGGGAATCGAGAGAGCGTGGGTGCTTCGTGGCTCATTGGGAAGCCTTCTGGGGCAAATCGATTTCCTCGGCCAAGATATCGATCAGCTCGTCGATCGGCTCGTTGGATTCTTTGATGCACACATAGGCGATGGGTGCCGCAATGTGGTGCCGACGCACCTGGTGGCCCACCGGCGCCGTCAGCCCGCGCAGTTCGAGCGCCTCCAACACCTCACGGCGTTGATCGTGGGTGGAGTTCAACCCGAGCTCCAGCAGCTTGGCCCGGATCCAGGTATCGGTGAGCTCGGCGGTGTGCAGGGGCGTGCCCTTGAGTTCGGCCTCGCGGCAGCAAGCCAGGAATAAATATCTTTGCAGGGGCGACGGCATGAAGCGGAAGAAGATCTCTTCCACGGCGTCGAGAAAGACTTCCAGGGCGTCTTCTTCGAGCAGCCTTTCCGCCAAGGTGTCGATATCGTCCTCGCCGTCTTCCAAGATGCGGCTGTAGAGAGCCGCACCGAAATATTGTAACAAGAAGGGTTGGCGTCCGATGCTCGACACCACCCGATGACGCAGGGCGTCGCGATCACGAATGGTGCCCCACAGACTCAGAGGATCGATCAGGCATTCGCGGATCTCCTTGTCCTTGAAACCTTTTAGGGGCAGCACCGCGGCAAAATTGACGAACGGGCTTTCGAACTCACCTTGTTTGCGGTAGATCTGCTGCCAGCCGGACATGATGATGCGCAGGTTGCCCGATTGGGAATACTCGCGCAACGCGCCCATGAATTGCCAGGGGTCGCGCTCCCGTTTGCGGATCGCGTTGCCGAGTTCGTCGAGCACCAGCACCACTTTGCGATGTTTGCGAATCACGGTGCGCAAGACGCTCGGCAGCATGGTTTCGTCCATCAGGTGGGAACGGCGGGTCGCGGTGACCACCGACCGGGCGTCCAGGGATCGAAGAATTTCGTCCACCACCTGGCTCGGCTCGTCCTTGTCCTGGCAGGCGATCAAAAAAACCTTGGCGCCTTTGGCTTCCAAACGCCGTTTCGATTCCTGGAGTAGGGAGGTTTTGCCCACCCGCCGGGGTCCGACGACGAAGAAGTTGCTGTCGCTTTCCACCAATTGCTCGAGTTCCGCCTCGCGGCCGAAGAAACGCCAGCCCACTGCCGGGTCGTGGGGTTGGTAGGGGGCGAGCAAGAATCGCGACAGCTCGTGACTATCGAGCTTGGATCGAACGGCGGTCACCAGGGGCGAAAAGCGAAAGCTGACCCGATCCTCGGGCATGCGATCCGGCAGGTTGCGGGCATCGATCGAAAAAACCAGCTCGCCACGAAATCGCAGGGGGCCGGCCAAGCGAACCGCGGGGTCGTCGGAGACCAACAACATGGGCTGGGGTTGTTTTCGATTCTGTAGGCTGATGGCACGTTGGCAAATTTCTTTGGCTTCGCGGATGTAGGAGGCGAGAGTTTCGGGGTCCGGCCGCTGCTCCGGACGCTCCCGAACAGCCAGATTCCATGTATTCGGGAATCCGCGGTAACGGGCCTCACGCAGGTGCAATATGAAATGCTCAAATCCCGACCCATCTCGACGATCCGGCCGGGCTTCCACGCCGTCGAATTTCGCGTCGCCCAAAATCAAGCGAATCAATTGCAGGGCTTTTCTCATCGGTAGGTTTTCTTACAGCCTTTGCGTCTCATGGATGCGATTGAACGTGGGCGATTTGAACGTGGGCAATTTGGAAGTGACGCAACACTCCCAGGAGGTGCTCGAGTTCATATTTGGGCCAGCCGCGAGTCCGGGAGTCGACGGCCCTCTTGCTCAAGCTCTGGTTGTGAGGCAGGCAGCGGGTCAGCTCGGCGAGCCGTCGGCCGACCGCTTCATCGGCCAAGTGCACGTAGCCGATTCTGCCGTTGCGGCTCAGGCGTAGCACCAATCTGCCCTCGCGCTCGTCCATCCGCGCGTCGTCGAGCTCTAGGCGTTCGTGGGTTTGCAGTTTCAAAGGTTTCATCTCAATTTCACGCCGCCAAGTGCGAATGGCTTCGATATCGATTTCACCACGCTGAATGATGTCACGTCCGTCGAGCTTTAGGTCCGGCGCGGTGGCGACCATGTCGGCGTGGGTTTCGGAAATGATCGGTCCGTCGAAAATCGAGTTGTCGCCGATCGCGATGTGAATGGTTCCGGCGGCTTTTTCGTCGAATAGGGAGTTGCCGGTGAGGCTTTGGATCGCGGGATTCAAACCAATGCCCAGCTCGGCGAAGAGATTCCAAGACTCGTCACCCCGGGCTTCGGCCCGCCGGCGCTCCTGCTCCAAAAAAGTCCGAGCGCGGGAGGATTTGGGGGCTCGTATCTCCACCATGCGACCTTCTTCAAAACAGAGCACCGCGGAATCTTTGGGGCCTAAAACCGCCCCCGGCACGCTGCCGTCGATCAAGACCTCGCCCTGGATCGAGGTGAGGTTTTCGGGGCAACAGAAGGTCTCGCCGGGCGGAATATTGCCCCAGCTGTCGGGGTAGATGACGCCGGGGCTGGTGAGCGGTGCGTTGTGCCAGCCCTCGAGCTGGAAGCGCAATTGATGGGAGGAAGAGTTTCGCCCGGTGGGATCTCGGGAGTGGGTGATCAGCTCCGCTTCCCAAGCCTCGCCGAGGGCCCATGCCATGAGCTCGGCGCGACGCTCGATTTTTTGGATCGGCGAGTCCACCAAGACGTCGAGGATTTCGCGCGTCAATCCGGGGATGTGGGCGAGGCGGCAGCCCCGAACCCTGGGAATGTTTAGGATCGCCCCGCGCAGGCTCGAGGTCGCCAAATCACCGTCGAGCAAGTTGACCACCGAGCGGGTGTTGGCAAAAGCATCTCGCAAGGGGCGCGGCAGGGGCACCGAGGAATCGTCCCCTCCCGGTTGCTTCCAATCCATCAACGCCAGCTGATACCGCTTCGGCAGATAAGCGAAGAGGGGGCGCAGGTGGTGACGAATCGCGGCTTCGGTTAAGGCGTCGACCCAATCCAAAAGAGACTCGTCGAAGAGGATCAGCAGATCCTCGTGCGCTTTGACCCTGAGGCAGTCTCGCAAGAGCACGCTGAACGCTTCGATGCTTTCGGCCTTTGAGCTCACCGGCAGGTCCAATGAAGAGATTTCATCCAAGCCATAAGGCTCGCGAGCATATCGCGAATCCACATGCCTGCCGCGCCGACCCAACAGAGAGCCATCCAGGACGGACCCGAGCTGGGGTCCATCCAGAAAGGGGTTTCGAGGATCAGAAGGGCCGGATGGACCGAGGACGAAAGCGAGCGCGTCTGAGCGATACATCCGAAATATCGGCATAAGTCTCCGCTCGTCAGCAATTTATGGCGGCAGTGCAGCGGTGGCGCGAGTTCGGAGCGCCGCCCGCAGGCCATCCGGCCGACACACGCGAAGGCGTTTCGAGACGAAATCGAGCTAGACAGGTGTCGAGGGACCCAGGTTGCCCGCGACCCTGCGAAGCTCCTATGATCTGCACCATGAAGGCAGCAATTCTCGCCGTCGGCTCCGAGCTCCTGGGCACCGAGCGACTGGACACAAATTCTTTGGCCCTCACCGCTCTGTTGGAACGTCACGGGGTTGACCTGATCGCCAAGTCGGTGATCGGTGATGATGAGCAAGCGATCGCGAGCGAGCTTCAGGTTCGGCTGAATCAAGCGGACATCGTTTTGCTGACCGGGGGTCTCGGCCCCACCGAGGACGACCGAACCCGTGCCGCCACCGCCCGTGCCCTGGGACGCGGTCTGCAGGTGGACGAGGTTTGGGTAGAGCACATCCGCAAATTATTCGCTTCGTTCGGTCGGGCGATGCCCGAGGTCAACCGTCGCCAGGCGGAGGTGATCGACGGCGCCGAGATGTTGGACAACCGGCAGGGCTCGGCCCCCGGCCAGCGCTTGGAGCACGACGGCACATTCATCTTCCTCTTTCCCGGTGTGCCCCGCGAGCTGAAGGGCATGATGAAGGACCATCTAGAGCCTTTCTTGGCGGCGAGGTCCTCCCAAGGGGTAGCGGTGGAGCGTCGAACCCTGAGGGTCGCGTGTTTGCCCGAATCGGAGGTGGAGGAGCGCATCGCAGAGGTTTATGGGACCTACGGCCGAGATGCCATCGCCGTGTTGGCGTCACCCGGTGACATCCGCGTCCAGGGCTCGGCCAGGGGTACATCGGAGGACAGGGCCGCAATCCTCGATCCGATGATGGTGGATTTGAGGCGAGCGATTGGGCGCGCGGTTTACGGTGAGGGCGACCAGCAGCTAGAAGCGGTGGTCGGCGAGCTGCTCGCCCGCACTTCGCTGAGGGTGGTGACCGCGGAATCCTGCACCGGGGGATTGATCGCCGAGCGTCTGACCCGGATTCCAGGGTCTAGCGCCTGGTTGGAGGGTGGGGTGGTGACCTATTCTTACGAACTCAAGACACGCCTGCTCGGGGTGGCGAAAGAGACCCTCGAAAAATGGGGAGCGGTGAGTGAGCAAGTGGTTGTAGACATGGCGCGGGGTGCGCGCTCCCGCTGTGGCGGCGACCTGGCGATCGCGGTCAGCGGCATCGCCGGACCCGGCGGCGCCACCGACGAAAAACCGGTAGGCACGGTGCACTTTGCCCTGGCCGGTCCGGGTGAGCACGACATCGAGCACCGCCAGGTGATCTTTCCCGGGGATCGGGAACGGGTCCGACGCATGACCAGTCAGCTGGCCTTGGATATGATTCGGCGGAAAGTCTTGGGCTTAACGGCGGGCTTAGAGGAGGGAACCAGCTCATGAAAAAATTGGCCGTGCTGGGATCCGGATCCTGGGGAACCGCCTTGGCGGTGCATCTGGCGGCTCATTCGGGTCGCGACAGCCAGGGGGTGGATACGGTGCTTTGGGCGCGACGCGAAGAATTCGCGCGCGAGCTGGCCGAGCGGCGGTGCAACGGGCCCTATTTACCGGGCATCGACTTTCCGGATCGACTGCAGGTGACCTCGGACCTCGACGCGACCCTCGATGCCGACGTGGTGTTGGTCGTCGTGCCCTCCCACGGCTTCCGAGAAGCGGTCCGACAATTCTTGCGCCGCTTACCGGTCAACGCTCCGCCCAAGATTTTGGTTTCGGGCACCAAAGGCATTGAAACCGATACCCTCGCACGCATGAGCCAGGTCACCTTTGAGGAGGCCGTGGCCGCCGACCGGGACGTGCGTTTCGCGGTGCTGGCGGGGCCCAGCTTCGCCGCCGAGCTGGCGCGCAACGTGCCCACCGCAGCGGTGGTCGCGTCGGAGATGCCGGAGCTGGCCGCGGACCTTCGCCACTGGCTTTCGACCCCCTATTTCAGGCTCTACTCCACCACCGACGTGGTCGGCGTCGAGCTCGGCGGCACCACCAAGAACGTGATCGCCATTGCCGCCGGTGTGGTGGCGGGTCTCAAGCTCGGTCACAACACCACCGCGGCGCTTCTGACCCGCGGGTTGCACGAGATCACCCGTCTCGGGGTGGCGTGCGGTGGTCAATCCCGCACCATGGCCGGGCTTGCGGGCATGGGTGATTTGGTGCTCACCTGCACCGGTGGCCTGAGTCGCAATCGTCGTTTGGGTGAGCAGCTGGCCCAAGGCAAAACGGTCGAAGAGATCGCCGGTGCCACGCCGATGGTGGCGGAAGGTTTTCGCAACTCCTTGGCGGTGGCGCGCATTGCCGAGCGCAAAGGGGTGGAAATGCCGATCACCGAGCAAATGGTCCAGGTGCTCTACCATGGCAAGCACCCGAGGAAGAGCGTTGAGGATTTGATGACCCGCGAGCTGCGGTCCGAAGCCGAGCTTTAGGGCCGAGCTTTAGTAGTAGGGCCGCGTTTTAGGAGAGTGCCATGACCGAGATCGACGATCGAGCCGGCCCTGCCGACGAATCCGATGGCGACTCGGTGCCTTCGCCGTCTGAGGTTACTTTGTTGTTGGGGGCCTGGAGCCAGGGGGATTCCGGAGCTCTGAACAAGTTGATGCCCCAGGTTTACGACGAGCTGCGAAAAGTCGCCCAGCGGCATATGAATCTGGAAGAAAACTCGACCTTGCAAGCAACGGCTTTGGTCAACGAAGCGTATATGCGTTTGTTGGACATGGATGTGGCGTTCAACGACCGGGTCCATTTTTTCGCCGTCGCGGCCGGTCTGATGCGCCGCATCCTGGTCGACCGGGCCCGTCGTCGCCGGGCACAGAAACGGGGTGGCGGGGAGCGGGCGGTGGTGCTCGAAGACGTGCCGGCGGGAGTCCGGCGGTCGGATGACCTACTGGCCCTGGATCAAGCGCTGCGCAGCTTGGCGGAAAAAGATCCGCGCAAGGCCAGGGTGCTGGAGCTGAGGTTATTCGGCGGCCTGACCATCGACGAAACCTGTCGGGCCATGGACCTTTCCCACGCGTCGGTCGAGCGTGATTTGAAAACCGCCAAGGCGTGGGTCATGCAGCGGCTGCAGTCCAAGCCCTCCGACGAGTGACGGGCTGGTGGCATCGCCGATCCGCGGATCGCTTGAGCCCGATTACCTGCTGAGCCCGATGCCCTGAGTTCGACGTCCTGAGCCCGGTGTCGACGGCCGGCCGGCAGGGTCCTTAGTTTCAAAGGAGCCCACCCGTGGCCGACGCCGATTTCGAACGCCTCGATCAGCTTTTCCATGACGCCTTGGAACTCGACGGTGATCAACGGCGCGCTTTCATCGAGCGACAGACCGACGGCGAGCCGGAGCTGCGACGCGAACTCGAGGGCATGTTGGAATCGACTGACAGCCACGATACCGAGCAGTGGTTCGGCGACTTGGTGGCCTCGGCATTGGAGACGACGTTGGGGACCGAGTTCGGTCCGGAAAGCGGCAGCGGAGTGAGCGCGACATCGCCTGCCCCAACTACCCTAGAAGACAGGCCCAGCGACTTTCCAGCATCTCCAGCGGAGGCCTCGGTGCCCCGTTTGGTGGGCGCCTACCGCATTCTCGACGAACTCGGTCGAGGTGGGTTGGGCACGGTCTATCGGGCCGAGCGCGACGACTCCGAATATCGTCGGCAAGTGGCCCTCAAGCTGGTGCGTCGCGGTTTGGAAACTCCGGAGGTGGAAGAGCGATTTCGGCTCGAGCGGCAAATTCTGGCGAAACTGGACCACCCCAACATCGCCCGGCTTTACGACGGCGGCACCACCCGCGAAGGTCGGCCCTACTTCGTCATGGAGCTGATCGAAGGCGGGCGCTTGGATCATTGGTGCCGGCTGACCCAGGCTCCTCTACGTCAACGTTTGGAGCTGATGCGCAAGGTCTGCGACGCCGTGCACTATGCCCACCGAAATCTGGTGCTGCATCGGGATCTCAAACCGTCCAATATTTTGGTCGGCGCCGACGGTCAGCCGAAGCTGTTGGATTTCGGCATCGCCAAAGTCCTCGACCGGGATCCCGCGGACGATACCGAGCCGGTGGCCCAAAGCCCCGAACTCACCGTGACCGGCAATTTATTGCTCACCCCCGAATTCGCCAGCCCGGAGCAGGTTCGAGCCGAGGTGTTGACCACCGCCAGCGACGTCTATTCCCTGGGAGTTTTGTTGTACATCGTGATCACGGGGCATCCACCCTATGCCCTCGATCGTCGGCGTGCCTCGGAAATCGAGCGGGTGGTGTGCGGAGTTGAGCCCGAGCGTCCGAGCGCGGTGGTCCGGCGTTCGCCGGAGGATGCGGCCCCGGGATGGAACCCAGGGTCCAGCGGCGATGACCTGGACAACATCGTGGCCATGGCCCTGCGCAAAGAGCCGGAGCGTCGTTATGGTTCCGCTGCGGAGCTCTCCGAGGATCTCCGCCGTTACCTCGGCGACTTACCGGTCAGAGCTCGTGCCGATAGTGCCGGCTATCGTTTGGGCAAATTTATTCGTCGAAATCGCATCCCGGTGGTCGCGGCTTCGTTGGTTTTGGTCACGCTGATATTTGCGGTTTTCGTCACCCTTTGGCAGGCGCGAGTGGCGATTCGTGAGCGTGCGAAGGCCGAGAAGATCGCCGAGGTTTTGATCGAGACCTTCGACGTGTCGGATCCCTATCAGGCGTTGGGAAAGACGATCACCGCTCGGGAGATCCTCGATCGAAGCGCCCAACGCATTCGTCGCGAGCTGCCGGACAATCCCGAGCTGAGTGCCGCCCTGCTCGGCACTATGGGGCGGGTTTATAAGAACCTTTCGCTCTACGATTCGGCGGCTGAGCTCTTGGAACAGGCCCTGCTCAGCGGTCGTCAGAGCCTGGGCGACGAGCATCCCGACGTGATTTTGTTGCGCATCGAGCTCGGTGAGGTTGCGCTTTCGCAGGGCCGCTTCGACGAGGTCGAGAAGATCTTGAACGAGACGCTGGAGATGGCGGCGCGGGGGCCGCTGGAGCAGCGGGTCAGGGTTTTGATTTTGGCCGCCGAGGTGGCGGTGGCCGCCGGCCGCTTCGACGAGGCGGAACAGCGCTTCCAAGAAGCCCAGGAGCTGTTGCGCGAGCAGGAGAATCCCTTGCTGCTGGCCGAGGTCTTGGATGAGATCGGCGAAATGTGGACCCTGCGCCAAGAGGTTTCAAAAGCTAAAGCACCCTACGAGCGGGCTTTAGAGCTGCGCCGCCGAGAGCTGGGAGAGGACCATCCCAAGGTGGCGGAATCTTGGAATGATCTGGGGTTGGCGATCGGGGACGCCGGCGATCTGGCGACGGCCGAGACCTATTTTCGTAAGGCTTTGGCGGCCCACCGTGTTTTCTTCGGCGACGACCACGCCTTCACCGGCGTCATCCTCCACAATTTGGCGATGGCGCGGTTGTTTCAAGGGGACGGCCAAGAGGCGGAGATGTTGTTGAAGGAAGCGTCGGAGCTGCGGATCAAGCTTTTTGGCCCGGACCATCCGGCGGTGGCCGAGATTTATAGGGGCCTGGCCCGGGTCTACCAAAAACGGGGAAATACGGATCGGTCGAATCGGGAGCAGTGGTTTGACCAAGCCCTGGCGCTCGGTCGCCGGGCGAGGGCCATTGATCGAGTCCACTTCGGTTCCGATAGCCAAGCCCCCATCGACAGTCTTTTCGTGATCGCCGCCATCGAGCGAAATCGGGGAGCGAATGAGGCGGCTTTGAAGACCTCTCGTGAAATCTTGGAGTTGATGCGCAGAATTTCACCCAAGGATAAACGTCTTGGAGAGGTTTGGGTAGAAATCGGCAAGTGTTTAGGCAAGCTGGATCGGTCGGAAGACGCGGAGGATGCCTATCGTTCGGCTCTCGAGGCCTTTGATCGACTCGGCACCGATCCCAGCGATTGGCGGGTTGCGTCGGCTCAGGGAGAGCTGGCGCTCAATCTTGCCCATCGAGGACGGATTGCGGAAGCCAAACCTTTTTTGGAGCCCGCGCTGAGAGTTTATGAGGCCGTTTACCCTCAGGTTTCCTTGACCCGGCGCTTACGGCAGCTCCAAGAAGAAATAGAGACGGCCGAAGCTCCATGGTGACGCTTCGGCCAGTGTCTCGGGTGGCATGCCGGCCGGTCCGAAGAAGCGGTCGGAAGCAGTGCCCGGCACCCGTCTTCTAGACTCGTCCTCTAGCACCCGTCCTCTATTGGCTACTGATCCCAGCTTGGGCAGTACATTCCTCACACGGGGGGCAACTGCCGTAGACCGTGGATATTGGGCCGGCTACTGGTGTGTCCGGTTGAGTGCCGACCTCGAGTGGGCCAGAGGCCGTCGAGGTCTCCATGAAGGGGTCGAGGGTGAGGTTGGGGGTGAATTGCAGTGGCACGGATTCCGAACTCGATCCCGAACTCGAACCTGATTCCGATCCTGATTCCGATCCTGATTCCGATCCTGATTCCGATCCCGAAGGGTCCGAGCCCGGATCCGGTTCTGGATCTGGATTGGTGGTTGTGCCAGGGGCCTGGATGGTGCCCCAAATGCAATAGCCTTCGTCCTCAAATTCCGCGATCGGCAAAGTTTCTTGGGATTGGGTACCGGAGAAGGTGACCAGTTGGCCCGACTCTTGGTAGTTGGGGCGAACGTCGACCATGGGTGATTCGTTGAACCAAACCTGGGGTGTGGACACCAGCCAGACGTTCAGGGTCGTGGGGGTTGTTGGATCCAGGTGGGTGCCCGTAAGCCAGAGCGTGTCCGCCGGATCATGTTGTTTAGTGGGGCAGCCGGTGGAATCGCTGAAGTAGTAACGGGGTGTGGGGTCGACGACGAAGGGGATCGATGCCGCGGCTTCAACGCGGCCCGCGGAATTGAGGAGCTGCAGGGTGAAGGTTCTGCCGCCGAGGGATTCCGCCTCTGAGTAGTCCCTGAATCGGTAGGTGTAGGGATTGGGTGCTTCGTCGTCTCGGCAACCGATGATGCCGGAACGGTGCCAAAGAAGCTCGGGTTCGCCCCAACCTTGCTCGTCGGTTTTGAGGTCCTGGGTGGCCACCAAGAACCCGGTTTCGTCCACCAACCTTGCGGTGTAGTCCGTATCCGGCCGGCCTTCATCGACAATCACGTAGAGATGGTTGCCGAGCTGGTGTTGGGTCACGGGTTCGAAGCCGTCGTAGACGGAAATGGTGGGGGACGTTTGGCCGGTTGCCGGCAAGGTGAAGGCTGCGATAGCTATAGAAAAACTGATGAACAATAGGGCGAAGGTGCTGGCTGGTTGGGTCATGTTTGCTCCAGAAGAAGAAGTCCCGAGAAGGAAATCCCAGATGGGAATCCGTCTCTCATGCCCCTAAAGCGCAGGCCCGTGGCAGACTCCCTCAAGAAATTTCAACTTTTTAGAAAAAGTTTCAACCGGGCGACCCGGCGCGGACACGCTGTGGCGCAACGAGCCGGTGTCGACTAAGATCCCCAGCATCGCGACGGCGACCGGTTCGCCCCATCCGCTCCTACCCCCTCCCTCACACTTCCCAGCGACCCGAGAGATGGCTCTTATGACCCACGAGAAGCTCCTTATCCTCGATTTTGGTTCCCAATACACCCAGCTCATCGCGCGACGCGTGCGCGAGAATCGCGTTTATTGTGAAATTCGTCCGTGCACGATCGAGCTCGAAGAAATCAAAGCCTTCGGCGCCAAGGGCATTGTGCTCTCCGGTGGACCCGACAGCGTCTACGACGAAAAGGCGCCGACCGTTGATCTCGGTGTTTTTGAACTCGGCCTGCCGGTGCTCGGCATTTGTTACGGCATGCAGCTCATGGCCCACCATCTCGGCGGCCGGGTCGAGGCGTCCGATCATCGCGAATACGGCCGCGCAGAGGTTGAGATCCAGGAAGGCTGTGCCCTTTTCCAAGGGTTGAGCGACCGAGAGATTGTGTGGATGAGCCATTCCGACCGGGTGGCCGAGCTGCCGGACGGCTTCCGGGCGGTGGCTTCGTCCACCAACGCTCCGGTGGTGGCGATGGAGAACGTCGAGCGGGGTTTCCAGGCGATTCAATTCCATCCTGAGGTTTCCCACACCCCCAACGGCGGCGAGATGCTGAGGAATTTCCTCCAAGGTCTTTGCGGGTTCAGCTCCGATTGGGTGATGGCTTCGTTCCTCGACCAGGCGGTCCGGTCGATCCGCGAGCAAGTGGGTTCGAAGCGGGTGATTTGCGGACTGTCCGGCGGCGTGGACTCGTCGGTTATGGCGGCCCTGGTGAAAAGGGCGATCGGCGATCAATTGACGGCGATCTTCGTCGACAACGGTTTGTTGCGCAAAGACGAGGTGCACCAAGTGGAGCACTCCCTGCGCGATGGTCTCGGCTTGCCGATCCGGGTGGTCGACGCCAAGGATCTCTTCTTAGGTCAGCTGGCGGGCATCACCGATCCCGAGCAGAAGCGCAAGACCATCGGTCGCGTTTTCATCGAAGTCTTCGAAGAGGCGGCCAAGAGCGAGGCGGACGCGGCTTTCCTCGCCCAAGGCACCCTCTACCCCGACGTCATCGAGTCGGTGTCGGTCAAAGGTCCCTCGGCGGTGATCAAATCCCACCACAACGTCGGCGGCTTGCCGGAGCGCCTGGGATTCGATTTGGTCGAACCCCTGCGTTTCCTGTTCAAAGACGAGGTTCGTCAGCTGGGTCGGGAACTCGGTCTGCCCGAAGAGCTGATCCAACGGCATCCGTTCCCCGGCCCGGGCTTGGCGGTGCGCATTCTCGGCGAGGTCTCGGCGGCTCGGGTGGCGACCCTGCAAAAAGCCGATGCGATCTTCATCGAAGAACTCAAAGGCTCGGGCCTTTACCTCAAGGTGAGCCAGGCGGGAGCCGTGCTTTTGCCGGTCAAGAGCGTGGGAGTGATGGGCGATGAGCGAACCTACGAAGAGGTCGTGGCCTTGCGGTGCGTCAACACCGAAGACTTCATGACCGCCGATTGGAGCCACTTGCCCTACGAATTGTTGAGCAAGGTATCGAATCGTATCGTCAACGAGGTCGCGGGCATCAATCGAGTGGTCTATGACGTCACCTCAAAGCCGCCGGGCACGATCGAGTGGGAGTGAGCCTGATCCTTCTCTCTTGTGCTAGTCTTTAGGCGACTTATTCGATTTTTTAAACCGTGACCGGCCAAAAATCGGGCGTCGAGGCAATGGTGCCCCTAAGAGTGTCGGTCGATCTGGCAGATACCTCGGCCAATCGCACAGCAGAGATTGCCCCCAATCCTCAAAAAAGATCGAGCTGGAGCCAGTAGGAGATTTTTCCATGTGTCACGTGCGCCGATCCCGGCAATTCCTGTCCACCGTGCCCTACTTAATGCTTCTCGGCCTGGCCCTGCTGGTCCTTCCTTCGACCCTTTGGGCGGGGGGAACGCCGGACCCGGGGACCTCCCCATTGGTAGAAGACTCGGGCGACGCCGACGCCCTTCCGGATAATGAGAATCAGCTGATCGGCGTGCTCGGTGCGGATCGCGGCTTCGGTTTCGGCGATTACGTCTCCGACGATACCCAACCTGCTGCCGGCGTCGACGGTGGTTTGCAGGCCACCATCGGCTCAGATGCTCGATATCGGTACCTGATCGAGGTGCCGCCGGGCCAGACCACGTTGGTGGTTGAGATCTTCGACGCCGAAACCGGCGGCGGGGATGTGGCCGGCACCGAGGAGCATGACCAAAACAACACCACCGGTTGGGATTTGGTCACCGAGTATTCCTTAATCAGCGCCGACGACTCGCCGATAGCGTCCGTGTCTTTGGGACCCCAGGATTGCGATCCGATAACGGTGGGTCTACAGACCTTCTGCAATAATGCTTGGTCGGATTTAGGCGTTTTTACGATTCCCAATCCTGTCCCTGGGCATTGGATTCTCGAAGTCTTTGCTCCCAACGTCCCCGCGGCCACGGATTATGACGACAACAACTCGTTCGGCATCCGTGCCCATGACGGCGATGCAACGGCGGGCGGCACGGAATACAACGTCTATGCCGACACCTATATCGGGCTCGGTCATGTTTACGCACCGGCCGCGGCTTCCGATCCGGGATACAGCCGCACCCACGACCTCTTTCCCTACGTCACCGAGGGTTGTTCCTGCGACGTCAACGATTGGGATACGGACGACAACGGCGACGAGAGCATCGACCTGGCGCCCCAATCACCGGTCGCCGGAGCAACCGGGTCGTATTCGATTACCGCCCTGAGCGGCGCCACCAATTGGCGCCAGACTGTGGCCAGTGGATTCACCACCGGCGCGGACGCGACCTCCTTCGGCTTGTGGGACCTGCGTTTCAACATTGGTGAATTCAACTTCGTCACCCTGTGGATGGGCAGCGAGAGCGCCGCGGATCCGGTGGTGCCTCCCGCCAATCCCGGTGACGGAGCCGAGCCCAATCAACAGCCGGAAGCAGGGGCGATCCGTCTCTACTTCCCGGCCGACGGCAGCCGTTTTTTCGGCGAGATCGGCGGCGCGGACGACGCGGTAACCTCACCGGTCAAACCCAGTGTCGGCCAGAGCTGGGCGGTGATCTCAGGACCCGACCCGGTGCTCGTCGGTGCCACCTCCAGGGTGCGGGTGACGATTACGGTCGATAATCCCACCGCCTTCCCGGTTCAATTCGGCGCCTTGACCACCGATCCCGAGGTGGTGACCGCCCAGGTTCCGACCAACTCCGGTCAGACGGTTTATGTCGCCGGATCGACGACGGTCAACAACAGCGGTGGCGCGGCGAGCACAGCCACCAGCGAGTCCGGTGCAGGACCGTGGAATCTGACCTTCGCCCCCGGCGTAGTGGACGCCGGCGACACGATCACCCTCACTTACGACATCGACGTCACACCCACTTCCCTGAGCCCTCCGGCCTTGTTGTTCACCGGCAGCGGTGGAGCAGGGACCCGGGCACAATTCTTCGACGAGACCTGCGCCAATCCGGCGGGTGGTGCGCCCCTTTGCAATGCGTCGGCCCAAGTCCGCGCGACCTACGTGTTTGGCCCTCTCTGCCCCTTGTCCGTGGACGTGTTGAACGCCGGCACGCCGGGCCTCACCGTGGTCAAGGACGCGAGTGTGGTCACCGACGCGGGCGGCGGTCTCTTCGACGTCACTTACACCGTGACGGTTACGAATTCGGGCACCACCAACCTTGCGAGCGTTCAGGTGGTCGATGATTTGGAAGCCGCCTTCACTGGCACGGCGACTTTTGCCGTCACCGCAGGACCTACCGCCAGTGGAACGTTGACCGCCAACGGTGGATATAACGGCGTCGGCGACGACAATCTATTGGTCGCAGGTTCGAGCACTTTGATACCGAGTGCGTCGGAAACCATCATGTACACGGTGCGTTTCGATCCCAACAGCGAGGCCGGTCCGTTCGTGAATACCGCCGCCGGTTCAGCGGTGGATCCGTCGATGACACCGGTCAACGACAGCGATACGGCCAGCGCGCCGGTGGGCGAGAATCCGTCTCTCGACGTGGTCAAATCGGTCCAAGGTGGCTTGGTCGACAACGGCGGTGGAAGCTTTACCGTGACCTATCAGGTCTCGCTCGAAAACACCGGCAATGTCGACCTTTCGGCGGTGCAAGTGGTGGACGATCTAACCGCCACCTTTACCGCTCCGGCGTCGTTGACCTCGGCCACCGTGCCGATCGCCACCGGTACCCTGACCGCCAACGCGGGCTATAACGGCAATGGGGATACCAATCTCTTGGTGGCCGGCACCAGCACCTTGCCGGTCGGCGCCACCGAAACGATCACCTTCTCGGCCACCTTCGACGCCGGCGGCTCCGTGGGTCCGTTCACCAATACGGCCGACGGCTCCGGAACCAGCCCGCAGGGGACCAACGTCCAAGATTCGGACACCGCGGATGTTTCGATCAATGAGAATCCGGCGATCGCGGTGACCAAGGTGACCCAAGGTCCGCCGACCGACAACATGGACGGAACTTTCACGGTCGATTACCTGGTGACGCTCGAAAATACCGGCGATGTGGCTCTGTCGATGGTCAGCGCGTCGGACGATCTCGCGGTGGCTTATCCGGCCCCGGCGTCGGTATCGTCGGTCACCACGCCGATCACTACCGGCACCCTGACCGCCAACGCGGGATACAACGGTGTCGGCGACATTGAGCTGCTGACGGCCGCTTCCAGCACCCTGGCGGTGGCGGCTTCGGGCACCATCAGCTACAGCGTGACCTTTGACCCGGGCGGCCAGACCGGACCGTTCACCAATACGGCCGACGGCGCAGGCCAGAGCCCGGCGGGCGCCGACGTGACCGATTCCGACACCGCAGACGTCAGCGTGACCCTGGGTGCGCCGGTGATCGGGCTGGCCAAACGGACCGCCGGCCAGGCGGTGATCTTGAACAATGGAGACTACGGGGTTTCGTTTATCTTCGAGGTCGAGAACCTCGGGGCCTTCGACCTCACCAATGTCCAGGTGGTCGACGATATGACGGTCACGTTCCCGGCCCCGGCGTCGGTGATTTCCGCCGACGTCATCTCGGCGTCGGGCACCCTGACCCTCAATCCGGCCTACGACGGGGTAGGCGATACCAATCTGTTGGTCGCGGCATCGAGCACGTTGGCGATCGGATCGCTCCAGCAGATTCAAATCGATGTGGTGTTCAATCCCGGCAACCTGACCCGTTTCGAGAATAGCGCGACCGCCACCGGAGACAGCCCGGTGGGTCCGACGTCGGACACCTCGGACGACGGCGTGGACCCGGATCCGAACGGCAACGGCAATCCCGATGAGGACGGTGAGAACGATCCGACCCCGATCGCCATCGGCACTTTGCTCGGGGTTCCGGCTGCCGACGGCTTCGGATTGACCCTATTGGCCCTGTTGTTGGCCACCTTTGCCGTCGTCCAGCTGCGACGTCGAGTCTGAAAGTAGAACTCGGGATTGAGGAGGGCGGATCGGGCATGGCCTGATCCGCCTTCTTAGCATGGCTCCAAAGAGGAGAGGGCAAGATGGAGGAGAGGTTACGGGAAGTTCGCTGGACCGACCCGAACGAAATCATGGCAGCGGCACGCAGTGGCCGATACCGAACAGGATTGGAATTCCTGTTGGCGATGGCTTCCGGTGAAGTGCCGAAGCCGCCGATCGGTCAACTCTTGGGATACGGACCGGAGAAATTTTCCGAAGGTCGGGCGGTGTTTGCCGCAATACCCGGCGAGCACCTATATAACCCCATGGGAATGGTGCACGGCGGCGTGGCCGCGACCCTCCTGGATACCGCCATGGCCTGCTCGATCCACACCCTTCTTTCCATTGAGGTGGGTTATACGACCCTCGAGCTGAAGGTCAACTACGTCCGGCCCATCACCAACGCCACCGGCCGTATCCGTGCGATCGGCGAAGTTTCCCACCTGGGCAAAAAGACGGCGGTCGCCGAAGGCAAGATAGTGGACGAAAAGGATCGCCTGCTGGCCCTCGGCTCCACGACCTGTCTAATTCTTTCCTAGCTCCCTTCCGTTGGAAAAGCCGCCAACGGCGGAGATTCGTCGTTTCGGCGCCAGTTTTCATCCCGTAATGAGAACCGTAACGATAGATGGGCATACTCTCATCATGTTGTTACTTCCCTACTTCTTTGAATCTCTCGCCGAACTCCTGGCGGGACTTTGCTCTCTAAGGGCGGGGTCTGGATCGTTGGAGCCTGTCAAGGTTCCGGTGCGGTCCAGAGTTCCGGAAACGAAGTGATGGAAGACAAAAGAAACAAGGTCGAACTCGCCCTTTGGTTGGTCGGCTCCGTAGCAGCCCTTGTGCTGTCCCATTGGAGCGGCTGAGCGAGTCGAGACCGTTAGAGTTTCAGCTCACCCATATTGGAACCTACCGAGAACTGAACGCATTTGCTGCGTTTCTCACCCATAGTGTTCCTACCGAAGCCTTTCGTAGTCGCAATGACCGCGAGCACCAACCCCAGCGCGGTGGCCTCTTCCGGACGGTGGCGCCAAACCCCGATCCGACCACGAAGAGGTCATCGCCGTGTACCGCCTTGCTAGCTACCCTGCCGCCTGATCAAGATCCAAGCCCTGTCGATGCCCGGCTCCGACTTCTCTGTGCGAGACGTTTCGGGATTGAATCTTTTTGTCGCTGGCCTTCGTAACTCCTCAGATGCATGTGAGTCCATTCGTGCAAGGGCCGGATTTTCCGAGTTCTGGGAATGGATGGAAGGCAATACAATCAAGAATTTTCAGGAGCAGGAATGCGCAATTTTCGTTTAGGTCAGGTGATTCTTTTGGCTTTGGTGCTCGTGTTGTCGGCAGCTCTCCCCGCCTTGGCGGCCGAACGTGGCGATGACGCCAAACGCAAGAGCAAGAACGGCAAGACGGAAGGTTCGATCGACGGCGTGTCGATCGTTTTGGAATTCGGCCGCCCCAACGTCAAAGAGCGGGCCCTGTGGGGCGAACTCGTTCCCTATGGCAAGGTCTGGCGAACCGGCGCCGACGAAGCCACTACGGTGACCTTCTCCTCGGACGTGGCCATTGAGGGCAAGAACCTCCCTGCCGGTACCTACTCCCTCTTTACCATCCCGGAGCAGGAAGCTTGGACCGTGATCCTCAACAAGGCCGTTGAGCAGTGGGGAGCCTACAGCTACGACGCTTCTCTGGATGTCTTGCGGGTCGAGGTCAAACCTCGCGACGCCGAGCATGTCGAAGCCATGGACTTCGTCATCGACGGCTCTGAAATCGTGCTTCGCTGGGGTACCACGGCGGTGCCGATGAGCGTGTCTAAAGCACGTTAAAGCACGTTAAAAGCACGTCAAAGCTACTGCCTAAAGCGCGGTCGTGCGCAGATACCCCTGCCGTTGCAGGTGCTCGAGAATGATCCGAACCAGCTCGATGGGGCTCGATTCGGTCGTGTCGAGCGTTAGATCGGCGTCCGTAGGGGTTTCGTAAGGATCGGAAATGCCCGTGAACTGGTCGATCAGACCGGCACGGGCTTTGGCATATAAGCCCTTTCGATCTCGACGCTCGCACACCTCGAGCGGCGTCGCCACGTGGACCAAAATAAATCCACCGTGGGCTTCGATCGTGGCCCTGACCTCTTTGCGCAGCTCGTCGTAGGGGGCGATCGGGGCACATAGGGCAATGCCGCGATTTTTGGTGATCTCGGACGCGACGAAACCGATTCGGCGGATGTTGAGGTCGCGGTGGGGCTTCGAGAAGCCGAGTTCGGAGGAGAGGTTGCGCCGTACCAGATCACCGTCCAAGAGCGTAACCGGGCGATCCCCCAATTCCAATAGCTTGTTGTGCAGAACTCGAGCGAGGGTGGACTTTCCGGCCCCTGACAAACCGGTGAAGAAAATAGTCAGACCCTTTTGATGCCGGGGCGGGAAGCTCTTGCGCAGCTCGGCCGCCACTTCGGGAAATGTGAACCATTCCGGCAGCTCTCGACCGTCGCGAAGACGTTGCCGCAGCTCGGTGCCCGAGAGTTTGCGCGCCCGCGTTGGGTCGGTCACTTGATCCGAAGGCAGAAAGGAACCATGGCCGGCCGCGGGATCTTCCACATAGACCAAATCTTGGAACGGAATCATTTCGATCCCCAGCTCTTCTTGGTGCTCTCGAACCCGCTCTTGGGCAGCATATGGCGGGTAGTAGGCTTGGCCGTTGGAGTCGACGCCCGGCCCGGCATGGTCCCGCCCGATGATCATGTGGGTGCAACCGTAGTTTTTGCGCACAATCGCGTGGAGCAAAGCTTCTCGCGGCCCGGCAAGCCTCATGGCCAGGGGCAAGACCGCGAGCATGGCGGAGCCGGGCGGGTAGCGATCGAGCACCGCGCGATAACAGCGGGTGCGAACGAATCGATCTAAATCACCGGGTCGGGTCGGGCCGACGACCGGATGGATGAGCAGCTTGGCGTCCGCCTCCAAGGCCGCCCGCTGGGTCAGCTCGAAGTGTGCCCTGTGCAGCGGGTTGCGGGTTTGGAAAGCGACGATCCGCTGCCAGCCGAGTTCACAGAATCGACGCCGAAGCCGTTCCGGCGTCCAGCGGAGATCCAGAAGATCATGGTGGATAGGGGGCTCTAAGGCCTCGATCGGGCCGCCGACGAAGACACGGTCGGGTTTTTCCAAGATGGAGTTCACCGATGGGTGGGCCGAATCAAGGGTGCCGTAAATCGACCGGCAGAGGGATTTGAGATCCGGTTGCCACAGCTCCTCGACGTGTTGGATCGCCAAAGGGGTGCCTTCCTCGTCCCTCAGCACCAAGGGGTCTCCCGGCGCGAGACCAGCGGCGGTCTGCGAATCCATCTCAAGGGTAATCGGCATTGGCCACAAGCTGCCGTCTACCAGCCTAGAGCGGGAACAAACCGACTCCAGGTCAGCGGATCCCATGAATCCGGTCAGGGGAGCAAAGCCACCCACGACGATCATTTCGAGATCGGCCTTTTGCCGTGGGGACAAAGTCCAGGAGGACCAACGCAGGGATCGTACCCGCAACTCTCGACGACGATGGGCAGTCATCGTCAGCTCCGGGGCACGGTAGGCAGCCCCGGTATTGCCGTGGTAATCGGGCAGAAGAGGTGGGGTCATGGAGAGGCTCAGCCTTGGAAAATGAGGAATTAGGTTCGACAACCGTTGCGGACTTTGATAGCTCTTGCCGCGTACTTCGAGAGACGGGATTCTATTTAGTCTAAGCTGAAATTCCTCGACGGGTGGCTTGGAAGCTCAGTCACCGACCTCACTCTAACTATTCGGAGATTTGTTCATGAGAAGTTGCCTTAAAAGGGCCTGTGCCCTGTCGATTCTTTTGCTTTCGTTGTGCGTGTGTCCAATGGCCGCATTTGCCGCAGAACCCCCTCTTTCGATCGATGGTTTGTCATTCGGGAGCTACGGAGATTGGCTCCAATCGGATTATTTCAAATCTTCCGGTGGTCGATGTGCCACACCCGATCGGGATACCCGCTTGGCTCTCTACGGCGAGAGCCTCGAAGATGCTTTCGGAGGCGGCGATTGTACCGCCGGCTCCACCAATCCGTCTGAGATCTACGAGCCCGGAGTCAACTACGAGATCCAGGTGGTCGTACACATCCTGATGAACACCGCCTGCACCCAAGGCGTGATCTCCGATGAGCTGGTGCACAGCCAGATCGACATCCTAAACGAGGACTTCCTCGCCCTGGCCGGAACCAATGGCTCCAACGGTTACGACGGCCAGATCAGCTTTGTCCTGGCGACGGAAGATCCCCAGGGCCAACCGACCACCGGCATTACCCGGACTTGCAACACCACCTATTACAACGATGGCGGTTCCTATTGGAACGAGCTGGCTTGGGATCCCAACCGGTATATGAACGTCTACACCAACCAAGCGGGTGGCAACCTGGGTTATGTGCCCTTCCTGCCGGCCGACGGTGGCGGTAGCAACGTCGGCAACGCCAACGACCGCGTGGTGGTGCTTTGGACCAGCTTCGGCCGCGACAGCTCAATCGGCCCGCCCTATGACCAAGGGCGGACTTCCACCCACGAAGTGGGCCACTACCTGGGCATGGAGCATACCTTCAGCGGCGGTTGCGGCACCGCTTCCGAGCCGGGATGTTTCTCCACCGGCGATCTGATTTGCGACACCAACACCGAGTCCGGACCGGTGTTCAGCCCTTGTCAGGTGGGTGCCAGTAGCTCCTGTGGAACGACGGACCCGTCCGACAACTACATGGACTACTCCGACGACCTTTGCATGATGCGCTTCACCCAACAGCAAGTTCGGCGTATGCGTTGCACGTTGGAGGACTACCGCACCGGCATTTACAGCACGGGCGGTGGATCCGATATTTTCGACGACGGCTTTGAAAGCGAAGACACCGCAGCTTGGTCGTCTTCCGAGCCGTGATCTAGGTTCTCAGCTGAGCTGAAAAAACCCGCCGTCATCGGCGGGTTTTTTCGTCGAGCCGAACGCGCCTATGACCTGGCTGTGACACACGGCCGCGCCACTCGGGGTATGTTTTCGGGGTATGGAGAGATTGGGTTTAATCGGCGTTTCTTGGCGCACCGTAGATGGGGAGATGCTCGAGCAGCTGACGCTGCCGACGGAGACCCGTGAGTTCGAGTTGGCGCGCATTCGCGAGCAGACGGGCGTGTCGGAGATGGTGTATCTCTCGACCTGCAATCGGGTGGAAATCCTCTTTGCCGACGACGGTCGGACGCCGGCGTCGGAATATCGAGCGAGGTTTTTTGAAGCGTTGCTCGGCCGCGCGCCGCAAGCCGGTGAAGCGGAGCGCTTGTTCCGCGCCTGGGGTGGCGAGGGTGCAGTGGAGCATCTGCTCTTGGTGGCGGCGGGATTGGACTCTGCCCAGCTCGGCGAGCACGAGATTCGTGGCCAGCTGCGCTCCGCCCACGATTTGGCGCGCAGGACCGGGCTCAGCGGTCGGCGGCTGGACTTCGTGGTCGAGCGAGCGATACGTGTGGCGCGGGATGTGCAGCAGCAAACCGGCCTGATGGACGGGCGGGTCTCCATCGCCGAGGTGGGTTTGGCCGCGGTCCGTGAGCGTCTGATCGATCGGCCCGGTCCAGTGGCTTTGGTCGGCGTTTCAGCCATGACCAAGCGTTGCGGCGAGCAGCTGCAGAAGGCCGGCGTTGGGCTGCTGGTGATCAATCGCACTCCGGAGCGGGCCGAGGAGTTGGCCGAGCGCTTGAAGGCGGATTGGCGACCCCTAAACGACTTTCAGTCTCGTCCGGACGCGGTGACCGCGGTGATCTTGGCGGCGGGCGCCTCCGAGCCCGTGTTGCGGCGTGAAACCTTAGCGCAGCTTCAGCGGTCCGGCGATCCGCCCCTGTTGGTGGACTTTGGGGTTCCATCGAACGTTGAGGTTGCGGCCGCCCAAGATCTCGGATTGCCCTATTTGGGCATGAACGCCATCAGCCGCCGGGCTGAGCAAAGCCGCGATTTGCGACGACGGGAAGCGGTTCAGGCCCGGCAGTTGGTGGACGAGGCCTTGGTTCAGGTCCGCCGACAGATGGCGGAGCGCACCCTGGCTCCGGTGTTGTCGAAAATCGGAGCGCGCTACCGGCAGACCGCCGATCAAGGGGTGGCGCGGTTATTCCGTCGAGAGCTCAAACATCTCGGTCCCGAAGACCGCCAGGCGGTGGAGCGTTTTGCCCACAACCTGGCCAAACGCTTGGCCCACTTACCGTCGGTCGGGTTGCGGGCATTGGCACCGGACTTCGGGGTCGAAGCGGTCGAGACATTTCTGCAAGCGGCGGACGAGACCCTGGCTCAAGAGCTTCAAGACGCGGTTTCACGGGACGACGTTTTTTCGGTATCGATCGTGGAGGAAGGTGGATGAAGATTCGTTTGGGAACCCGCGGCTCCCGCCTCGCCCTGGTGCAGAGCGGATGGGTGGCGGAGCGATTGCGGGATTTAGGCCATGAGGTGGAGCGCATCACCATTCGCACCCAGGGGGATGAGCAGCAAGATCGGACCTTTGCTCAGATCGGCCAACCCGGGGTATTTGTGCGTGAGATTGAACGGGCTCTGCAGGACGGGCGAATCGATTTGGCCGTTCACAGCTACAAGGATTTACCATCCGAAGGTCCCGAAGGGTTGACCATCGCCGCTGTGCCCGAGCGTTTGGACGTGGCCGATCGACTGTTGGTGCGCCAAGCGGCTTATTCGACGGAGGCCGACACCAGTGGTCTCTTGCCCCTCGGTCACGGGGCCAAGGTAGGCACGGCGTCTGCCCGCCGGAGCGCGCTATTGGGTCATTTTCGTCCGGATCTGCGGGTCGAGCTGTTGCGGGGCAACCTGCCACGTAGGGTCGAGCGTCTGCGCGACGGTGACTTTGACGCGATTCTGCTGGCGGCTGCCGGCCTGGATCGGCTCGAACGGGACGGCGGGCTCGACATGACGGGCATTCGTCAGCTGCGCCTGGATCCCTGGCGTTTCGTGCCGGCACCTTCCCAGGGAGCCTTGGCCCTCCAAACTCGAATCCACGATTCCGCTGAGCAAGCGGCCGCCGAACTCGACGATGCCGTGGGCCATCGCGCGGTGCGGGCGGAGCGAGCCGTGCTCGCCCGGGTCGAGGGCGGATGCCACGTGGCGTTCGGTGCCTGGTGTCGGCACGCGGAGGCGGAACTCGAAGTGGTTGCCGTGCTCGGCGGGCAGTCTGCCGTGGCCCGAGCCGAGGCCCGTGGCAGGGATCCCGAGTCCCTCGGCGACGTGTTGGTGAAAAAGCTGAAAGATCAGCTGGCGGGCCAATGAAAGAAATCGGCGGAGCTCGGTCCCTTGACGCACATCCTTTTGACCCGTAGCCGCGAAGGTAATCTTGCTTGGACGGCAGAATTGAAGACGTCCGGGCTGGAGGTCACGTCCCTAGATTGCCTGGTCCACGAGCCGGTAGCTGACGATGCCACCCGTGAACGCTTGGCGCTCGAATGGCAGCAAGCGGATTGGATGGTGTTCACCTCGGTACGCGGGGTCGAGTCGGTTGCGGCCGTCCTATCAACCGCCTTGTCAGCCGCCTTGTCAGCCGCCTTGCAGCCGACCGGACCCCGGTTGGCTGCGGTTGGGGAGGCGACGGCGGAAGCCTGTCGTCGACGGCTCGGGCGTTGCGACTTGCTGTCGCCGGTCCCCACGGGAAAAGGGTTGGCGCAGCATTTGCTCGCGCGGCTTTCCCCGGGGCAGCGGATCGTAGCGCCTGTGGCGGACCGGGGTCGGCGGGATTTAGAAGAAGTCCTAGAGCCCCATGGGATCCAGGTGCAGCGGATGATGGTCTATCGCACCCGGGTCGCAAGCGCCGCAGGTCCGAAGCTCGAGTTGAACGAGATGGGCTTGGATGCGGTTTTCTTCGGCAGTCCTTCGGCGATCGAAGGGCTGAGTGCCCTGGCCCACTGGGACGCGCAGTGCGGGATTCCGGCCGTGGCGATCGGTCCGACGACCGCACAGGCCCTGGAATCGCGGGGATTTTTGGTCACGGTGGCTGCTCGACCCAGCTTGGCGGGTATGCTCGCCGCTCTGGAAAGGCTAATCTCTCAACCCACGTCAACCTCGCCGGAGACATCCGGTTGAACCTAGAAACGCGGGCGGACCCGCGTGGCGGAGAAGATCGATGAGCGCAGGGGAAAAATCGAAGCAGATCTTTGACCGGGCCCTGAAAGTCTTGCCCGGAGGCGTCAATTCACCGGTTCGGGCCTTCCGGGCGGTCGGCGGCACACCGCTGGTGATCGAAAGCGCCGCCGGCGCGCGGCTGACTTCCGTCGACGGCCGAGAGTATTTGGATTTCGTCTGCTCCTGGGGCCCGTTGATCCTGGGCCACGCCCATCCGCGGGTGATCGAAGCGGTCACCCACGCGGCTGCCCGCGGCACCACCTACGGCGCCCCGTGCCTGCCCGAGGTGGAGCTGGCGGAACGAATCGTCGACGCCTATCCCGGTCTGGAACAAGTCCGCTGCGTATCGTCGGGCACGGAAGCCACCATGAGCGCCGTGCGCTTGGCCCGCGGGGCCACCGGGCGTGATCTGGTGGTGAAATTCGCCGGCTCCTACCACGGCCATGTGGACCACCTGATGGTCGCCGCCGGCTCCGGATTGGTGACCTTTGGCACGCCGTCGTCGGCCGGGGTGCCGAACGACATGGTCAAGAACACCCTGGTGGCGCCCCTGGACGACGATCGGGCGATCGAGCAGCTCTTCGCCGAGCACGGCAACGACATCGCGGCGGTGATTCTGGAGCCGATTCCGGCCAACAACGGCTTGTTGCTCCAGCGCCCGGAATTCCTGCAGACCTTGCGTCGTTTGACCTCCACCCACGGCGCCTTGTTGATCTTTGACGAAGTGATCAGCGGTTTCCGGGTCGGTCGCGGTGGCGCCGCGGCCCATTACGGCATCACCCCCGATTTGGCGTGTTTCGGCAAGGTCATCGGTGGAGGCCTGCCGGTGGGCGCCTTCGGTGGTTCCAAGGCTTTAATGCAGCATTTGGCACCGAACGGCGGCGTCTACCAAGCGGGAACCCTGTCCGGCAACCCGGTGGCGATGACCGCCGGGGCGACCACCCTGAGAGTGTTGGAGGAGATTGACGGCTGGGCTCGGTTGGAAAGTCTCGGAGCGTATCTGGAAGCACGATTGCAGGCGACCCTGACGGATAGCGGCTTACCCTCTTCTATCGTCCGGGTGGGCTCGATTTTCTGGCTGTGCCTGCAAGGGGGCGAGGCACCCCGATCCGCGGCAGCGATCGACGGTGACGGGGCTGCGCTTTACAAACATCTCTTCCATCACCTGCTGGACGAGGGCATCGCGATCGCTCCGTCCATGTACGAAGTGGGCTTTTTGTCGACGGCCCACACCGAGGCGGACATTGATTTGCTGGCGGACACCCTCGGGTCGGCCCTAGCTTCGGCCGGGGAGAGCGCTTCCGCATGATCGATACCCGGGCCCGCCAACGCCGGGTCCAAATCGTTTTTTTGGTGCTCATGGCACTTTCCGCCGCCCAAGTTCTTTGGTGGGTGTTGGACCAAGCACACCGTGCGCGGGAAGTGGAAGAACGGTTTCAACGACACTTCGAAACGGATCTGTGGGCTGCGACGGCCTTGGTCGAGTCCGGTCGACCTCTGACGGAAATTGCCGAACGGTTTCCACACCTCCAAGTGGTGGAGGGGCAGGAAATTCGAGTGTCTCCGGAGGCCCTCTTGGAGCTGTCGGAAGAGCGTCGAAGTCGAATCAATCAATACAGCTGGGAAGGCGGTTTTTTCCTCCTGGTGTTGATCGGGGGAATGTCGGTGGTCTGGCGTGCGGTGCACCGCGACTCTGAGCTGCGTTTGAGGCAGCGTAACTTTCTGGCCGCGGTTTCCCACGAGTTGAAGAGCCCGCTGGCGAGCATGCAGCTGACCGCCGAAACCCTGGCTTTGCGGGAGCCCCCCATCGACCGGCGACGCAAGTTGGTGCAACGTCTGCTGGTAGATTTGGAGCGTTTGGGTGCCCTATTGTCGAATATGCTCGACGCCTCGCGCTTGGAGCAGGGAAGGGTTGAAATCAACCGCAAGTGGTTGCGGCTGTCAGAAGCTCTCGACACGGCGGTGGCAGAGATGTCGGACCGGGCTGCGGACGCGGGTGTGCGCTTGGAGGTAGAGCCGGTGCCGCAGGATCTGGTGATCCAGGCCGATCCGGTGGGCATGCGCACGGTTCTGCGCAATCTGATCGATAATGCGGTCAAGTCCACCCAAGTTGCCGGTGGAGGCACGGTCACTTTGAGGGCGTCAGGAGAGTCGGGGCCGCCGAAACGCGGAACCGTGGTTTTACACGTGATCGACAATGGGGTTGGATTTCCACCCGAGGCTTCCGAGAAGATCTTCGAACAATTTTTCCGCTTGGGTGACGAGCTGCGACGGTCCAGCCCTGGGACCGGTCTCGGGCTTTCGATCACCCGGCGAATCCTGGCCTTGGAAAAGGCGACCATCCGCGCCCACAGTCCAGGGCCGGGCCAGGGGGCGGTGCTGACGGTGACCTGGCCACGGGCCGAGGTTTCGGCGGACGAGCTGCCGCCGGTAGGAAGCGCCGAAGGGGAATCCCAACGATGAGCATGCGGGTATTGTTGGTTGAGGACGAAATCCACTTGGCCGAGGGTATTTCAGAAAACCTGGAAGCCGAAGGGCTCGACGTGGTGGTGGCGAATAACGGCCGAGAGGGCTTGGATCACTTGCTGGACGGGGATTTCGACATGGCGATCCTGGACGTGATGCTGCCGATTCTGGATGGATTCACGATTTGTGAGATGGCCCGTGAGCAGGGATCGGAAGTTCCGATTCTCTTTTTGACCGCCAAAGACGGGGTATCCGACCGTATTCGCGGCCTGGAGGCGGGGGGCGATGATTATTTGCCCAAACCTTTCCATCTCAAGGAGCTGTTGTTGCGGGTCAAAGCGATCTTGAGGCGCCGGGGTTGGTCGTCGACGGTCTCTTCGGTGGAGGCGATGGTGCGCTTCGGCAGCAATACGGTCGACCTGAGGTCCTACCAAGGGCGCTCCTTCGATGGCCGGGATCATGCCTTGACCCAAAAAGAAGCTTTGATTTTGAAGACCCTAGCGTCTCGGCCCAAAGAGGTCGTGACCCGCGAAGAAATTCTCGAAGACGTGTGGGGCCACGAGGTCTTTCCCTCGACCCGCACCATCGACAATTTTATCCTTCGTCTGCGCAAACGATTCGAGCCGGATCCAGAAAATCCGGTGTTTTTTCATACCGTGCGGGGCGTGGGTTATCGCTTTACCCCCTCGGCGCGGGGAGGAGAGTCATGAGCGATGTTCAGAAACCCAACGACCTACTGCTGCGTGCCCTACGTGGCGAGCCCACCGAGCGTCGACCCCTGTGGATCATGCGCCAAGCGGGGCGATACCTGCCCGAATATCGGGAGCTGAAGAAGAGTCACAGCTTCATGGAGCTGGCGGGTGATCCGCGCAAAGCGGCGGACGTCACCCTGATGCCGTTCAAACGCTTCGAACTCGACGGCGCGATCGTTTTCGCCGACATCATGAGCCCGATCGCTGCCCTCGGGGTCGGCTTTCGTTTCGACCCGGGCCCGGTGCTCGACGCTCCTCTGCGCGATCGACCGTCGATCGTCGCCCTGCCGGAGCCGGAGCCCGCGACCGTGGCGCCCGAGGTTCCGGCGACCCTGGAAATCGTGCGGCGTGAACTCCAAGGTCGGGCGACGGTTATAGGATTCGCCGGCGCGCCCTTGACCTTGGCCGCCTACCTGGTCCAAGGCCACGGCAAAACGACCTTCCCTCAGCTTCGGGCCCTGGCCGCTTCGGACCCGGACACCTTTGGGCTCTTGCTCGGTAAGCTCAGCCGTTTGGTGGCCGGCTATTTGGAGCAGCAGGTCAAAGCGGGCGCCCAGGCGGTGCAGCTCTTTGATTCTTGGGGTGGTCTGCTCTCGTTGCGGGATTGGCGTCGGCTGGTTCGACCCCATCTGGTGGACTTGCTCAAGGAGCTGAAGCGACTAGATGTGCCGGTCATTTACTTCTTGCACGAAGCGCCCCATCTGATCGACGACGCCCTGGAGCTGCCTTGGCAAGGGCTGGCTTTGGACTGGCGGGCCGACCTGCAGGCGGTGCGTCGGCGCCTCGGTCACCATCGTGCCATTCAAGGTAATTTGGATCCGGCGATTCTGCTCGCCGGCCCCGAAGTCGTGCGCGCCGCCACCCGTGAGCTGTTGGAGCGGGTACCGCCCCGTGGCCACGTGGTCAACCTGGGCCACGGCATCACCCCGGACGCACCGATCGAGAGCGTGCAAGCGTTGATCGAAACCGTGCACCAAGAGCGTCGGTCCTAATCGGGAGACTCCCATGCCCAAAGACTTATACAGCGTCGAGCGTGATTTTGAACACGGCAGCCCCCGGGCCGTCGGTGTGTTGGTGGCCAATTTGGGCACCCCCAAGGCGCCCACCGCCGCAGCTTTGCGTCCCTATTTGAGGCAATTCTTGGGCGACCCAAGGGTGATCGAGTTTTCGCGACCCCTTTGGTGGTTGATTCTCAACGGCCCGATCCTCACCTTCCGTCCGAAGAAGTCGGCCGAGCTTTACGCCAATATTTGGACCGAGGAAGGCTCGCCTCTGAAGGTCTATTCGGATCGGGTGACCGCGGGTGTCGAACAGCGGTTGCAGACCCGGCTGGGCACACCCGTCCACTGTGTGTTGGGCATGAGCTACGGCGAGCCGTCGATGAAGACCGCCCTGGCGGAGCTGCGATCGAAAGGCTGTGATCGAGTGCTTCTTTTGCCGCTCTTTCCGCATTACTCGGCCACCAACACCGGTGCCGCCTTCGACGCCATGATGCGCGAGCTGATGACTTGGCGGCGGGTGCCCGAGCTGCGCACCATCCATCAATTCCATGACGACGAGGGTTATATCAACGCCCTGGCCAACACCGTGCGCGAGCATTGGGACGAGCACGGCGAGCCTGACCTTTTGATCACCTCCTACCACGGCATTCCCAAGCGATATTTCTTGAACGGCGATCCCTACCACTGCCAATGCCATAAGACCACGCGTCTGTTGCGGGAGCGCTTGGGGGTGGACGAAGACAAGATTTTGGTGACTTTTCAAAGCCTTTTCGGTCGGGAAGAATGGCTCAAACCCTACACCGAGGAAGTGCTGAAGGCCCTGCCCAAGGCGGGAGTCAAACGGGTGGACATCATGTGTCCGGGGTTCAGTGTCGACTGCTTGGAAACCATCGACGAAATCGATCGTGAGTATCGGGAAGTCTTCGAGCACGCCGGAGGTGAGACCTATCGCTATATTCCATGCCTCAACGACCGTGGCGACCACATCGATGCGATCACCGAGCTTGCGCTTTCGAATTTGCAGGGCTGGGTAGAGCCCACCGCCCATTATGACGAAGCCGCAGTGAAAGCACGGGATGAGCAGAGCCGTCGATTGGCCGAAGCCCGAAAGGCCTGCCCAGTTCATGCCGACGCGGGCTTCGGCGGCGACTGATCGGCTCTCTAGGGTGCCCGGAGGTGCTCAAGGGAGCCCTCGGGGAGAAAGACGTTTGCTGATTGCTTGCAGGCAGACGGCAGAATCCTGAATCCAAGCGAAGTAGGGCAGAGGCATCAGCGGTAGGCCGGCCCGATTGAACATTCTGTACCTCTCGAGTTCAAAGGTGCCGGCATAGGCGCCTGGATATCCGACCAGATCAATACCCAAGCAGCGGCCCTGGGATTCGACCACCAAATCGACCTCGAGACCGGCGACTGGATAAGCGGCCCAAACCCGATAGCCTTTCAGCTCGAGCACGGTCTTGACCTCTTTGAGGAATTTATCCGCAGGCCCCTGGTCGGTGGTGGGGCGTTGATCCATTTCCATGTGATCTAAGAAGCGGTGGATCAAGGAATCCTTTCGGCCGGCCTCGGGCCCGCAAGGCAGAGAGGTGTAGACCCATTGCTCGCTGCGAGCACGGGTGATCGCCACATTGAACACATCGGGTCGCTCCAAGAATCGAAACGCCGAGGGGTGTGATGTGGAGTCGATCGCCAGGCTCAAGAGCATCACATCACGCTCCTCGCCTTGGAAAGCGTAGGCAGTGCCGACTTTGATCTGGTGCTTTTTGATCGCCCTGGTGGAGACCTTCTCGGTGAGCAGACGAGTGATGAGTTCCACCTGACCTCGAAACGGCGATAGGACCCCCAGGCTGTGGGCCATGTGGTCGGGCTGGTTGGATTCCGCGTCCACCCTCCGAACCAGCTCGTCGAGAAGGGCTTGGGCTTCGACGGCGTTGGAGCCGTCTTCCGTCCGCGTGCCAGGCACTTGATGCAAGTAGAGGGCTCGATGGTAGTCATGGGCCGGATGCTCTTGCATGATGCGCAAGCGGCCGGCGTAAAACTCTCGGTTGGAAAAGGCGATGATCGAAGGCGCCGAGCGAAAGTGCTCGTCCAACATCACCACCTGCTGTTGCTCCTGGAGGGTATCGTCCACCACGTCGAGAATGCTTTTGTCGCGATAGTCGAAGCGTGCCTTGGCCTCGGGTCCCAGCCCGTAACGATTGCCGAGAATCTCCTGCCGATCGCGGGCCAAGAACGAAAGATGCCTCAGCTGTTTGGGATCACCGACGACCACTGCGCGTTTGGCCCGCTGCAGCATCGGCAAGCACGAGGCGATATCGCATTGGGTGGATTCGTCGATGATCACCAAGTCGAACATCTCCCTGCGCAGGGGCAGGGTGGCGGCCGCCTCCGTTAGGTTCACCAGCCATACCGGCAAGGCGAACAATAGGATTTCGAGATCGATGCTCTCAAAGAGGGCTTCCCGTCGACGACCGGTGCGGGCGCGAATGGCATCGCGGAAACGGGTCAGCTGTCGACGCTGGCGATTCAGAACCTTGAACAGCCGCACGCGGATCGCGCTACGAATCAGGGTGGCCTGAAGCTCCATGCGTTTTTCCAGGGCCCGCCGGTAATCTTCCATGTCCTGCCAGTAGGGATTCGGCAAATCTCTGAGTTTTCGGCCCGATGTCCACCCCTGATAGCGGCTGGAGATCCGCTCCAGCCACGTTTGTTTTCCGGGACCCTCGACCACATGGTGTCCCCAGATCTGCTCCAGCTCACTGCGGGCGGCGAGCTGGGCTTCCATCCCCTCGATCTCAAGGGCAAGCCTTTTGAGCTGTTTTAGATTTTTGTTGACGGCGGGTCTGCTGGTAGGCCTGCCGGGCAGATTGCCGGCCAACCATTCGATCACCCTCTCCTTCAGCTCTTTTTGGTAGGCCTTGCGCCCTCCCCGGACCACGAAATCGCTTTGCCCGAGCAGCCCTTCCAATTTGTCGCCGATCACATCCACAGCGTGGTGGGTACGGGAGGTAATCAGCACGGAATCGCCGTGGGCCAAGGCGTCGAGGGCGATGGCGGCGATGGTAAACGATTTGCCGGTGCCCGGCGGCCCGATCACCAAACTCAGGGGAAAGTGGGCCGCGTTTTTCACCACCTGCTGTTGGGCGGAGCTGAGCAGGGCAGGGGCATTAACCTCTAAATTGGCCACGGTCAGATGGTCCGGATTCGGAGTCGGATTCGAGGATCGTCCGGGCGACTGGAATTTCAGGGGTTTGAGCTGGTCGAAAAGCGCCAGCAGGGGCCTCGACGGAGCGTCCTCTTGGGCAGCCATCCGTTCGAGCTCGGAGAGCACCCCTCGGGTTTCCAACGAGCGTCGAATCAGCATGGCGGCCATCGCCGGAACTAAGGTCAACGTGTCCGACATCTCGCGTCGGGCGGTGGAGCGCAAGCTCTGGAGCTTCTTGCGACCGACCCAAGGGGGAAAAGTGTCCATGGGGGATGGGTCGAGGTCCGGCAGCAAACCCGCGAGAGACCTTGCCAGCCCTCGAATGGACTCGGCGTTCGGCTCGCCCGACAACCAGGTTTCAAAGACCCGATCGATGGATTCCTGGGCAACCCCGAGTTCGGCGGCTCGGCGACCGAGCACTGAATGGTTGATGCGCGGCCGATCTCGGTCGAAGCTCCAGGTAAGCCCGGCGGACGGATCTTCGGCGGCCGTCAGGGTCAACGGATAGGTGATCAACGGGGCACAGACCAAGGACCGGTTGCCGTCGTCGGATGCCATCGAACCGATCGCGAAAATCACTCCCAGGGAGAGGGTCTTCTCGGTTTGATGCAGGTCCGCGACCTTCGCCAGAGCTTCCAGCGTGTCGGTGGTGGGCACGGACAAGGAACCTTGAATCAGAAGGTCGACGGGGTCTTCAAAGACGTGTTTTCGCTCCACTTTCGAGCTGTTCAGATCGAGGACTGCTTGGGATCGATAGTCCTCGCGAAAACAGTCGTGCAGAAAGAGGGTCAGGCTCCGAGGATCGAAGGCGGGATTCATGGTCCGATCTTACCGGCTTACGCTCTAAAGTCGGGCGGTGAGCATAGGGTCGGTGAGGATAAGATCGAGCTTCCGCGATCTATCCCCGATCTATCCCTGATAGTCCATCCATGAGACGAGCCGAAGCAGTCCCAGAGGCTCATAAAAAGAATCCAGTTGGAGGTCGAAGAGATGAAGCAAGTGGCGAACGATCCAGTCACCGCAGAGCCAAAGCCGAAAGTCCGGAGCCCGTTGATCTCGACGGCGGGTTTGATGTGGGTCGCGTCGGCCTGGATCTTGGCCGGATGCAGCAATCCCAACGTAGACGGCTCAGCTCCTGGCGCGGATTCCATGGCCACGGATTCCAAGGCGGCCCCGTCTGCCGCAGACCCCCCCTCCCTTGCGCAGCTGTTGGAAAAGGCGACCGTCGTGGATCTGAGTTACTCCTACGGCGAGGACACCCTCTATTGGCCTACCTCGCCGTCGGACTTCGAGCTGGAGGTCCTTTCGTTCGGCCAAACCCCGGCGGGTTTCTTCTATGCCGCCAACAGCTTTTGCACCCCTGAGCACGGAGGCACCCACCTCGACGCCCCGATTCACTTTGCCGAAGGGCGGCATTCTTTGGATCAAATCGATTTGGGTCGGCTGATGGCTCCGGCGGTGGTGATCGACGTGGCGGAGCAGGCCGCCGAGGATCCGGATTACCGCTTGACCCGTCAGGATGTCCTGGATTGGGAGAGCCAACATGGGCAAGTTCCGGCGGACTCCATCGTTTTATTGCGCACCGGTTGGAGCAAGCGCTGGCCGGATCGCTTGGCCTATTTCGGCGATGACACCCCGGGAGACGCCTCTAAACTGCACTTCCCGTCCTATGGTGAGGACTCGGTCCGCTTGCTGGTGGAAGAACGCCAGATTGGTGTGTTGGGAGTGGATACGGCGTCCATCGATTACGGACCGTCCACGGATTTCATCGTTCACCAAGTGGCCAACGGGGCGAATGTGCCCGGTCTCGAGAACGTCACCGAATTGGAGCGCTTGCCCGCCACGGGCGCTTACGTAATCGCCTTGCCGATGAACATCCAAGGTGGCTCCGGCGGTCCGGTCCGCATCGTGGCCCTGCTGCCGTGAGGTGGGCCGCGGCGGTCCTCACGTTCGCGTTGGCCTTCGGCAGTCCCGTCTGGGCTGCTCCAGAAGCCGAATCCGAGGCCTCGACCTCGGATTCAGAGCAGCGGATCCGCGAGCTGTGGGCTGAGCTTCAGCGGCTGATGGCGTCATTGCCGGAATCACGCCGAGCCGAGCTGTGGCACGAGCTGGAATCTGGGGATCTCGCGGAGCCCGATGGTCAAGAGCTTGCCGAGCTGCCACCACCAGAGCCCGACTCCAAAGAGCTTGCCGAGCTGCCACCGCCTGAGCCGCTCGAGTCTGCGCCGGTGGAGGCTCTGGATTCGGATTCATCTGACGACGACCCGTCGGGTCAGGCCGGCCGTCGTGGTTGCAATACCCTGACGCCTTTCGATTCAGACGGCGATTTGAAGCTCACCGGTCTCGATCGTTATTGGCGACATTTCTATCTTTGGTTCGACCATGACGACAATGGAGTGATGGCAGAGGGTGAACTCGAGCCGCCCTTCGAAAAAGGGGTTCGCCAGATTTCCCTAAACCTGCGTTCCTTCGTGCGCGGCAAGAAGAAGAAAGCGCGGGAGCTACAGATCTTGGACGAGCAATACCTCTTGCTCGATCTCGATGGCGACGGCTGGCAGGGGACCGTGCCTTCCTCCAAGGACGGCGCCTTGGCGGTGGATGTCGACGCCCTGAAGCGTTCCGGAGGCCCGGCTCTCATGGGTCCGGACGGCAGCCCGCTGACGGGCATCCAGGCTTTTCGGCCGAGTTGGAGCTATTCCATGCCCGGGCAAGAGCCGGTGGAGATGCGCTGTCCCCGTCGTTGATCGGCCGGCGATAGGCGGATGGGTCGGTGATAAAAAAATCGAAAATTTTTGACCCACCTATATTTTTTCGTCGGCCAACCCACACTATGTAGTCAAAGCCGCGGAGGTTCGATTCTCGTTCCCTCGGTTTCCACCGGGCTCGCCCCCGGTGCCTGTCGCCCGGCCTGATCGTCAGGTGACGAAAAAAGAGCACGTGTTGATGGCCTTGCTCGTTTCTAGATAGCCGAGTCTGCTGCGTTTGCAGCTGGTGAATTTGGCCCCCGGACTGATTCCACGCCGGGGGCCTGTTCATGTCTGGGCTTCCCCTTTCGTCCACCTCCTGCATCCACTTCCTGCATCTAGATCCTGCCTCGACGTGCTGTGTCCAGACCCTGGATTCGGATAGCCTTATGCTGGCAAGGGTTGTAAATCCGAATCTTTGAGGAGGCTGTCGGTGGCAAATAACACCTCTGGATTGAAACGCGCGCTTCAAGAGATGCCCAAGGACATTGGACACCGCTTGGAGACCGAGGGCCTAACGGCCGATTACCGTGCCCGACCCGCATACCAACGCAACGACTACTTGGCTTGGATCGGGCGAGCCAAACAAGACGTCACGCGACAAAAACGGATCCAGCAAATGCTCGACGAACTCGAAGCCGGAGGGATCTATATGAAGATGGATCATCCGGCTTCCCGGAAGTCGAAAGAATAGCCGCTCGTCCGGAGCACGACCGAGACCCGTCGCGACAGCGTCGGCCGGCTCCCTCATGGCCCATATTTGGCGCGGTAGCTCTACCTTGGCTACAGACTCTTTTTTAGAGCCACCTCGTCCTGAATTGGGCTCGCGTCTCGGCTCGTCGTCGCGGTTTCGCTTGCGGTCGAGGATGCTTCTGATTGGGGAGCAGCTTCCTGCTCCCCTTGGGCCGCGGGCTCCCGAGTCGCGGCGTCTGCCCACCCCGAAGTGTCGCCCGATTCGAAACCATCGAGGAAGACCTGCCCTTGAAAGTCCTCCAACCGGGGACGGACGACGAACAGGCCGCGATTCATGTCGCTGATAATGGCCACGCCGCTGTCGAAGAACGGGTAGACGCTCCAAGCTCCACTGAACGAGTTGCTGTCGCTGGTGGGAAACGTGTCGAAGTACGCCACCTCGTGGATATTTTCGAGGCCGTCGGCGAGGGAAAGTATCCGCAGCCCGGTGGTGTAATTCGCCTGGTAGACAAATTTACCGTGCACATATTGGTTGTGATCGATCGCAACGGTTTTGGCGTTGTAGGTATTGCCGAGCACCGGTTGCTCGAGATCCGACACGTCAAAGAGAAAAGTCCTCGTATTGTTGCCGTTGAAGAGTTCGTCCAGCTCGTCGTCGAGCACGAACGTCGCTTGGTCCGTGGTCAGCCAGCCCTGGTGGGTATAACCGGAATCCTCATAGGTCGTGCGCGAGAGCATCACCGGATTCTTCTTGTCGGTGACATCCACAATGGTCAAGGAGTCGGTGTTG
This sequence comes from uncultured bacterium, assembly GCA_965366625.1. Taxonomy (GTDB): domain Bacteria; phylum Acidobacteriota; class Thermoanaerobaculia; order Multivoradales; family J023; genus JAUIJL01. The sequence continues at coordinate 57,017 of CBDUGP010000016.1, forward strand.
GAGTTGAAGCAGATCTCGTCACCGGCGTGCTCGGTATCGGGACCTTCATAGGTCACGCATTGGGCGTCGTGGGTATATCCGTCATCGCCGAAACAGCCCGCAAATTGAGGCGAGGTTGGTGTGCGGATATCGATCATGTGCAGACCGCCGCTGCAGTCGTTGCTGCCTACCGCATAGGCAAAACCCGAGGTCTCGTTGATCACAATGTTGTGGGCAGACGAGAAATCTCCATAGTGGGCGGTGTTGGAAAACGTCACGGGCGGAGACGCCACATCGCGCAGTTTCTTGAGGTCAAATACCTGCATGCCGTGGCCGGAGTTGTTGTCGGCAACGATGAACGCGTGATTCTTGTAGACCTTGATATCGCGCCAAGTGGAGTTCGTGGCGTGGGTGGGCAGGTTGCCTAAGTAGACGGGGTTTTCAGGGTCCGTAATATCGATGAAGGCGGTGCCGTTGGTGCGGCCGATCAAAGCGTATTCGTTGCCGGTGTCCAGATCCACCCAGCCCCAGTTGTCGTTGCCGTTTCCGCCGCCGATCTCCGCCAACGTCAGATGCGAGAGCAGATCGACATTGGAGCAAGGGAAAATGTCCGCCATTCCGTTGACGCACGTTGAAGCTGCTTTGAGCTCGTAAGGAATGTGGTTCATATTCATCTCAGCATTGAACTTAAGCCACTTGGCCTCGAGTTCGCTGAAGCGTTTGGCCCGCTCCTCAGCGGATACGTTTTCATAGTGCAGCTTGGCTGCCACGTGGCAGGCGAAAGTGGATTGGACAGCTACTGCGGCGCAGAATCCGAGAATGAGAAGGGGCACCCATCGACGCATCGGAGTCTCCTGGCTGGGAGGTTGAATTTAGGCTTGCAATGATAAACGCGAGATCGCCGATAGAAACCCGCGGGTGGGCCTGATCGGATTCGAGTTCAGGTAAACGTGCCAATCGCCGGCTCAGCGGCAGGCTCAGAGCGAAGTCCAGCTTAGGATTTCGGACATGTGAATGTTCGTCGGCGAGGTCGAAGACCTGCCGGGCGTTGTAAGATATAGAGGTTCGCGGCTAGGCCCCTGATTGCCTACGCCCATCCCTGACGGGACGGCGCTGCATCCCTCCGGGCTGCCCCGAAGGGGCGAGGCAAAGGTAGCCTCGGAATTTATTCCGTGGCGTCCGGCTTGAACGCGCGTAGGCCGGTACGCCGACCCGACCAGGAACCAATTTGGATGGAATTTAAAACAGTCTTGGCATTGCCAGGCCCCGGGACCCTCATTGAAAATGGATCTCGAATTTCTCGCGGACAATGAAGACGCGATCCCTGTTCTGGCGGGTTGGTTTTTCCAGGAATGGGGGCATTCCGTGGACGGCAACACGTTGGAGCTCGAGCAAGAAAAGCTTCGGGGTTTCGCCAACCGTGATCGAATCCCACTGGTCATCGTTGCCAAGCGCGAGGGTGAGGTTGTGGGGGCGGCGCGGCTTAAGTATCGGGAGATGGATATTTTTCCCGAGAAAGAGCATTGGCTGGGCGCGGTCTACGTGGCGCCCGCGTGGCGGGGAAGAAACGTTGCCGAGCAAATCATCAGCAGATTGGTTGAGATTGCGACGGACTTCGGGGTGACGGAGCTCTATTTGCAGACGGAACGGTTGGACGGCGGGCTCTATCGCCGGCTGGATTGGCAGCCTGTCGAAGTGGTGACCTACCACGGCGTTGAGGTCCTGGTGATGGTTCGAGCTTTGGGACGTCGCCTGGACCCATGAAGCTCGGGCATTTGAGTTCAACCGTGCCCTTATTATGTCTTTGGGCAATCCTCGGTTGGCTGGCTGTGGGAGGTTCCGGGGCGGCCTCCGAGGACCCGCCCTTCAGCACATTTTCGACTTTTGGCTACGCGGTGACCGGCGGGGCAGCTCCCGGTTACGTGGAGGACGCCGCTTGCGAAATTTGCCATCGAGAAATTGCTGAGGCGTATCAAGAAGTGGGCATGGCCCGGTCTTTTGCCCCGCCCGAATCTGCCGTCGTGGTGGAGAAATTCACCGACGAAGCCTTTTACCACGACCACTCCAGACGCTTTTATCGCATGCGCCGGTCCACCGAAGGCGAGATGATCTTCGAGCGTTGGCAAGTGGACCCTTTAGGGCAGAAGATCAATGCCTTCACCACCCAAGTCGATTGGGTGGTGGGCTCTGGGCACACGTCGAGGGTTTATCTTTATCGCACCCCGGACGGTGAGCTTTATCAGCTGCCGCTGGCCTGGTACTCCCAAGGCGAGCATTGGGCGATGGCGCCGGGATACGACAACTCCGACCATAACGGGGTGTACCGGCGAGTGCAGCGGGAGTGCATGTTTTGCCACAACGCCTATCCCGACGTTCCCGCGGGAAGCGACCTGGTGGGCAAACCCCACCGATTTCCGGAAAAGCTGCCCCATGGAACGGGCTGCCAGCGTTGTCACGGACCGGGGGCAAGCCATGTGGCCATGGCCTTTGCCGGTGAACTCGACGAAAAGAAATTGCAAGGTTCGATCGTCAATCCCGGTCGGCTGAGCCCAGAGCGTCGCAACGATGTTTGTTACGGCTGCCATCTCCAGCCCACCGTCGAGCTGATGGGAGTTCGTCGTTTTGAACGACCGGACTATTCCTTTCGTCCCGGCGAAGCCCTTTCGGACTACATGGTCTTGATGGACGTCGCCGCGGAGAACCTAGACGCCGAAGATCGATTCGAGATCAATCACCATCCGTATCGCTTAGAGCAAAGCGAATGCTTTCGCCAAAGTGCCGGCGAGCTGTCTTGCTTGAGCTGCCACGATCCCCACCGCAAGGTTCCTGTGGACCAGCGCCCCGAGCACTATCGGAATATTTGTTTGAGCTGCCACGAAAGCAGCGCTTTGAGCCCGGACCGTCATGCCGACGCCGAAGGTGTGCTGAATATCCAGGCACTCGATTGTGTGTCTTGCCACATGCCCCGCCGCAGAACCCGAGACGTGGTGCACGTGGCGATGACCGATCACAAAATCCAAAAAGGGCCGGCGGATCCCGATTGGCTCCAGCCGCTCGAGGAAACCCAGTCGGTTCTGGTGGATCTGAGCTTTTATCGCCCGGAGGAAGCGCCCAAAGGCGCTTTGGGTGAAGCTTATCGAGCGCTCGCAGTGCTAAAGGCAGGGGGTGGCGCAGAGGCATTAGAGCATTTGGAAAAGCAGCTGAACCAGCTGTCGGTGGAGCATCCTGCGCCCTACTTGTCGGTGCTGCGCAGTCAGTTGCAGACCTTTCGATGGCAGGAAGCGGGTTTGACGGCTGCCGATGCCTTCGCTCGTTTCGAGGATCCGTTGATCCTCGAGTGGTGGGCTTTGGCCCTGGCGCAGCTCGGTCGCTCGGAACAGGCGGAGGCGCTGTTGGAATGGGCGATCGAGAAGTCGCCGGAACGAGCCGAGCTTCACTACAACTTGGGCAATCTGCTGATCAAGAACCGGCCCGAGGAGCCCCAGGCTGCAATCTCACGGCTGCGCAAGGCCCTGGAGCTGAGGCCGAATTTGGCGGTCGGATGGTCGTATTTGGCCCAGGGTCTCGAGCTGCAAGGAAATCCACGAGAGGCCGAAAGTGCCTACCGACAAGCCTTGTCACTCGATCCTACCTTGGAGGACGCCTACGTACGGCTCAGTCAATTGATGCTCGAGACCGACCGACCCCAACAAGCCGGAATCCTGCTACGCCACGCGCTCGACAATGTGCTTCATCCGGAGCGGGTGCGGGAAATGCTCTCCGTCCTTTCGGCTACGACCGATCTGGATCGGCAGCAAAATCGACGATAAAAGTCGAGCCCGAACCGAGTTCGCTGCGCACGGAGAGCTCATAACCCATTCCACGGCATAGCTGTCGGCTGATGGTAAGGCCCAGCCCAGTGCCTTCGTGGAGTCGGGCGATACCAGCTTCCGCTTGCACGAAGCGATCGAAAATAAGGTGTTGGTCCTGTTGGGAGATGCCCGGGCCGGTGTCGCTCACCTCGAGAGCCACAATGCGTCCACCGGATGTTTTGAAGCGAAGCACCACTGAGCCGTGCTTGGTGAATTTCACGGCGTTGGCTACCAAGTTGATGACCACTTGGCGTAGGCGCTCGGGATCCGTTTGCAGCCTTTGTCCGTCGGGCTCAACGAAATTCATAGGTTCCAACGTCAAGCTCAAACCCTTGCGCTCAGCGCTCAAGCTTTGATCTTGAACGACCTCGAGCACAAGGCTCGGTAGATCGACGTCGACCTTGATCAAGTCCAGATGGCCGGACTCGATACGCGACAAATCTAGGACTCGATCGATCAGGCTGAGCAGATGTCTTCCGTTGCGATGGATGGTGTCCAGGTATTCCTGTTGGCGTGAGGTCAACGAACCCTCCTTGCGCCCAATCAATTGGGAGAAGCCCAATATCGAATTGAGTGGGGTGCGCAGCTCGTGACTCATGGCAGCGAGGAACGCGTCTTTTGCCCGTGCAGCCTCTTGGGCTTTCTCCAAAGCATGCTCCAAGCGTGCTTGCACGGTGAGGTCTCGCTGGTGCAGAGCGTGCAGTTTGGCCAAGTGTTTAACCACCAAGAGATGAAGTAGGCCGACGATCATGGTGTCGGAAAAGAGGGCAAAGCCAAAGTGGAGCCAGTCGTCGGAAGGGGGTGCCTGCATCACCAAGGCGAGCCAGGATGCCCAGGCGGTGATCACCAAAGCCACCAGCCAGGGAGTGGAGAGCACCAAGAACGAGAGGCCGAAAAGAAAGAGCAGGAAGTTTGTGGTCTGCGCGGGCTCTGGGACGATCCACAGATGGAGGCTCGAGTTGGCGAGCACCCATAGAGCGCCGAATGCCATGGAAGGGATAGCCCATGATAGCGGGGCCGTCTCGCGTCGCCACAGACCGGCCAGGGTAAAGAACATCACGGACGAAATGAGGGCGGCCGGCACCATGACGATCCGTTGGTCCGGAGCCAAGGAGAATTGATGTCCGAGGGCAAAAACTCCGTAGGTGACCCCGAGCCAAAACATCACTTTGGGCAGCATTCGGCGGGTGACTCGGGCCAACTCCAAAGCAGTTTCTTCGGCGCTGGCTCGAGCTTCGCTCGGTTCGGGTGGCCGTGGCTCGGCTTCTGAAATCAAAGGGCCTCCTCAAGGTCTTCATTTGCGGCCTGCAACGCCTCGAGGCCGAGCGTCCGGCGGGATTGAGCTATAAAGCTTACCAGCCGGCGTAATTTACCAGGGGCGCCATTCGGGGAGTCGGCCGAGGCTCTCAGGGCCATCGAACCGTCTGGTTCGGGTCTGGTCGGCTGAGGTTTACGGGTTTGAAGGGAGCCTGTAGACTGCCGGCGGTTTAACTTTATCGGGTGAGCTTCGGTCGGTTGTGAGATCGCTGTAGCCGTGCCGGACGGCAGACCGTTTCGGCCTAGGGATCACGGCTCGCTCCGTTGGGGACCCAGGCAGACTGGAAGAGAATCGGAGATTTTTATGTCGTCAGTCGCGCAAGAGATCCGTCGCGTGGTGTTGGGAAGAGTTCCTTTGGTTTACTTCCAAACCTGGGAGGAAGAGCGAGCGGTCCAAATGCTCGAGGGGTTTGCCGCCCAAGTTTTCAAAACCGAAAACGCATTGACCGTTTGGAGCTGCACCAACGGATTCTCTGGCGGGATCGAGGATCGGGAGGTTGTGGATGCGGCTGCCGCGGTGACCGCGGTGATCAATTGGCCAGAGAGGGGATTCTTCGTTTTGAAGGATTTCACTCCGTTCATGGAAGACCCGGTGGTGTTGCGCGCGTTGCGGGATGCCTATCAGGCGCTCCAGCGCACGGATAAATTTCTCTTCCTCTTCTCGCCGGTCGTCGAGATCCCGCGGTCCTTGATTAAGGAAATCTTCCTGATTGAAATGATACCGCCGGGTGAGCAGGAATTTAGTCAGCTGATCACCGCGGTAGGGCGTTCGTACGGCTCACAGCTCGATCCTCAGTTGATGGAAGAGCTTCCGGTCGCTTTCAAGGGATTGACCCTGAACGAAGCCCGCCATTCGTTGGAACGGATCTTTCGGACTCCCAACGCTACTCCTACCGAGATCTTGGAGGAGGTGTTCGTCGAGAAGTCCAACATCGTGAAGAAGTCGGGCGTGCTCGAATTTGTCCCACCCCATACCTCGATCGAGCACATGGGCGGGCTCGACAACTTGAAAGAATGGTTGATCAATCGTCGAGAGCTGTTCTCTCACCAAGCGATTGAGGACGGTATCCCGGTCCCCAAGGGCATGTTGGTGATGGGCATCAGTGGATGTGGCAAGAGCTTTGCTGTGAAGGCGGTTTCGGCGCTTTGGAAGGTGCCCCTATTCCGCCTCGATATGAGCATGATCTTTTCGGGCACTTTCGGTTCTCCCGAAGCGGCTTTCCAAACCACCCTCAGGACCATTGAGTCCCTGGCGCCGGCGATTCTGTGGATTGACGAAATCGAAAACAGTTTGGGCATGGATGAAAGTCCGGGCCAGACCAACTCTCAGATTTTCTCCACCTTCCTGACTTGGATGCAGGAAAAACCGCCGTTGATTTTCGTCGCCGCCACCGCTAACCGAATCGAAGCGTTGCCGGCGGAGATTCTCCGTAAGGGTCGTTTCGATCAGATCTATTTCGTCGATTTGCCGCAGCCTGAGGAGCGTATGGAGATTTTCAGGATTCACCTGCAGCGCAACGGTGCCGACCCTGCCAATTTCGATTTCAAATTCCTCAGCCTCTCCACCGAAGGGTGGAACGGTGCGGAGATTGAGCAAGCGGTGATCGCGGCCCGAGTGGATGCCTATAGCGAAAGGCGGACTTTGAACATGGACGACATCGCCATCAATACCTCGTCCATGGTGCCTTTGTCGAAAACCATGTCGGAACAGATCAAAAAGATCCGGGCCTGGGCGGTGCGCAGAGCCACACGGGCCTCCAGCAAAGGGCGATGAGCGGGCAGCGGGTTCGATCCTGCGTTCATCCGATTGAGCGCTTGCTGCGTACTTATCTATATGTTCAAGACTAACCCTCACCTCGGCTACTACGACCCCTATCCGGTGGCGGAACTCGATCGGCATATTGCGTTGATTGGCCTGAGCACGGAGGAAACGCGAACCGTCGGCTTTCGTTTGGCCGGGCTGTTGGGCGCGTCAGCGGCGGATTCCGATCGTTTGATCGAGCACGATACGGGCACCTCGGTGTGGAATTTGATTTGGCGTGAGGGTGAAGCCCATTATCGCAAGCTCGAAAGAAAACACCTTTATCGAGCCATTTCGGCACGACCTTTTGGCGTCATCAGCCTCGGTGACGGCGCCTTGATTCACCCCGGCACCCGGGCCAAAGTGGCGTCCTTTTGCCATCTGGTGGCTTTGGATCGAGACCTGGCCGGCTGTTATTGGCATATTCGATCCACTGAAACCGCGGAGATGGACTATTGGCATCCGCTTTTCAGCGGCCGCCTTCAAACCTTCGAGCAAGTTCGACCGTTCTACGAGGCCCGGAGGCCGGGCATCGACGAGGCTGCGACGAGGATCGCGGTGGTTGGGCAGAGCCCGTCGTCTATCGCCCAGCAACTTTTTCGAGAATTGGTCGACTAGGCGCGGGGGTTTGCTAGACCTTTGGGATCTATCCCTTTGGGGAGACCACGCGGATCACCGCGCGGCCCCGAACGTTGCGCATCAACACCAGCTCTTGCCGACCGTGCCCGTCGGTCTCGAAGACCCTCAGCCGACCCCGAGCGCTGATCGTGTCGACCTCGGTGCCGCCACCCCCGGCGGAGACGGTGATCGCCACCTCGGTGGATCGATCTTTTTCCGAATTTCGGTCGAGGCTGAAAAACGGTTCTTCTTGCAGAACCTTGCGCTTGTGGCCGGGGTCGAGGGCGTAAATCTTCAACGCACCTCCGGCGACGACCGCTAGATCCGGCGCGCCGTCAGCGTTGAAGTCGGAGCCGAAATGCCAATCGCCGCCTTGGTCTTTGAGCTTTGTCCGGCGCCGCCGGCGATCATCGAATCGGCCGTTGCCTTTGCCCGGAAATATGTCGATCACGAGATCGTTGCCGCCGATGCCTTCCGGTTGCACCAAGATCAGATCGTCTTTGCCGTCACCGGTCACCTCGTGGATCGAAGGGTCGACGGAATACCAACGCCGACTGACCGTTTCCAGGGAGACCGACGGTTTTCGACCGGCGCGGGTTCGATCCGCTCCGGTGTAAAAAATGCGCAACCGAAGCTTTTGAAAGATACCGAGCTTGTCGCCCGGGGTCGTGGCGACGATCAGAGCCGGTCGGCCGTCGATTTGCACCCAGCGGTGCTGCTCAACGTCCTCGGGGGATTCGAAGCGGAACCAATTCTCTTGAATGCGCTCGTCTTCGGCCGCGTCCGGGCGGATGAGCAGGGCGCGAAGCCTCTGGGCGCCGAGCGCTTCCGTTTGGGTGGCCCAAAGCTCGGACGATGCCGATCCGCCGGAATAGACCGACAAGACCGGTGGGCTCCACAGCTCAAATCCCCTTGACCGCCGACGGGTCCTGACGGGCAAGTCGAAGGCCGGCAAGGCTTGCAGTCCGTCGGCGGTCTCAGCGTAGCGATTCAAGCGGCCGACCTCCGGAATTAAAACCGGTGTGCCGGCCCGCTCGGTCACCAGGCCGCGGGACCTCAAGACCCCCAAATCCACACCTTCCACTTCCAACAGCACCTCTAGATCCTTGGCCTCAAGATTCGCGGCGGTGTGATTCGCGGCGGTGCGATCCGCGGCTGTGTGATCCGTGGCAGGCCAACGATAGATTCGATCCTCGCCGCCCATCCACAGGGCGTCGGCCCGTCCCACCAGGGAGTCGAGATGTTCCGGCAGGCCTTGCAAGATAGGAGTGATGTCGGACTCGGTGCCCTGGATGCGATAAAGCGCGCGTGGGATTTGCCCCTCGGCGTTGCGGACTCCGTCTTCGGGCACGATCAAAACCGCGACTCCACCGCCGGGAAAAGGGGCCACGTCCAAAGCCGTGCCGGGCAAGATGGCGTCGTGCACCCAGCCGTTGGCCAACTCGAGATGACGGGCCAGAACCCGGGGCGGGGCCTCCTCTTCGTCGGCCAAGGCGGTCGAATAAGGCAAGAGCAACCCACCGACGAGCAACAGTCGGCCGAGCGATGGTAGTCGGCCGAGCGATGGCAGTCGGCCGAGCGAAAACAGCCGGTCGACCAAGGATAAACGAGAAACACGAGGACCCATGATCAACGGACCTCCTTCGAGCCGGCTCGGCCGCTCAAATAAAGATCGAGACGAACCGGGGGAGTCACCCCGGCTTCTTCGATTTTGTTGGGTTGCACGATCATCAGGTCGGAGAAACCGTCGGCGTCATAGTCCTCGATATTCACCAGCGCCAAATTGCGTGGCTCCTCTTCCAACTTCAGGATCAGATCCGGCTTGTTGGGATAATCGCAGCCCTCCCGGCCGCGATGGATGCTGACGGTGCGGCCTCGTCCGAGCTGCACGAAATCGGCCCGTCCATCACCGTCGAAGTCGCCGTCGAAGAGGGAAATTTGGCGCATTTGAACATTGTCCAAATCGATTTTGAATTTGCCCGATAGGTCGAGGCCGGTGACCGCGCGGAACCCGCCGTCGGGCTGTTGGCAGTAGATGTTGAAGTCGAGCCCGATCGAGATGGTGTGGGTGGTCATGACCCGAACGGCCTGGAAGATCGAGAAGTCGAGGGTCAGGGCGAGCAAGTCCTGGCGGCCGTCGCCGTCCAGATCTTGGAAGCCGCCGGGGATGGTGATGCTGTTGTCGTCCGAATTGGTGTTGAAGGTATACCCGAGAGCCTCGAAGGTCGCGTAGGGCTGCGGCTCGGCCGACAGATCGTCTCGGCTGTGGAAGAGCTGGTATCGGAAGGGAGGGCGCTTGGCTTCCTTGACCTCTTGACGTGCTCCGGCGTCCTCGGTCTCCATCGACTCTTGGGTCACATATTCCGCCCGTCCATCGCCGTCCAAATCACCGAAATAGGCGAAGTCGGGGTGGAAGGGCGAGCACGGCTCGTCTTCTGAGTTTTCAGAATCCCTTGAGGTTTCGGTGCTGTTGCAAGCCTTCGGATTGGGCAGGCTCAAGGGTTCCGCGCTTGGGGCAAATCCCCCTTGGCCGGCATCGGCCGTGAGCAAGTTGCGCATGACGTGAAAAACGAGCCCGTTTTCGGTGTCCCGAAAAACCAGATCCGGTCGCCGATCTCCGTCCACATCTCGCACTTCCGGCATGGGATAGAAGCGGGTCAAGCGATGGCCGGCGGATCGACGATCCGTCGGCAAGGCGAGGTGGGCGGCGGCGATTTGGGAGTAGGTGGTGTCCGTGGCCAGGTACACCGCGGCGCCGTCCGTGGACGGAAAGAGAAGATCGTTTCGGCCGTCGGCGTTGAGGTCGTGGGTCATGCCGAGCCGGGGCACGAAATTGCCGGAGCCCGCGAGCACGGGGCGGTCTTCGATCAAGGGCTCAAAGCGCAGGCGGCCGTTTTCGAGTCGCAGGGCTGAAATTCCCCGGTCCGTAACCGCCACCAGCGGCACGGCTCTGAAGCCCCTTTCCAGGGCCAGGATGTCCTTTTCCAGCGGCAGCACATGGTCTAAAGCGCGGAAGCTGCCGTCCTCGGTGCCGAGAAAAACCCGCAGCTCCCGACGGTCGGTCAAGGCGGGCACGATGGTGAGCACCTCCACGAGCCCTTCGATATTGTCCATTTGAGTCGATTCTTCCACCGCCAGCTGATCCCATTCGGTATAAGCGATGGCGACCACCAAGTCGCGGAGGCCGTCACCGTCCAGATCCGTGGATACGACGGTGGAAGGGGCTCCGGGAAGATTTACCGAAGTCAGCCGCAGGTCCAGACGCTCGCGACGGGCATCTGCGGCGGTCGAACAGAGGCCGAGGGTGAGGAAAAGAGTCCAGATGAGCAAAGCGCGGAGCTTCATGGGTCTCACTTTTTTGACGGTAACGGGTGTGAGGGGCATCGCCGGCTAGGAAAGCAGGCCTTCGATCTTCTAAACGTACGCCGGGGCATTTCGTTACCGTCAGTCTGCGGAAAATTGGGGTTGGAGTTTAAAAAATAGACAGGTCTAAATCGGCGGGTACCCGGTTTGAAATATCTAGGTTTGAAATATGTACACGGAATGTTGAAAGAACTTCCTTTTGGGTGGGGCGGTCAGACGGTCCGCTGACGGCCTCATGGGTCGAAAGCCCCCGAGCATGGGGGCCGATTCCGTCGATCTCGAAAGCCGGCATTGGAATTGCAAGTACCTATTGAGTATCGAATGGTAAAAGGAGACCCGACCATGACCCTTCCAGAAAATTTTGATTCGCATAAGTCCCTCAAGACCCGAGCCTTTCGTGGGCTCACCTTGTTCACCGCTGTCTTCACGGTCGCTGCTTTGACCGCCTGTGCCACGACGCCGTCGGATTACCGCGGACCCTACGAAACCCGTCGCGACAAAACCGCCAAGGGTGCCGGTGTCGGAGCTGCCGCCGGCGCCGCAGCCGCCTATGCCAAGGGCAAACGAGAAGGTGACGAGCTGTTGGCGGGAGCCGCCATCGGAGCCCTGGTGGGCGGATCCGTGGGCGCCTACTTGGATGCCCAAGAAGAACGGCTGGCCCGGATTCCAGGCACCACCGTCGAACGCGTCTCCCCGGATACGTTGAAAGTCCGTTTCGACTCCGACGTGTTGTTCCAAGTGGATTCGTCACAGCTCTCGGGTTCAGCTCGGTCGAACATCGGCCAAGTGGCCCAAGTGATGGTTGACTTCCCCAAGACTTCAGCCGTAATCCACGGCCATACCGACGCCTCCGGCTCGGAATCCCACAACCAGGATCTATCCGAGCGTCGAGCCAAGGCGGTCAACAACACCTTGGTGGACTACGGCGTGAGTCCGGCTCGCCTCACCGCCTTAGGTTCCGGAGAATCACAACCCATCGCCTCGAACGACACGGCGTCCGGCCGTAGCTTGAATCGACGCGTGGAGATCTTCCTACGCGCCCGCGCCAAATAGGTCGAGCCATAGAGGTCCGTTTATATCGAATGTCTTAGTGTAGGGAGGGCCTTGTGCCCTCCCGTTTTCTTTTGGGATTGGCTCGGTTAGCCTCGTCCGGGCGGGACGAGCCCGAGACAATCCCCGCCCCTACGCCCTCCTACGCCCTCCTACGCCCTCCTACGCCCTCTCTTGTACTTTGTATTCAGCACTCCCACCTGTGACGCTCTTGCGTACTTGGGTCTATCGCCGAGCTTCGATGCCGATTCGGATACAATCTCCTCCAAGGAGTTCATTCATGCGTTGGACCGAGATCGTATCGATTCTCTGCGGCCTGGCCGTCGGCACTTTTGGCTGGATCATCATCGCCGGCGCGATCATCACCCTCAACGACGGCGAGGTGACGGGCGGGCTTGCGGGCCATTTGTCGTTGATGGTGTTGTTGGGGGTCGTTCCGGTGGCGGTCGGCGGGCTGCTCGTCTGGACGCCCTTCAGGCGCAGGGGTCGACGTCGCAAAGAAGGTCTAGAACGTTCGATCTTGGAGCTGGCGGTCGCGTCTGGGGGAACCTTGACCCCGGCTCAGGTGGCGCGGGGGACGGAGCTGACTCTGGACGAGGCTAAGCTCATGTTGGACGAGATGGTGATCGGCGGGTTTTGCGTCTCGGAGCTGCAAGATGGCGGACAGGTGGTCTATCGATTCAGTGACGGCGGTTGAGCCGACACTGAATTTTTGACCTGGGCCTTTATGGCGGGTCTAAGGCTTAGTTGGGCCCAGGTCGGTTCGGCTCAGCCGCCCATCGGCCCGCCGGAGTCACCACTGCCACTTGAGCCTGTGTTCGGTGGGTCGCTGGGGCACCCTGCGCGTAGCTCGGATTTTGTTTTCATCGTGACCTCCTTGCGTGGTGACGTGTGAATTCACGTCATCCGAGATACGCACGACAGGTGCAAAGGATTCAGGGCTACCGACCACCGGCAATGTCGAGGATGCTGCCGGTCGCGTAGGACGCCTCGTCCGACAACAACCACATAATGGCCTGGGCGACCTCCTCGGGTCGGCCTCCCCGGCCCATCGGAATACCATCTCGGACCCGTTCGAGCCGATTCGGCTCGCCACCGTCCGCATGGATTTGGGTATCGATGAATCCAGGACGAACCCCGGTCACCCGGATGCCGTCTCGGGCGACCTCCTGAGCGAGACCCAAGGTAAAGGTGTCGAGCGCCCCCTTCGAGGCTGCGTAGTCCACATATTCACCCGCCGAGCCCAAGCGCGCCGCGGCCGACGACACGTTGACGATGGCGCCGCCGGATCCGCCGTGGCGGCGGGACATGCGCCGAATCGCCTCGCGAGCGCAGAGCATGCTGCCGATCACGTTGGTGGTGAAGATGCGCGACAGGCGATCGAAACCCATGTCTTCCACTCGCATCTGGGTTTCCAAGATCCCGGCATTATTGACCAGGGCGGTCAGTGGCCCGAGCTCGTGATCGACGGTTTCGAAGAGGCGAATGACCGACGCCTCATCCGCCACGTCTGCCGGCACGGCGATCGCCTTACCGTCTTCCGCTTCGATCTCCGACACCACTGCCTGAGCTGAATCGGAGTCGCGGACGTAGTTGACACAAACTTGAAAACCTCGGCGGGCCGCCAGCCTAGCGGTGGCTGCGCCAATGCCTCGGCCGCTGCCAGTGATCACGAGGGTCGGTCTTTGAGTTGGAGTTGCTTTGGATTGCACGGTGGGATTTTACAGGAGAATTTTTGCGACGCCTTCAGCTTTAAATAGGGCGGGTCAAACCGTGAGCTCCCGGGTTTTGTAGTTGGTGGTCGAGCCGGACGCTGCGTCGTCCAGCCGCACCGAGCGAAAAAGCCCGGGAATGAATCGCCGATCCGCCGTGTTGACGTCTACGAAGATGCCCACAGACTTTGCGAAGGAGCGCCCCATGAACGCTATTGTGCCCTTAGATCACAACCGAGAAGACCACAACCGAGAAGATCACAGTCAGTCCTCCTTGCCCGCCATCGATTTCCAAGTGCCGAACGGATTGGAGACGGCGACTTTCGCCTTGGGCTGATTTTGGGGCCCAGACTCCCGGTTCGGGAGTCTAAGCTCGGTTTTTCGAACTCGCGTGGGTTATGCCGGGGGCACTCGTCCGCAACCGACTTACCACGAGATGGGTGATCACGCGGAAGCGGTGCAGATCGAATACGACCCCCGACAGATTTCCTATGCGGATCTGCTGGATTTGTTCTGGGCGGCCCGTCGACCCACGCGGCCGGCCTGGAAACGCCAATATATGTCGGCGATTTTCTACGCCGATGCAGCTCAGCAAAAGCAGGCAGAAGCAACCCATGAACGCATTTCCGAATCGGCGGGTTCGGAAATCTTCGTCGAAATCCTACCTGCCGATTCTTTCTATCGGGCCGAGGATTACCACCAAAAATACTACCTCCAGCGGCACGGGGAGCTGATGGCAGAGCTGCGGTCGCCGTATCCGGACTTCCGGGATTTCGTCGACTCCACCGCCGCCGCCAGACTCAACGGATATCTGGGAGGCGCTCGGACCCAGGGGCTGACGGAAGCGGATTTGGAGCCTTTGGGATTATCGCCGGCGGCCCGTCGAGTGGTGCTGAAGTCCCGTCGATAAGGCCTCTCGGTGTGATCGGCGCTGGATCTTTTGACTGGAATGCCCGAAAATCACGCCATGGCGATTGGCGATAAGGAGACGGCTCTTAGAGGGTGGAGACGGATGCTCAGGTGGGCCTTGATCGGCTCGATGGTGTTGGGCTGCGCAGGTCCGGTGCCCGTGAAACAGGCGTCCGAGGAGACGGAGGTCGGGGAGGCGAAGCCTCAGAAGACGGCCCCGAGGCCGAATGTCTTGATCATCAGTCTCGACACCACCCGTCCGGATCATTTGGGCCTCTACGGCTATCACCGCGAGACCTCTCCCGCCTTGGATGCCTTCGCGGCCCAAGGCGTGGTTTTCGACCGCGCCTATGCTCCTTCGCCCTCCACCGTGCCGAGCCACGCGACCCTTTTTACGGGCCTTCTGCCTTCCCAACATCGCACTGTCAGCTACCGCGAAGAGTTGGTGGATCGGGCGGCGACCCTGTCGGAGCACTTTAAAGCAGTGGGTTATCGCACCTTTGCCGTTTCGAGTTCCGTGCGTTTTCCGCCCGAGTCGGGGTTTCACCAAGGGTTCGACCATTGGCTTCAGCTGGAAGACCTGCCCAAGAACGAGCGCAGCGAGGCGGTGTCGGACGCGGCCCTCGAGCGCATGGCCCCGTCGTCGTTGGCGGATTCCGTGGACCGGGCACCGTTCTTTGGTTTTCTGCACTATTTCGGACCCCACGAGCCCTACGCGCCCCCCGAGCCGTTTCGCAGCCGATGGCATCCCGGGCTCGACTTTCCTCGGCCCGAAGCCACCTCTGAATATCTTCAGGCCCACAGCCGCCCAGAGCATCAGGTGCCTGCGGAAATCTTGGAATATTTGGTCGCCCTTTACGACGGCGAGATCCTCTTTCTCGACCAGCAATTGGACCGTCTATTCCACGGTTTGGAATCCTTCGGCCTGGCGGAAAATACTTTGGTGGTGGTGGCTTCCGACCACGGCGACGGCTTTCGCGAGAATGGACGCCTTTCCCACAACGGCGATCTCAACGAGGAGCTCTTGCGGATCCCACTGATTTTTCGCTGGCCGTCCCGTTTGGCGCCGGGTCGCAGTGATCTGGGGGTCGGTTTGGTGGACGTCTTGCCCACCTTGCTCGACCTGTTGGACCTGCCGGGCGCCGCGAGAACGGCGGGCCGATCGTTCGCCCATGTGTTGTTGCGGCGACCCGCGGTGGCCGAGGATCCGGGCCTGGTGATCGGCCAACTGGGCGCCCGTTGGTCGATCAGCGCCGAAACCGATCAAGGACGTTTTCGCCTCGAACGGAGAGAAAACGGCAGCGAAAGACTCTACGACCTAGACGAGGACCGCTGGGGCAGCCGAGACGTTCTAGAGCAGCATGGGGAAGTCGCCGACGAGCTCCGAACCTTGGCCGGCTCCTATTTTTCAGGACCCGGCCACGAGCAATTTGGAGATCTCTTCAGCTCCTCGGAAGGCGAGCCCACGCCGATTGAGGTGGATCCAGAAATGCTGGAGCGTTTGCGGGCGATCGGTTATGTGGACGAAGTGGATGGCGACCCGTCCGGTCCGGGAACCTGAGGTCCCTAGTCTGGCGGCAAGTCAAGGGCCAGGACCGACGGCACGCGATCGGGATAGGCTGCTCGCAACAGGCCCAAACCGATGCCCGCAAGGCCGGTCATCAATCCCGGCAGCTCGGTGTCGAAGCTGATGCCGCTGCGCCAGCCCACGGAACGACCTTGTTGCAGTAGGCGGTGGGCCCAGACCGCGGCCCTTTCGGCCAGCTCCGGTTTGTTGAGCCGTCGGGCCGCTTCGAGCAGCAGATCCACATGGCCCCAATCCCCATGGCATAGACAATGCCCTCCGCCGAAGCCCTGGCTTTCGGTAGCTTCCAACGCGCTGTTTAGCTCGGATTGAAGCACCGACTGCGAGTCAGACTTGAGTAAGTCCGATTCGAGTAAGTCCGACCTTAGTCGTCCGCGTCCGGCCGAAAGGGCGAGTTGTGCGTCCTCCAGCAGCCCTAGACGTCCCAAGGCGATGCCCGGCGCACCGTGACACCAAGCGAAAAATTGTGGCGCTTCTGCCTTGGATTCGCCCTGCAAACGGTCGAGGCGGACGTCGCGCCAAAGACTGGTTTTAGGGTCGAAGGTGCTGCGCTCATAGGCCAAGGTTTGTTCTGCGGCGCGCAAATAACGGCTTTCCCCGGTGACGTTGGCCAAGCGAGTCAAAGCCCAGGCGATACCGGTCGAGCCGTGGGCCAGGCCGGTCAAGGGAATCTCGCCACCGCCCTGGGGTGGGGGCCATCCGAGCATGGGCTCGAGAGTGCTGGTCTCGGCGGTGCCAGGCACCTCGACGGTGCCTGCTTCGGTGGTGCCAGGCACCTCCACGGTGCTTGCTACGGTGGTGCCAGGCACTTCGACGGCCTGGGTGCCAGGCACCTCGACGGCATGGCGGAGCAGGTGCTCTCCGCAGGCCCTCAACACGTCGAGTCGGGACGCCGGGTGAGGAGTGGGAAGGCTGAGAACGGCCAGGATGGCGCCGGCTGCCCCGCCCGTCAGGTCAAAGTCTCGGTCCTGGGCGAGCCGATGACCGAGGGATTCGACGCTTGCCTCCGCTTCGGCGATCAAACTGGGATCCTTCCACAGGCGTCCAAGGTGGTTGAGGGTGTAAATCCAACCTCCCCAGCCCGCAAACGCACCGACTTTCGTCAGTGCCAATGGATTGTGGGCGATGCGACGACGGGCTGTGTCCAGGGTCTGAAGGGCCAGCTCCCGCCAGCGTTCGGACGATTCAGGCTTCGGGGCGAGAGCGCCGGCGTGGGCAAAAAAGAGGGCGATGCCGGGAAGGCCACTGTAGAGATCCGGTCCCACGGGCTCCAAACCCCAGGCTCCGGGGCCGGCGAGGGTGATGTGGAACCACGCCAAGTCGTTGGAGCGGCCTCCAGGTCGAAGATCGGGCGGCTCATCGGAGCCATGACATTCGATCGCCATGGACTCCAGATGCCGGGCCAAGCGGAAGGCTTCGGCGACCAGCTCCTGGCGTGGGGCCGGGCCGGTGATCTGTAGATCGTGTTTCGTGACAGGCGGGAGCGTTGATGCTCTCGGACGCCCTGCTCGGATCGACTCCCGCACTAAGCGGGATTGCCTCTCCAAGTCGCCGGGCCCCATCAGCTGGAGACGTTGCCGTGCTCGGTCGAGCCCGCTGCTTTGGAAGAAGCGACCGACGTTGCGTAGCCCGAGGGTGTCGTCGGCGGACGAGGTGCCGTCACACACCCGGCGGCTACCGGCGAGCGCGGTGAAGCGGGGCACGTCTCCTCGCAGTAGGGCCTCGCGTTCAGCAGGGATCGCATGACGTAGGCTCGGCCTTTGGCTCGCCTCCAACCACAATTTGTCGAACAGACGGTCTCGGTCGAGGGCGTCGCGCAGCAAGTCGGGGTGGAAAGCCGTGTGCAATAGACGGGTGTAGACCGCGGTGCCCCGCAGCAGGCTGCGTATTTCGAGGTCTTTTAGGCCGTGCAATAGGCCGTCCTCTGCCACCAGGGCGTCGCGATGTTCTAGGAGCTTGCCGTAGGCTTCGCGAAAGCCGCGGTCGATCTCCTTTTCGAAATGCCACAGAGGCGGAACCTCGCCATAGAGAGTGGGGCGATTGGCGCCGGCGGGAATTTGGGTCCAGGCGGGCTCGTAGCGGGCGCGGTCGGTTCCGGCGTCCACCAAGCGGGTCATGGGAGTCCTTTGCCCGGCCCCGGCGCCGAGGCCGCTCAAGTCCAAGCCGGGGCTGTTGGAATCGGGCCAAATTCTGCGCGGCAGGAAATCATTGCGCAAGACGGTATGCGCCGTCGGATTGGCCACGGGCTCCGTGGAGCCGCCGTCCGCTTCCTTCGGCAGGGGTTGGAAGAGCGTTTCGAGATCCACCAATTGGGGAGTTTCGCCGTCGGCGACGACGTTTTCGTAGTGAAGATCCGTGGCTTCGAGGGCATAGAGAAGGGCGAGATGCCGCCCTTGTTGCACGTAGAAGCGCTCGACGGCCGCAGGGTCGGCGCAGGGCTTTGGGGTGACGAAGCGCATGTAGGCATGGTCACCGCAATCGATGGATTTGGGGACGTTGGCGGGCACCCCCGCCTCTTGAGCCACCTCGACGAATGCCCGCTCCAGGTTCAGTGGACGGGGTTTGTAAATCAAACGTTCGCCCGAGGCGAAGGTAATTCGGGCGACGGTGCGGCCGTGGTCATGGCGGTCGGAGAGGCCCGCCTCTATTTCGGCTGGCGGGCCGGGCTCGACGTCCTTGAAGAAAGCGTGGGTGATCGCCCCATGGTCTTCGGCTAAATGTTGCACTAGATCGAGCGAGAAACGTAGCCAGGATTCCGTCCGTTCGACCGCCGCGCGGGCGAGCACCGGAAAGGATTCGAGAAAGGCGATCGCCCCCGCCGCCGATCCCAATCGGAGCAAGAATTCCTCGTATCGACTCTCCGAAGATTCGGCCTGCAGCTCGCCGCCGAGGGCAGCAGCGTGCAGCTCGAGCACCGCGCAACGCCCGGTCATCCACAACAGGTAGCGCGGCATGGGGCGAAAAAGGCACCCAAAGAGCTCCGTGGGATCGAAGCCGGCGCCGATGCCGGAGTCCACTCCAAAATCTTTCAATCCACGGAGCCCTTCCTCCAGCCGGCGGGCGCTGTCCTGCAACAGGGGAAGCAAGGGGGCGAGGAAGTCGCGATCGGGTAAGTCTGTCGCTTGCAGTCCCGGCAGTGGGGAGCTTCGTAGCACGTCGGTCCAATTGCTTCGGGTCGTTTCAGCTTCCGAAAGCCGGGGTCGGTAAATCGACTCCAGGCGGCCCAACCATTCGGGACGAGGGCATCGGCGAGCCAGGGATGTGTCGGTTTCGCCGAAGAGCGCGCGAAATGTCGACGCTTCTAGCCCGAGCTGGCTCAACCGCTCTCGATACAGGGATTCGCTCAGCAGCCCTGTCTCTTGCCGATACCGCTCCAGGCGCCGAACGGCTCGAGGTTCGTCCCATTGAAGCTCAGACGAGTCGTGTCCTCCCGCGGCCGCCCGCTCTTCGAGGCTTAGGGCGCGGAACCAAGTCGGGGATTGAAAGGGGGAGGTCAAGCGGGTCGGATGCCTCGAAGTGGGTGGGTGAAGAAGACCGGCTAGGACGCCAAAGAGGCGGGCCACTCGGCCCGCCTCTCAAAACCAAAACCCTTCGCGGGAAATTCCTTTGAAGGGTCAGCGGTTCACGGGCAGTAGGTGCCCGGCGGGACGCAGGAAGTCGCCGGGGTGGTCCAAGCGCAACCGCCGGTGATGCTGAGCAGCGCTTTGTCCTCGAGATTGACGTTGCCGGCCGGGGAAGGCAAGGAGGCTTGCTCCTCGACACTGAGGCTGGAGCGGTAGTCTTCATCACGCAAGGCACGGGCGATGTCGATCTTTTTCATAGCGTTTCCTTTCGACGGTTGTGAGCCGGAATTCGACTCTTCTTCCCCGGCTCACCCAAGAAGAAGAGTGTTAAAGGCCGATCGGACAACCGATCGGTCGACGGACAACTCAATAAGTCTGCCGACTAGGTCGCTTCCAGACCTGTCGCTTCCAGACCTGTCGTTTCCAGACCTGTCGTTTCGGGTCCTGCTATTCCCGGGCTGGGCACCCATTTCCGAGTTAAGCACTGAAGATTAGAGGAAAAGCTTATTTGAGCCCATTGTTTGTCGATTTGGTCTGATCTAGTGTCATTTTCCAGCTCATTCTAGGCAAGTAACCTGTAATAGGCAAGCGGAAAAATATAATTTTGATATCCACATTTGTATATTTCAGGGTGGATGGCGAGAGCCACACGAAGTGGCCTGCTCCCCGCCCTGGGGGCGAGAAAGCGTGCAATTTGTTTCGGAGAAATGGCACAATGCTTCCAAGAAGTAGTCAAAAGGGAGCCTCGCCATGCGTCCGAGCCGTACCACTGCCCAAAAAGCCGCCCGTCGGCGATTGTCCTATGTGACCGCAGAGAATTGCGGCAAGGTTCTTGCGCGGGCCACCTATTGGTCCACGGAGTTCCTGGACCTCTACCTGGATCGGTGTGACGAAGCCGGGCTGCATTTTCCGGCGGAAGGTTATGTGCTGGCTCGTCAGGCGCCGGAGCTGGCGGCGAGAATTCGGGTCGGTGACCAAGATGGAGAATTTGCCACCGAAGCCCAGAAGCTGTCGGCACGGGTGACGGCCATGGCGGTGCTCAGCAGCTGCTGTCGCAGCCTGGGCAAGCTCAGAGAAGCGGAGCTGGCGATCAAATGGGCCCAAGACTTGGCGGTCGGTGCCCGTTTGAGCCCCAGAGCGGGTTGCGAGCTGGTGCGCCGGCAAGCGGCGTTGAAAATGACCCGTCGCGAGCCCGACGCCGAGGCCTGGATCGAGCACGCGGTCGGTTTGGCGGAGAAGCTCGAGGATCCGGCGAACCTGGCCGACGCCTTGGTGATGCGCGGCACTTTTTTGGCACAAGCGGAGCGGGGTGGTGTCGAGGATGTGGCGCGTGGGCTGTCGATGGCCGATCTCAAGCAGCCCAGGGGGCGCCGAACTTTCGATGCCGGTTTGTTCAACATTTCCCGCGGCGCTTTGCGAACGGGCAATCGGGCCGAGGCGACCGAATGGTTGGCGCACATTAAGAAACGCATGGCCCGGCTGCCGCGATCGATCAACAAGATGCGTGTGGCCTGGATGGAGGCGGTTTTCAGCGCGGAACTCGGCTCGGTGCGATATGCCGTTCGACTTTTGGAGCGGGCTCGGCTTCAGCTGCTCGAGCTGGCAGGGGTGGCGGATTTCGTGCTCTGTTCCATGGACCTAGTGGGCATCCACCTCTTGGACGGTGACTTTCCGGAAGCGCAGCGGGTGGTTGAGGATACTCGCCAAAGGCTCGAAGCCATTGCCCTCGACCGGACCTGGGCCGCAGAGCTTGTGCCGTTGGTGGAGGCTTGGGGTCAGGCGGGCGATTCGTCGCGCAAATGGGAACTGTGCAAGCAAGAGATGTCGGCCGCTCTGGGCGACACGAGCTGTGCGGTGGGGCTGTGCGGTGGGGCCGGGAAAACGCGACCCGGCCCCTGAGATTCAATGTCGTTAGCCGTTGGGAATGATGAGTCCGGGCAGGCCTGCGATCACGGTGGTTTGAATCTTCATAGCTCTTCTCCTTAGACCGATCCGCGCTTCATTGCGCGGATTCGTCTTTGGGATTATCAGAGCTTTAGGGCATATCTCGGCGATTTCTTGGCAACATCAGCAAAATCGACTACTCCGGGTGCGGATTTTGGAGGCTCTGAGCTGATTCGTGGCGTAAGTTGGGCGGCAGAAAGCTTCAACGAATGACTTCGATGTCCGGATCATGACGCCAAAGGCGTTTTTTGGGCGGCAGCGCCCGGCGACGAAAGATTTCCGGCTGGGCTCGACCGTTGAAGCGGGTGACCAACAATCCGCTCTTGGGATCGAAGTATCGGGTCACCACCCCTCGGGGCCTTCTGATGGTGTGAGCGGCTCGAGCCTTGGCCGCTTTGGCCATCAGCTCACGCCAAAGGGGAGCGGCCCCTTGGGCGCCGGTCAGCCGGAGAGGTTTGCCGTCGTCCCGGCCGACCCAAACCACGGTGACGATACCGTTCGCGTATCCCGCAAGCCATGCGTCACGGCGGTCCGATGAAGTGCCGGTTTTGGCGGCCACGGCCAATCCGTCGATGGCGGCCGCCTTGGCGGTTCCGTCGCGGGCGGCTTCGAGCAAGAGATCATGGACTAAGAACGCCGAGTCGTTGCCTACCACCCGTTTTTGATCGGTACCGAATCGGCCGACCCGTCGCCCGCCCGGCCGTTCCATGCGCCGGATGGGTCTGGGCCTTGAAGCCACCCCGGCGTTGGCCAAGGCGGTGTAGGCCCCGGCGAGTTCCAGGGGAGAGACCTCTAACGATCCCAACACGAAGGACGGCGGAGGGTCGTCGGGTACTTCTAATCCGGCGCGTCGCAATCGCTCGCCGATCGCCTTTTCGCCGCACCAGCGCCCGAGACGCGCAAAGGGTACGTTGAGGGATAGGCGCAGGGCGTCGCGAAGGCTGACCTCGCCGCGGAATCTGCCGTCGGAGTTGGTGGGAGCCCAGGAGCCGGAAGCGAGCTGGATCTCGAGGGGCTCGTCGGCGATTCGCCGGGCCGGATAAACCGGGTCCCGAGCACCGCAGCGTTCGAACGCTTCGAGCAGCAGTAGGGGTTTTATGGCCGATCCGGGCTGGCGTCGGGCGCTGCGGGAGCGGTCGAATCCACCCCGTTGAGCCGGGTCGCCACCGACCAAGGCCAACACGTCGCCGGTTTGAGCGTCGAGGCTGACGATCGCCAGCGACAAGGGGGCTCCTTTTAAGTGTTTGTGCTCCCGCCGTAGCCGCTGGAGCCATAGACCCGCTTCCTTCTCGGCCGAGATTTGCAGCACGGGATCCAGGGTGCTCCAGATCACCACACCTCGGCCTCGGGCGAATCTTTTTTTGGCTTTGGCCTTGGCCTCTGCCCGAATCCAACTGAGCGCCGGGGTGCCGATGGGCGCTTCGGGCCGCCGTCGATGAAGGCGAATACGCGTGGACTTTGCCCGCTTAATCTCGGATTCTGTGACCCAATCCAAACTCTGCATGCGATCGAGGACCCATTGACGGCGCTCTTCGGCAGCTTCGAGATGGCGAATCGGCGACAGCCGGTTGGGTCCTTGGATCATCGCCGCGAATAACGACGCTTCCGCAAGGGACAAGCCGGCCGCCTTCTTGCCAAAGTAAACGTGGGCAGCGGTGGCCAGGCCGTGGATCGCCAAACCGTCCACATGGCCGAGATAGACCTGGTCCAAATAGGCTTCGAGAATGTCTTCCTTGGTGTAGGTGGCCTCTAAGGCCAGGGATCTGAGGGCTTCGGAAGCTTTGCGACCCAGGGATCGCTTGGGGGTGAGGTCACGATTTTTGATCAGCTGTTGGGTGATCGTGCTGCCCCCTTGCTTGACCTTGCCCGCTTTGACGTTGGCTAGCAGGGCGCGGGCCACTGAGCGACTGTCGACACCGAGGTGATCGAAGAATCGGGAGTCTTCGGCGGCCAGAATCGGTCGCCAAACGTGCTCGGGCAGATCGGCGAGACGGGTGGGCCGTCGAGTCGCCCGATCGCCGGCCAAGGATTCGGATAGCAGCTCGGGCTCGAGCCAAAGGGCGTCGGATTCGATCGGAGCAAAATCCGCGTCCCGGGTGCTGACGATCCTCCCGTCGGTGCGATCGAGATCTAAGCCGATCAGCCGCGCAGCGTGATCCTCACCTCCAACCCGGCACGCGCGCCGAAAGATCCAGAAGACGTCGTGTCCCCAAAAATATTGCCCCGGCTGGGACGGCCGGTTTTGGACCCGGTCATAACCCAAGCGTTGGAGGCGCGGTTCCAGCGCCAGCTCGTCGATTCGAGCCCCGAGAGAGATGTCGAAAGGCGCCGAATAAATGCGCGATTCGTTGCGCCCGAGCTCTGCCAACAAGGGATTGGTCGAGGTGTCGGTCGAGGTGCCTTGCGCCGCGGAGGGGGTCCCCGGCAGGGTGATGACGAGGAGAAAAAATGGGATCGAAAAAAGGGACCGCTTCATAGCGCGATTGTAGCGCGATGAGCGGTCCCTTGGCTGCCGTCCGGGATCACGAGATCTCGGTTTGGTGCCTCCAGCCGGGGTAGCGCTGGGCGCCAGCCGTGGTAGCGCTGGGCGCAACCCCGGTCTGGGGTCAGTAATCCCTTCGGGATATCGAAATTCGGTTACACCGAAGGTGTTGTTGTGCCCAGCCCAGCAGCCGGGGTAACGCTGGGCGCAACCCCGGTCTGGGGTCAGTAATCCCTTCGGGATATAAGAAAATCCCTTCGGGATATCGAAATTCGGTTACACCGAAGGTGTTGTTGTGCCCAGCCCAGGGTTGCGGAGCTACCCTGGGATCCCTTTGGGCTTCGAGTAGATCAGATGCCTTGCACCATCAGCTTGGCGACCAATTGATTGAAGGCTGCGGGGTCGGGAAGATCGGAGCCTTCCGCCAGCAGGCCGTAACCGAGCAAGAGCTGAGCGTATTCGTCGAGCAAGGCGTCGTCGGCGTCGGCGTCGAAGCGGGCTTGCAGCTTCTCCAACAGCTCGTGTTTGGGATTGATCTCCATGATCCGCTTTTGGCTCGGCATGCCCGAAGCCCCTTCGGTTTGACGCAGCAGCTTTTCGAGGTGCGGGCTCATGTCGAATTCGTCGGCCACCAAACACACTGGCGAAGTGGTGAGACGGGTCGACAGGCGCACTTGTTTGACGTGATCGTCGAGGCTCTTCTGCAAGCGGCCCATGAGGTCACCGTGGGTCTTATTTTTCTCTTCGAGCTCTTTTTCGGCTTCTTTCTTCTCTTCTTCCGTTCCCAATTCCACCGAGCCCTTGCCCACCGACTTGAGTTTCTTGTCTTGGTATTCAAAGACCGATTGGCCCATCAGCTCATCGACCGGATCGGAGAGGTAGAGCACCTCATAACCCTTCTCGACAAAGGCTTCGAGGTGGGGCGAGCTTTCGATCGCCGTGCGGCTTTCGCCGGTGAGGTAGTAGATCTCTTCCTGGCCGTCCTTCATGCGCTCGATGTATTCGTCGAGGTTGGTGAGCTTCTCGGCATCGTGGGACGATTGGAAGTAGAGCAAGGGCAGGAGCTTGTCGCGATTCTCGAAATCCGAAGACACACCTTCTTTGAGCACCCGACCGAATTGGCTCCACAAGGTCATGTATTTTTCGTTGTCGTCGCTCTGCAGCTTGGTGAGGTGCTCGAGCACTTTCTTGGTCAGCCATTTGCGCATCTGGCTGATGTGCCGGTCTTGCTGCACCATCTCTCGGGAGATGTTGAGCGGCAAGTCCGACGAATCAACGATGCCGCGCACGAAGCGCAGGTACACCGGCAGCAACTCCTCGCAGGCGTCCATGATCAGGACTCGTCGAACGTAGAGGCGCAGGCCCCATTGTTGGTCGCGGTAGAAGAGGTCGAAAGGAGCCTTTTCGGGGAAGAAAAGCAAGGAGCGATATTCGATTCTTCCCTCGGCCCGCAAGGAGAGGGTGTCGAGGGGCGAATTCCAATCCTTGGAAATATGTCGATAGAACTCGGCGTATTCCTCGTCGGTCACCTGATCCGCCGGACGGGTCCAGATCGGCTCCTGGGAGTTGAGGGTTTTCTCCTCGACAATGGTTTCGGTCTTGCCTTCGATCGGCTCGCCCTCCTCGTCCTTCACCGGCTGCTCGCGGGAGTGTTGGGTGAGGATCGGATAGGCGACGAAGTCGGAGTGTTTCTTCACCACGTCCTGGAGGGTGTGGAAGCTGGTGAAGTCTGCCAAGCCGTTCTCTTCGTCCGTGGGTTTCAGGTGCAGGGTGATGGTGGTTCCGCGACCCTCTTTTTCGGTGTCCTCGAGGGAGTAGGAGCCGTCACCTTCCGAGACCCAACGCACGGCCGTGTCTTGGTCTGCGCGACGGGTGATCAAGGTGACTTTGTCCGCCGCCATGAACGCCGAATAGAAACCGACGCCGAATTGGCCGATGAGCTCGGCGGTCGCCTCGGGATTGGGATTTTCCTTTAACCGCTCCATCAACTCGCGGGTGCCGGATTTGGCAATCGTGCCGATGTTGTCGATCACTTCCTCACGGCTCATGCCGATGCCGTTGTCGCTGATCGTCAGGGTACGGGCCTCGGCATTGGTTTCGAGTCGAATGTGGAGATGGTCGTCGTCGCCGATTAGACCTTCATGGGTCAGAGCTTCGAAACGCAAGCGGTCGAGGGCGTCGGACGCGTTGGAGATCAGCTCCCGCAGGAAGATCTCCTTGTTGGAATAAAGGGAATGAATGACGATGTCGAGAAGCTGCCGGGTTTCGGCCTGAAAATCGTAGGTTTGTGCTTCTTGTTGATCGGTGGCTGTAGTCATTGAGTTTCTCCTCTGGCAGAGCCCACCCTTGGCGGGCGATCCAATGGCCCGAAATTTTCGGGCCGCTCAAGCTGTGATCAGTCTTTGGGGTCGATTCTGGTGTGGACGCCGTGAATCGATATGGTGAATTCAGTTTTAGTTTCTAATCGATTTCTACGAAGCTTTCAAAGGGTCCAGAAGAGCTGTCGAGGGTCACCGGCGGTGTCCGCCCTGGTTCCCATTCGTCAGCAAGCCATCTGACGAGCGTCAGCAAGCCATCTGACGAGCGTCAGCAAGCCATCTGACGAGCGTCAGCAAGCCATCTGACGAGCGTCAGCAAAGCCATCTCACGATCGTCAGCAAAGCCATCTGACGAGTGCTAACAAAATTTGAACTCGCGGCATTCCCATCGAACGCGAATGGACGCCACAACCCGCTTTGGGGCACCACTGCCTTTTTGGAACTCCGATCAGCCGCAGTTCAGATTTTTGAGCCCAAACCCACCACCCGCCGGAGTTCGCGCTCGGCGATCGTCAGCATGGCGATGTCGATCCTCGGCGAAGCATCGAAATCGCCGCGCATTTGCTCCAAACGCGCGACGGCGTCGTGCCGCTCGCCAACCCAGCTCTTGATCGCCGCGTTGGCGCGCCCAGGGTAGACCACCACTTGGCGGGTGATCTCCGATTGATGGGTGGAAAGATCATCGAGCACGGCGGTGACCGCGGCCTGCATATAAGGCCCCTCGTCTTTGAGTTGCTCGCCGGCCCGGCGTAGGCGATCGAAGCCGAAACGCTCGCCGACAGCGAAATAAACCTTGCCGACCCTCTCTACCGCCTCCCCCGATTCGTGGGCGGTTCTGGCCACGTCGCAGGAGAAGGGCAGGATGTCCATGCCGGCGATGCGCATCGCCGGATCCTCGGGCACGCCGTGATCACGGAGGCGTCGGTACCGCCGCTTCACCTTGGCTTTGAGGTTGGGGGGCAGGAGATCTTCGAGCTGGGCTGCCACCACCACCATACCGCTCTCATATTTCTCCAAGCAGGCCCCGAGGTCGAACGGGTGGCCGCTGTAGCGCAGGAACCAACGGGCCACGTCGGCGATGGTGCGCATGACGATGTGCAACATGCGGTGTTGCTCGTCCGCGGACACATTGTTGTCGAGCGATTCGATCGTTTCCCAGATGGTGCGCATCTCAAAGACATCACGGGCGGCGATATAGGCCCGTGCGATTTCCGAGACCCTGCGACCGGTTTCTTCCCGCAGCCGGGTCGCAAAGGTGGTGCCCATGCGGTTGACGATCGAGTTGGTGACATGGGTGGCGATAATTTCCCGGCGCAGGCGATGCTCCGCGATATGGCTCGCATAACTCTTGCGCATGGGCTTCGGGAAATAGCGCAACAGATCCTGTTCGAGCAGCGGATCGTCCGGCAGGTCCGAATCCAGCAGATGGTTATAAACAAAGATTTTGGCGTAAGCGAAGAGCACCGCGATCTCGGGCCGGGTCAGGCCTATGTTGGACTCCTTGCGCTCTGCCAAAGTGGAATCGTCGGGCAGAAACTCGAGCCGACGATCCAACTGCTCCATCCTCTCGAGCAAACGCATTAGGCGCGCTTGATCATCGACCAAGGTATGGCCTTGGGTCTGTTCGAGGGAAATGGCTTGGGATTGCAGGTAGTTGTCCTGCAATACGAGGCGGGCGACCTCGTCGGTCATCGACGCCAACAAGGCATCCCGCTTGTCGAGGGTCAGGTCGCCGGCCAGCACGGCCTCGCGCAAGGCGATCTTGATGTTGACCTCGTGGTCCGAGCAATCGACCCCGCCGGAGTTGTCGATGAAGTCGGTATTGAGCCGGCCGCCACGCAGCCCCAATTCGATTCGACCCCTTTGGGTCACGCCGAGATTGGCCCCTTCGCCGAGCACCAAACATCCGAGTTCGTCGGCCGATACCCGAACCTCGTCGTTGGAGCGGTCTCCAGCGTCGGCATGGGTTTCGTCGGAAGCTTTGATGTAAGTGCCGATGCCACCAAACCACAGCAGGTCGACTTTGGCGCGCAGAATCGCTTGGATCAGCTCGTTGGGTGTCAAAGTGGTGGTCGGCAGACCGAATCGCTCCTTGACCTCTGGGCTGACCGTCAGACGCTTGGCGTGACGGTCGAAGATATCTCCACCTTCGGACAGCAAATCCCGTTTGTAGTCGTCCCAAGTGGAGCGCGGTAGGGCGAATAGACGCTGTCGCTCGGCAAATGACATCGAAGCCGGCGGGTTGGGGTCGACGAAGATGTGCAGGTGGTTGAAGGCAGCCACCAAGCGGGTGTGCTCGGACCGCAACATGCCGTTGCCGAAAACGTCGCCGGCCATGTCGCCGACACCGACGCAGGTGAACGCCTCGTGTTGAATGTCGCGACCCATCTCGCGGAAATGTCGCTTGACCGACTCCCAGGCACCCCGGGCGGTGATGCCCATTTTCTTGTGGTCGTAACCCACGGAGCCGCCGGAGGCGAAGGCGTCGCCGAGCCAGAAGTTGTATTCCGCGGCCACCCCGTTGGCGATGTCGGAAAAAGTCGCGGTGCCCTTGTCGGCGGCGACGACCAGGTAGGGGTCGTCGGCGTCGCGACGGACCACCTGCTCGGCCGGTACCAATTTGCCGCCGACCAGGTTGTCGGTAATGTCGAGCAGGCCGCGGATCATGGTCTGGTAGCAGGCCACGCCTTCCGCCAGCCATGCTTCACGATCTCCCGGGGGAGGCGGCTGCTTGACGATGAACCCGCCCTTGGCGCCCACCGGCACGATGACCGCGTTCTTGACCATCTGACTCTTGACCAGGCCGAGAATCTCGGTGCGGAAGTCCT
The DNA here is from genome assembly GCA_965366625.1 of uncultured bacterium. Lineage (GTDB taxonomy): Bacteria > Acidobacteriota > Thermoanaerobaculia > Multivoradales > J023 > JAUIJL01. The sequence continues at coordinate 86,337 of CBDUGP010000016.1, forward strand.
CGAGGCGATCCGACCAGCGAATGCCACCGCGCGCCACCTTGCCACCGCGCAAATGCACCGCTTCCATCCTCGGCGAATATACGAAGATTTCGTAGATCGGTCGCGGACGGGGTAGCTCGATGATGTTTTGGGCGTCGAATTTGAACGAGACGTAGGACTTTTCTTTTCCGTCCGCGTCGGTTTGGAAGAAGTTGGTGCGTAGGGTGGACTGCACCAAATTCAGGAATCGCCGCAGGATGCGGTCCTGGTCGAGGCTTTGGACCGAATCCAAAGCTTGGTGGATTTCCCCCAGAATCAGCTGCTCGCGGTCGACCCCGTCTTGGTGAGAAGGGTCGAATAGCTCGAAGAAGAGGTTCAGTAGATGGCCCACCACGTCGGCGTTGGCGGCCAAGGTTTGGGCCATGTAGGCCTGGCTGAAGGCAATGCCTGTTTGGCGCAGGTATTTGCAATAGGCGCGCAGCACCACAACCTTGCGCCAGCCGAGTTCCGCTTGCAGCACCAATCGATTGAAGCCGTCATTCTCGGCATCGCCGACGAAAACGCGGCGCAGGGCTTCTTTGAACAGGGAGCCCGCTTCATTGAGATCGATATCTTCTGCTGCGCTGACCTCAAAATCTCGAATCCACACCGGGTTGGACGCGTCGGCGGGTCTCACCTCGAAGGGGTATTCGCTGACCACCCGCAATCCCATGTTTTCCAGGATCGGTAGCAATTCCGAGAGGGGTCTGGGAACCGCCAGCTCGAAGGTCCTCAGGTGGAATCGATCCGCGGCAGCCGCCGCTCGCCGATAGAGTCTCAGTCCGAGTTCACCGGTTTGAAGGGTGTTTTCGATGTGTGGAATGTCGTCGAGGGCGTCCTGGGCGACATTGTGCTGTTGATAGGCACCCGGGAAGGAATCCTCATAGCGGCGCCATTGCTTCTGGCCTTCGATGCTGCCTGAGCTGTCGATCATCAGCTGGCCCAGGCGGTCGCTCCAGCTCTGGGTCGCCGCGTCCAGCTCTTTTTCCAACGCTTCGGGATCGTAGTTAGTGAGATGACCTGGGCGTGTTTGCACAATCAGGTGCAGCTGGGCCAACGGGCGCTCGGAAATGCGGGTGGAATAGGCGCTGACCTCTCCCTGCAACGCGTCTTGCAGAATAGCTTGGATCCGCTCACGCACTTGGGTGTTGTGGCGCTCGCGGGGCACGAACACCAGGCAGCTGACGAATCGCTCGTCTTCGTCTCGGCGCAGCAGCAGCGCAAGGCGAGGGCGCAGCTGCAGCTCGAGAATACGCATGGAAAAGCGGTAGAGGTCTTCTTTCGAGATTTGAAATAGCTCGTCTCGCGGGTAGTGCTCCACGATGTGGCGCAACACCTTGGCGTCGTGGCTCGACGGCAGAAAGCGGGTATTTTCCATCACCCACTGAACTTTGCGCCGGACCAAAGGAATGTTTCGCGAGGCGATGCTGTAGGCCATGGAGGTGAAGAGACCTACGAAGCGCACCTCGCCGTTGACTTGCCCTTGGTCGTCGAATCTTTTGAGCGAGATCACGTCCATGTGCACGATGCGGTGCACCGTGGATTTGTGGGTGCTTTTCGACACCAACACCAAGCGGTTGCCGTGCAAGAAGCGCCGAGCGTCTTCGGAAACAGGCAGGCGGCTGGAGGCCATTTCTTGGAGCGGCAAATGACGTAGGAGCCCGAGCCCGGATTCCCGATCCGGGCGCAGAAACTCGTTGTCGTCGTCGGCAATCAGGTCATATTCGATATAACCGAGGAACGTGAAGTGGTCGGCCACCACCCATTCCATGAACTCGACGGTCTCGTCGAGCTCCTCGTGATCCAGGTTCTTGCGTTGGCGCTTTAGATCCTCAATCGACTGGGTTCCGGCGTCGTGCATGGGACGCCAATCCGAAACCGACATCCTGACGTCGTTGAGTACCTTGCGCAGGGCGGTTTCCAGTTCCACTAAATCTGCTTGGGAGGTCTGCTTGTCGACTTGGAAATGCATCACCGACTCTTGGATGATGCCTGTGCCCTCCGTGCCGAGGGGCACCACTTCCTTCAGCTGGCCATCGTCATCCCGTCGGCAAGCGAGCTGGGGGTGAACCGCGAGGTAAATGGTGAGCTTGCGGCGGGAGATTTCTCCCGTCACCGAGCCGACGAGAAAGGGCATGTCGTCGGAGACGACTTCGATCACCGTGCGATCGGAGCCCCACTCCATACCTTCGTCACCTGGGTTGAACAGGCGGATGTCGATGTCGTCGAGCGGTCGTTTGCGAAACCGGCCGAATAGTGAAATGGCGATTTTCACCAGATCGTCGATTCCGACGTCCTTCAGCTCGTCCAACCCCACTTCTTCGAAGCAATATCGAATAAAGGGTTCGGCCATGCTCCAGTCGTCGTCACCACGGCTCTTGGAGAGCTCTTGGGCTCGGTGGACTAGGTCTTCAATCAGCTCGCGCTTCTTTTCGGGTAGAGCCCGCATCAGGGAGGTCTCCTCACGACGGAGGGGAATGGGCTCTGGGAGCTTGAGCCCGGTCAGCTTGAACGCCATACGGCCGGCTTCCGGCCGGCCGTATGGAGATCTCTTGAAAAGAGCCTAGCTGATTCCGCTCCGCCGGAAAAGGGGCGATTGGGAATAGGCGAATTCGTAGTGCTCGAAATCAATGCCCGGGTGATGAGTGAAGAGCGTTTGGAGCCTAGGCTTCCCGGGTTTCGGAGGTATCTGCAGCAGGCGTCGCTGTGGCGACAGTGGCTAGGAATGCGACATTCATCCTCAGAATATCCAGAGCCAAGGAGAGGTCGATGTGGTCCATCGTATCGTCGGCGGTGTGAATACGAGAGTTGGCACCGTCGGCACCCTCGATCGTGAGCACCGCCGGCAAGCCGGCCTGAATGAAAGGCACATGATCACTGGCTGCTGCGCTGAGAGATGTCTGGACTGTCAAGTTGGTGTAGTCGGCGGCGGCGAGGGCCAGGCCGTCGATCACTGTCTGTGAGACCGGGGCCCCTTCGATCAAAACCGTCGGCACCTCGGTGTTGAGGCTTCCGATCATGTCCATGTTGACGATCATACGAATCCGCGACCGCTCCTCGTCCGGCATCGCGGCCAAATATTGTCGACTGCCGTGCAGACCCTGCTCCTCGCCGCCGAAAAGAATGAATCGCAGATCGTGATCGCCCGAAACTTCTGCCAGAACCCTAGCAATTTCGAGCAATCCAGCGCTGCCGCTGCCGTTGTCGTCGGCCCCTGGAGCAGGGGCTGACGCGCCGCCGAAAATATTGATGGAGTCCAGGTGGGCGACCACCAAGAGCAGGTCCCGATTTGAGTCCGTAGATGCTGGTTTTTCGGCGATTACGTTGAGGCTGGTGTCAGCCCCCACGGTGATCGTTTGCATAGAAACCCCATAGCCCCAATCGATCAATTGATCGCGCGCCCATGATGCGGCTTGCTCGAGCCCCGCGCCCGTGGAATGGCGGGTGGGAAAGGAAACCAGGTGTGTGAGAGTGGCCTTGAAGGCCTGCTCGGTGAGCTTTCCGAGCAGCTGGAGCACCCAATCCACCGGCGCCCGGCGGGCTGCCGGAGCCGAAGGGCGGACGTCGAAAATTACCTCGTTCTGGGACAAGGGTTGGATGGTGAAACAAACTTCCTCGGCTTCTGTGAGCTGCTCGGCCCGTCGACGGTCGAGCTCGACGACGAGGTAGCGGCCCTTGTCCAAAAGCACCGGCACTTCCGGATGCTCCTGTTGGAATAACCTGCCTTTTTGCACCACCACATGGAGTTGCTGGGGCGAGACGGCGCCGGGCATAGGTTCCAAGGCCGGTCCTCGGCGTGTGGCCTTTTCTTCGCCCGCCCGCCTGTCGCTTTCGTCGGAGAAGACCAAAGCCTGATCCCCGAGCTGGACCCACCACGCGTCCGGCGGCAATGATCGGCGGTTCCCTGGGTCCCAGCGGATTTTGGCCACCCGGACTCGGGGAGCCTCGCCGACGAAGTCACGGACGATCGGAATAAACTCCTCGAGATGTGCGATATCGCCCGTGGTTTGTCCCGGTCCTCGGTAGTGATAGGCGGTCAAACCCAACCGTCGAGCTGCTTCCACGTGGGGCAGGGATTCGGTGACGAATAGCGCGTCAGCGAAATCTCCTCCTGGCAGGAGCTTGTCTATAGCCGCTCGAAAGAGCCTGGCGTCCGGTTTGAAGACACCGACCTCGTCCGACAAAGTCACTCTTTTTTCCACCGGCTCGAAATCTCGGCGGATGCTCAAGGTCTCCAGAATGTCGTAATACTCTTGTCGGCGCTCGAAGAGTTCACGAGGTGTGCTCGCCAGAGAAAAATCTGAAACCAATGCGAAATCAAATGGCAGGCGGTCGACCTCTCGAAACCGGATTAGGGAATCCAAGAGCTGCCGTGCTCCCGGAAGCAGAACATCACCGACTTCGAGTGTTTTCCCCAGGTCCAGTAGGACGAATCTCATTGCCGGATCCTTTCTCATGGAACCGTGAAGCTCTCCGTGATCCCTGTCAGGTCCGTGGAGCTGGACGGCGGCGAGACCGCACCGTCACCGATGCCGCGTTTGGCAAAACCCTGCCAAACCATATCGAGGTCGGACGGCTCAAGGGTCGACACCGCATTCACGATGCCGTCCCTAGCCTGGGTGAAGGTTGGGCTGCCGGCCGTCAGCTTGAGCCCGCCGATCACGTATTTCAACATGCGCTCTTCCGCTTCTGCGTGGCCGTGTTGAATCACTAACTTAACGAAGACCTCCCAGAGCATGGCACACCAGACCTCCCCGGCTCTGTGCTCCAGATTGTTGGCTCCTCCAGCTTGAGGATTCTTCGGCGGTCCAGTGGGCAGGATCACACCCGAGCTGATGTGTTTAAAGGTCAGTGGATTTTTGGCCATGTCCGCCGAATAGGGATAGCGGCGAATCGAGTAGTAATAGTTGTCTTCTTGGGCACCGGTGAGGTCCGTCCAGCCGCCTACGGCGAAGGCGCCGGAGCTAAAATTGTCTTGTGGTTGGGAGGTCATGCAAATGGCAAAGAAGTCACCCCATCCCTCGCCCATGGCCTCTCCCTGTCGATTGAACAACCCCGACGCGTTGCCGACCAAACGTTGGGTGATGTAATGACCCATTTCATGAAAAGTAATCAGTGCTTCGAAGTTACTGGTGCGACTGGGGGTGCCTGCGGGGACTCCGGTGAACTCAAACATCTGCATGCGCGGGCTGGCGCCGTCGGCAGGTGTGGCCATATTTGCGTTGTCGGTGCCACTGGCATCGTTTCCCTCCGCCAGGATCGGGTCACCATCCAACCCGCCGCGGCCGAAATTGTCCTTTTGCGCATTGCCGGAAGCCTCGTCGAAACCTGCTTGGTACCAACGATCGTGTAGCCAGTTCACATGGAAGAACATGCCGACCAAACTTGCTTGTAAATTTGTGCTCTCGCTGGACGGCTTAGAGTGGTTATAGACATGGTGAAATTCACCCGGTGCCGTCCGGTTGCCGAATGGATTGCCGGTACCCGGGGCATTGGTGTTCTTCAAGTCGGCGTAGGCGATGCAGTTGTTGCCATCCGTCCGGCTTGCGCCGGAGGGCAGCCATGGATCTCCGGGCAGTAGGCCATCGGTTTTGATCTCAACTTGCGGCACGGTCGGAGCTTGGAATTTATTCGGAGTGCCGGTTGGATGGGGCGTTCCCGGAGCCGGACCGTCGTGGGGACGTAACACCGCGTCGTTGGTGTTGTGAACGAGATAGCTGAAGAGTTGGGAGGTGAGATTTTTACGAAAGAGAATCTCGTCCGGCTCGCCCACACAGTCGATGACATAGGAAAACGCCGGCAGGCCGAGAATCCAAAGCTCCATGTAGTAGGCGGGAATGAAAGTCCCTTGACCCATGGGAAACATGACACTCTTCACCCGCACGGGCCGTTCAAACTGCGGCCGATCATCTCCTTCCGGCATTGAATGCTCAAAGAATCGATAGTCTCCGCGTTGGCCTTCAGACTCTGAGATGCTGAACTCGTCCGCCGGGAAGGAAGTGCCCGTCAGATCGCCGACGGCGAGGCTGATGGCCGCAGGCTCCGAAGTCTGCGGTGCTGCTCGGGCACTTGAGCGAGAGTCGCTGCTGCCGTTGAAGAGCTGACCGGAGACCATCACCACCTCGTTCTCGGCGCTCAGCCCGACGGTAGTTTCAGAGCCGAAGACTTCCTTATCTTCCACCCGTTGGATCATTCGAACAGCTTTCAGGCCTTGTTTGCTCACGGAGAGCACTTCGACGGTGTCGAGGTCCTGGGGAGAGAGTTCCCAAAGGTCGGCTCGCTCGCGTACGAAACTCACCGCAGATTCTTCCTCTGTGCGCGCAGCGGTGGACAAACGACTGTGCGAGCTTCCACTAGCCACCATGCGAGGCATTCCCGTGGCCTCGTCGTACTCCACTTTGACGTCGGGTGAGCTGGTTTTGATCCGTCGGTGCCCACTGGTTTCCGCTGCGGCTAGTGCGACTCGTCGCGAAGCTCGAGCCTTTCTCTGATAGAGGGCGTTATAGTTTTCGGGAACCTCTTTGGAATGATCTGGATGGGTCACGCGGTTGCTCCTTGTTCGACATGCCTTGCAACAATGGCTACCCCCTACAGCGCAAGTTTTGCGGCGGATCCCCCAGGCCTCGGTCGGTTCACAACCTGAGCTTTTAAGTTTGTCGCCCGCCATCACCGAGCCAGCTCGTTGAGCGTTGGGATATGAAGAAACCCTCTTTTCCGCCTCGCTGGAAGCCTACGAAGGTTTGATCGCCTCCAGTCGCGACGATCCGGCCAGAGCCGAAGCGGCATTGACGGAATCCTGTGAGCTCTATGCTCTTCGCGCGCACTCCCACGACCCAGGAATTGCCCTTTGCCACTACTGGTTGGCGAGGGCCAAGATGGCCGCCGACAGATCCCTCGAAGCCGTGCTGCAAGATTTGGACGTAGGGGTCGAGGCAGCTGAGAAATTGCTCGACTACGGGGCCGACGGCCGGGCCAACTTTGTTTATGCCTATGGCGTGCTGCACTACGCGTTGGCTCACTGGCAAGATTCCGGCGACTCGGGCCCCGCCCGTGCCTATGCTCAACAAACCCTAGATCTGATTGAACAACAGCCGTCGGTCTTGCTCGAGGCCGGATTTGTGCGCTTGTTGCCGATTTTAGCGCTGGGCATCCTGGGCGAGCACCAAAGAGCCGGGGTCTTGCTGGACGACTATTTGTCAGTGGGCTTGCGGCAGGCGGAAGTCATCGATTGGGCGAGCCGATTAGGGGTTTTGAAAGAGCCATTGCCTCCGCCCGTGGATCTCCCGGTTGGCCTTCCCGAGAGCTTTTGGATTGAGGTGATGGGCCCCAAAACGCCGAAAGGCCGCGGCACAAGCCGCGGCCTTTAAAAACTTACCCGTCGGCTGAAGCCGCAGGCGTCTCTGCTAAGAAGGCTCGATCAGGGAAGGTCGGCTTGGCCGGCACAGCTGGTGATCGCACCCTTGTCGGAGCCGCTGATCTCACCGGCCTTTTTGAGGTCGTTGGTCAGATGGGACACGCAGCGCACATATTGACCGTGGTTATTGGCGCCATCAACGCACATGGCGACCAGGTCGGAGATGGTGCAACCATCCGAGCCCAGGGTGTTGTCCACGCCACTGTCACAGCTGTCGATCACCACGGTGGCATTCAAGTCGGAATTGACGCAGGCGTCGTCATCGTCACCGATGCCGTCGCCGTCGGTGTCAATGATGCCGGTGCCGAATTGTAGGTTGTCGTAGATGGGAACCCCGGGCGTCATGGATATTTGAGTGATGGTCTCGTCCGTCTTGACGCCGAAGAAGGTTGCACCCGCCGGGTGGATCGCCGTGCCCAACAAGGCACCACCGGCGCCGTAGACGGAGACCGTGATCGGCGAGTTTGCGAAGCTGAACAGCTCGAAACCGACGGCCAACACATTCGAGTCGGTGAATTGGAAGCTGGAGCCGGCATTGAAAAGATCGGCGGCGATCCAGGTCGTGGGATTGACCGGCACGATTCCAGCTCCCAGGGCAACGACTTGTCCGTTCGTAGTGTTGAAGGAGAAACCGTCGACCAAGTCGCCGGAGGCAAAACAGGTGCCGGGGGAGCTGTTGGACAAAGGCGAAGGGCAACCCAAGACCTGACCGGGGCCAGCGGCTCCGCCTTCAAAATCTTCCAGAGTGAGACCCGGTGCTGCCGCAGTGAAGGCGGCTTGGTCATTGAAGAAGGTGACCGTAGCGGCTTTGGTGGGTAAGTTGGTATTGACGTAAACCGGGCCGGAATTGGGAGCGAACGAGGCAGCTTTGGCGTTGGCTTCCAAAGCCATGGAGGTAAAGCTGTCCGGGCTTCCGTCGGCAAAAGAGGCTCCAGCAAGGCTCGTCACGGCGATCAAGAGGAATACAAGAATCTTTTTCATTTTTTCTCTCGGTATGGGGTTCAGGGGAAAAGAATGTGCTCAACAGCCATCTGTTCCTGTTGGGTTTCACTCAACACTTATAAAGCAACATGTGTGCCAGGCAAATAGAGCGGATCGGGATCGAAAGTGGGGCATCTGAGGAAAGAACAGGAGTCAGAATGGGAAAAATGTGGGGCAGTCTGAAAAAATCGAGGCAAATTGGGAAAGATGTGCAAGAATTTGGAAAAAACCGGTGCACCCATGGATTAGCGGCCTAAAGATGAGGGCGGGACAGTTTCTATGGAGACCCCATCCGAGATTCGGGAGCGAGCCTTGCGCAGTCATACAAAAGCCCTTGTCGTCGACGATGAGCCGACCGCGCGTCTAATTTGCTTGGAAGTCGTGAAAGCTTGCGGATACGAGGCCTTGGAGGCGACGAGCTGTGCGGAGGCGGAGCGCCTGTGTCGCGAGCAACGGCCACATGTTGCAATTCTCGACTATCAGCTGGGAGATGGCGACGCGCTCGGATTGATGCTCCGATTGCATGAAGTAGATCCGGCCCTTGCGGTGATTGTGCTGACCGCACACGGCTCCATTGAACTCGCCGTGGAAGCGATGCGTCGGGGTGCGAATCATTTTCTGTCCAAACCGGTCGAGCCGGAGGTTCTTGCGGTCATCCTCGATCGCAGCCTGAAGGAAGGGCGACAGCATCGCCAGCGCATGGCCTACAACACCAACCGGAAACGCCATGCGCCCAATCCATTTGAAGGACAAAGCCCTGCCTTGTCCGAGCTCGAGCGAATGGCCCATAGAGTTGCTGAAGGTAACGGGCCGGTGCTGCTGAGCGGTGAAACCGGGTGTGGCAAAGGCGTTCTGGCTCGCTGGCTTCACGAGAACGGTGCCAGGTCGGGTGAGCCGTTCATCGAACTCAACTGCGCTGGGCTCAAACCTGAATTCTTGGAGAGCGAGCTATTTGGATATAAGAAAGGGGCTTTTACCGGTGCCTCCCAATCGAAACCCGGCTTGCTGCAAGTCGCGGATCGGGGAACCCTTTTTCTCGACGAGATCGGCGATATGGATCTCGGGATCCAAGCCAAACTTTTGAAGGTTTTGGAGGATTTGACGTTTCGGCCCTTGGGAGAAGTGGAGGATCGCCGGGTCGATGTGCGACTCATTGCGGCGACCCACCGGGATCTCGCGTCTATGGTTCAGGCCGAGCAATTTCGTGCGGACTTGTATTTCCGCATCCACGCCCTGAGGCTCGATATTCCTCCCCTCCGAGCACGGCGCGGGGACCTCCCGGGTCTGGTGAGCCGTTTATTGGCTGAGCTGGGGCAAAAGTCGGGTCGACCTCACCTCGGCATTACCCCTCGAGCCCTCGTATCCCTGCAACGGTATCCGTGGCCGGGCAATATTAGAGAGTTGCGCAACTCCCTTGAGCGAGCGATCCTGATGGGTGACGGAGAGACCCTCGACACGGCGGACTTCTATTTTGAGGAAGGATTCTACGAAAAGCCGTTGGGTCATGAACTCGAGGACCGGCAGGATGCTGGAATACCCAGGGCGGTCCTCGATGGCCGGGCATCGGAGATCGGACACCGATCGGTCAAAGGGCCTGGAAGTATCGCTGCTCCGAGATCAGGCTCCGGAGGTAGGGTTTCGATGGCGGCGTCGAGACCGGCCGATCACCCGGAGGATCGCAACCCAGCCGAGCCGAGATCCGCCCCTGGCTTGTGGGAGGCGCTGGGCATCGAGCTGCGGAGGTGGATTGAAGCGTCTCGGACGGCGGAGGAAGCGCCTCCCCTCGGGCTGTGGCTAGAAGAGGATTTGATCTTGAAGGCGATGGCCGAAGCCGGTGGAGTTCAGCGGCAAGCAGCGTTTCTGCTCGGCATTCCGTGCTCGACGTTCAGCCGTCGACTGCAGCGAGCCAGATCCGGAGATGGCCAACGCCCTGCCGGGTGGGAGTCCGTGGCAACGGTGGCCGACCAGCTGCTTCGGGTCTCACATCCCCCGGAGAGCGATATAACCAAGGAAGTCGGCAAGGTGCTGCTGCAGGCCATTCAGGCCAGCGGGGTGAAAACCGGGCCTGCTTTGCTGGGGGTCTCCGCCCCCACTTTTCGGCGCCGGCAAAAAATATTGGATCACCCGCCGACCGGCCCACATCGCTAGAACCCTTGCCGAAATTTGGGATGACGGGCGAGCCGACAAACGTCAATAGGACATTCTTCCTATTGGTCAAAGGACATTCTCTCCATTGACGCCTTGGGGTCGAAGGTAAAATACTGTTTTATCCTTAGATTCCCCAGCACCTCAGGAGAGGAGCAACATGCATTCTGATTCACTCTCTCGCCCCGACCGCGGCCCATCCGCGCTTTGTGGGCTCGGCAGCTTAGCCAAGAATTCGAACACCGAGGGTTCGGTCCGAAAACCTCTGCGAATGTTGCGGTTCCAAAAGCTCGCTGAGCGCGCCTGGATTCGTCAACGCCTGCCACTGTTGTCCGCCACCCATCCCAACCGCCAGGTGTTCGAAGCGGCCTTTGATCAGCTCGGCCGGGAAATCAGAGATCTTCCGCGCTTCGAGGACGTCGCCGCCGAGACCCGTTTTCATCGCGCCGCCCTAGAAAAAGCCGTCGAGCAATGGGGCGAGTGCTCGCGCCGAGCCCAGGAGCATGCGGCGCGCCTCTCCGAGCTGGACCCGAGACGCCGATCCGACGGCATCTTGCTCGAAGCAGCCAGACAGCTCGCCCTGGCCAGCCAAAACAAAGGTTTGATGAGCTATTCGCCGGGCTATCTCTATGTTTTTCGTCGTACCGTCGCGGGGTTGCAGATCACCGCCTCGCCGGTCGACGAAGTCCGAGCCTACGAGCTATTGGAGCAATTGGAGCAAGACGAAACCGCCCTCGGCCAAACCGACACCGCCACCCGTGTGGACGCCTGTCGTCCCGTCAAGTTGGCCACCGGCGAGCGTTTACGGGTGGAAGTGGACCACGAAGGTTTTTGGATCTCGGTCGAAAAAAGCTCCGGCGGCAAGCTCACCTATCGAGACCCCTTCCCGAGCTATGAAGAAGCTTCTTTCTATATCCGCGAAAGCCTGAGGCAGGATTTGCTGGCCAAAAAACCCGTATCACCCGAATGGCAACCGGCCGAAGAAGGTCCATTTGGCCTGCTCGAAACCCCCGAGCCTTCGGCAGAGGTCAAAGACAAGGGCAAATCCCTTTGGTCGATGCTCATGTCGGTCCCCGGGTATCGATCGGTGTTTGAAGCAGGCGTGTCAGATCCCGCCGAGCCTCCCAAGACCTGGTATTCTTAAGAAGAACGACTGGAAGATCGAGATCGCGGAGGATGGTCGCCGAAACCCGGTGGACTCAAAGCACCCGCCTTGTGGTGGGTGGCTCTCTTTTTGTGGGTTGCGACCTTGCTGCTGGGCAGGTGGTGGCGTGTCAGAAGGGAGTCCTCGCTTTATTGATGACAAAACGCATAAGGTGTTACCTTGGAAGCAAGACATTCCCCTTTTAGCGGTTTCGTTTTGCCGGGCTCAGCTTCTTGGGTCAACACATTGGAAAAGGAGGGCTCGTTATGAGGAGTCGAACCATGCCGTCTTGTCGGACACAGATCCACTTTGGGTTGTTATGTGTTTTCTTGCTCTGGATGATGGGCTGTAAATCCAATGTGGATGACAGCGCCGCGTCCAAGGCAGACAGCGCCACCGGCACGGCCGTTGAAGGCGCTGCTGAATCCGTCGGCGTCACGCTGCGGCAGAATATTTCCGATGTGGTTCAAGATCCGAATAAGGTCGCCGCCTATCGCCAGGCCTTGGAAACCATGCGCACCCATAGCAGCGCCGATCCATCGACCGTGGAATTTCGCACCAGCCTCCTGTTCTGGGCCAACACCCACGGCTACTTCGGTCTTGGAGGTCAAGCCACCAGTTTTGCCGAGACGGTGAACTACCGTCGCCCCCAGTGTTTGGAATATTTTCAGGACGAGCCTTATAAGTTTTCCAAGGCAGATGCGGAGAAGACCTGCCAAAACTATTACGACGCTGCCGGCCAAGAATATGCCCCGGATGCGTTTTCCGACGGCATCTGGGGAACCTGCCAGCATACTCCGCATTCCTGTGAAGAGACCGATCTGGAGTGCAAAGAGATTCGCGCCACACCACGTTTTCTCCCCTGGCACCGGCTCTATCTCTTCTACTACGAGCGCACGCTGCGCAAATACAGTGGGTCCGAGAGCTTCGCCTTACCCTATTGGGACTATTTCGACTATCCCGCCGAGAACTCCACGGACGGTAAACATCCCAACCTCTGGCTGCCGCCGTTGGTCTCCGAGGGGGGCAGCGTCCCCGCCAACACCTTTTTCGACGAGCTGCGCACCATGTGGCTCAACGAGCAAAAGACCAGCATGTCCCCGGACAACGCTAGTGCTAAGGAAGCCTTTGCCGAGCCCACTTTCGTAGACTTTTCAAATACCCTGGAGGGGACTCCACACGGGGCCATGCACTGCGCTGTGGGCAACGGCTGCACCGCGCCGCATATCGGCTGGGTGCCGGTGGCGGGAAATGATCCGGTCTTTTACATGCACCATGCCAATATCGATCGTCTTTGGCAATGCTGGATGAACGAGAAAGCCGATGGCGCCACCATCGATCTAGATTGGGCCAAAGCCAATTTGGGCATGCCCGATGCGTGGTACGACATCAGCTTCGTCTTTGCCGACGAGAACGGCCAACGAGTGACCAAAACCATTGCGGATGCCTTCAGTCCCGAGGTGCTGGCGGTACGTTACGCTGAAGATAAGGATTGTCGATACGATTCACCCACCGCTGCTCCTTTGGCAGCAGAAAGAACAGTGAGGTCTGTGCAGGACAAAATCGCCAAGTCCGACCTGGTTCTGATGAGTGGCAAAATCGACTTGCAGACCAAACCCACCCAGCTCGACCTGCGCCCGGAGCCCCAGGTGCTGCAACAAAATCAAAGAGCGTCCAAAGGGTTGCTGGAGTCCACCGGCGATGTTGCTTTCGGCGTTTGGCTGGTGTTGGAAAATATCGTGGTCAAAGAGGCCCCGGCCTATACCTACAACGTCTACATCAGCTCAAAAGCCCAACCTGAAAATCGCGCCCTGGTCACACGCTTCAGTTTCTTCGGCTTTGGCGATCACGGCCACGGCCACCGCGGGCCGACATCACTGGGAACCAAGCGTTATTACCTGAACGACGATATCCAGGAGATCGGCATCACCAGCGTCGAAGACATTTCGGTGCACTTAGTGCCGTCCAACGCGGTGACCGGCGAGCCATTGGATCGAGAAGGTGAAAGCCTCATCAGCATCGACTCGGTGCGACTAATCACCCACTCGGAATCCAACTAAGGCACTCCACGGGGCGGCTCTCTAGGATCCTGGGATAGTCCTGGAGGGTCGCCAATCGTTTTGGCGGGTCACTCGTTGTTTGCCAACACCGTTGGGCGTTGCGCAGAACGACCCCAAGCTCAGCGTCTGTTAAGCCGTTGGTTGAGGTGTCAGGGATGTGATCCTGGCTTGTCCATCAACTTCTCTCTGCGTTGGTGTGCGGCCGCGACGCCCTCTTGAATCCTTCGCTCGCGCGTCTCCGGTTTGGCCGCTTCGTCGATGCGTCGGATGATGAAGCTCTGCTTTCCCGGCGGCAACGACTGGAAAGCTTCTACCACACCTTCAGCACGAAGCGCGCGCGTCAGATCGGCTGGCACCTCTACGTTCTCGCGATCAAGGACAGTGATCCGCATTCGAATGCGGTCACCCGTCTTGGTGTTCGTTTCCCGACGAACTTTTGCCTTGATGCGAATGTAGTGCCGGCCACCCCCGACAGGGAAGAGACTCACCTGGAATGGCTCTGAGTCATTGACGCGCGCCAGGACCAGGACGGGGCCCTTGGTTCCCAGCGCCTCGGTGACCTCGGCAGGCACGGGAATGGCGCAATAATCCATTCCTTCGGCCCAGTTTTCCAGATCTGCATGAAACGAGAACTGCTGTCCTGCGGCTGGATAGTTCTTCATGGCTTGAGCTTGTGCGGGGAGTTCGCGGAAGTGAACCAACGAGGGTGGGTTGTGCGGCCTAACGGCCTTCGCTTCGCCGCTATCGGACGACAGTGCGCGCCCGAACCCAACGATGAAGCTCGGCGATCTCAGTTTGCCTCCTTGGGGCAATTATCCCAGAAAGCTCCTTCATGGCAATGGTTGAGCTAAGTCGAGCACCGCTCGCTCAAGCATCTCAAAGTCCAAGAAGAGAGGGCCGGCGGGTTAGGCCGCATTCACTTCGTACCAATTCGTACACCCAAGGTAAACGGCGCCCTGTCCACCCGCCTGGAGGATAAAGACACTTCTTGATGAGCGCCGACCGGGCACGGTGCCGGGTCAGAGCTTCAGCGTTTCCCGATTCGCCGCCCGGTTCGACGACACCGGCCGCGAAGGCCAGGTCGCCGCCGACGGCCTGCAGGCCACCGCCAGTCGCTCGGGTGGCTGGCTCGCCCATTGCCACATTCTCGAGCACTCCTTCTCGGCATACCAAAAGAATTCACGGCCGTCGACGGTAGAGAAGTGGACCCTGACATCCGCTTTTTCGCCCGATGGACCGAAGAGCTGCGAGAGCCGAAGGGCGCCTTCCGCACGTGTGACCTCGCCTAGATCTTCGATCCGCACCTCGGGTGGTGCCGCCAGGATGACTCCAGGGGGCCCCGACACGGAGTTTTCGGTGGTGATTTGAGAGAGAAAGAACCGGCCGAAGGCCAGGGCTGCCAGCAAGACGATGCTCGTCAAGACGAGTCCTTTGAGGCATTGCCGCAGGATATCCAGATTGTAGCCGGCCGAGAATGACCGTCGACGGGCCTTCGGCGTCACCTCGGGATCCGGTGTTTCGAGTGGTTGAGTGGGTTTAGGTTCCATGAAATTCTAGTCTCGTCGCCTTTCACTAAATTCTCAATGATGACACTTGTCTCACTCACATTGGCACAGAGGGCGGCGCGAAACCGTGGATCCCGTTCAATGCTCGCGTCGGTCGAATGATTCATCCCTACCAACGGCTTGGAGCTGTGTTACCCTTCGCCAATGAGTCTTCGAGGCACCGCAATAGCCCTGCTCGTTCTTACCCTCCTGGGAGTGGCCGCGCCGGTCTTGGCTGCAGTGTCGGCTTGTCCCGATGATGAGATCAGCTGCTGCGAGCTGGACGGGGCTTCGTGTGTTTGCTGCTCCAACGGCCCCAGGGTCGCCTTGACCGAGAAAATCGCTGACAACGGCGATGCCCCAAGCTCGATGCTCGGATTCGACTGTCCCACCTTGCCTCTCGAAGATATCCCTCTAGACATCCTCCACGTTCCCAGGCATTAGTCCGTGAGCTGACGGTAGCTGAGCTGACTGTAGCTGAGCTGCCTAGCTGAGTTGCTTGTAGCAAGAAGCTCACCGCTTTGCGTGTGTCTATTCCGTCGAGTCTTTTTCTAAGACCTCGCTGGATCCTGATTTGTTTGGGGAGCGCTCGCTTCCTGGACAAAAAGACAGACACTCGCTGGTGCCTGCTACAAGCACCTATCAAAACAAACGCTCCGGTTTAAACCGGAAAAATATTGAGGTGCCTTAACGGTGACGGCGAAACGATTCGCCGTGGCGGTAGCGTGTCTGGGAGCTGCGGTTCTCCGGGCACGCGCTCGCCATCGGGTGGCCGCGCGCCGGTTCGAGCGCGAGCGTGATCTGCGCGACTACCAGATTGCGTCGGAGCAGGAGGTATTGGAAGCGGAGGCGGCAGCCCGTGAAGCGGCTGCGGACCTGGCGTCCCACCGGGAGATGTTGCGCCTGCTGGGGCTGACGGTGGAGGCTATCGACACGTTGCGCTGGGACGACGCCGAGTCGTCTAGGGTGCCCCTACGTGCCCCGTTCGCCGGCAGGATCGTGGAGCGAGACGCCACCCTCGGCGAGCTGGTTGCCGTGGACGACGTGCTCTTCACCGTCGCCGACCTGTCCGGGGTTTGGCTTTGGATCGATCTCTACGAGCGGGATCTGGCTCACGTCAGGGTCGGAGAGCCGGTGGAGATTCACTTTGATGCCTGGCCGAATGAGCTGGTGAATGGCGAGGTCTCCTACCTTGCGGATCAGCTCGACGCCGGCAGCCGGACCGTTCGTGCTCGGGTCGACCTGGCCAACCCGGATCGGCGTCTCAAACCCGGCATGTTCGCGCGGGTCATGCTGGCCTCCTCGACGGAACGGCCGTCGGCGGCGCTTGCGGTGCCCCGCATGGCCGTCCAGCGCGACGGGTCTTCGTCGATTGTTTTTGTCGAAACCGCGCCCGGTCGTTTCGAGCGCCGAAACGTGGAGCTCGGCCGGGTGACGGACGACATGGTGGAGATCCTCAGCGGCGTTGTGCTCGGAGAGCGCGTGGTCACACACGGTGGCTTTTTACTCAAATCCCAGGCCGCCGGTGACGAAATCGGCGGACACCACCACTGAGGCCGAGGAGGCTCGACTATGCTACGACGACTCGTCGATTTTTCTCTCGACCACCGACCGATAGTGCTCGCTCTTTGGTTCCTGCTCATCGCTTGGGGCATTCATTCGGCGCTGCACCTACCGATCGACGCAGTGCCCGACATCACCACCGTCCAGGTCCAGGTCCTGACCGACAGCCCGGGTTTGGCTCCCGAGGAGGTGGAGCAATTCGTTACGTTCCCCGTAGAGACGGCGCTGAGCGGCATACCGCGGCGCGAGGAGATCCGTTCACTGTCGAAATTCGGGCTATCGGTGGTGACCGTGATCTTCGAGGAAGACACCGACATCTACTGGGCTCGCCAGCAGGTCTCCGAGCGTCTCGCCGAGGCCCGGGAGTCGATTCCCGAGGGTTATGGTGAGCCCAAGCTCGCACCGATCACCACCGGGCTGGGCGAGATCTATCACTTCGAGGTCGTCGGCGAGACGCGCTGCGCCCCGGGAGCTCCCGACACGCCCGAATGCTGGTCACTGATGGAGTTGCGATCGATCTTGGATTGGGTCGTCAGCCCACAGCTTCGGGCCGTTCCCGGTGTGGTGGAGGTCAACGCCTTCGGGGGCGAGGTCAAAACCTACCAGGTAACCATCGACCCGGAGCGCCTCGTGGCCTACGGTCTCGGCGTGGGTGACGTGGTGCGGGCGATCCGCGACAACAACCTCAACACCGGCGGCGGCTACATACCATTCGGCAGCGAGCAGTATGTGGTGCGCGCTGAAGGGCTCCTCCAATCTCTCGACGATCTCGGGCGAATCGCCATCGATGATCGTGACGCCGTGCCGGTGTACCTGCGCGACGTGGCCGAGCTCGAGTTCGCTCCCTTGTTGCGCCAGGGTGCGGTGACCCGCGATGGGGATCGGGAGGCGGTGGCGGGCATCGTCTTGATGCTGATCGGCGAGAATAGCCGTACCGTCGCCCGACGGGTAGATTCCCGAGTCGCTGAGATCGCCCGGACCCTCCCGGACGGCGTGGTGATCGACACCTACTATGATCGCTCGGACCTGGTAGATCGCACCCTGCGAACGGTGGCCGGAAACCTTGTGGAAGGTGGCTTGCTGGTGGTCGTGCTGCTGCTGCTGCTGATCGGTAGCCTGCGGGCCGGGCTCCTGGTCGCCACGGTGATTCCCCTCTCGATGCTGGTTGCCTTCTCCGCCATGCGATGGGCGGGCGTCTCGGGCAATCTGATGAGTTTGGGGGCAATCGATTTCGGCTTGATTGTGGACGGTGCGGTGGTCGTGGTGGACAACATCCTGCGCCGGCTTCGCGAAAGCCGCGAGCAGGACGACCCCGTTCCGGCGCTCGAAATTGTGCGCGCCGCGGTCCACCAAGTTGCCCGGCCCGTGCTTTTCGGCGTCACCATCATCATCCTGGTTTACGTCCCGATCCTGGCGTTGCGGGGTATCGAAGGCAAAATGTTCCGGCCGATGGCGCTGACCGTCGGCTTCGCTCTCGCCGCTTCCTTGCTCTGCGCCCTAACCCTGGTGCCAGTGCTGGCCAGTTGGATCCTGCCCAAGACACGGCTGAAGGAGCCACCTCTCTACCGCTGGTGCAAGAGGCTGTACTTGCCTTTCCTGGACCGGGCTCTCGCCCACCGCAAGATCACCTTGGGTCTCGCAGGCGGGGTCTTCGTTGTCAGCTTGGTGCTGATCCCCTTTCTGGGGGCGGAGCTGATTCCTACCCTCGACGAAGGTGCAATCGCCATGCATATCCAGCGCCTACCCTCGATTTCGCTGGAAGCTTCAAACGAGGTCAGCCTAATGGCCGAGAGAACCATTTTGGAAGCATTTCCCGACGAGGTCGAAACCGTAGTTTCTCGCACCGGCCGACCGGAAGTCGCGCTCGATCCCATGGGAGTGGAGATCGGGGATACTTTCGTAATGCTTCATCCCAGGGACCGCTGGCGTTTCGATTCCAAGGAAGAGCTCGTCACGGCGATTCACGACGAGCTCGAAGCTCAAGTTCCGGGAGCGAAATTCGCCTTCACCCAGCCCATTGAGTTGCGCTTCGCCGAGCTCATAGGCGGTGTCCGGTCTGACGTGGCAATCCACCTCTACGGATCCGATCTCGACCTGCTCCGGCGAAAAGCGGAGGAAATCGCGGCCGTGGTGCGCTCCGTGCCCGGCGCCGCGGATGTGGCCGCCGAGCAGACCCAGGGCCTGCCCCGGCTACGCGTGCGAATCGATCGCGAGGCCGTGGCTCGCTACGGCTTGTCGACGGCAGAGGTCTTCCAAGTGCTCGACGCCGTGGGCGGCATCCAAGTAGGGACCGTGCTCGAGGGCGCCATGCGCTTTCCCGTGCAGGTCCGTTTCCCTGAGCGGATGCGGCTCGATCCCCGGCGGCTCGGGGACCTACGGGTTGCCGCGCCGTCGACGGTTGAGGGTGGTCCGCTGCGTATGATCCCCCTGGATCAGCTGGCGACCCTCGAGGTCACCGAGGGGCCTGCGCAGATCAACCGGCAGCGTGTGTCCCGCCGGATCAGCATCGAGGCCAACGTGCGTGCCAGGGATCTAGCCTCCTTCGTGGCCGAGGCCCGGCGGGCAGTGGACGAGCGGGTAGAGATTCCGGCGGGTTGGAGCCTTTCGTGGGGTGGGCAGTTCGAAAATCTCCAGGAGGCGGCACGGCGGCTCGCGTTTGTGGTGCCCATGGTGCTGCTGCTGATCTTTGTTCTGCTTTACAGCGCATTTGGGTCCGGGCGCCTGGCAACTCTAGTCTTTCTCAATGTGCCTCTCTCTCTTTCCGGTGGCCTCTTCGCTTTGGGAGCTCGGGACTATCCGTTCTCGGTCTCGGCGGCCATCGGCTTTATCGCCCTCTTCGGCATCGCCGTGCTCAACGGGGTGGTGTTGATGCAATATGTCGACGAGCGCCGGCGTCGAGGGGCGTCGACCGAGCTTGCTGCCCGGGAGGGGGCTCGACTTCGCCTGCGTGCGGTGCTGATGACCGCCTCCACGGATATCATCGGGTTTCTCCCCATGGCCCTTGCCAGCTCGGCGGGTGCCGAGGTTCAGAAGCCCCTGGCCACCGTGGTCATAGGCGGCCTCATAACCTCAACACTGGTGACACTCCTGGTTCTTCCGGTGGCCTATGCGCGCTTCGGCGGGGCGGGTACGGAAGGAAAACCTCCGAGAGAGTAGGCGCCCTGTCTTCGGCGAAGCGGGCCGGCTCTCATGTGACTCACGGCTCCAGATTCGCAGTCCATCGTCGATCCGGGGCCATTCCGCACTTGGACAATGGCCCACAGGATAGGCTGTGAAAGCATGGCAAGCTAAGGAGAGACCATGATTCAGGCCAGTTCTCATCACCTCGCTCGCCGACTGACGATTTTCATCTCAGCCCTGTGGATCGGCGGCGGGGCCTCGCTCGCATATGCGTCCTGCCAGACCGAGTATTGTCGGTATCGTTTGGCCCAAAGCATGCTCGATCGCGAATCTGAGCTGCTCAGCCAATTGGAGCAAGAGCCCACGGACATTGCCGCGCTCCAACAGTTGCTCCATTCCTTAGAATCGAAGGCCGCCTTTCAGACTCAAGCTTCCAGGTGGCGTGAGCGTTACCACTTCGAGGCTGAGGCTCTGTTGGTCGACCCGGAGGTTGAGTCTCGGGCCGCTCGAGAGCTTGAGCGTTGGCGTCGCATTGCCCTTGAGGTCAGGCCTAGTGCTGAACTCTGTCGGAGGAGCATGGCCGAGGGCTCCGAGCGCGTGCTCGACGATCTACGCCGCAAGGCCGCAGAGCAGCCCGATGGGTTGGGCGCCGCCCTCTGCTTGCAGCAGGCCTTGGCCGGTCTCGGCCGAACCGACGAGGCCGCGGATCATGCGGACGCATATCTCGCCGACCATCTCGACGATCCACGCGCATGGGCCAACGCACTGTCGATCCAACCCGATGAAGCTCCCGGAGGCCGGCAGCAGCAGCTGCTCGAGCACAGAGCCGAGCGGCTACCGACCCTTGCGCACCGCTTGGAGCTGCTCGACTACTATGATCGGCATGGTCTGCGAGACCTTCGGGACAGCCTGCTGGCCGCCATCGAAAGCGAAGAGATTCCTCTGTCGGAGGCGCGCAACGTCTGTTGGAGGCTCGACCAGCGCAACCGGCAAAACGATGCTCGGCAAGCCTGCGAAAGGCGGCTCTTTCACCGCCTAGCTGTCGTTGAGGGCGCGGAGGATGTTCGCCAAGAGCTACGTTTCAGCCTTTTAGCCTATGCCCGAAACCAAAAAGACTGGGCGGCTATCGAAAGGTTGTTGGTGGATTGGCCGCGACCTCATTTGCTCAACGCTTG
This sequence comes from uncultured bacterium, assembly GCA_965366625.1. GTDB lineage: Bacteria > Acidobacteriota > Thermoanaerobaculia > Multivoradales > J023 > JAUIJL01. Next base: position 107,501 of record CBDUGP010000016.1, read on the forward strand.
GGGTACCTTGGTGGATTGGTTACCGGACACCGCTTGCCCCCGCCTGATCACCGGAGCAGATCAGATGCGGGCATGGGTCCCCGAAAGCTCGTTTGATTCCGCGTACTATCCTGCCGAACGCTTGGCATCGATGTTTCAGGCCTGCTCGCGGGACGACCTGGCCCTCCAGGTCGTCAATCCCCTGCTGCCATCTCCGGCTGGAGATATTGAATCAGCGTTGAAGGCCCTCAGAACGCGACATTCCAGAGAAACCCTCAAGAAAAAACAAGGACTTCCCGGCTACAGCTTGGATCATCTCTCCAGCGCAGGCTCTCCCTTGCCTCTCGACGAGCGCCGTGCCGCAGCCCAACGTTGGCTCGATCTTTCATTAGACAATGCTCGTCCCGTGGTCGTCCCGGTGCGGCGGCTGATCGAGGTTTACGAGCAAAGCAAAGTCTTCGACCAGGTGGTTGAGCAGATCCGACGTTTGGCTGATGCACATCCGGAAGATGCTGAAATCCCCCTGGCCTTGGGTTATGCGGCCCTGCGTCGGCAAAGTGTCGAGTTGGTGATCGAGATGGTTGAGTTGGTGGAGCAATCCCCGTTCGCCAACACCCGACAGCGCGCGGAAGCCTCGTACCTCAGGGGCCGAGTCGCACGATTACAAGGATATTCCGAGCAAGCCGTCGAGCTGCTTCAGCAATATTTTGCCTTGCGCCAGCGCTTCGATCCTTGCGGTCCGTGCGACGGTGGTCTGATGGCCTTGTTCATAGAGACGGGAAACTTTACCGGCCTGCGCCAATACCTCACCGTGCGCCACCAGGCCTTCAAAGAGTTTTCGCGACGACACTTCGATGAAGACATGTCAGGTAATGATCGGTACAGCCTGATCCAACGGCGACGTGTCTTGCCGATCAGCGAAGAGGCCGCCCTCAACTTTTGGGTGCGAGAAGTTGGAGACAACAGCTGCGATCCGTCCTCAACTCTTATTCAATTCGAAGTCGAGCCGGGTTTGACTGAGGAACCGAATGCCCTCTGCCTGCTGCTCAACAACGGTTTCGAAGCTGATGATTGGCTCGGCAAATACGAGCATGAGGTGTTCAAGCTGGCGGCGGCGCTGACCAAGACGGGATGATGGCCGGCCCTTTCCTTCCGCTGCGCTTTCCGTGCTGGTCGCGGGCGTGGCACGGATCGCTCTCGGCGCGCGTGCCCAGGTCTCCCCATGGTGCCCGTGCCGATGAGCCTTCAGACTTACTTCGTCGTGCTCATCGGCGGGTTTGCAGGGTGGCGTCTGCCGGCTCAGTGATAGAGATTCTTCTGCTCGCCCGTCGGCAGATCTGGGGCATCGAACGTGCCATGAGTCTGCGCCCATTCGAGCCGGGTTCCAAGGAATTCTCTCCAACGCGTCTCCAGTCGCGTGCTGCCAGGGCCGGAGACTCGCTCTACCAGAACCAGCAAACCGCCGGACTCCTTCTCGGCATACCAAAAGAATTCACGGCCATCGACGGTAGAGAAGTGGACCCCGACATCCGCTTTTTCGCCCGATGGACCGAGGAGCTGCGAGAGCCGAAGGGCACCTTCCGCACGTGTGACCTCGCCTAGATCTTCGATCCGCACCTCGGGTGGTGCCGCCAGGATGACTCCAGGGGGCCCCGACACGGAGTTTTCGGTAGTGATTTGAGAGAGAAAGAACCGGCCGAAGGCCAGGGCTGCCAGCAAGAAGATGCTCGTCAAAACGAGTCCTTTGAGGCATTGCCGCAGGATATCCAGCTTGTAGCCGGCCGAGGATGACCGTCTGCGGGCCTTCGGCGTCACCTCGGGGTCCGGTGTTTCGAGTGGTTGAGTGAGCCTAGGTTCCATGAAATTTTGGTCTCGTCGCCCTTCACTAAATTCTCAATGACTTTTTTGTCTCACTCGCATTGGCACAGAGGGATAGGGGCGGGCGCCTCCCCTAGGCCCGGGTCCGGTGCGAACCCATATCTCCAAGGGAATACTCGGCTCCCTTGAATCCATCTGGGGATGAGATATCGCTACAAGGACGTGGGATTGGGGTCGAGCCGGCCTGAATCAAATGAACCAGCTCGCCTTGCATCTCCGGAATATCTAGACTCAATTCTTATGCTCATCTCGCCCTGAGAGCTCTACAAACTCAAGTTCTTTTAGGATATCGGCCAACTCATTCATCTTAGCCTCAGTCTCGGCAGATGCCCATACATGGATCTGAAGAGCATTTCGAACCTTTGGTCCAAGATTGTGTGGCGGGTAGACGAGAATCGTTTCCATGAACAGCGTCGATTGCGAATCTTGGGAATATTCGCTGAATCGCCAAGTAACGGTTTCTCCTGCCACGATGCCCGATCGTAAATCAGTAAACTCGGCGAGATGATGGCTTGGAATGTGGCCAAAGTAGATGCCTATCGCGGTTGAAGGCAGCTCACTCGAACTGACTGTTCTGTAGGTGTAGAAATCAGGACCGTCTTGAAAAGACGACGTTAGAGAATCCGGTAGGTCGCAGACTGGCCTTATTTGGGGAAAGTCGGCGATGACGTAGCTGCCCTGCTTTTCGGCTGAGGCAGCCTCCTGTTTCGAGCATGCTAACCCCGAGATCAGCAGCAAGAGTAGAGCGACTCCAATTCGCATTTCAATGGGTCAAGCTCAGCGGTTGGGTTGGCACGCCAAGGCACTACCCGAGGAGTCGGTCGTACTCGTCGTGATTGCCGATCCAGAACCAGATGAGATCGTCGCCCTCTTGAACAGCCAGAACTCGGTAGCCCCGACCAACCCGCGCCGACCAGAATTTGCCGACCTTCTTGAAGTGGAGAGAAGGATGCTGGCTGTCAGCCTTGAGAAGCTCGAAGTTCTTGTCGGCGAGTGTTTGGACGGGTTCCGGAAGGGCTTCATAGAGCCGCCAGAACCTCGGCGTCGCAAAGTGCGTCACAGACGTCTAGTTCGGCCCGTGGCGTGATCAGCAACGGCTTCCTTAGCCAGCGCTTCGAGACGCCCACCCTCGACATCGCGTTGGAGCTCGCGATCCCAGACCTCGGCGTCGAACTCGAGGAACCACGCACGAAACGACCGCAGATCTGCCGGTGCAAGTGACTTAACCTGTTCTTCAATCTGCTCAACCCTCGTCATGACATTAACTTACCACACGCAATGCCAGGCAGGACCTCCGAGGTCAACGTTGCGCTGACCTTGCAGCGTGATGCCGGTGAGCGCCGCGCAGCGCGTGCGCTCGACCGGCTGGGTTGCCGATCCAAGGCAGGCTTCCAAGTCCTCGGCGGATTGGATCACCGGCGCCGAGGGGGGAAGATCGAAACAGATCGCTCTACAAATGGCGGTTCCATTTCGCGAATTGGCGGATAGTCTCCAGCCACCAGCTTGATCTTGTTCTAGGTCGCAGCCTCCTCTAGGGGCAGGCCCCTTCCCGAGCTCCTGCCTCTGCGTCCAATGAGTCCAACCTGAGGGCGCGAGCTCGGCGACGTTCGCTATGCAGGCCGATTCACGATCGACAGGTTGTTGCTCTCTGAAAAATGTTTATTAAGCGGTGCCAACTGTGAAGGACCCGGCCAGAGAGCTCAACCGATAGACCCATGCTGGATCTCCTATCAGCTCGATCCAGCGTATTTGTCGAGGCCGTGGCGTTGGACTTCGAGCACGGCTTCGACCCGGGTGTGGACGCCGAGTTTGGGGTAGATATTTGAGATGTGGTTTTTGACGGTGCTGGAGGAGATGTTGAGCTCGGCAGCGATTTCTTTGTTGCTTTGACCGGCTGCCAGCAGGCGTAGGACGTCGAGTTCTCGGCCGCTGAGCAGTCGTTCGGGGCTCGATTCCCGTTGGCGGTGCAAGGCCATGACCTTGGCTCGGATGCTGCGGCTGAGCCAGCCCTCTTCACCTTGGGCGACTTGACGCACGGCGTCGACGATGACGTCGCCCGCTTCGGCTTTGGTCAGGTATCCGGACACGCCCTTGGCCAGCAGGTTGGAGATGTAGGCTTCGTCGTCGAAGGCGCTCAGCACCAGGATTCTCGGCGCGGCCGGCTCGCGGTTGAGGTGGTGCACCACCTCGACGCCGTTGAGCCCGGGCATTTCGATATCGAGCAGCAGGATGTCCGGCTGGAGCTCGGCGGCGAGCTTTAGGGCTTCTTCGCCGTCGTTGGCTTCGCCCACGACCACGATGTCGTCTGGGATTTCCAGGAGGGAGCGCATGCCGGCGCGGAAGACTGGGTGATCGTCGGCCATCAAGACCCGAATCGATTTCATTTCAATTCTCCAACCCGGCAGCCGGGGACTTTTCTGGAGCCATGACCTCTAGGGCCGCGTGGGAGATGTCGATTTTGATCTCCGTGCCCTCTCCCGGGCTCGAACGGATGTTGAAGTTGCCGCCGATGGCCTCGGTGCGCTCGACCATGCCCACCAAACCGAACCGCTCTCGGCGAGCCAAGTCGACCCACCTTCTCGGCACCTTGAATCCGCATCCGTGGTCACGAATTTCGAGTGAGCAACCCTCGGCGTCGAGCTCGAATCGCAGCTCGATACGTTCTGATTTGGAATGCTGTACGGCGTTGGCGAGGGCTTCTTGGCAAATCCTGAAGAGGTGCAGGCGGGTGCCTTCGGTGAGCTGTTGACGGTCGTCCATGAGATCGAGGGCGATGGTTCGATCGGGCTCGCGCTCCAGGATTCTGGCCACATGGGCGCGGATCGAGCTCGCCAATCCGCCGACCATCAGGGCGGGTGGGCGCAGCTCGGTGCAGATCGATCGGAGCTCGGCGGTCACGGCTTTTAAATCGGTGGTCTCGGCGGTTTGACCGTCGGCTCCTTTGAGCCGCAGGGCCAGGGCGTGAAGATCTTGGATCGGTCCATCGTGCAGCTCCTGGGCCAGGCGTCGCCGTTCCCGCTCCCGGGCCTCGAAGAGCTGACGGCGCAGCTCTCGTTCTTCTTGATAGGTCTGGACGGCCAGGCGGAGGCGTCGGCGATAGGAGATGGCGGAGACACTAGTCAGGTGAATTTTGACCCGCGCCAGCAGATCGCCGTGGGATACCGGTTTGACCAAATAATCGTTGGCGCCGACGGCGAAACCGGCGATCAAGTCCTCGGCTCGACCCAAACCCGTGAGAAAGATGATCGGCAAATCCTCCAGCGCTTCCTGGCGTCGAATGGCCCGGCAAGTGTCGTAACCGGACATGCCGGGCATGCGGACATCGAGGATGACCAAATCGAAGGAATGCTCGGCGAGCAAGTCGAGGGCGGTTTGACCGTCGGCGGCTTGGACCGCGTTGAGCCCGGAAGCTTCGAGCTGGCTGCACAGGATGTTGCGCACGCCGGGGTCGTCGTCAATGACCAGGATGGTGTCGGGGTCGCCGAGATCTGTAGGAAGCATCTGGCCGGTCGGCGAGTCTTCCGTGGCGCTGCGCTGGCTCGGCGGGGCCAATCCGGGAGGACCCGAGGATCCGCTGCGCAATCGGCTGAGTACCTCGGAGTGGTGAAACGGAACCGGGTTTTCGTTGGAGGTGGGCAAGGTGAGCACCAGATATTGTCGACCCGGGGGGCCCGATTCGGACCACACCCAGCCGTCGTGAAGGGTTACCAATTGATGAATGAACGAGCCCGGGCTGGTCAGAGCGGGCTCGCCATCGACTGGAGGGCCTTTTGCAGGATCCTGAGTGGAGGGTCGACCGGTCCGGCCCGAGTCGGGGTCGCGATCGAAGGGTTTGCTCGGAGTCGGCCAAGGGTCGAGGCGCCGGTTCTGGGACGACGGCTGGGAGTCGGGGGAGGGGGTGGAAGCGGAGGACGGGGTGGAGACGATCACCATCAAGTCACCGTGTTCGACCTTGGCGGACACCTCAATCAGTCCTTCTTGGGTGCTTTCGATAGCGCTTGAAACGAGGTTTTGGAGGATTTGCAGCAGGCGTTCACGGTCGGCATGGGCCGGGGGTAGATCTCGCGGGACGTCGCTGATGAGGGCCAGGCCTTTGCGCTCCGCCAGGGGTCTCGACAGGGTGAGCACCATTTCGATGCAAATCCTGAGGTCCGTCGAGCGTCGGTCGAGCACCAAACGACCCTCTTTGACCTGCGAGGTGTCGACCACCTCGCTCACCAAATCCCCCAGGCGGTGCCCGGTGCCCGCGATCATCGCCAGGTGGGCCCGCCCTTCCTCCGAAAAACCTGCTGCTTCGGCGTTGAGCAACGCCTCCGCCAGACCGACCATGCCGTAGAGGGGTGCCCGCAGCTCCAAACATGTGTCTGCCAGGGTTTGCTCATGCTGTCGACACAGGTTTTGGAGCTTCTGGATTTCGTCCTCCAAGGCTGCGACCCGGGTGCGACGGGAGAACCACAGCTTGCCGCAGGCGATCCCCAAAACCATTAAGGCGAGCAGGGCCAGCCATGCGGCGGCCGGCCATCCACCCACCATGGTGTGCTCGGAGATCAATGCAGTGGTCCCTCCCTCGAAATCGGTCGACTAGGCGAAGGGCCATCATACTGCAAGGATGTGGATGGTCAGTCGGGCCGACCTGCGGAGGCAGGGTGTCCGACTTAGAAGTCGGCCTTGCGCGGGGACCTGGGGAACGGAATGACGTCCCGGATGTTCTCGATGCCCGTGCAATATTGGATCGTGCGCTCGAAGCCGAGGCCGAATCCGGCGTGGGGCACGGTGCCGTAGCGGCGTAGGTCTCGGTACCAGCCGTAATCGGCGGGGTCGAGGCCCATGGCGGCGATGCGTGAGTCGAGCACGTCGAGCCGCTCTTCGCGCTGGCTGCCGCCGATGATCTCGCCGATTCCCGGCGCCAGCACATCCATGGCTGCCACGGTTTCGCCGTCGTCGTTCAAACGCATGTAGAAGGCTTTGATGTCCTTGGGGTAGTTCACCACCACCACCGGGCGGCCGACGAGCTTCTCGGTCAGGTAACGCTCGTGCTCGCTCTGTAGGTCGACGCCGTAGCTGACGGCGAATTCGAATTTGGCCTTCTTGCTCTTCTTTTCGAGAATCCGAACCACTTCTCGGTATTCCATGCGCTCGAAGCTCGAATCGACAAATTTCTCCAGCCGGTCGACACAGGTTTTGTCCACCCATTTGGCGAAGAACGCCATGTCGTCGGGGCGTTCTTCGAGCAGCGTGCGGAAAATCGATTTGAGAAAGTCCTCCGCCAGGTCCGCGTTGGCCGAAAGGTCGGCGAAGGCGATTTCGGGCTCGATCATCCAAAACTCGGCCAGGTGTCGGGAGGTATTGGAATTCTCGGCGCGGAAAGTTGGGCCGAAGGTGTAGACCTTGGACAGCGCGGAGCAATAACACTCCACGTTGAGTTGACCCGAGACCGTGAGATGGGCCTCACGACCGAAGAAATCTTGGCTGAAATCCACCTCGCCGGCGTCGGTTCTGGGCAGGTTGGCCAGGTCCAGGGTCGAGACCCGAAACATTTCACCGGCCCCTTCGGCGTCACTGGCGGTGATGATCGGCGTGTGGATCCAATAAAAGCCGTTGTCGTGAAAGAAGCGATGGGCGGCCTGGGCGAGGGTGTGTCGTACGCGGGTCACGGCGCCACCGATGTTGGTGCGCGGGCGCAGGTGAGCATGCTCGCGCAAATGCTCCATGGTGTGGCGTTTTGGGGCCATGGGGTAGGTTTCGGGATCGTCGACCCAACCGATGACCTCGAGTTCCTGGACCTGAATCTCCACCGACTGTCCCTTGCCTTGGGATTCCACCAGCTCGCCGCGAAGGGTGAGGGAGCAGGCGGAGGTGAGCTTCAACACATCGGATTCGTAGTTGGGCAGGTCGCTTTGGACGACGGCTTGGATGGGGTCGAAACACGAGCCGTCGTGCAAGGTCAGGAAAGACAGGCCGGCTTTGGAGTCGCGGCGAGTGCGCAGCCATCCTTTGACCTCCAGGGTTTCGCCGACCTCAACCTGGCCGGTCAGGGCTTGGTGGACCGTGACTCGTTTCATGCTCGACCTCCTCGTCGATCACAAGCTCGGGCGTCGCCCTGAGCAAGAATGCACTGACTAGTTGGAGTGCATTGAATGTTGAATAGCTGGGTGACCGACGCCGGCCGTCGGAGCGGTGAATCTATCTCACCTTCCGAGTTCGGTGCCAGGCACTTGTTTGACGCTTGTTTGACGGTGCCAGGCACTTGTTTGACGCTTGTTTGACGGTGCCCACTTGTTTGACGGTGCCAGGCACTTGTTTGACGGTGCCAGGCACTTGTTTGACG
>CBDUGP010000017.1:0-112247 GCA_965366625.1 uncultured bacterium
TGCGTCGCCAGGCTTCGTTTTCGTCGGGAATGAGAATGCCGAGGTAGTAGGTGCCTGCGGAGAGCCCGCCGACGTTTCCGAGCGGATTGACGGTGAGGGTCTCGGTGCCGCTGCCGCCCGCGGAGAGTGTGACGTAGTCGTTTCCGAGGTAGATGTCGGAGGTGCTGATGGTGGTGTTGGTGGAGAGGTAATACTCGATCTCTCGACTGGAGACCGACGACGAGCCGACGTTGTGGATGGTGGCGGTGACGGTGAAGCTTTGGTCCAAATAAGCGGGAATGGGTGTCGCGGAGATGGTCGGGATCTCCAAATCCGGCACCGGTGGCGTGTCGAGGACCTCGATGGAAGCGGTGCGTCGCCAGGCTTCGTTTTCGTCGGGAATGAGAATGCCGAGGTAGTAGGTGCCTGCGGAGAGCCCGCCGACGTTTCCGAGCGGATTGACGGTGAGGGTCTCGGTGCCGCTGCCGCCCGCGGAGAGTGTGACGTAGTCGTTTCCGAGGTAGATGTCGGAGGTGCTGATGGTGGTGTTGGTGGAGAGGTAATACTCGATCTCTCGACTGGAGACCGACGACGAGCCGACATTGTGGATGGTAGCCGTGACGGTGAAGCTTTGGTCCAAGTAGGCGGGCAAAGGGGTCGCCGCAATGGTCGGGATTTCCAAGTCGGCGGCAGGTGCCGCGGCTTGGACCTCGATGGAGGAATTCCTGCGCCAAGCCTCGCTCTCCGCGGGAATGATGATGCCGATGTAGTAAGTTCCCGGCGACAAGCCACTGATATTGCCGAGCGGGTTGACGGTGATGGTCTCGGTGCCGCTACCGCCGGCGGAGAGGGTGACGTAGTCGTTGCCGAGGTAGTAGTCGGAAGTGCTGATGGTGGTGTTGGTGGAGAGGTAATACTCGATCTCTCGGCTGGAGACCGACGACGATCCCGCGTTGGTCACCGTTGCGGTGATCGAAAAGCTCTGGTCCAAATAGGCGGGCAACGGCGTCGCTGCGATCGACGGAATCTCCAGATCCGCCCCTCCGACCTTCTCGGCAGATCCGGCCTCCCGGCTGACCACCGTCGATTCGGGATCCGTGAGCTCGGACGGTTCGAGCTCGCCGATCGGCATCCTGACCGCGTGAGATCCCGAGCCCAGGAAGCCGTCCTCCGAAAGACCGTCAGGGTCCACGGCCGACCTCTCCGTCGAGCTCGGATTCCGTGAGCAACAAAACGCCTCTTCGGGAACGTCGAGAGAATCACCTATTTCCAGCCTGGCGGTCGAATCCTGCGCTTCGCTCCAAGTGTCGTTCTCAGAAACTGTCTGCCGAGCCGACTGATCAGCACCTCGATCGACCGTCGCCCGAACGACGTCTTCCTCATGGCCGTCCGCCGGTATGGGCTCGTGATTCAGCTGGAGCAGAATCGCGGAGCCCGAGTCTGCCGAAGCCCCTTGCCGCGTGGTCGAGTCCGAGCCCGGCGAGGCTCCCTGGGCGGTGGCTTCCGAAGACACGGTGGCGTCTTGTCCGGAATCGGCGGCGAAAAGGATCGGTGCCCAAAGGACGCTCAACATCAGGAAACCGAGAAGTCCCTTCGTGTATGAAGGACCCTTCAAGTCGGAAAGATTTTTCGTGTAGACCTTCGTTCGCGATGCTGGTTTCCTGAGCGCCATGGATTCCTCTCCTTTGATTCCGGGCGATGACCCGTCCGGCATATCTCATGGACGGTCGTCTTCGTCGGCAAGAGGTAAACGCGACATTCGAGGCCCGACAGGCTCAAATTTTTTGTTCAAGCCCGAAATTATCTGAACCGCCTGTAAAAATCGGATCAAGAGGTTGGTGATGTGGCCACCTTTGCCGTGGGACAGGGGGCGATCCGAATCAATCGTGCTCGGCTCGACGTGATCCGGTAAGCTATTTGTGCAAACACGATCGGGGTTGGCTCGGCGGCTGGGGGGCGATTTTCGACAGCTTTCCGTTTTTTAGAGCCCTGACGGAGGGCGCTCGAGAATTCTCATCGGACAACTAGAGGGAAGCATTGGTCATATCAGACGACTCGGCGCGAGATCGGGAGTTCGGCCGTTTGTACCAAGCCTATTTTAGGCGGGTGTGTTTTTTCTATTCGAAACAAGGTTTCTCATCGGCGCAGTCGGAAGAGCTGGCCCAAGACGCGTTTCTCAATATCTACAAAGGTCTGGGTAGCTTTCGGGGCGAGTCCAACATCGAGACCTGGCTTTTTCGAATCGTCAGAAATACTTTGAAGAATAGGTTCCGCCAGGATCAAGCCCAGAGACGAGGTGCGACCGAGGTGTCGATCTCGAGCGGCGATGAAGAGCCGGGGGCTACCGCGGAGGGACCGGTCGCGGTCTATGACGGCTCAGAGCCGGAGCGTGCCTTGCTTTCGGCAGAGAAGCTCCGCTTGCTCCAGGCGGCCTTGACCGAGCTGCCACCTCAGATGCGGGAAGTGTTGACGTTGAGGCTCAGCAGCGGGTTGAAGTATCGAGAAATCGCCGAGAGGATGAATATATCCATCGAGACGGTGAAGTCGCACCTCTTTCAAGCCCGTCAGAAATTGAAGATGTCAGTGGGTAGCTACTTCGAAATCGAGCGACACGACGATCAAGGGGGTGGCCATGGAAACGCGTAAGCCCACCTTGGCCGACGGCCTGCGGCAGCTGGAGAGGGAAGCCGTCGACCATTCCACACACCTCGATCTGCTGGCCCTTGCGATGGATGAGCTAGACCGCGATCGACAGAAGCTTGTGGAGGATCATTTGCGCGAGTGTGAGCCGTGCCGACAACGATTCGAGGACCTGCGGAGCCTGCCGGAAGAGCCCTCCGACTCCGATCAAGCTCCCTCCCAGCAGCGGGTAGACGAGATTTGGCAGACCTTACAAGCGGGAGCAGTCGGAGAGAAAACGGTCGAAGCAACCTCTGGTGCGTTCGGGTATCTAGCCGTTGCGGCATCACTCATTCTCATGTGCGGAGCTTTTTGGATGGGGCAGCAATGGGTGGACGAGGTCGAGAGGCCTGCGGTGGTGGCAGTGACGGCTCTCAGCCCTGCTCATCTGACCAGAGCCGAGCCGGCCCCGGATTCCGTCAACTGTCCGGATCCCTCCGAAGGGTCCAAGTCGTTCGTGTTGCTGTTGCCGGTGGAGCCCGAGGGCGCCACAGCTCTCTACGATGTGGTGATCAAGATCGGCGGAACGCCCGAATCCGAAGAAGGATTGAGGTTTGGAGAGGTCCGGGCCCATGGATTGGGCCAGCTGGCGATCCAGATTCCCTTCGATCTTCTTCCGGACGGCGACCACGCGATCGAGGTCGAATCGACGCAGGGATCCCCCACCCGATTCGAGTTGCGGGTCGATTGTCGCCGCGGCCGCTGAGGTGGCTGCCGTCCGCTTTGAGCTCGACAGGATGTCCAAAAAGACACGCTTTTGGATCGGATTGCTGTGTTTGGCGACAGTCGCGGCCACGGCTTGCCGTTCGAAGCCGGAGATGGGTCACGAAAACAGCTCCAACGAAGAAGAACCCAAAAAAGCCGTAGCTCTCGAGCAGGGTGGTCCGGAGTCGAGCGCTTCTGGACCAGCACAGGGTCTCGAAAGAAAAGAGAAAAGTCTCGAAGAGCTGAGCGGGGCAGTCGCCCGGGCGAGAGCGGCGGGTGATCCAAGGGAGCTGGCCGACAGCCTGGAGCGATTCGGAGCCCGGTCGGCGGCAATCGGAGATTCCGAGACCGCTGAAGAGAGCTATGAAGAAGCTCTCTCGATCTATCGTCAGCTCGGTGTAGCCGAGGGCGAGCTCCGCTGTTATCGATGGCTGGCGAGGCTTCACAGAATTTCCGGAAATGTCGGTCAAGCTTTGGAGAGTTATCGACGGGCGTATTCCCTGGCTGAGAAGCTGGGGGATCCCGTCCGCCAGGGGCTCGCCGTCAACGGCTGGGCGGTTCTGAACGATCAGATCGGTGACCTCGGTTCGGCGGTGGCGGGTTTCGAGGAAGCGCTCGGACTTTTTCTGGAGTCGAATGCAGAGGCGGAAACCGCGTTGGCGAGCACGAATTTGGCGGCCACTCTTGCACAGCTCGGACAATCCGCCCGGGCCATGGACCTTCTGACCGATGCCATTAACGTCTACCGAACGCTCGAAGATCGCGAAGGGCAAGTCTCCGTGTGGCTCCAGGTGGGTTGGTTGCATTTTCTCGATGGTGAGCTGAGCCGTGCCAAAACGGCGCTGTTGGAGGCCGAACGCCTGCTGACCCCGGAGATGAGCCCAGGGCTGAGAGCCGGAATCCAAGGGCGCCTCGGAACGGTTTTCCTCGCCGAGCAAGAGTGGGAGCGGGCCGAGAATCAGTATCTCGCCGCGATGAAAACAGGCCGGGACCACGGCTTGTCGAGCAGCCTCGCCTACTCATTGGTCAATCTTTGCCGTTGGCATGTGATTTCGCAACAGGCGCTTGAAGGTGAGGAGACTTGCGATCGGGCGGTGTCGGCTGCCCGAGAAGCCGGCAACGAAGGGGCCTTGGCGAGCGCGCACCTTTGGCGAGCACATCACCATCGAGAGTCCGGTGTGCTCTCGATGGCGATGCGTGACGCGTTGTCGGCCGTGAGCTCGCTGGAAAAGATGGGTCTGCGGGTTCCGGGGCGGCGAGGTCGATCCCAATATGCGTCTGAACGCTCCACCTATTTCGACCTGGTGGTCGAGCTCTCTATGGAGCTCGGACGTACAGGGGAAGCCTTGGCAGCCAGTGACCGTCTTCGCGGCCAAGGCTTGGCCGAAGCGTTGATGAAGATTAGAGATCCCATTTTCGGCGGCGGGCATACCGAAGCCCGGCGGCTGCTGTTGCAGATGGCCGATCTTCAAGGTGCTGCTCGAGCGAGGTGGGCTCTCGGAGAAAACGGCGACGATGTCGAAAGGCGGTTGAGGGAAACCTATGCGGCCTATGAGGGTCTGCACCGTCCGGATGCCCGGCTCGTGCCTCAAAGACTGGAAGCTTTAGGAAGCAAAACCGTCGAGCCGAGCCGATGGTTGGAAACGAGATCGGACGATCCTCTGGTGATCGTATTCGGGATCGGCGAACGAAAATCGTTCGTCTGGACCGTTGAAAAGAGCGGAGTTCGCGGGCATCGGCTCAAGGTGTCGATATCGGAGCTCGAATCCCTGGTTTCGGGTTTTCTGAGATATCTGTCAGATGCTCGCGGTTGGATCCACGCTCGGCATCGTACGGCCTTGGGCCGTGCTCTTTTCGACGCGTTGTTGTCGCCGATCTCCGATCGAATGCTCCCCGAGCGAAGGCTGATCATCGTTCCCGACGGCAGCTTGCGTTCGATTCCTTTTGCGGCCTTACCCTCTCCGAGCGGCGGGTCGCAGGCCGGGGAAACCTATCTGGTCGAAGATCACGAGATTGTCCAGGCTCCCTCCCTGGGGTTGCTGACGGCTCTCGGGGCGAGGTCGAAATCGGCCGCGAGAAAGCGAATCGGAGTGATTGCCGATCCAGTGTACGGGCCTTCGGATCCCCGCTGGCCGAAGAACAGACCACAAACACAGAGCCGGGAAGAGTTTGCTCGCCTCGAAGGCTCGCTGAGGGAGATCGAGGCGATCAAAAACGTCTTGGGTGCCGAATCCGGGGCATGGGCAACCGGCTATGAGGCCTCCGCCGCGGCGATTCGAGAGGGCACCCTGGATCTCTCAGAATTCGCGATTCTTCATTTCGCCGTTCATGGCAGCCTGGACTCGGAGCGACCCGAGCTTTCTGCTCTCGTCCTCTCCCAATACGACCGATTCGGTCGCCCTGTGGACGGGTTCTTGCGGGTCGGGGATATTTTCTTTTTGGATCTCAAGGCCCAATTGGTCGTGGCCGGGGCTTGTCGCACGGGGTTGGGAGGCACCTTTAGAAGTGAGGCTCTCAGTGCCTTTGCCCAAGCGTTCATGGCGGCGGGCGCATCTCAAGTCTTGGTCAGCCATTGGTTGGTGGACGATCAAGCCACTTCGATGCTGATGACCCGGTTCTACGACTACCTGACGCAAGAGGGTTATCGGCCCGGCGCAGCACTTAGGCGAGCTCAGCGGGATTTGTTGGAGGATCCCCGCTTTCGTCGCCCCTATTTTTGGGCGCCGTTTGTGCTCCAAGGCGACGGTTCGAGCCTTCGTTTGCCGGGCTTTGGTTGAGCGCCCCTCTGAACAATTCGCCGCCGCCGGTGTCTAAGAAGAAAACGACGCCTCGGTCGGTCGACTCGACCGCCGTCTACGAAAACGTTTACTTCTTGGAGGAAGATGTGTCTTCAGACCTCTTGTTTTCGAGCATTCCCGGCCCATTCTTAAACGACCCGCCGCCAGACCCGCCCGTCGATCAAAACACGGGTGACAAAAATCCCGAATCCAAAGGGGCCAAGATCAAGAAAAAGAAGCCCTGATTTGCTGGGCTGCTAAGCCACAGGATAAGAGAGCCCAAGAAATTTTCGATTTTTTGGGCGTCTCTCTGAACATTCCCGCTCGATTGGACTCTATCGGTAGCAAAGATTCCGCAGTAGTCAGAATCGAATGATGGCCGAAAGTCCGAGGGAGCTGAGATGAGATCGTTTGATCGTGGATTTGCCGTCGTCGTCGGGATCAAGTCGTACGAGTATGTGGGTGCTCTTCGCAACGCAGTTCTGCGAGACGCATCCGAATTGGCCGAGGTGCTACGCGACCCGGATCGCTGTGCCTATCCCATTGAGCAAGTTCGACACCTCCGGGATCGCCTGGCCACGGCGGATGCCGTCCGTCGGGAGCTGCGTTGGCTCGCGGAGGTCACGGGCCCCGACGACACAGCGGTGTTCTTCTTCTCCGGTCACGGCTTTCGGGCTCGACGAGCCGACGGCAACGGGTGGGCCAATGCCCTGGTCGCGGTGGACGGAAACCCGGCGGATTTCCCCGCCGGATTGATCGAAGAACGAGAGCTGACGGAGCTTTTGAGAGGGATTCGGGCGGGTCGGTTGCTGGTGATCCTCGACGCATGTTTCGCGGCCGGCGTCGGTGAGGTCAAAGACGTCGTGCTGGACAGCGACTTGGTCAAATCCGGATTCGACGAGTCTTTTTTCGAACGACTCGGCCACGGCAAGGGGCGGGTTTTGATCGCGTCGAGCCGTGCTGAGGAAGTGTCCTATTTCGCCAAGGACGGACGGCACAGCAGATTCAGTCATCACCTTCTGGAAGCTTTGGAAAACGGCGTGGACGGAGACACCGAGATCGTCGGTGTTCTCGACCTGTTCCGGCATCTTTCGGTCGCGGTCCGGGAGCACGATCCCAGCCAGCCCCAGCATCCGGTCTTGAAGGCGGAAGTGGAAGACAACTTCGCCATCGCCATGGCACCGCGGCGCTCACAAGCAGATCTCGAACGCGATCGATCTTCGAAATCTTCGGTGAACGGACCGGAGCATAAGCGGTCCAGTGATTCGGGAAGTGGCTCGAATATAGGCGTACAGAACAACAACAGCAATATCGGTGTTCAAAACAACACGACCAACAATACCGGGCCGCAGATTGGATCGATCTCGGGCGGTGCCAACTTCAACTTCGGCTGAGGCGGCACATGTCCACCCTAGAAGGGCAAGTGGAACAAATCACTCCGAGTATCGCCGAACCAGCCGACGGAAACGGTATCGATCCGGGCGGTCAGCAGGCCTCGCCTGGATCGGAAGAAGGGCAGCAATCTGCGGATCAGGGAGCCGGGCAACCGCCGCTCGACCGGATGGAGCCGGATCCTACGCAGCAAAATCCGTCTCTGGAGCAGCCTCCTCAGGACCCGAGCATTCTAGAAGATGTGGAGGTTCCCGAGAGCTTCGACGCTCAGGGGCCCAAGTCCTCCTTCGACGACCGGGATGTGGGACGATTCGGGGCGCACATCGAGGACGTTAAGGACGGTGTCCATATTTACGTGGACGGCAGAGGCTCGGGCAAGGAAACCCATCAGCCGAACAGCGCGGATCCCACCGATGAGCTGAGCCAATTCGAGCTCGAATTCGAACCGTTGCAGAAAGAGATCGACGAGCTGATGCCGGTCCTCTTGAAGGACCGGTGGCTGATCCTGTTCAGCCGTGATCCGGAAGTCGCAGACTCGTACGCTCACCGTTTGGCCCGCGAACCCGAATTCGAAAAGGGTTTTGCCCGCCGGATGCTGCAATTGAATCCGGATGCAGGTTGCAAGATTCGGCACTGCTCCCAATTGTTGAGCAAGGAGATAGCTCCGGACCAAGAAAGCAGGTTGGTCGTCATCTCAGCCTCTTCCGAATTCGGAGGGAATCCGGTCGAATTCGTTCGCTCTCTAGTAGCCGGCCAGAAGAGCTCCCAGAGCAATCTTCGTAGAAAGCTGGCCTTGCGAAAGAGCTATTGGATCGTTGCAACGGATATCGAGATAACAGACGAATCCGGAAGGTTGCGACGATACGAGGAGATCGATTTCTTGCCTCTATGGCTACGGGACCTGTATCCAACCGAATGGGAGGATCTGCTCCGTCAGGTAGCGGCACAGAGAGATAACGATTTGTGGCCGAAGCAAGCGGACCGATTTTTCGAGATCTGCCGCGGTTTTCTTCGACAGCAACGCCTGGAAGAAGCCATCCAAGAAAAGGCTGCAAAAAGCGCAGAGCAGCTGCAGATGGCTCGCAGAGAGGAAATCGGCTTCGAAAGGCTTCTCGAAACTGAGAAGAGAATCGAGGCGGTGATTCACTTTGTCGTGACGTTCTTTCCGGAAGTCGAGGTGCTGGATTTCGATCGGTTGGTGGGGGAGCTGATCAAGGATTCCAAAGAGTCGGATCGAGTGGAGTCCGCTGAAGGCATGGCCTGGCGAGAACAGGGCAAGACCTATCCGGAGCTCTGGCGAGAAAACCGCGCTCGATTGCTGAACTCCTGTGGTGTCGTGACCATGCCGCCGAATGCGTCGAAAAGCGGGGCACGAGCGTCCAACCGAAGTGCTCCGACGGTGGATTATCGAGACCCGGAAGCCAGACAGCTGCTGAGGGATTTCTTTTGGGCCCAAGGGCATACCTTTTTTCTGGAGCAGCTGGACAAGCTGGAAACCGGCCTACTCTTCGATCCCAGCAGGGCGGTCAGAACGGGCCTTTCGAAAATAGTAGCCGAAACCGCGGATGCGTATCCCGAGCATTTTGGAAGCGCATGGCTGAGGCGAATGCACAATTCCTTGGCCGGAGACGAGCGGATTCAGGGACAACAGGACCAGCGATTGGTGCGAGCCCTGGAGGCCTTGGTCAGAGCGCTGCTTCAGCGAAAACAATCGAGCCGTATCGTGGGCCGCTTTTTCGGCGATTTGGAGTCGCAGAGGCCGGCCCTGCACATCAAGCTGACCCGTGCGGTTCGACTCGTGGAGAATTTCGATCCGCTCGTCGGCTGGCGAAAGAATCTTTCCAAATCGCCCCTTTTCCCGATCGTTCCAGGAGCCGATTTCGGGAATGGGGTCGGGGGCTCGTTGAAAACGGCCGAGGGACGGGCGGTGGCCGTGATTTCGGATCTGGTGGATTATCTCGAGGAGCCACAGATCGACGAGCATGCCGCCTTGGCAAGGATTTTTGATTGGGCAGCGGTCTCGGGTCAGGAAGGAGTCCGCCTTCGAGCCTTTTCCGTGCTTCTTGTGCTTCAGCTGGGCTGGCGAATGAGCCTTGTGGACCGCGTAGACACCCGGGACGAGGCCAAGGCGGGCGGCGGGCCGAGGCTTCCCGACGACGAACGGGTCGATCGATGGATCAGAGGGTTCTTGGGACCCGGCGGGCAAAAGATTCACCAGGATTGGATCGCAATGCTTTGGCATTCCGCGTTCAGCGAGGTCATCACTCTCTTCATCGTCGGCGAAAGACGCCGCATATTGAAAAACGTTCTTGCGAAGGATCCGATGCTGGGCGGCGAGTCGGCACCGCCGAGTCGGGAGAGACTCGAAGGTGAGCTAAGGAAGATCCACTTTTTTCTCGAGTGGCAGATCTATCGAGTTTGGATCGGGATTTGCGTCGAGCATTGGTTGTTGGGTAGCGCCCTGATCGGACAGCTGGGGAAGCGTGCGAATACCCTGAGGGGAGAACTCGGAGAAGATTGGTTGCAGATCTGGAGGACCTCGACGACCGAGTCGTACCAACTCTTTCAAGCCGTGGTGACCGCGGACTGGTGGATCCGGTTGGATGGCTTCGCCACCCGAACCGAGGGTGACGACGCTGCGCGGGCGATGGCCTTGCTCGACGGTCTTCCGAAGGCGATCGCCGATAGCGTGGGGTCCGCCGATTTACGCGTAGCCAGACAGCATTGGCTGTTCATGGCCAAAGCCACACGCAAGATCCGTTCGGCATTGAAACGGGAGCTTCGATTGAAAAGGGGTGCCGAGCGGCGCCGAATCGAGGAGTCCCTGGCAGAGCTTTCCGCTCGTCTCGGTGCACTGAAGCAACTCGAAAAAGCCTGCAGAGGGGCGGGGAGAAAGAAAATCCATGCAAGGTAACTCGCTGGCTAAAATCCTTTATCAGGTCGATTCCAAGAAGGCCGCGGAGCCGTGTGAGGGGTGCCGTGTGGTGATCGTGGACAAGCTTTCCGGACGGGTCCACGAGAAGAAACCATTGCTGTCGTTCGGAAAAGAGCTGCGATATTTCAGGGTGTTCAGTCGCTCTCTCGCGGTGGAAGGGAAGGGGCCCCGCTGTGAGATTCAAGGTGGCAGCTTCGACCAGCGCCTGGAGCTCGACATTCTGTATCGAGCCCGGTGTCCCGCCGGCGAGGAAGAACGGGTGGCCCGGTCGCTCGGATTGGGTAGCCGGCCAGATTTGGAGCTGAATCGTTGGCTACAAAAACGATTGGAGGAGTTCTTGGCCGAGCAGGGATCGGCCGAAGAGGTGTACTCCGGCTTTTCTCGATTGCATCGCGAGGCGGAACGACGGCTTTCTCAGTTGGCACCGGGTGAGCTCGGTCTGAGCTTGCAAGTACAGATTCAAAGGCGGGGCGGTGAGATGCCCGAGCGTGTGGACATCCAAATCCAGGATCTCGGCGTGCACGCAAAGGACTCCGACGAGCTGGTCAAGATCAGCCTTGAGGCACAGCTGGAGGTCTCGGATTCCGCCGCCGTCTTGAGGCATGCCGCGACACCCGGGGACTGGCGGCAGCGACTGGGGGAGACGGTCCGGCGCTTCATCGCCACCCAAGTCGGCCTACATGAGCTGACCTACGAGCTGCGGACGGGCTTACGCCGTCGACTGCAGCTTCACTTGGACGAGTTTCTGCTCGAGCCGGCCGGTCGGCGACTCGGTTTTTTGCGCTTGGCGGCTGACATCCCCGCGAGCTCGGCGGTGGAGCATCTGAGACTGGAGCACGCTGTCGTTTGCGATATCCGCGGCTCGATTCATCAGATTCGAGTTCAGCACGTGTTGCAGCTCAAGCTACGGGATTTGGGGAAGTTTCGAGTTTCGGGAATCGAGGATCTCGACGCTTGGCTTCGGGAACGTCTCGACGCCACGACCCGCGGATTGTTATTTGAGAAGTCTTTTCGAGATTTGCTGGTGGACTTCGCTCCCGGGGAAAGTGGCGGTCCCGAGCAACTGAGAAGCCTCACCGAGGCTCAAGTCGATCGGATCGGTTATGCCCTCCAGCAGATGACGGTGATTCCGGATCTTGAGCCTTTGAAATGGAAAGACGGCCTCTCGATCGAGTTGGAGGGGGTTTTTGCAACCTTGGACTCCCGGGTCGAGGTCGGCATCGGGCTGGTCGTCGACGGACGGATCCCGGATATTTTCATTCCCCACCTGGATCGATATTTGGACCCGCAAGCTGCCAAAGACCTGATTGAGGACATCAAGAAGAAAGCGACCGAAACGCTGGCGGTTCAGCTGCACGGTCTGAGCCCGGAGCGAATCTACATGCGGTGGTTTCGCTCGGACCGCCCCGGCGAGGAGGGAGTGCTGGACATACTCCATAGGGCGGTTTCGTCCGCCCTGACCGAGAGCTTCGGGTTCGTACAGCCCCGGATCGTGATCAAACCACTGGAGACCGAGCTGACCCAGCGAGTCGAAGCGTTGATGTCCCGGCTCTATCCTTTGACGGTGACGGTCTACCCGCTGGGTGGAAAAGGACAAAGGGAGCCCGTGACGTTTACCACCAACGTGGAAATCCTGAGGGTTCACCTGGACGGTTGGCACGTATTCCGCTCACGGCAATTCGAATCGATTGGGGAAGAAGTCAATGAGATTTTGAGAGTCCTGAGGGAGGAAATTGAAGCGACCCTCAGCACCGTTCCTAGTGAGTTTCTGCAGTTTGTGGATCGGGGTGACCACCAGACTCTGCGGCAGGTCCTCGACACCACAAGCGAGACCATTTCTCGTTCGTTCGGCTTGGAGATCGCCTTCACGGGATTCCAGCGGCAGAAGACGGGCGCGGAAACCCAAAAGATTCTTTTGTTGGAGCAAGAGGTCGAAAGGGAAACTAGATTGCAGCTCGATGCGGGAGAGAAGCGAAGGAATGCCCGTCTTCGCCAACTGGAGCAACAGCTCACGACCGAAGAGCAGCTGTCCCAGGATCTGGCTCAAGAGCTGAAGCTCCTCCTCGATCGGAAAAAGGAGTTTCTCAAAGACGGTGTGGAGCCGGAAGACGAGGAGTATCAGGCGATCCAGGAGCGGATTGCAGAAATTCGGGCAGATCTCTCTCCCACGGAGATAGAAAAGCGCCACGATCCCCTCGATCATCTCAACGAGAAGCAACGATCCTCATTGAGGCCTGAGGAATACGGTGTCGATAAGAGTCGAAGCCCTGCGGGGTTGACGAGCGGCCGCCGAAAGCCGATCGCACTGCCCGCCTCCGGCGGCAATAGAGGTGGTCGTGCATAAAACCCCGGACCAGTTGACCTGTCGTTCCTGCGGTTTGCGGGCTTCGTCTCCACCGCCGATCGCGGGCTGCGGGAATTGCGGTGGGACCGAATGGGAGGGCTCGAAGGCTACGGCTCGCTCCTCGGGAGCCTTCACTCTTGGACGCCTCGTCTGGCTTGCCTCGGGGATGGCGGTAGCTTTGGGCTTGGTCTTGGTGGCTTCCGGAGTTGTCGGCTCTGGGTCGAAGGTTGAATGGCCCCCGGGAGGGCTCGAAGGCGAGGATCCACGGCACCTCCTGAAGAATGAGGGCGGGGCGAGCCTGTCAGACCCGCCTCCAGACCAGGTTGGAGACCTGGAAAACGACCCGAGCGGCGTCGATGGGATTGGGCGCTCACCCGAGCCCGAGGCACACGACCGAAACCGCTCGGTCGAAGAGCACAGAAGACCCCGAGAAAGAAAGAGGTCGTCGGGCGCGCAAGTGCTGGGAACGGCCGATTGGTCGGATCGTGGTCGACTGCTGATCTCCAAGGGACGCCGTCAAGAAGCCCGGGATGCCTTCGCGCGCGCCGCCGAGCTGGCCCCATCGAATCCGGTTGCTTGGGCGGATCTGGCCGCCGCCGAAGGCTTGCTCGGTCACGTTGCCGAAGCGGTGGCCGCGTATGGTGAGGCCTTGAAGCTCGATCCCGAACTCTGGATCGCGCACTACAACTTGGCCTTGCTATTTGCCCGTCACGGGGAAGTCGAAAAAGCATGCTCCCACCTGAAGCAAGGTCTCGGATTCTTGAGACTTCAAGGATCGAGCTATCTGCCACGTGTCTTGGAAGATTTACATTCGAATTCGGACCTTGAGGATCTGCGCCATGAGGATTGTTTCCTTTCTTTACCTATGGAAATGTGAGCTGTCGAAAAAGATTTCGGCTTGGAATCCTCTCGATACCCGGACTGGATCGTCTGTGGGGTTGACCGCCTTGATTTTGGTTATTCTTTTGATCGTGCCTTCGGTAGCCACAGCCTCCACGGCGTCCTGTAATCGGGCGCGGGAGATGGTTCAGGATTTGGCTTCAGCCCCTAGGAAAACTGCAGCAGATCACCGGGCATTGCTCGATCAATTGGGAACGGCTCGTGAGCTGTGTCCAACGCTCGGCGAGATCTGGCGTTTGTCCCATTGCAGCGCGCTTGTGCTCGGTGACGTTGCAAAAGCGGAGCTTTATCGGAAGCGCGCCAACCTTTTTGGAATTCACCCTCTGCACTGCGCCGGATCCGAGCCGCCGGAACCCAAGGTCGGGCCGGTTCGACGCAAACATGCTTTGGTGGTCGGGATCGGAACGTTTTCGGATTCGAAAATCCCACCCCTTCAGTATACCGCCAAGGATGCTAGGGATTTTGCCCGGTTCTTGGTCGACGAGGCGAGCTTTTCCCCTGGTTCCGTGACCCTGCTGACCGATGCCGAGGCGACTCGCGCCAACATTCTCAGTGCCCTTCAAAGACTGATCCTAGGGAGCCATGAGGATGACTTGGTGGTGATCTATTTGAGTTCCCACGGCTCTCCCTACCAAGAATCACGGGGGCTCAGCGGTGTGGGCTATTTCGTCACTTACGACACGGGGCTGGAGAACATGTGGGTCGATGCCGTGGAATACCAAGATTTGGCAGAAAAGGTTGCGCTTTTGCCGGCTCGAAGGGTCGTTACCTTTCTCGACAGCTGCTTCAGCGGTCAGGCTCTATCGGAAGGCGCCAAGCAGTTGGTCGCAGAAGGTGCCGGTGTCGATGAGAGCACCGCCCGCCGATTCCTCTCAGGAGAAGGTACCTACGTGGTGACCTCGAGCCGTGCCGACGAGATCTCGTGGGAAAGTGACGAGCTGGGGAATAGTTATTTCACACACTTTCTAATCGAGAGTCTCAGAGGGGCCGAGCCGCCGACCCTGGGGGATGCATTTGCTCGGTTATCGGATCGAGTTCAGCGGGCCGTCGTTCGAGACAAAGGAGTAGCCCAGCGACCCGAGCTCCAGCCCAGGGATGCCCCGGGAGATTTGAGATTGGGTGTGGTGCCTACGATTTTTGGGGAGTGAACTCGCAGTCCGGGCCTGCCCAGCCCGGCTCACGAAACATTGTTTGGATCATCAAAGGAGGAAGAGTCATGCGTCGAATGATTTGTAAAGGTCGAATTTCATGGTCTGCGATCTGGATCGTCTCAGTCCTGGTGGGTCTAGTGCCGTCGACCTTGGACGCCAAAGAAGGTTTCGGCCTAAAGAAGAGCACGGTTCTGTTGGACAGGGTCCGGCCGGCGGATGTTTATATTTCCGGCACTCGAATTGACGTCCGCTCTGGAACCTCAAACGGCGACGGAAGCCTTGATGTTCAGCTGGTAGAGACCTTGAAGAGCACAGTTTTAGGGAACGAGGCTCGGTTCAGCCTGGACGAGCGAATACCCGACACGCTCATCGAAGTGTCGTTGGTGGACAACGACTACCAGGAGCGTTGGGAGACCCGCACGGTCAAACGCTCCTATCCGGTCGGAAAAGACAGCAAAGGGCGACAGCAATATGCCGTGCGTGACGCGAGGGTCAAGTTCAAGGTCGTCTCTCAAGTATTCAGTGTGTCTTTCAAAGTGACGAATATGAAGACTCGATCTGTCTTGATGGCAGATACGGTCAGCCGAAGCTGGAACGACGACTACGAGGAGGGCCGAAACGCCCCGGATCGTTCTCAGCTGGAACATCGTTCGGTTTCCGAAACCGTTGATGAAATTGCACGCCGATTGACACCGACGGTCGAGAAGATCGGTGTTCTGCTGCCTGGGGGCAGGCTCAAAGATTTACGCAATCTGGCCAGTGGCGGTCTGTGGAACCCATTCTTGGAGGCCTTGGACAGTCTTTCGGAATCTGCGAAGCCCAAGGACGAATCCTACCGTCAGTACAGCCTCGGAGTGGCCTATGAGGCGTTGGCCTACCAGGCCGAGCAGCCGGAGGTATCCATCCGATACCTCGAAGAATCTGCAAGCCATTACCAGAAGGCGATTCGACTCAATCCGGGCGAGAAATATTTCACGGGAGACTTCAAGGGCAACGCCTTCATGGCCGGATTGAAGAGAACCGTTGCCGACAGCCTGGGAAAGGGTGGGACCGTGGAGCGAAAGCGTGCCATGGCACCGATCGAGCGAGTCAAATCTGCTTTGGAGCAATATCAGAAAGTCATCGAGTTTCGCGATGCGGATAGCCGGGCCGGGGTGAGGGTCGCAGATGCGTTGGTGGGTGCGAAGGGAGCCTCGGGTCAGAAGGGGCTGGCACCCAGCAATGCCTTGACCAATTCCGAAGTGATTGAAATGAGTCGGGCAGGTTTGGATGAAGAGATCATCTTTTCTGCAATCGATAGTGCGGAGATAACCGCCTTCGACATTACCCCATCAGGCTTGGTAGAGCTGGCTCGGGCAGAGGTCAGCTCGAAAGTCATCCAGAGAATCCAGGCTCAAGCCACGAAGAAAGATTAGAGGAAGCGTCGACATGGGATTGCTTACAGGCTGGGCGATGTTGTTTTTGAGCCTACTGGCGTCGGGCAACGGCGACGACTTGAAGGATCGTAGTGGGGCTAAGGAGCTGTTTTTTGCCGTAGAAGGGCAGGCGAACGACCTGATCTCAGTGGCTCCATCTAAAAAGGGACAAGGAGCTGCCAGGTCAGGCCCTAAGAAGCACTCAAGTGGAGATTTGCTGACCGTCGAATTTGATAACGGCTCGCTCGATGGACTCGACGAGCGTCCCAAATGTCGAAGCTCGGGGCTTCGACATTGGATAGAGTTGGTTGAAAGCGGATCCCAGCGAGGTCAAAAAGTGTCTCCGGACCGGGTCTTTCGCACCGGAGAGCGAATTCGGCTCCACTTTCAGACCAACCGTGATGGATACATTTCGCTGCTACAGCTTTCGGACGACAGCTCGCAGGTACTTTTCCCAGCCCCAGGCAAGGGATTTGCCGACAGCTTCATCTCTGCATCGGAGGATCGTGTTCTGCCCGGGCCTAATGCTTGGTTCAGGTTCGACCACCGGACAGGAATCGAGAAATTGGTCGTGGTCTTTTCTCCCGAGTTAGAAGCTCTCGAACGCATTATCCCGGGAAGAGAACCACTTCGGGCCCCGGTGGAAGAGGATCGATTGGCTCAACTGGCGTCACTCCCACCAGGAGCGAAGGGGCTGGTCGTGGAGTCTGAACGCCAAGATCCCACACAAGTCGGTCATTATGCCGTGAGCCTGACCGGAGAGCCCATTGTCTTGGAAATACAACTAGTCCACGAGTAGGCACTGAGTCGAGGACAACCCCCTTTTGGGCCGCTGCCGCCAGAGCCGCCTTGACGCGGCTCTGGACGACCGCTCGTCTATTTGGGTGAGTCAAAAAGTCATTGAGAATTTAGGCGAGTGGGTTCTATTGAGGACCCTGCGTGACGGATCCAAGGAGTCCGATTAGATAGATTATGTAAACTTACATGGTAGAGAGATCTGACTTCTGAACGTGCCATGATCCGGGATTTGCTCGTCGCCGGAACGTGATCATGGGTCTCACCGATGCCGGTGAAGAACTCGGGGCTCCCGGGTGTTGCGCAATTCAGTGCCGGTGGGCCTTTACGGCAAGGAAGTCTCTGGTCGGGTGACGCTTCGAAACCTTTTGCAGCGTCGAGGATACGACGATCTCGAAGCTGTCTTGGCAGAGGGTAAAGCTCCAGGGGATCGCTGAGGACGAGCACAAGGGACGTCAGGCGTCGTTGCCCGAGCTTTGTGCTGGGTGGATTTGGCGGGGAGATCTCTGAGGCGTCGCATGTTGTCGTTGTGGGTCGTCAATGACAACGGCCGGAGTGCTACAAAGAACACCGGCTATGGAACGATTCGAAGAGTCGTCGATGGGAGTCTGAGGGAAGAAGAGACTTGGCCTTGGCCGGCTGTGAAGCGAGCCTGCCAGGCTACCCTCCCGGACGCGGACGCTGGATGGGGCCGCTTCTCGAAGGAGTTTGAGCTACTGAGAAGAAACACGCCTATCTAAAAAAACCACGGATTTCATTCTGGCGGAGCTTGCCTCCGCCACGATGATCGACCTAGAAGCGTTCAATCCCAAATGCGGCGGAGCTTCTTATTCGCCTTCCGATGAGCGCCTGAGATGCTGCGATCCAACCGACGGAGCCAGCCGTCTTTCTTCTTGCGGTTGGAACGATTGTGACGCCGCAGATATTCGTCACCGAAGGTTTGGTTGGCCTCCGCCACGCGACGGACGAGCTTCTCCCAGTCGCGGACGCCTTTGGAGCCTTTTCTGCGCTTGCGCTTTTTTCTGTAGACGGCTTTCGTTCGATAGCCTCCACCCGGAGCGGCCTCCAGAAACGTAATTCTACTGATGTCCTTGGCGATTCTGATATCCATAGTGTCTCCTTCAAGACTTGCCCGGGCCTTCTTGGATTATTCCTACAGTGCGTTGTCGAGATCTACCATGGAGTATTTCACAAAATTTTGGTTTTCTACAAGCAAATACCGAGGGTCGAGGCGTCGGCTCGAAGGCCGAAATCGACACCGTTCCAGATTGCAATCTCCTTCTGGTTGCTATAATCTTCGCATCGCTTGAAGATCATGAAAAACTTGGATCTCTTCTTGAAAGAGCTGCTTTCGGCCTCTCGAGCGATATCTCGTGGGCGGGCGATTCGCGTGGAAAGCGCTGACCTCCGCGGTCCGACGGCCCACTGAGGAATGATTCATCCAAGCATACAGCGTGGTTCTCAAACAGCTGAGCAAGCAAGAAACAACCATCAGGAGTCCGTTATGGCGACCGCAGCAAAGGCACAGACTGAGAGCACAGCAGCGGCGAAACCCGCTGAGCAGGAAGAGGCGTTGGCGCCGATCGTCGTCGATTTTGGAAAGAAACGTCGCAAGCACGTCAAGAGATTGCGCAAGGGGCGCGGCAGACTGATGACGAAGGTCGAAGATTTGCTTCAAGACCTCCGTGACGAAGGTGTGGTGGCGGAAAACGCCCAACCCGTGATCATCGTCGTGCGCCAACGCGAGGGTGATTCCAAGTGGTGGTGAGCCCGGTATGACCGGCTCGGTGTGCAGGCGTCAGGTCCCAGGGGACTTGACGCCTTTTCTGCTTTTTGGAGACTCGAGACCGTAAACGGAGGATGGGGCCCTTGAGCGAAAGCCATATCTACAGAAATCTTGTCTTTGAGGGCGGCGGTACGCTGATCGTCCTCTACACCGGAGCCGCCCAATCTCTGGAAAAGCACGGCATCCTCTCTCAGATTCGTCGGACCGCCGGAGCTTCGACCGGCTCGGTGATGTCACTGTTGGTATCTCTGAAGAAATCTGCGGACGAGATCAAGACCACCTTAGACGATTTGGACTGGGCCAAGATCCCTCAGAAGCACGAGGGCGAGGCTAGGGGTAAATGGTCCCTCGACAATCTGACGGGTGGCAATATCGAGTCGTTCGAGCGCTTGTTCAAAAAATACGGCTATTACAGCAACACCTTCTTCTGGGAATGGTTGGAGGACGTGGTGGGTTCGGTCACCGGCAATAAGCGGGCTACGTTTGCCGATTTGCGGGCCGCCGGCTACCACGATTTACATGTCATCGTCTCCAACGTTTCCAAGCACGCCCGAGAGGTCTTTTGCGCCGACAATACGCCCGACGTGGCGGTCGCCGACGCCGTTCGCATGTCCACCAGCATTCCGCTCTATTTCGAGGCCATGCAATTCGACGGCACGACCTTCGGGAAAGGGGATTTTTACGTCGACGGAGGCTTCACCGACAACTATCCCCTGTGGCTTTTCGACCACGAGCAATACGCCGCGGACAACCCGCACTATGTTTCCGATGTGAATTGGGAAACCCTCGGGTTCTGTCACTTCACCCCGGAGGACGCGTCTAGCGCGAAGCCGGTGACCAGCCTGTTGACCTTCGTCGAGAACTTGATGGGCACCATTGCCAAGGCTCAGAATTTACCCGTGGAAGACAGCGAGGTCATGCATCATCGCACGGTATCTATGAGCGACTGCGGGGCGTCACAAGTCGACTTCGACATGAAGCCCGGCGACGAGAATTACAACAGGCTCTTCGAAACCGGAGTCGAGACGACCGAGAAATTTTTGCGCACCGCCAAGCTGCCGCCCTCGGTGGAAGAATGCTAGCTGGATCCCATCCAGAAGCGGCATTTTGGAAGAGGCCTGCTAGCTGCCGAAGCGGTCCTGAATCCTTTGTTTGACCTCGTCCCGGTGAAAGGTCTGCTCGTGCATGGCCACCTCTTGCTCGACAATCTCGGGCAGTCGGGCGCGTCGGCTCGCGGTCAAATGGCGTTTGAGGACTACCAGGGCGTGGCGCGGCTTCTCCGCCAGCTCACGGGCCCGGTTTAGGGCCTCTTCCATCACCTCGCCACGGGGGACCACGGGAAAGGGGACTCCGCGGACTTTGAGGTCTTCTCCCCGATAATTGCGCGCACCGAGTAGCATTTCTTCGGCCAGAGGCGCCCCTAATTTCTCGGGCAAAATGAAGGTAGCCCCCATGCCCGGGGTAAAGCCGTATTTCATGAAATTGGTGGTGTAGACGCTTTCTCGGGCCAAGATCACCAAGTCGGCGTAAAGACCGAGCACGAATCCGCCGCCGATGCCGTGGCCTTGCATGGCGGCGATGACCGGAATTTCGCAGTCGAGCGCCAAAGAGTAAAGATTCGAGTCGGCGAAGGTCGCCTGCCCTTCTTGCAGTGCCAACAATCCTTCTCGGGTGCCGCCGGAGCAAAAGTAATGATCGTAACCGGTGAGGATCACGGCCTTGATCGAGGGCCTCTTCCCGACCTCGTCGAAAGCTCGGAAGAGGCCCTCGATCAAGGCGTCGGAAAAGGTGTTCTTGTGGGCGCGATCCTGCATGGTGATGCGCGCGATGCCGGGCTCGATTTCCTCGAAGGCCACTACCGGGTCGGTCATGCTTTCACGCCTCCCACGGGAATTGTCCGGTTTCCACATAGCGACGGATCTTGTCCTGGGTCTCGCGATCGGAGAAAACCTCGCGATTGGCCGTAAGAGCCGCTCCCTTGGCTCGTTGTGGCAGATCGTGCAATCCGTTCATGTAGGTGCGGTAACGTCGGAATCCCGCCGGCGAAAGGCGACGCAATCGCAATAGATGGCGATGCAGCAGTCGCCGGCTGTCGTCGTCGCAAGCGTCGATCAAACCCCAGGAAGTGGCTTGATCTGCGGAAATCGGTTGAGTCGACAGCGTCATGTAGTGGGCCCGCTGGAATCCCACGCGGCGGATCAGAAACGGCAGGACACAAGCGGGAAGCAAACCGAAGAGTAATTCCGACAGGCTGAGGACCGCGGTCCGATCGGCCAGGGCGACGTCGCAGGCGGCGACGAATCCCACGCCACCGGCGTTGACCCTGCCACGAACGTGAGCCAGGGTGATCCAAGGGCCGGTCGCCAAGCGAAGCCAGGTGTCGTAGAGGGGCCCGGCATCGCCCTGCTCGTCGGATCCGATCGCTCGAAAATCGGCACCGAAACAAAAAACCTCCGGCGATCCCTCGAGCACGAGGATATGTACCGCCGGATCCATGGAGTCCAGGACCGCGGCAATCTCGTCGATCATGGCGGCGTTGATCGCATTGTCCGCCTCCGGGCGATGGAGGCGAATAGTACACACCGGCGCCGCGGTTTCGACCTGGATGGCTCGATACATCACAGCCACTCGTATTCGCGGTGATATTCCTTGATCGCTTTGAGAAAGAGACGGCCGTGGCCGCTTAGGCTTGCCCGAGCCTCGGGCAGAAGGTCCGGATCGACTTCCATGTTGCGGGTGCCGAAGCGCACTGCGCCGCGGCCGAGAATTAGTGAGTCGTAGTCTTCCATGGACAGCTCGAAGCGCCGGTCTAGCTGCTCCGCATGTCCCAGCTGCCGCACCCGTTCCTGTCCCTCACGGGTGACGACCCCACTGAAGAATTCCGAGCAGCAGCCCGAGCCGTAAGAGAACACTCCAATGCGTTGCGGGCTGTCGAATTTGCCGTTGTCTATGGTGCTGAGCAGAGACAGCGAGGTGGTCGCGCCCATGATGTTGCCGACCCGCCGACAATAGGTCAGCCCCGGCTGGACGCGGTGGTCGAAGTCGGCTTCGATCTCCGCCGGCTTGGCGCGTTTCAGCTTGCGCATCATGTTGCGGTGCGCGCCCTTGACCATGCCTCCGAACGGCGTATGGAACGCCAAATAGCCGAAAGTGTCGGCATAGTCGGCTCCCTCGACGCGTTTTTGGTACTCCAAGAAGGCTTGCCGACAGCATTCGAGATAGGACAGCAAGGACAGGTCCGCATCGCCGGACTCGCTGTCCGGCACCGGACGACAAGTGTCCATAACCTCGAATCCGTAGTAGCCGTTGGCTCCCACATCCACCTGAAAAACGTGGGGCTGCTCGCCGACGAGCATGGCTACCGCGCCGGCGCCGCCGGTGGGCTCGGCAAAGGACCAATCCTCGGTCAGCCCCTCGCCCCCTTCGGTGGCGAAGAAACGAGAGATGTCCGTGGCCACGATCAGCGCCTTGGCCCCGGGAGAAGTTTGGGAAAGCACAAGCTGCACACCCATTTGCAAGCCGGCAGCACCCGAGTAGCAGGCGTTTTTCAGCTCGAAGAGGCGACAATTGCGGTTCAACCCGAGGTGGTGATGAAGATAGGTGCTCATGGACTTGCCGAAATCGAACGACGACTCAGTGCAAGTGATCACCATTTCGATGCGATTCTTGTCCGCTTCGCTGAGCGCGTCGACGATCGGTTTGGCCGCGTTGACACCGAAGCTGATCGGATCCTCGTAAGGCAGTGCCACGGTCTTTTCTTTCATCAACAGATTGGCCAACCGTGCCGGGTCGAGATTGCGATGCTCGGCCAGCTTCATGACGTCCACATAAGCGGACCCACAAAAGGCATGGACGGCTTCTATGCCGACGGGAATCATCAATCAGCTCCTTTGTCGAAAGCTCCAGCTTTCTCGAACACCACGGCAGTATTGATGCCGCCGAATCCAAATGCGTTACTGAGGGCGACGCGACACGATGTGTCGGCCCGGGACGAGCCGACGAACCGCAGCTCAGGCTCGATAGGTGTTTCCAGGTTGCGGTTGGGGTGCAAGAACCCTTCGCTCAGCTGCACCAACACCGCCACCGCTTCGATCAGCCCGGCGGCGAAAATGGCGTGGCCGGTCAAGCCCTTGGTGGCGTTGATCCAAGGCCGGCCGCCGAAGACGCGTCGGATCGCGTTTGCCTCGACCTCGTCTCCGAGCTGCGAGCCGGTGCCGTGGGTGTTGATGTAGTCGATGTCCTCGGCGCTCACCCCGGCGTCGACCAGGGCATTTTCCATCACTCGGACCTCACCGTCTTCACTCGGTGCCGCCGAACGATGACCGTCCAGGTTGGTCGCTCCGCCGGCCACGACCCCACGTCCGACACAGGCGGTGTCCGTCTCTAGGATCACGCAGGCACAGCCTTCACCGAAAACGAAGCCGTCGCGCTCGGCATCGAACGGCCGTCCGGCTCGTTCAGGGGTGTCGGCATAACGATTACCGGCGATGGCACCGGTGTGGCGCAGGGCTTGTGCTTCGACCGGCGACAGGTCCACCGGCGGCGCGGCCACCATGCAAGCTTTCCACTGCCCGGAACGTAGACGGTGAAGCGCTTGCAACAAAGCCATATTTCCGCTCGCCGAGGCGCCGCCGACGGTAAAACCCTCGCCGCGAATCCCCAGCACCTCACTCAAAACCCCGATATGGTCCGTATCCAAAAATTGAATCGCATAACGGGCGGGCACATATTCCGGATGTTTGCGAAAGGTCTCGGCGGTTCGAAATTGGTTGCCGAGACCGAAGTTGTGGCCGGCGACCACGAGATGGAAGTCTTCGGCAGCATAGTCCGGCTGCGCCTCACGCCACGCTTCCAGGGCGGCCAGCAGAGTCCATTGCACAGTCCGGGTGGCACGGCTCGCCGATCTCGCCGCGCGCTTCGCCATCGAAGGGGGAAGGTTCAGGGCCGCCAAGCGGTCGGCAAAGCCGACGTCCGGGATCCGCGCCGCCAACGTCAGCTCGTCGTCGCTGCGGATTCCGCAGCTTCCTTGTCGAAGTTGCTCGGTGAAGGCAGGGACGCCGTCTCCTAGGGCAGTGAGCACACCCATGCCCGTCACCACGACCCGAGGGCTGGGCACGCTCAGGCCCTCTCCGCCTCGATGCGCGCGTGAAGAAAGTCCACCAACTCTTGCAGGTTCTTCAAACCACCGAGCTCGTTCAGCGGAATCTTCAGCTCCAGCTCTTCCATGGTCTCAATGATGACGTCGGCGCGTTCCACGGAGTCTGCTCCCAAATCTCTCATGCTTTCCTCGGGCATGATCTGATCCGGATCAATATCAGGCAAAATATCCTGTAATCTCGACCTTATAATGCTAAAAATTTCATCTTTCGTCATGACCCAAGCTTACCGCATACTTAGCGGGAACGCACCGCACCAAGCCTGTCCAGGTCGTTCTCGAAATTTTCCGCCGGTCCTGATTTTTCCTGACGTAAGACTACTGAGCTGGGGCGAAGCGGCGCAATGACTCATGCTAGGCTGTGGCACCTTTCCCTGAATTGTGCTCGAGTCGACCCATGTTGCGAGGTTCGATGACGATATGAGCTTGAGGAATACCGCCCTGGGCTGGTGGAGCCCGGGGGGCCCCTTGCCACTGTTCGTGGACGAGAAAAAACTTGCCCGCGCGATTTTCGATCCTCGGTTGCCGGTGCTCGTGGGTTACTCCGGGAAGACACACGTCCTGGTGGAGGACGGTACGTGGCATCGGCCGGGGCAAGACGTTCCCGACGACGCCCTACCGTTAGTGGCCTACGTCGGTCCTTTGGCTCCCCAAGACTTGGGCGACCCCGCCTTTCGTTCCGCCCACGGTCTGCGCTACGCCTACGTCGCCGGAGCCATGGCCAACGGCATCGGCTCGGCGGACCTGGTGGAGGCCATGGGCAGGGCCGGAATGCTCGGTTTCTTCGGCGCAGCGGGGCTCGGTTTGGATCGCATCGAAAACGCGATCGACCGGCTAAAGTCTCTCAAAGATGTGCCTTTCGGCTTTAACCTGATTCACAGTCCCGGCGAGCCTGCCCTCGAATCGGCCACCGCCGACCTCTACCTGCGCCGTGGCATTCGTTTGGTGTCGGCTTCGGCCTTTCTCGACCTCACCCTTCCCCTGGTCCGCTACCGCGTCCACGGTATTCATCAGGATGCCGACGGCAACATCGTGGCCCCCAACCGGATCGTCGCCAAAGTGTCGCGGCTCGAGGTAGCGACCAAATTCTTTTCCCCACCGCCGGACGACATGCTCGCCGAGCTCGTGGGCTCCGGCGACATCACCGAGCAACAAGCTCGATGGGCGGCTCGGATCCCCATGGCTGAGGATCTCACCGCCGAAGCCGACTCGGGCGGCCACACGGACAGGCAGCCCGCCCTGACCCTGCTTCCGGCCATGCTCGCCCTCGCCGACAGGAAGAACCAAAGCTATCGCTACCCGACCCCTTTGCGAGTCGGCCTGGCCGGCGGTATCGCCACTCCGTCGTCGGTGGCGGCGGCCTTCGCCCTGGGCGCCGCTTACGTGCTCACGGGATCGATCAACCAGTCTTGCGTCGAGGCCGGAACCTCGTGGGAAGTCCGTCGAATGCTCGCCGAAGCCGGGCCTGCGGACATGACCATGGCTCCTGCCGCCGACCTTTTCGAAATCGGCGGTGAGGTGCAGGTCTTGAAGCGGGGAACCCTATTCGCCATGCGCGCCCGCAAGCTGCTCGAGCTGTATCGCTCGGCATCGAGCCTCGAAAACATTCCGGCCGACCGAATTGAGTGGATGGAAAAGACGCTGTTTCGCGCAAATATAAGTGAGGTCTGGAAATCCACCCGAGATTATTTCGCCGAGCGCGATCCGGCTCAGATCGAGCGCGCGGAGAGCGATGCGCGGCATCGAATGGCTTTGGTTTTTCGGTGGTATTTGGGCCTTTCTTCGGTGTGGGCTCGGACCGGTGATTCGGCTCGTCGGGTCGACTATCAAGTGTGGTGTGGGCCCTCTATGGGCGCCTTCAACGAATGGGTGCGGGATTCCCATCTGGAGCCGCCCGAGAATCGGCGGGTGGTCGAGGTCGCACGCAATCTGCTCTATGGGGCGACGGTTTTGACCAGAACATCTTGTTTGGCGAGCCAGGGGATCCGAATACGAGGACATGTGGCTCCCTTGGAAGCAGAAAAACTGAAGGAGTACTTCTCGTGAGTGTCGTGGAAGAGCTTGACGCTCCTACACCCAACGCGGATCGAGACATCGCCGTGGTCGGCATGGCCTGCCGTTTTCCCGATGCCCCCGATCCGGAAGCTTTATGGCGCAACCTGGCCGCGGGCACTTGCAGCCTGCGACAAATTCCGCCCGAGCGGTGGGATTGGCGGGTGCGCTGGGGTAATCCGGAAAAAGAGGCCGGCACGACCAATTGCAAATGGGCCGGTTTCATCGAAGGGGCCGACCGCTTTGACCCCGCTTTGTTCAAGATCACCCCACGGGAAGCACAGTGGATGGATCCCCAGCAACGGATCCTGCTCGAGCTTACCTGGGCGTGCCTGGAAGATGCCGGCTACGATCCCCTCGGCCTCGCCAAGAGCCGCACCGGGGTTTTTATCGGTATCTGCAACTACGATTATAAGGAGCTGATGGACCGCTCCATCGCGGCGCTCGAAGGTTATTATTTGACCGGCACCGCGAACGCGCTCGTGCCCAACCGCATCTCCCAATTCTTCGATTTTCACGGTCCCAGCCTAGCGGTCGATACCGCCTGCTCCAGCTCCCTCGTCGCTCTCGACCACGCGGTGACCGCGATTCGTTCCGGAGTCTGCCACTCGGCTCTGGCCGGCGGGGTAAGCTTGATGTTTTCCCCGGATCGCTTCGTCACCTTGAGCCAGCTCGGTATGCTTTCCCCCACCGGCGGCTGCCGCGCCTTTGATGCCGCCGCCGACGGCTATATCCGCGGCGAAGGCGCCGGACTGGTGCTGCTCAAGAAATTGTCCCGGGCCAGGGCCGACGGCGACCGGATTCTCGGTGTGATCAAGGAATGTCGAGTCAACCACGGCGGTCGGGCCCGATCACTGACCTCGCCGAGCGCCTTCGCCCAATCCCGCCTGATCGCCGACGTCTTTCGCAGCGCGAGCATCGATCCAGAAAGCGTGACCTATATCGAGGCCCACGGCACGGGTACCCCGCTCGGCGATCCGATCGAGATCAACGGGTTACGTCGCGCTTTCAGCCGGCTCTTCCGCGAGGTCGGTCGATCCGCGCCCGACGCGCCCTATTGCGGCATCGGAGCAGTGAAGTCGAATATCGGCCATCTGGAAGGTGCCGCCGGCATCGCTGGGGTGATCAAGACGCTTTTATGCTTGCGCCACAAACAGCTGCCGCCCCTGGCCGCCCTTAAACGTCCCAATCCCAAGCTGAAGTTGGACGACAGCCCGTTTTATCTTCTGGACGACCTGCGCCAGTGGGACGCCCCCCTGCGCCGAGCCGGGGTCAGCTCCTTCGGCTTCGGTGGCGCCAATGCCCATGTGGTGTTGGAGGAATACGTAGAAGATCCGCTCCCGACAGAAAACGTGACAGGAAAGGCGACAGGGGACGCCGAGCCGTCGTTGATCGTGCTCTCTGCCCGTGACGAGGATCGGCTACGGGAGAGCGCCCGGCGCCTGCGCGATCACCTGCAGGATCACCACCACCTGCCTTCCGTTGCCTACACCCTGCAGGTCGGCCGTCGGCCCTTGCGCCAACGGGTGGCTCTCGAAGCTGCGGACATCGAAACCCTGCGGGCTGAGCTGAACGCCTTTATCGACGGCGCCGAAGGCTCCTACCACCATGGTCGAGCGGGCGCCGACGGCTCGATCATCGACGGCAAGGCGGCCCGCAAGGTGTTCGAGCAGGCGATCCGAGAGCGGGATCTCGACACGGTCGCTGCCCTCTGGGTGTCCGGAGCCGAGTTCGCCGGGCCGGTGATTTCACCGGACGCTCGGGCACGACGGGTCGAGCTGCCCACCTACCCTTTTGCCCGCGTACCCTATTGGTTCGAGACGCGCGCGGTAGCGGCGCCCGGGTCCGACGTGGAGTCTGCGCCGGTGGCTGCGGGCCCAGCTTCCGGAAGCCCGACGCCCACGCGGGCAGCCGGACCGATCCGACTGGCCGTGCCTGCCCCCATGCCGACCAAAACGGTCGCGATCACGGATGTCGGACCGGTCAAGCGGACGTTACGACCGTTGACGAGCTTCAACCAAAAGTCGCCGGAGCGCCCTGCGTCGACGGCGGGCTCGCAGACCCCCGTGGAGCAGCTGGAGCGGCATCGGAAAGCCATGGAGGGTCTGGAGCCCGGCCCCGAACTCGTTCCGGCCGGCTACCCGCAACGCACTCCCCTGCCCCGGAGTCTCGAGCATGTGCGGGTGCGCTCAGAGGGCGGCGTTGTCGAAATAATCCTGGCGGATCCGTCGGCCAAAAACGCCTTCACCGAGGGTTTGGTTCGCGAATTGACCGCGGTTTTCGATCATGTGCGCGGCAATCCGGAATATAAGGTGGTGGTGCTCACCGGCGCCGGCGCCTATTTCGCTACCGGCGGCACCAAAGACGATTTGCTGGCGATCCAAGCCGGCCGCAAGCGATTTACCGACGAGCCCGTCTATGCCGTCGCTTTGACCTGCGACATTCCAGTGATCGCCGCCATGCAGGGTCACGCCATGGGCGCGGGCTGGGCCATGGGGGTGTTCTGCGATGAAGCGATTTACGCCGAGGAAAGCTTCTATCGGTGCCCTTATATGGCTTACGGCTTTACTCCGGGCGCCGGCTCGACTTTGGTCTTTCCCCACCGTTTCGGCCACGAGTTCGGTTGGGAAATCCTGTTTGCGGCCGAGCAGTACACCGGCCTGGACCTGAAAGAGCGAGGCCTGAAAGCGACTGTGCTGCCCCGTGCCCAGGTGGCGTCCCACGCCCTGGACATGGCGCATGACTGGGCCCGACGTCCACGGAAGGAGCTGGTGAGGGAAAAGCAGGAGCGCATGACCTTCCTGCGCTGTCGGCTGAAGCCCGCCACCGCTCTGGAGCTGGCCATGCACGAGCAAAGCTTCGTGGGCAGCGACGAAGTGCTCCACAAGATCCGGCATCAATACCGCGAAGAGCCGCTCGAAGACGTGCCTGCAAAGGAGACCTCGGACGAGCACCCCGCCGATGGCTCTGTCCTCGACATCCTTCGCCGGCTGCTGGCAGCGGAGCTGCACGTCGACGCGAGCGCTTTGGACGAAAACGAGCCGTTCACCGACCTGGGTCTCGATTCGGTGACCGGCGTCACCTGGATGCGCAACATCAACCAAGGCTTCGGCCTATCGATCTCCGCCACCCAGGTCTACAGCTATCCGAGCCTGCGCAAGCTCGCGGACTTTGTGGCCTCTCAGGGGGAAATTGCGGCCAAGGTAGAAGCTCCCCCGCAGCCGTCCACCGACACGCAGACCGCGGACGGTGCCGGCGTATTGGATCTTGTGCGCGAGCTGCTGGCGGCGGAGCTGCACGTCGACGCGAGCGCCTTGGACGACGACGAGCCGTTCACCGACCTGGGTCTCGATTCGGTGACCGGCGTGACCTGGGTGCGCAACATCAACCAACGCTTCGGCCTGTCGATCGCCGCCATGCGGGTGTACAGCTATCCAACGCTACGAAAGCTCGCCGATTTCATCGTTTCTCAAGGGGCACAAGTCCCCACAGACAATAAGGACCCAGTGCGCGCCGGAGCGTCCATCGCCGGAGCGTCCATCGCCGGCCGTCCATCGGTGGGTCTGCTGACCGAAGATCAGTCCTCGACCTCCGAGCCTGCCGCCCGTCGAGAAGAGATA
The DNA here is from genome assembly GCA_965366625.1 of uncultured bacterium. Taxonomy (GTDB): domain Bacteria; phylum Acidobacteriota; class Thermoanaerobaculia; order Multivoradales; family J023; genus JAUIJL01. The sequence goes on from CBDUGP010000017.1 coordinate 29,686, forward strand.
CCCTCCGAGCGGACCGGTATCGCGGTCATCGGCATGGCCGGTCGTTTTCCCATGGCCCGGTCGCTCATCGAGCTGTGGCAAAACCTGGTCCAGGGCCGGGACTGCATCTCCGAGGTGCCGGCCTCCCGCTGGCCGGTGGAGGCGTACTACGATGCCGACCCGCGAAAGCCCGGAAAGACGAGCTCCAAGTGGATGGGCGTGGTTCCCGGGGCGGACGAGTTCGACCCCACCTTCTTCAGCTTGTCGCCGGCGGAAGCGGAGTGGATGGACCCTCAGCAACGGCTCTTCCTGCAAACCTGCCACCACAGTATCGAGGACGCCGGTTACGCGCCGTCTTCCCTGGCCGGAAGCCGTTGTGGGGTGTATGTGGGCTGCGCTCCCGGGGACTACGGCCGCGACGTTCCGGAAGACCTACTGAACGCCTATGGGTTCATGGGCAACGCCTCGTCTATTTTAGCCTCGCGCATCGCCTACATGCTGGATCTGCGCGGTCCTTGTTTGGCTATCGACACCGCCTGTTCCGCCTCGCTCGCAGCCCTCTCCACGGCCTGCGACCACCTGCGGACCGGCGCCTGCGACACGGCTCTGGCCGGCGGGGTTTGTGTGCTGGCCGGGCCGTCCATGCATCTCATGACCACCAAGGCCGGAATGCTCTCTCCCGACGGCCGTTGCTTCACCTTCGACGAGCGGGCCAACGGCTTCGTTCCCGCGGAAGGTGTAGGGGTGGTCTTCCTGAAGCGTTTGGCGGACGCGCGGCGGGACGGGGATGCAGTCTACGGTGTGATCCGCGGCTGGGGCGTCAACCAAGACGGACGCACCAACGGCATCACGGCTCCCAATGGAGACGCCCAAGCGACCCTTGAAAAAGAGGTTTATCGGAAATTCCACATCGATCCGGGCACCATCGGCCTGGTGGAAGCCCACGGCACAGGTACGGTGCTCGGTGACCCGATCGAGGTGGAAGGGTTAAAGGCCTCGTTCTCCGAACTCACAGACCGGCGCGGCCACTGCGCACTGGGATCGATCAAGAGCAATATCGGCCACTCTCTCACCGCGTCGGGCATCGCCGGATTCATAAAGATTCTATTGGCCCTGCACCATCGCACGCTGCCGCCCACCCTGCACGTTCAGCGGACGAATCCACACATCGATCTTCATGACTCGCCGTTCTACCTAAGCCTGGAAGCGAAGCCTTGGGCCGAGGCTCCACGCCTGGCGGCCGTCAGCTCCTTCGGCTTCAGCGGTGTCAACGCTCACGTGGTCGCGGAAGGTGTGGAGCGATCGACCGCTGCCGGCGATTCGGCAGGCCCGTTCGTGCTCACCTTGTCGGCTAAGAAGACAGAGCGACTGAAGGAAGCGGCCGGCCATCTCGCCGACTACCTGAAGACGTCGGAAGACGTGGATCTTCGGGATGTGGCCCACACCCTTTTCGTCGGCCGAGACAGGATGAAGCAGCGGCTGACGATCTCCGTGCGAGATCGCAGAGAGGCGATCGATGTCCTGGAAGCCTTTGCTGCGGACGAATCCGTGGAGCAAACGCCGGACGCTGTTCCCGAGCCGGGTCGGCGAATCCACGGACTGCCCGGCTACCCCTTTGCCCGGGAGTCCTATTGGCAGCCGAACCCATCACCCGGGACGGCCGTGTCCGCGGGGGCCGTGTCCGCGGGGGCCGTGGACACGTGGGCCGTGTCCGCGGGGGCCGTGTCCGCGGGGGCCGTGGACACGTGGGTCGGCGCTCCGGTGGATCTACGACCGAAGCTCGTACGCTCCGTCGGTGATCGGGTGGAATTCAGCCATACGCTGACGGGAGAAGAATTCTTCCTCGCTGACCACGTGGTGGCGGGCAAGCCCATGCTGCCGGCCGTCGCCTACCTGGAGCTGGCGCGAGCAGCGGTCGAGCAAGTCCTACCCGAGAGCCGGCGCTCCGGGGTGCGCCTCCGCCGAGCGGTTTGGGCCAAACCGGTGGTCGTGGAGCACGGGCCGCAAACGGTGAGCATTACCGTGCGGGCCGAAGGCGAGGGCCGGTTTGCCTTTGAGGTGGGCGACGGCAGTCACGGGGTGGCCGAGACAGATTCGTCGCCGGCGCCCGTTGCCCTCGACCTCGCGCACCTGCGTCGACGCTTGGCCCGACGGTCGATCGATTCCGAGGCCGTGTATGAGGCATTCCGCAAGATGGGCTTGACCTACGGTGCCGCGCACCGTGGCATCCAGCGCCTTCACCTTGGGGACGGTCATCCCGGAGACGGCGTCGGCGAGGTCCTGGCGGAGCTGAGTCTGCCGATCTCGGTGCGCCACACCCTGAGATCTTTCGTCTTGCATCCCGCCGTGGCGGACGCCGCCCTGCAGGCGACCCTCGGCCTGGCTTGGCCCGATCCTCAGCCGAGCCTGCCTTTCGCCCTCGAAGCCTTGGAGATTTACGGTCCTTGCGAAGAAAAGATGTGGGCGTGGGTCCACGGTGAGGACGTGACCGTATGCGCGGAAGACGGCTCGATCCGGGTTCGTTTTCGCGGTTTGTCCCTACGAGAGAAAAGCATGGCTGGAAAGAACACGGAGGGCAAAAACAGGACCCTGCTCTTCGTGCCCCGACCCATGGAGGTGCCGCAGATCGTCGACCCTGGGCGCACGGTCCACGAGCTGTGTTTTACCGAGGACGACGCCTTTGAAGACGCGGCCGTAGAAACCCTCGAAACGATCCGAGAGCTGATCGCCGCCAAAAAGGAAGGCGAGGTCTTCTTGCGCGTGGCATCCGCAGACCCGCTCATGGCCGGATTGGCGCCCATGCTCAAAACTGCCGAGCAGGAGCACACGGCGTTCCGCGGCCGGTTTGTGGACGATCGTGGCCGAGTCTCCACCTGGGAAGAGCTGTCCTCCGGCGACGAGAGTTCCTATCCCTGGAAAAACGGGGGCGTTTATCTCATTACCGGCGGCACGGGAGGATTAGGGCGCATCTTCGCCGAGGAAATCGCCGCCCGGGTCGAGCGGGCCGTGATCGTCCTTACCAGCCGTGCTTCAACCTCAGCTCCGGCTGTGATCCCTGGCGCCACCATGGAATTCGTGCGTGCGGATCTTTCCCGCCGCCACGATGTCGAGCGATTGGTGCGCACCGTGGAAGAGGTCCACGGCCGCATCGACGGCGTGTTGCACCTGGCCGGCGTGCGGCGGGACGAACGGTTGGTGGAGAAATCCGCAGACACTTTGCGGGCGGTGTTGGCCCCCAAAGTAGCGGGCGCGCGGAATCTGGAACGGGCCCTGCGACACAAACCCCTGGACTTCTTCGTGCTCTTCTCCTCGGCGTCCGCGGCCCTGGGCAATCCCGGCCAAGCGGATTACGCCACGGCCAACGCCTTCATGGACGCATTTGCCGAGCAGTCCAACGGGCGCATCACGTCTATTGCCTGGCCCTTGTGGCAGGCCGGCGGCATGCAGGTGGACGCCGCCACACGCTCCTGGATGAAGAGCCGATACGGTATGACGCCCCTGACCGCCGACGCGGGCCTGCGCGCTTTTTATCGGGCGATGAACTCGGGTCGGTCCCGGGTCTTGGTGCTGGCCGGCGATGCGGACGGTTTGCGCGCGGCGCTCTCCGAATCGCCGGCTCGCCCGTCGTCGGCAAGCTCGTCGTCGGCAAGCCCGACGGCACAGCAAGGAAGCACCGAGACGGAGCAGCTCGTGGCGTCGGGACCCGCGGCGGCAGATTTTGTCGAGAGAGTGCAATCGGCCTTGCTGCAAGAAGTCGCCGACTTGCTCAAATTCGATCTGGAGTGGCTCGATGCCGACACCGAGCTCAACGAATTCGGTTTCGACTCCATCAGCCTGACCGAACTCGCCCACCGATTGAACGAGAAATACGGCTTGAGCTTGACGCCGCCCGTTTTCTTCGAGTTCCCCACCATCGCAGCTTTTGCTCAGCACTTGATTGAAAGTCGACCCGATGCGTTCGTCGACGAGCCTGCATCGGAACCGGAGCTCCCAGCCGCAGCCCAACCGGAACGGGAGTTCTCCCAGTTGCCTGAGCCCTCGCGCGATGTGCCGATGCCTGAGCCCTCGCGCGACGTGCCGATGCCTGAGCCCTCGCGCGATGTGGACGGTGTGGCGGTGATCGGCATGAGCGGCCGCTTCCCCATGGCCGACGACCTGGACGGGTTCTGGAATGTGTTGGTCCAAGGCATGGATTGCATCTCCGAGGTGCCCCCGGACCGTTGGGATTGGCGAGCCCTCTATGGCGATCCCGACCTCGAAGTCGACAAAACCAACGTCAAATGGGGTGGATTCATGGCCGGCGTGGGCGATTTCGACGCTCGCTTCTTCGGCCTATCGCCCAAAGAAGCGGAGCTCATGGATCCCCACCAGCGTCTGTTGATGATGCATGTGTGGCAGGCGCTAGAGGATGCGGGATATTCGCCCGAAAGCCTATCGGGCAGTACGACCGGCATTTTCGTCGGCACGAGCAGCAGCGGCTACGATCATTTGATCGCCCGCTCCGGCGTGCCTATCGAAGGATTCACAGCCACCGGCATGGTGCCTTCGGTGGGTCCGAACCGGATCAGCTTCTTGATGAATTGGCACGGGCCCAGCGAGCCGATCGAAACCGCTTGCTCCTCTTCTCTGGTGGCGATCCATCGCGGAGTGGAAGCGATTCGTTCCGGACGCTGCGCTGCGGCCGTGGTCGGCGGTGTCAATGCCCTGGTGCATCCGAGCTTCCACATCAGCTTCAACAAAGCGGGTATGCTGTGCCGAGACGGACGTTGCAAGACCTTCTCCGCCCAGGCGAACGGCTACGTCCGCGGTGAGGGCGTCGGCATCCTCATGCTCAAGCCCCTGTGCGACGCGCAAGCCGACGGCGATCACATCTATGGCGTGATTCGAGGCTCGGCGGAAAATCATGGTGGACGCACCAACTCCCTGACTGCGCCGAGCCCGAACGCCCAGGCGGAAGTCATTCGACTGGCCCAAGCCGGCATCGATCCACGCACCCTCGGCGCGATAGAAACCCACGGCACGGGTACGCCCCTCGGGGATCCGATCGAGATCAATGGTCTGAAGAAGGCCTATGCCGCTCTTCTGGAAGAGTATGGGGTTCAAAGTTCCGCGGCTGCTGACCTCGAAGGACACTGCGTCCTCGGGGCGGTCAAGACCAACATCGGCCACCTGGAGCTGGCGGCCGGAGTGGCCGGAGTGATCAAGGTCCTCCTGCAACTTAAGCATCGCACCTTGGTCAAGAACCTTCATTGCGATCAGATCAACCCCTACATCACCTTTGAGGGCAGCCCCTTCCTTCCGGCCCTGGAGAATCGACCTTGGGAGCGCCTGAGCGGGCAGCCGCGACGGGCCGGGGTCAGCTCTTTCGGCTTCGGCGGCGTCAACGCCCACGTGGCGATCGAAGAATACGTCCCTCCGGCCGTGTCTCCTTCCTTGTCTCCGTCCGTCGGCTCGCTGCCGGCGGCCGCCGGGAAGCAGACCATTGTGCTTTCCGCCAAGACGGAAGAACGTCTGCGGGCGGTGACGAGCAATCTGCTCAAGCATCTCGAACGGCGCCCAGACCTGCCCCTGGCAGACGTGGCCTATACCCTGCGGGTGGGACGCAAGGCCATGGAGCATGGGCTGCGCTTCACGGCCACGTCCTCGCTGCATTTGCGGCAAGAGCTGGCGCGTTTCTTGGACCAAGGTCCGGACGCCGAGCATTTGCACCGAGGACCGGCGAAAGAGCTTCTGCGGGACGTGGAGCCCGTGTCGTCCGGTCGACGGGTCTCCCTGCCCACCTATCCGTTCGATTTGAAACGTTATTGGGTTGCCGAGCCGGCGCCGTCGACCTCTCCTAGCGAAGAGGTCTTTTCCGAGCACGTTCCGGCTCGAGAAATCACGCCTCAGGAAATCACGGCCCAGGAAATCAGAGCCCAGAAGCCTGCGGCAAAAGAGATCCGCAAGAGCCCGACCAACAACGGACCCGAGCGCTTCACGGTGGTCGTGGCCGGCGCCGGCCTCTTCGGCATCTGCTTTGCCCACCACCTCAAGCAAGCCGGCATCGATTTTGTCCTGCTCGAGCGGGAAGAGAGCGTCGGCGGCGTTTGGTACAAAAACAACTGGCCGGGGTGTGGTTGCGATATTCCCATGATCGCCTACGCCTACTCGTTTCGGCACTATCGTGGACCGGTCTGGGCCAAGCAGCCGGACATTCTGCGCTACCTCGACGAGTGTGTGGACGAGCTGGGATTGAGGCAACACCTACGCCTCGAGACCGAAGTGACGTCAGCGGCGTTCGACGATCACGGTCGCCAGTGGACCGTCCAAACCGCCGACGGCACCGAGTTCCGGGCGAATTATTTCTGTGCCGCCATGGGCGGCCTGGGGCTCTATCCCAACATTCCCGACCTGCCCGGGCTGAACTCGTTCGGCGGTCCCCTTCTCCACGCTTTGGACTACGCCGAGCGCAATCCAGAGGTGCGCGGTAAACGGGTGGCGGTGATCGGTAACGGTGCCACCCAGCTCCAGATGGTGGAAGCTCTACAGCCGGAAGTCGATCGGTTGGTGATCTACGGCCGCTCGCCAAAATTCGTTTATCCCCGGGCGCGTTACAACCGCGAAACGGAACACGAGCTGGATCGGGACTACGAGCTGTGGCTGGCGGCACGGGACGAATATCTGAACAACGCCGATCGCTTTTACGACGCCCTGAGCGATCCCGTTCGATTGAATCCGTTCCAACCCGGCAACGAGGTGCGGTCGTTCTTCAACCGGAACTATACCGATAGCCACGAGGCCTATTACGCCTGGTGCGAGCAGCAGGGCTTGGTGCCGGACTACTCCCCGGGCTGCAACCGTCCCTTGATCTCGGACACCTACCACGAGGTCGTGCGAGCCGAAAACGTCGAGGTGGTTCCCGGTGGCGAACTCGAGATCACTGCCACCGGCATCCGCTCGGGAGCCGAGCATCGGGAATTCGACATCGTCCTGCTTTGCACCGGTTACGACCTGAACAATTTCCGTCCCCGCTGCCCGATCTACGGCCGAGGCGGCCTGTCCCTGACCGATCATTATGGTGACGGCTACCCCGAGAGCTTCCTGGCCTACGTGCGGAATTTCCCCAATCTTTTCCTCGGACCAGGACCCAACACCGGCACCAACGCCACCTCGATCACCGCTATTTACGAATTCATGTGCGAGCAGCTCGTGCGCCAAATCGAGCATGTTCGGGAGCGAGGGGCCGCGGCCTGCGAGGTACGCGCGGAGCGAGTGCGATCTTTCCGTGAGTTCATCGTGCGGGAGAATCAGAACGGCCCCTTCTACAGCGGTTGCTCGTCGTTCTACCAGGATGCGGCCGGCGAAAACGTGGCCTTATTCCCGGGCAAATTTGCCGAAATGCGGGAGATCTTCGCTTTCGACCCGAGCCACTTCGAGTACCAACGGGTAGAGGGCGAGATCGCCGCGGCAGCCGGGGAGGGGCTGCTGGACCACCTCAAGCGACTCGCGTCGGGCGCGCTCAAGATCCCGCCCGCAGAGATCGACGACACGGTCGATTTTCAGGAATACGGCGTCGACTCGATCATGATGATGAGCATCGCCCGCAAGCTGAAACCGGACTTCCCCGAACTCACCACCGACGAACTCTTGCGGGTGTCGTCCATCGGCGGGTTCCGCGATTACCTCTTGTCCCGGCACGCCGCCGCCGCGGCGCGATTCGCCGAGCATCCCCCTCATCCTAGCCCTCTCCTCGGGGAGAGAGGGCCGGAGAAAAGATCCAGCGAACCTGAACACGGCACCGACGTCACCGACGGCACCGACGGCGTAAACCTCACCGTCCCTCAACCGGCCGCCACCGGGCATCGTCGAGAGGACAGGCCATCCGCATCTGCGGGCTCCCCCTCTCCCGGTATTCGAAAAGGAAAAGTGAGGGCCGACATCGCCGTGATCGGCATGTCCGGACGTTTTCCCATGGCCGAGTCGATCGCCGAATTCTGGGACCACCTGCGCGCGGGACGGGAATGTGTGGAGGTCTTCGACGAACACGCCCTGCGCGCCGCGGGGGTGCCCGAGCAGGAGTTTCGCCATCCCGATTACGTGCCGGCCAAGCCGCGCCTGAAGGACGCTCACCGTTTCGACCCCCTGTTCTTCTCCATGTCGCCGAGCGAGGCGGTGACCCTCGATCCCCAGCAGCGGCTGATGCTCGAGGAAGGTTGGCGGGCCCTGGAGGATGCGGGTTATCCGCCCGGATCCGAGGCCGTCAACGCGGGCATCTACGTGTCGCAGTTCATGAATACCTATGGTCTTCACGCCCTCTCCAGCGGCGATACGGCGAGCAAATTCAAGGCCATGCTGGGCAACGACAAAGATTATTTGGCCACCCGACTGGCCTACAAATTCAACTTCAGTGGCCCCGCCTACACCGTGCAAACCGCCTGCTCCAGCTCGCTGGTGGCGGTACACCTATGCGCCAAGGCTCTGCGCGCCGGAGAATGCGACCTCGGCTTGGTGGGTGGTGTGGCGATCACCGAGCCCAGCGTCGAGGGCTATCGTCCGCACAAGGATCTGGTGTTCAGCCCGGACGGCCACTGTCGCCCGTTCTCGGATCAGGCCGCCGGCACCGTCTTCGGTGAAGGGGTGGGCATGGTGGTGCTCAAACGTCTGGAAGACGCGGAGCGAGATGGTGACGCCGTCTACGCGGTGATCAAAGGCAGCGCGGTGAACAACGACGGGCGGGAAAAACGGGACTTCACCGCTCCCGGTTTCCGCGGACAGACCGAGGTCATCGCCGCCGCCCTCGACGATGCGGGAGTGTCGGCAGACCAGGTCGGGTTGGTGGAAGCCCACGCCACCGGCACCCGGCTGGGAGACCCCTTGGAGTACGCCGCGCTGGCCGAAGCCTACGGCGGCGGCACCGACCGTACCGGTTATTGTGCCCTGGGGGCGGTGAAAGCCAACGTCGGGCATTTGAATACCGCCGCGGGCATCACCGGCTTCATCAAGGCCGTCCTGAGCCTGCACCACCGGCAGATCACTCCGCAGATCCACTGCGACACGCCCCACCCCGATATTCCGTGGGATCGCGGCCCGTTCTATATCAATCGTGCCCTGGAACCGTGGAACAACAACGGTCAGGCACGTCATGCTGCGGTCAGCTCCTTCGGCATCGGGGGCACCAACGCGCACGTGGTTTTGAGATCCTACGACGCGCCTCCTCGGGTTCCGGTGCCGGCGACCGGACCCGAGGTGATCGTGCTTTCCGCGAAAACTGAGGACCGTTTGGTTGCCCTGGCCCAGCGTCTGGCGGACTTCGTTACCGCCACGCCCGCGCTCGCCCTCCATGACCTGGCCTACACCCTGCAAGTGGGCCGTGCGCCCATGGTCTATCGCGCGGGTTTCCTGGCCGAGTCCTTGGATGAGGTGATCGAGAAATTACCTTCGATCCGCCCCGTACGTGCCCAAACCGGTCCGACCGTTACGGCGGACGACCCGCAGACATTGCTGGCCCAATGGCTGGAAGGTGGACGCGTCGATTGGCAGCGGTTGGTCCGTGGCGCCGCCCCGCGCCGGGCACATCTGCCGACCTATCCGTTCGCCGGTCGGCGTTATCATTGGACCGATCCTCAGGATGCCGGTTCTCAGGATGCCGATCCTCACGATGCCGGTTCTCAGGATGCCGGTTCTCAGGATCCACAACGTCCAGGACCTTGGATCGGCCGTCCCGTTTGGACCGAGATGCCTCCGTCGCCGTCGAGTGGGGAATCTCACCTCGGATCCGACGTCCAAGAAATCCTGCACATCGGGCTGGATCTTTCGTTCGGCACGCCGCTGGCCGTCGGCAACAAGGGTTTCGACCACGGTTTTCCGGATCTCGCGGCCCAGGTCATGGAGCGGCTTCAGCAGGTCGTGCAATCCCGTCCCGACCGGCCGACGGGTTTCCAAATCCTGGTGCCGGCGAGCTACGAGCCCCCTTCCCTAACCGGGAAACTTCACCAGCCTTCTGCTGCGGCACCGTCTCCACCTGCATCTACGGCGACCGAAGCCAGTTCTGTTCTTCATCATTCCGGGCTGAGCGCGCTTTCCGGCATGCTGCGTACGATCCGGCGGGAGGATCCGAGGATCCAGGCGCAGCTGATCGAGGTCGCTCCCGGCCTGTCCGACGACCAGGCCCTACGGCTCGCCGAGCACCATCGACAACGGCCGGAGCATGTCCACGTTCGCTGCGCCGGCGGCGGGTTCGCGGTCGGTTGGCAACCGATCGCATCCACGTCGGACACGGCTCCACCGCCCTGGAAGGACGCCGGCGTTTACCTCATCACCGGTGGCACTGGAGCGCTGGGCGGGCTCTTTGCCGAGGCCGTGGCCCGCGACACCCGCGATGCCGTGATCGTGGCCGCCGGCCGCTCTGCTCGATTTGACGGCGCGGACCGACTGAAGGCGCTGGGCGCCCGCCTGCTTTACCGCCAGACGGACGTCACCCGGTACGAAGACGTGGCTCGCCTGATCACCTTCATCGAGCGGGAGGCGGGTCGATTGGACGGCGTGCTGCATGCCGCGGGCATCACCCGAGACGGCTTCCTGCTCCATAAATCCGAGCAGGATCTACGCCGGGTGCTGGCCCCCAAGGTGGCCGGAACCCTGCACCTGGACGAAGCCACGGCGCGCCACGAGCTTGATTTCTTCGTCCTCTTCTCGTCGGTGGTCGGCGCGGTGGGTTATCCCGGCCAAGCGGACTACGCGACAGCCAACGCCTTCCTGGATGCCTTTGCACACGGTCGTAACCGAAGGGTGGACGCCGGCGAGCGGCACGGGCGGACCTTGTCGGTGAATTGGGGGCTGTGGGCTGAAGGGGGCATACGGCCGGATCGAGCGGCCGTGGAGCGCATCGAACGCCAAGACGGGATGCGGCCGTTGCAAACCGCGGACGGTCTGCGCGCGTTCCGGCAAGCCTGGGCGTCCGGTGAGACCCAAGTGTTGGTGGCGGCCGGGGACGGGCACCGGATCCAACGCCGGCTCGACGGTCTGGACTTCTCTGACTCGTCCGCCGGCCCGTCGGCACCGGACCGATCCGCGCTCGACCGATCTGCGACCAGCCGCCCCGGCCGGCGGGCGGGCAACGGATCCACGCTGATGTGGCTGAAGACCCTGCTGGCGGAGACCCTCGGCTTGGAGGCGGAGGATATCGATGCCCATGAGTCGTTCGAAGCCTACGGCATCGACTCCCTGAGGATTTCCGCTCTCAACGAACGCTTGGAAGGGGCTTTCGGCGGGCTGTCCAAAACCTTGTTTTACGAATACCAAACCCTGGCCGAGCTGGCGGGTTACTTCGAAGACCACTTCGAAGACCACTTCGACCACCTCGACCATTTCGTTGGAGAGCTGCCGTCCGCAGAGTCTCCGCGGGAAGCCGAAAGCGAAGAACCGGGCGAGCAGCAGGTCTTTAAAAAACAAGGCAAAGGACCGCGGACCCAAAACCAACGGGTCGTCGAAAACCGCAAGGCGCCGGAGACCCATGCCGACCAGGATCCTATTGCCGTCATCGGATTGAGCGGCGCCTATCCCCAGGCTCGAAACCTCGACGAATTCTGGGCCAATCTGCGGGACGGTCGTGATTGCGTCACCGAAGTGCCGCCCAGCCGCTGGGCTCTGGAAGGGTTCTACCACCCGGATCCGGACGAGGCGGTCGCCACGGGCAGGAGCTATTCCAAATGGGGTGGTTTCCTCGACGGATTCGCGGACTTCGATCCGCTCTTTTTTAATATCTCGCCCAAGGAGGCGATGAATATCGATCCCCAGGAGCGACTCTTCTTGCAATGCGCCTGGGAAGCCCTGGAGGATGCCGGCCACACCCGTGAGATGCTGGCTCAAACCTACGATCGCAGGGTGGGCGTCTTTGCCGGCATCACTCAAACCGGTTTTAACCTTTATGGTCCGGAATGGCGCGGCTTAGATGACGCCGTGCGGCCCCACACCTCGTTCAGCTCGGCCGCCAACCGAGTCTCATATTTCTTGAACGTCAAGGGACCCAGCCTGCCCATCGACACCATGTGCTCGTCCTCCCTGGTGGCGATCCACGAGGCTTGCGAGCACATCCGCCACGGGGCCTGCGAGCTTGCTTTGGCCGGTGGCGTGAACCTCTATCTGCACCCGTCCACCTACGTCGGGCTGTGCTCGGCCCGCATGCTGTCGCGGGACGGTCGGTGCAAGAGCTTCGGGGTGGGCGGCAACGGTTATGTGCCCGGAGAAGGGGTCGGCGTGGTCTTGCTCAAACGCCTGTCGCGGGCGATCACCGACGGGGATCGCGTCCACGCGGTGATCCGTGCCACGGCGGTGAGCCACGGCGGCAAGACCCAGGGTTATACGGTGCCCAATCCCGTGGCCCAAGCGGAACTCATCCGAGAAACCTTGGACAAGGCCGGCATCGACGCCCGCTCTGTGAGTTATATCGAGGCCCACGGCACAGGCACCGAGCTCGGGGATCCAATTGAGATCAACGGCCTGACCCGGGCGTTTCGCCACCATACCGACGACACCGGCTTCTGCGCCGTGGGCTCGGCCAAATCCAATTTGGGCCACCTGGAAGCCGCCGCCGGCATCGCGGGACTGACCAAAATCGTCTTGCAGATGAAACACGGCCGGCTCGCGCCCAGCTTGCATGCCCGCGACTTGAATCCGAACATCGACTTCGAAAAAACCCCGTTCGTGGTTCAACGGCAGCCCGCGGAATGGACAGGCCCACGTTTCGCGGGATTGTCGTCCTTCGGTGCCGGTGGAACAAACGCCCACGCAGTGTTGGAAGCCGTGGACTGGCCGAGGCCGGCTGTCGAGTCGGCGGGAGAACTCGACGGTGAGCTCGACGCGGAACTCAAAGGCCCTCAGCTCATCTTGCTCTCGGCCCGCAACGAGGATCGATTGCGAGCGGTGGCGAGTCGGCTCAAACAACACATCGCTGCGCCGAGCTTCCGAGAGCACGCCGACGCTCGCACCCTCCGTGACCTGGCCTTCACCCTCCAAATCGGCCGCGAAGCCATGCAGGAGCGTTTGGCTTTCGTCGCCAGCTCCCTCGATGAGCTGGAGCGCCGCCTGGCAGCATTTCTGCGTGGTGACGAAACGCACCTTCTTCGCGGACGCGTGATGGAGTCGAAGGAAAAACGGTTGGCCGCCGCCGCAGATCCGTCTATCGACCGCTTCATGCAAGCGCGAGACTTCGACCGTCTAGGGACGAGCTGGCTCCGGGGCGTGCCCCTGGACTGGCGCAAGCTCTATCGATCCGAGCAGCCGCAGCGCATCGGCCTGCCGACCTACCCCTTCGAACGCGAGCGGTATTGGCCGACTCCCGATGTCCACGAGGGCGAGTCAAGGCTCTATCTGCGGGAATCTTGGCTGCCCGAGCCGCTGCCCGGAGGTTTGGATTGGAGCGATCGGCTGCGGCGCCAGGCGGGGCACCGTGTGCGATTGATCGGCTCCGCCGAGGGCACCGAAGCGTTGCGGGGCATCATCGACGGGCTGCAACGAGCAGCCGACCTGCCCGAGCCGTTGGACGTATCAGTCGATGATGCCTCAAGACCCGGCTCCTCAAGACCTGTGCCGAACGTCGTGTTGATCGACAACGCCGACCCGGCCACGGTCTTCGAAACCACCCGCGAACTCATGCGTTCGGCCTGGGAATCGCCGATTCGCTTCTTCCTGATTTATTCCGCCGACGACGAAGCTGGTCAGGTCTACAGGCAAGCCCTCGCCGGGTTCGCCGGCGCGGCCATGATGGAGAACGGACGGCACCTTTGGACCCTGGTCGAGCACGATCCCGGAGACAGCAGTGCCACTGCTGCGCAACGCCTGCTGCAAGAATGGCTGGCGGACGACGGGACAGCCTGGACGCCCGACCCGGGTAGCCTCTTCCAGACCGCACCCGTCCGACACCTGCGCTACGACGGCGACGGGCGACACCGGCGCTGTCGGCTGGAGGCCGAACTCGACTTGGATGGCCTGTCACCGTTCCGCAACCGCGGCTCCTATTTGATCGCCGGCGGACTCGGTTTGATCGGTGAGCATCTGTGTCGAGAGCTCGCCGGACGGTTCCAAGCGAAGCTGGCCATTCTCTCACGCGGGCCCCTGGACGAAGTAAAGAGGCGCCGAATCGCGGACATCGAACAGCTCGGTGGCACCGTCGTCTACTACTCTGTGGACATCACCGACGAACACGCACTGCGACAGATCCTGCCCGAAATCCGTCGAGACTTGGGCGAGCTCCATGGGGTCATCCACCTGGCCACGTCTTACGGTGCGGGGCTCATCGCCACGAAACCCTTGGAAGTCTTCGAAAGCGATATTCGGACCAAGGTGGACGGCACGGTTTACCTCGACCGCGTGACCGCCGAGGATCCGCTCGATTTCTTTGTGCTCTACTCCTCTATCGGTGCCTTCGGCATCCGCGGATCGTCCTGCCACAGCTACGCCTGTGCCTTCCAAAACGCTTTTGTCCGTCGGCGAGACCAGCTGCGACGGCGCGGGCAACGTTCCGGCGTCAGCCGCTCGCTGTGCTGGGGTCCTTGGACGTCCGATCCGATCCACGCCTCGGCGGACCGGGACCGGCTGGAAAAGATCCAGGCGGACGGATTTGCCTTCAACACCATGGCGACCGCGTTTCCCGTGATGGAAGCCGCGTGTCGGGGCGACGAGCCGGTGCTGGGCGTGTTTTCCGTCCGGCAAGCCGATCGTGTGCGCGAGCGGTTGGGACTGCCGGTCGAAGACCCGTCGCCCGGCCCGCCGGTGGATCCGCACCCCGCGCTCGAGGACCGTTTGACGGCCTGGGAAAGGCTGGACGAAGCGGTTTCGATCCAGGAGCTGTCCAAGGTCGTCACCCAAGACGATATGGAGTCCCTACCGCCAGAGCTCGTCGAGCGAATGTATCGCCTGGTTTTCGACCACTCCGCGCCGAGCAATCCGACCAACGGCAACGGTAACGGTCACGGCAACGGCAATGGTCACGGTCAGGGCAACGGTCAGGGCAACGGTCACGGACGGACCGAAAAAGTCGGCCCCGGCGACCTCCGGCAGCTGGTGCGCGAGACCCTCGCGGACGTTCTGAAGCTGAAACAAGTCGACGACCACGAAACCTTCCAGAATTGCGGCATGGATTCCGTTTCCGCCATGGTCTTTGCCACCCGTTTGGAAAAACGACTCGACCGTGTCTTAAAGCCCGAGTGGCTTATCGATTACCCCTCGGTGGATGCCCTGATCCAACGTCTCGAAAATGAATCGCCCACGGGAGCGTTATGAGTCAGTCCGTAGAGCAGCTTTTGGGGATCGAGCCCGCCCCATCCGAGCCGAAATCCGCTTCCGTGGATTTCAGCTTTCTCTTTTTTTCCGATGTGCGCAAGGATCTGAGCGACGCGGAAAAATACGCTTTCATGCGCGACATCGTGTTGTTCGCCGACCGCGAGGGATTCAACGCGGTTTATATTCCGGAGCGACATTTCCACGAATTCGGCTCGCTCTACGCCAATTCGGCGATCATGGCGGCATCATTGATCCCGCAAACCAAAAGGGTGCGATTCCGCACCGCGGGTGTGTCGCTGCCGCTCCATCATCCGGCCGAGGTGGTCGAATGGTGGGCGATGAATGATGTTTTATCGAACGGCCGAATCGATCTCGGTTTCGGCTCCGGATGGAATAAGGCGGACTTCATTTACGCGCCGGAGAATTTCGACATCCGCCGAGAGGTTTGTCGCGAGCGGATTGAAATCGTCAAAAAGCTGTGGCGGGGCGAGACCTTGTCCTTTCGCGGTTCCGGCGGTGAAGAGGTGCCGGTGACCGTCTATCCCCGGCCTATTCAAAAAGAACTCAACGTGTGGCTGCTGGTGACCTCGAACGAGGAGGCCTTCGCCTATGCAGGCCGGATGGGCTACAACGTATTCACCATGCTCTACGGCATCAACCTCGAAGCCTTATCGAAAAAGATTTCGCTCTATCGCGAGGCGCGAGAAGAAGCGGGCCACGATCCCGATTCGGGCATCGTTTCGCTGATGCTCCACACCATGGTCCATCGAGACCGGCAGACGGTGGAAAAAGCCGTGGAAGAGCCCTTCAAGAGCTACATCAAAAGCTCCATGAATGCCCATGTCAAAGCAGCGACGGACGGCGGATCTCGGGACGCAGCCGCCCTGGGTGAGGCTGAGAAATCCAAGATGCTGGACTACGCCTATCAGCGGTACTTCAAGACCGGCGCCGTTTTCGGCTCGGTGGAAGACGGACGGAAAATGATCGACGATGCGATCCGTGCGGGGGTCAATGAGATCGCCTGCCTGGTGGATTTCGGTGTTGATTACGACCTGGTGATGGAATCCTTGCCATACCTAAACGAGCTGACCAAGAGCTACGCCTCGACATGAACACTGCCGACAAACGAAAGCGTCTCCAGGAAGCATTGCGCAATGCTGTGGGCGTGGCGCCGGCTAAAAGCAGCGCCGATCCCATTGCGGTGATCGGTTGCGCGGGTTTGCTGCCTCGCTGCGCCACGGTGCGGGATTTCTGGACGGCCTTGGATCGCGATGAATCCTTGATCGAGGAGATTCCGCGGAGCCGTTTCGACTGGACGTCCCTCTACCGAGCCGAGGGCGACGGTCCCGACCGGCTGTGCGGCAAATGGGGCGGCTTCGTGCCCGACCCGGCGGGTTTCGATCCCCTGCTTTTTCATATCGCGCCGGCGGACGCCCGGCTCATGGATCCACGGCAGCGGCTGTTGCTCATGGCGGTCTACGACTGTCTTTTGGACGCGGGGCTCGAGCCTCGGACGCTCCAGGGCAGCCGCACCGGCGTCTTCGTGGCCGGAGAGGAGAATCAATACGCCCAGCTGCTCACCGCCCACGGTCTGCAGCCCGGCGACGATCACTCCACGAGTCTGTTGGCCAACCAGATTTCCTATCGTTTCGATTTCCGAGGTCCCAGCGAAACCGTGGACACCATGTGCTCCGGCGGGGCGGTGGCTGTCCACCGCGCGATGGCAGGCCTGCGCCATGGCGAGATCGACCAAGCGGTGGTCGCTGCCGCCAATCTGATTCTGACGCCGGACCTTCTGCTGCGATTGTCAAAATCGGGCCAGTTGAGCCCGTCGCCGATCGTTCATTCCTTCGGCAAAGACGCCCGTGGATCTCTGCGGTCGGAGGGAATCGTGGCATTGCTGCTCAAGCCGTTGTCCCAAGCCCAGGCGGACGGCGACCCGGTTTACGGCGCGATCACCCATTCCGCGGTCAGCTTCAACGGCAAGGGCGGCTTGTCCATGTCGGCTCCGCAAACGGAGGTCCATGCCGAGCTCATCCGCACCTGCTATCGGGACGCCGGAGTGGATCCGCGACGCATCACCTACATCGAGGCTCAGGGCATGGGCACGCCGGTGGCGGACATTGCCGAGTGGGAAGCGTGCAATCGGGCCCTGACCACCCTCGGCGTCGAGCCCGGCCAATGCCGTATCAGCACCCTAAAACCCATGGCCGGACACATGAACGCGACCTCTGCCCTGGGCGCGTTGTTGAAGGTGCTGCGCAGCTTCGAGACCGGCAAGATTCATAAGATTCAGCATTTTTCCGAGCTCCATCCAGAACTCGAGGGCGACCACCGACCGTGCCGTCCAGCCACTGAAACCGAGCCCTGGCCCGATGCCAACGGACCGAGGCTCGCGGGCCTGCATTCTTTCGGCGCGGGCGGCAGCAACGTCCACTTGATCTTGGAAGAGGCCGCGGAAGCCGAGGGTCGCCGAGCACAGCCCGCGCGGCAGCGGCTCCCGGGGCATTCTTTTGCCAAAGCACGTTATTGGTGGTCCGATCGAATCGAGCGCTCCTCTGAGGTGGTGGCCGACCATGGACCCACCGATGCCACGTTGGAGGATCGGGTCGCCGCCGATCTGCGCGCCGTCATGGGTCGGCTTCTGGAGGTGGACGAGCAATTCCTGGACGAGCAGCGGCCGTTGATCGAGCTCGGTTTCGACTCGGTCAAGCTGACGGACTATGCCCGCTTGCTCTCGGAGTTTTTCCGCTTCGAGATCTCCCCGTCCGTATTCTTCGGCCACGGCACGCTCACCAAGCTCGGACGTTACTTCCTCGACCGTCACCGGGACGCCGTCGTCTCGTTTTACCAATCCGGCTCCCGCGCCACGGGCTCTCCCGATCCTGTGCCCTCCCCTTCCCAGCGGCCGAATTCTCAGCTCAGGGTCCGGGACACAAGGTCGAGCGCTGCAAGGTCGAGCGCGACGGGCCTCGACGAGCCCATCGCCGTGATCGGCATGGGCGGACGTTTCCCCCAAGCCCGGTCGGTGGACGAGATGTGGTCGATCCTCGCCGAGGGTCGCTGCGCGGTGGACGAAATCTCCCCCGAGCGTTTCGATTGGCGGACGGTCTACCCGGATCGCATCACCTCGAAATGGTGCGGCACCTTGCCCGGGGCGGCGGAATTCGATTCGCTTTTCTTCGAGATCTCGCCGCTCGAAGCGGAGACCATGGACCCCCGCCAACGATTGTTGTTGCAGGAGTCGTGGCACGCCCTGGAGGACGCCGGCCTGGGTCCCGAGCACCTGGCGTCCCATCGAGTGGGTATGTTCGTGGGTGCGGAGGAAGGGGAGTATCACAAGATCGCCGGCCGTCGTACCCTGACGTCCAGCCACGACGGCATCCTGGCCGCGCGGTTGGCCTACTTCTTGGACCTCAAGGGTCCCACCCTGGCGATCAACACCGCCTGCTCTTCGTCGCTGGTGGCCGCGCACCAAGCCTGCACCAGCCTGCGAATCGGCGAATGTGACATCGCCCTGGCTGCCGGTGTGAACCTGATGCTGACGCCCGAGCCTTATATCGGCATGACCGAGGCCGGCATGTTGTCGCCGGTCGGGCGGTGCCACACCTTCGACAAGAAGGCCGACGGCATGGTGCCGGGTGAAGCCGTCGCCGTGGTGGTGCTCAAACCCCTTTCTCGGGCGCTGGTGGACGGTGATCCCGTACGGGCGGTGATCCGCGGCAGTGCCGTCAACTACGACGGTCGCACCAACGGCATGACCGCCCCGGACGGCGTTGCCCAGACCGAGCTGCTGAAGCTGGTCTACGAGCGCTTCGCCATCGATCCGGAGCGAATCGGCCACATCGTCACCCACGGCACGGGCACCCGGCTCGGGGATCCAGTGGAGATCAACGCGCTGGTGGACGCCTTCCGGGCGTTTACCGATAAGACGGCCGGCTGCGCCCTGACCTCGACCAAGACCAACTTCGGCCACACGTTTGCCGCCTCGGGTTTGGTCAGCCTCGTCGCCTTGGTGCAGTCGCTTCGCCACGGCGTGATTCCCGCCAGCCTCCATTGCAGTGAGGAAAGCGACTTCATCCATTGGCACCGTAGCCCGTTTTACGTCAACAAGAAGTCACGACCGTGGCCCGAAGACGCCGGCTCTGGTGCCGCCGACAGCAACCCGCGTTTGGGTGCGGTCAGCGCTTTCGGCATGAGCGGCACCAATGTCCATATGGTGGTGGAGAGCTTGCCTGCCGGCGAGATCGAAGCCGAGCACAGCTCGACTTGGCGGCTGCTGCCTCTTTCCGCCAAGACCGACCAGGCCCTCGACGAGCGGGTCCGCGAGCTGATCGCTGCCCTGGAGACACCCGAGGTGCGCAAGCACGGTGTCGGCGCCGTCGCCCACACTCTGCTCGCCGGGCGACACCATTTCCGTCGACGCCGCGCGGTGGTGGCACGGGACTTGGACGGAGCGATCGAAGCGCTTAAGAAAGGGGCCCACCAGGGCACGGTGCCCGATCGCTTCAAGCCGGACGCGGACGTGCTCGGCCGGCTCCGAGAGCTGAGCGGCTCAAATACCCGCGAGGCCTTAGACGAGGTCGCGGAACTCTATTGCCAGGGATATACGCCGGCGACCGACACGCTCTTCGACGACCCCTTGCCGGCGCGGATCCCGCTCCCGGGTTACCCCTTCGCGCGCAAAGTATTTTGGCCGCAGGTCGTCGAGGTGAAGGGTCCGCAAGAGGGTGTCGAGCCGGTCATGCATCCACAGCTTCATCCACTGCTGCATCGCGAAGTGGAGCCCGGTCGCTTCCATGCCCGATGGACCGGCCGAGAATTCTTCCTCGCCGACCACGTGGTGCAAGGGCGCAAGATGTTGCCCGGCGTCGCTTACCTGGAAATGGCGCGGGCGGCGGTGGGTCGTGCCGAGGGTTTGCTGCTCAAGCAGGTTTCCTGGTCCAGACCTTTGGTGGCCGAAAACGGAGAAGTCGACGTGTGGCTGCGGGTCGACGACGACCGATACGAAGTGAGTTCAGGAGCCCAAGGGGTCGTCCACAGCCGGGGGCAGATCGAGCTCGGCACCCTGGACGAGCCGACGGCGGACTTAGCCACCCTGCGCGCCGCCCTCGTTGGCCGGACCTTCGATCCACAAACCTGCGGCGCGGCTTTCGAGCGCATGGGCCTGCAATACGGTCCTGGATTTCGAGCCATCGAGTCCGTAGTGGTGGGCGCGGATCAGGTGTTGGTGAAGCTCACTCTACCCGAGCAGCTGGGCGGCGATGTCGGTCCGTTCGTGCTGCATCCCTGCCTCATGGACGGGGCGCTGCAGGGATCCGTGGGATTCATCCTCGGCTCCGACAACGAGCTGCTGGCCAAGTCTTCGGTGCCTTTTGCTCTCGACACCCTCGAGGTGCGTGGATCCTGTACCCGGGAGATGTGGGCCTGGCTGCGCCGATCGCCGGGCTGCACGGCGGACGATGCGGTGCAGAAGATGGATGTGGATCTCTTTGACGGCACCGGCGAGCCGAGGGTTCGTCTGCGGCGCTTCGCCACTAGGGTCTTGGAGAAGGTCTTGGAGAAAGAAAGGGTCTTGGAGGAAGAAAGGGTCTTGGAGGAAGAAGAGACCGTCGACGAGCAAGTTTGCACCTATTTGAGCCCTGTTTGGGACGCTCTGCCGGCGGCCGAGAACTCGTCCGTGCTGCCCACGCCGCAACATCGCGTGTGCTTGGTGGGTGGCGACGAAGAGCAGCGTCGGCAGGTGCGGGAACGCTATCCGAACCTGGTCGACGATCCCACGGCGGCGGATCATTTGATTTGGATCGTGCCCCACAGCCGGGCCATGGACGCGGACGGCATCATCGAGGCCCAGGAGGAAGGCATCTGGCCTCTGTTCCGGGCGATCAAGACATTGCTCGCCGCCGGTTTCGGCACCCGAGCCTTCGGACTGACCGTGCTCTCGACTCAAACCGTGGCGGCTCACGACGAAGAGCACTATCCCGCCCACGCCGCGATCCACGGGCTGATCGGATCCTTGGCCAAAGAATATCCCCAGTGGCAGGTCCGGCTGCTGGACCTGCCGGCGAATGAGCCTTGGCCGTGGGACGAACTCTTCGTCCAAGCCGCCGATGCCCAGGGGGACGCTCGGTTGTGGCGTCGCGGTGAATGGTATCGACAAACGGTGGTGCCCACCCACCTGGCGACGCCCGTGAAATCCGCCGAGCCCTACCGCGAACAAGGCGTTTATGTGGTCATCGGAGGCGCGGGAGGCATCGGTGAGGCCTGGAGCCGACATTTGATCGAAACGGTCGACGCGCGCATCGTGTGGATCGGCCGCCGAGCCTTGAACCAGGACATTCAGACCGCCATCGATGGCCTCGCCGAGCTCGGTGCTCCGCCCGTCTACATTCGCGCGGACGCCTCGGACCGCCGTGACTTAGGGCGGGCCAAAGCGGAAATTCAGCAGCGTTTCGGCCGTATCGACGGCGTCGTCCATTCCGCCATCGTGTTGGCGGACCGGGGTCTGGCCAACATGGACGAAGATCGATTCCGGTCGGCGCTGCGGGCCAAGCTGGATGTGAGCCTGCGTTTGGTCGAGGCCTTCGACGAGGGTCGGTCCCTGGACTTCATGCTCTTCTTCTCGTCCATGACCGCGTTCGAAAAGGCACCGGGGCAGAGCAACTACGCGGCCGGTTGCACCTTCAAGGACTCCTACGCCCGCCGACTGGCCCGCACTTCGTCGTGCGCGGTCAAAATCGTCAACTGGTCCTATTGGGGGCGGGTGGGCGTGGTGTCCGATCCCGCGATTCGAGAACGAATGGCACAGGCCGGGATCGGCTCGATCGAGCCCGAAGACGGCATGCAGGCCCTGGCGACCTTGTTGCGGGCACCGGTTCCCCAGCTCGGATTCATCAAAACCCTGGGCACGCGGGTCTTGGATCAAATGGGATCGGGCGAAACCTTGGTTCATTACGACCCCGCCCCGTCGTCCTCCATGGACGTGCTCGAATCCGGCCTGCCGGACGTGGCGAAGCGGGTGGCACCGCTCACGGATGTGGGATTTTTCCAAGGCGAAGCCATGAACGGCTATCTCCTGAAGTTGCTCGCCGGCACGCTTCAGCAGCTCGACACCGCCCGCCTACCGTCGCTCTACGTCCGATGGCACGAGGAGTCCCTGCGTCTCCTGGAAGGCTTCGACGAGCCTTTCGATCTCGCTCAGGCCCGGCAAGCGTGGGACGACGCCAAAGGCGCCTGGTCCGCGGACCCGAACCAAAAGGCTTTAGTGGACCTGGTAGACGCCTGCATGGGCGCCTTGCCGGACATCCTTTCCGGCGTCAAACCCGCCACCGACGTGATTTTTCCCGATTCGTCCATGGATCGGGTGGAAAATATCTACAAGGGCAACGCAGTCGCCGATCTATTCAACGATTTCGTCGCCGACGCGGTGACCGCCTTCCTGGACCGGCGTTTGCAACAGGATCCGTCCGCCACCTTCCGACTGATCGAAATCGGCGCCGGCACCGGCGGTACCACCACCCGCCTTTTACCCCGGCTGGAGCCTTTCCGCCACGCGATCCGCGAATATGTCTACACCGACATTTCGCAAGCGTTTTTGATGCATGCCCAAGAGCGTTACGCGCCCGACTATCCGTACGTCACCACCCGCATCTTCGATGTCGAGCGCCCTCCGGCCGACCAGGAGATGCCCGAAAACACTTTCGATGTCGCGCTCGCCACCAACGTGCTGCACGCCACCCGCAATATGCGCGAAACCCTGCGCCATGTGAAGGCGACTCTGCGCGGCGGCGGCGTCCTGGTGCTGAACGAGATGTTGGTCAATCCCCTGTGCCTGCACCTGACCTTCGGGTTGTTGGAGGGGTGGTGGCGTTTCGACGATCCTGCTCTGCGCATGCAAGGAAGCCCGGGTTTGTCCACCGAGTCCTGGCAACGGGTGCTGAAGCAAGAGGGCTTCGATCCGTGCTGGCCGGCTCTGCCGTCCCACCGACTGGGGCAGCAGATCATCGCCGCACAAAGCGACGGTCGGGTCCGGCGTCCGAAGCCCAAGGCAACCCGAGTCGCGGCCCCTGCTCGTCCATCGACACCGCGACCGGTCGTCGCTGGAGGTGGACGTATCCAAGCCGTGGTCCGCGCCTGTGTCGCCGAGGCCCTGAAGCTCGATCCCGAGGACCTGTCGGACGAACGCAGCTTCTCCGAATACGGGGTGGACTCGATCATCGCCGTGCAGCTGACCCAACGCATCAACGAGGCCAGCGGAGCCGCACTGCCCACCACGGCCATGTTCGACTACCCGACCATCGATACCTTGGCCCAGCATCTGGTCGAAGAGCACGACGTGGACGACGAGCGGACGACCCCGATCGATTCGGCGACCCCGATCGATTCGGCGACCCCGATCGATCCGGCGACCGTCGCCGCGGGATCCGACGAGCCCGTCACAAAATCGTTCGGGTCGCCGGGGTCGTCCTCGCCGGTGCTCCCGTTTTCCCCGGCTTCAACGGCCGGCTTCCGACGCGCCCGCATCCAAGGACCGGGTGTCATTGACGATCTGCGCCTCGAAGCGGCCGAGCCCACGGCCCCGGGCTCCGGCGAGGTGCAGATTTCCGCGCGGGCGTTTTCGCTCAATTTCGCCGACCTGCTGTGCGTCAAAGGTCTCTATCCGAATATGCCGCCCTATCCGTTCACCCCCGGGGTCGAGATGAGCGGTGTGGTCACGGCGGTGGGCGAAGGGGTGCGATCCGTGGCCGTCGGCGACGCGGTGATCTGCATGTCGGCCGGGTGCCACGCTTCCGGGGTGACCTGCCCCGAGTCCGACGTGCTGCCCAAACCCGAAGGGCTGAGCTTCGAACAGGCCTGCGCACTGCCCGCAGTGGCGGTCACCATGATCGACGCGTTCAAAAAGGCGGATCCCCAGCCCGGTGAGCGCGTCCTGATCCAGACCGCGGCCGGTGGCACCGGCCTGATCGCCGTGCAGCTGGCCCAACACGCAGGCGCCGAGGTGATCGCCACGGCCGGCTCCCGACACAAGCTCGATTATTTGGCCGAGCGCGGCGTCCGGTCGCTCATCAACTACGAAATGTCCGACTTTGAAGAAGAGGTGATGCGCCTCACCAACGGGGTCGGTGTCGACGTGGTGATCAACACCCTGCCCGGGGACGCCCTGGCCAAGGGTTTGAGATGCCTGGCGCCGGGCGGACGTTACGTGGAAATCGCCATGACCGCGCTCAAGTCGGCCCGGTCGGTGGATCTGTCGGTGCTGGACGACAACCAATCCTTCTTCGCCCTCGACATGGGCAAGTTGCACCAAGGCAATCCGGCACGTCTGCAAAGGTTGCGAGCGGAGATGGTGCGCTTGGCCGAGGCGGGGACGATTCGTCCCACGATCCATCGGATCTTCCCCTTCGACGACCTGCGCGCAGCCTATCGCTGCCTGGAGCAGCGGGCCAATATCGGCAAAGTGGTGGTCCACGTGCCCCAGGTGCCGGTCGTTTCGGCCACAGCAAGCATTTCGCCGACAACAGCCTTACCGTCGGCGGCAAATCCGGAGCTGGAGCCGATCGCCGTGGTCGGCATGAGCGGACGTTTCGCCCAATCTGAAAACCTGGACGCGTTTTGGCAACATTTGGTGAACGGCCGCAATCTGGTGCGCGAGGCCGATCGCTGGGATCTCTCCCACCTGCCGGACGGCGCCTGTCGATACGGTAGCTTTTTGGACCGCATCGATCGCTTCGATCCCCATTTCTTCAACATCTCCGGGGTGGAAGCGACCTACATGGATCCCCAGCAGCGGCTCTTCTTGGAGGAAGCTTGGAGAGCCCTGGAAGACGCCGGTTACGCCGGCAGCTCGGTCCGTCGCCAAAGGTGCGGAGTCTATGTGGGCTGTGATCGCGGCAACTACCCGGACCTCTTCGACGACGTGCCCCCGGCCCAAGCCTTTTGGGGCAATACCGGTGCCGTGACACCGGCGCGTATCGCCTATTTTCTCGACCTCCAGGGACCGGCGGTGGCCCTGGACACTGCTTGCTCCAGCTCGTTGGTGGCCATCCACATGGCCTGCCAGGCTCTGCGCACGGGCGATGCCCACATGGCTTTGGCGGGTGGTGTGTTCATCCAGGCTACCTCCGACTTCTATCTCGCCGCCAATCAGGCCGGCATGCTGTCGCCCACCGGCGCGTGCCATGCCTTCGATGCTCGGGCCGACGGCTTCGTGCCCGGCGAGGGCGTGGGAGCCATCGTGCTCAAGCGTCTGCAAGACGCCGTGGCGGACGGCGACACGATCCTCGGCGTGATCCGCGGCAGCGGCATCAACCAGGACGGCCACACCAACGGCCTGACCGCACCCAGCGCCCTGTCCCAGGAGCGGCTGGAGCTCGACGTCTACGAGCGTTTCGGCCTCGACCCCGAACGTATCGGCATGATGGAAGCCCACGGCACGGGTACCCGCCTCGGGGATCCGATCGAATGGAACGCCCTGACCAAAGCGTTTCGACACCACACCGACCGCAAGAGCTTCTGTGCCCTCGGCTCGGTGAAAACCAATATCGGTCACGCGGCCACCGCCGCCGGCATCGCTGGGGTGCTCAAGATTCTGCTCTCCTTGCGCCACGAAAAAATTCCGCCGTCCCTGCATTTTGAGCGTGGTAATCCGGCCATCGACTTCGACAGCTCGGCTTTCTTCGTCAATACCGAGGCCAGGTCTTGGCCGTCCTGCCCCGAGCATCCCCGGTGCGCGGCGATCAGCTCCTTCGGCTTCAGCGGCACCAACGCCCACATCGTGATCGAAGAATGGTCGGCATCACCGCCCGAGCCGGCCTCGAAGGGACCTTTTCTGGTGGCGCTTTCCGCTCAGAGCCCGGAGCAGCTGCGTGTCCAGGCAGAGCATCTGGCGGCCCGGGTGAACGGCGGCGGCGGCCCGCCGGGACATTCCGACGTGCCCGGAAACGTAAACCTCGGAAACGTAAACCTCGGAAACGTGAGCCACACCCTGCTGCTCGGTCGGCGACACCTGGATCATCGCCTGGTCTTTGAGACCGCAAGCCTGGAGGGTTTAAGGGGCTCGTTGGCGGACTGGCTGAGCACGGGTGCCCAGCCTCCGGTCCAACATCCCTTGGGCCAGGCATTCTTACGGGGCGAAAAGGTAGATTTCACGCCTCTCTTCGACAGTGGATACGGCCGCATTCCCCTGCCCACCTATCCCTTTGCGGACGAGTCCTATTGGGTGGAGCGTGCCGACAAACCGCGACGCGGCACCCAGCCCCCGCAGACCGCCGGCGTGAGCCGGCAAGCCGCGTCCGTGCTGCATCCATTGGTCCACGAAAATCGCTCGGACCGGCATGGGCTGCGATTCCGGTCCGCTTTCGACGGTTCTGAATTCTTTCTCGATCACCACCGTGTCCACGGGTCGGGCATGCTGTCCGCGGCCGCCGGCTTGGAAATGGCGCGGGCCGCGGTGTCGCTCGCGGCCGCCGACCCCCGGGGGGTGCGCTTGGAACGGATCGTGTGGCGCAAGCCGGTGACCGCGTCGGACCTGACGATTCTGGTCTCAGAAGCCGGGACCGGCTCGCCATCGATGTTGACCTTCGACGTCGGTCCTGGATGTTTCGAAGGTCGAGCCGTGATCGCCGACCTTGCGTCGTGCCCGCGTCTCGATCGGTCGGCGCTGACCGCGGGTCTTAGGCGGCGTGCGTTCTCCTACGACGACTTCCGCGCTCGCGGACAAGACTACGGTCCGACTCACCGGAGTCTGCAAGAAGTGCTTGCCGATTCCCGGCAGGTGGTGGCCAAGATCGCTCTGCCCGCGGCGGCGGCTTCGACACCAGACACAGCAGCCGGCGGGACGGAAAACCCATGGGTCGTGCATCCCTGCCTATTGGACGGTGCGTTGCAGGCGTCCATCGGTCTCGCCGATCGACACCGGATCTACGCGCCCTTTGCCCTGGACGCGATGGAGATCTTCGATCGATGTCCCGACGAGCTGTGGGCATGGTTGCGCCGGTCCTCGGGATGCTCGCCGACCGATACCGTGCAGAAGATCGATGTCGATCTCTTCGACGTCGAGGGCCGAGTGCGAGTCCGACTGCAAGGGCTGGCGTCCCGGCCCGTGGAGCCGGTGCAAGCCCCCGCGGTCGTCCATCCTCTGGTGCAGCAACAGCTTACCGACGGTGCCGCGGCGCGATTTACCACTCGCTTGACCGGTAACGAATATTTCCTGTCTGAGCATCGCGTGAACGGCACGAGCATCCTGCCGGCACCGGTCTACCTGGAAATGGCCCGAATCGCGGCACGGACGGCCGGGCGATCGTTCCACGGGCTCGAGCGGATCGTGTGGTCCCGTCCGCTGGCGGTACGCGACCAGGCGGTGGACGTCACCATCGAGGTCGGCGAGCGGATCGGAATCTCCACGTCCGCGGGCGCCCACTTCGAATGCGATCTGGCCTCGGACGAAGGGTCGGACGAGGGGGCCCTGGATCTCGTCGCCGTCCGAGACCGTTGCCCGTCGACGCTGAGCGCGCCGGAGGTGTCCTCTTTCTTTGAGCAACAGGGTTACGCACCCCAGGACGACGGTGCGCTCTTGGGTTCCCTGCGCGCTTTCCGTTTCGGCGTGGACCAGGCCTTCGCGGAGCTGGAAAAAACCGACGAGCTCGGCCTGGGTCTGTTGGACGGGGCGCTGATCGTCGCTCACCTCTTCCACGGGCTCCGACACAAAGGCGAGACCTCGACCCTTTTTCCTTATGCCTTGAAATGCCTGCGCTTTCAAGGCTCGCTGCCGAGTCGAGCCCGGGTCGTGGTCTCGCCGACGGATCGAGATCGGTATTACGACATCCGTTTGACGGACGAGCAAGGTCGAGCGGCGGTGGTCTTCCAGGGCTACGAGATGAAAGCCGCAGAGCCGGAGACAGGACGGCAGCTCGGTGTCGTCTATGCCGTGCCCGTGTGGGAGCCCGCGCCTTTACCTGTCGTGTCCAGCCCTGTCGTGTCCAGCAACGTCGCCGGGCCCAACGTGCAACCGAGCAGCCACAAGCCGCAACCGACGCCTCTGGTGCTCGCCGCCGCCCCGGACGGTGGAGCTGTGCCCGAATTTCCGGGATTCGAGAGCGAAACCCTGACGCCGTCGGAACCCCTGCTCCAGGTCCTGGAAACGATCCAAACCTGCGTGAAAAACAAGCGATCGTTGGTGGTCATCGTGCCGTGGAACGACCCGCGATACTTCGGTATCTCAGGCATGATGCGCACCGCGTGCCTGGAGCATGGATCCTTCGTCGGCAAGGTCGTCACCTTCGGGTCCGGCGTGCCGGTGCCGGTCGCGGAACTCACCACCGAGGACGGAGCCGTGGAGGTCCGTTATGCGACCCACGGCGAGCGGCAGGTCAAACGCTTGCGGGAGCTCGACGGATCAACGCCTCCAGGGTCCTTGTCCTGGTCCCAGATCGACTTGCAGGGCGGTGTCGTCCTGATCACCGGCGGACGCGGTGGGTTGGGTCAGATCTTCGCCCACCACTTCAGTTCCAGGCCGGGGGTGAAGGTCGTGCTGTGCGGCCGAGCACCGACCTACGACGGTCCGTTCGAGTATCTCCCGTGCGACGTGTCCGACGACGACGCGGTGCGTCACATGGTGGCAACGATCCGTCGGCGTTTCGGACCCCTGAAGGGTGTCGTGCATGGCGCGGGCGTTCTTCACGACCGCTTCCTGGCCGACAAAACCATGGATGAAGCCCGGCGGGTGCTGGCCCCCAAGGTCCAGGGGGCCATGGCCCTGGATCGTGCTACCCGCGACGACGATCTCTCATTTTTCGTCCTTTGCTCGTCCCTGGCCGGCGCGATCGGCGGACCGGGACAGGCGGATTACGCCGCGGCCAACGCCTTCCTCGACGACTATGCCGTCCATCGCCATCGCTTGGTCGGTCAGGGCCTGTGCCGGGGACGCACGCGCTCGATCAACTGGCCACTTTGGGACCAAGGCGGCATGAAAATGACCGCTGAGAGCGCGCGCATGATGGAGCGCTCGACGGGAATCACATCCCTCGACACGGCCCAGGGTCTGAGGGCCTTGGAGCGTGTGCTCGCTGACAACGAGCCGCAGGTGATCGTGGCTCCGGGTCGTTTGCAGCATGTTCGGTCCCGTCTGCTGCGCCTCGGCCGTCCGGACACGACCGTGGGTGTGGCCAACGATGGGTTCGTCGGCGCGGCGCAGCGGGTGACGGTCGAGCGAGCGCCAGCGAATTCGGCCGCCGCGGAAGCTCTCCATCGGGAGCTGACGAGCTTGGTCGCCGAGATGCAGAAAATCGGACCGCAGAAAATCAAGCTCGATACGGAGCTGCCCGTATTCGGTTTCGATTCGATCAGCTTCACCACCTTGGCCAACCGACTGAACGAGCGTTACGGCCTGGATTTGATGCCCACCGTTTTCTACGAGCACACCACCCTGCGGGCCCTGGCGGGCCACTTGGCCGGGCGTGTGAACCTGGAGCCGGCCTCGGTTCAGGCCTCGGATTCGATCCCTGATCCGAGGTCCACTGCCATCTCGGCCCCGGAACAGACGTCCGAGATTTCGCGGGCCGGCGAGGGGCAGCGCCGGGAACCGATCGCCGTGGTGGGCATCAGCGGACGTTTCCCCGGGGCCGAGGATGTGCCCACCTTCTGGCGGCGGCTGTTGGCCAACGACGACTTGATCTCGGAAGTGCCGGCAGACCGTTGGGATTGGCGCAGCATCCACGGCGATCCCCACCGGGAGCCGGGCAAGACGCGGATCAAATGGGGCGGTTTCATCGACGGAGCCCTTTGCTTTGATCCGGCTTTCTTCGGTATCTCGCGGCGCGAGGCGGAGTCCATGGATCCCCAGCAGCGACTGTTGATGGAAGCCGTCTGGCATGTGATCGAAGACGCCGGTTACGCGCCGGAGGATCTCGCCGGCAGCGATACCGCGTTGTTCATCGGCACGGGCTCGAGCGGCACCAGCCCGTTTACCGGTCGCGGCGGTGACATCGACATGTACACGCCCACGGGCACCGTCCCGTCCATCGGGCCCAACCGCATGAGCTACTTCCTGGATCTGCACGGACCGAGCGAGCCGATAGAAACCGCCTGCTCGTCGTCCCTGGTCGCCGTCCACCGAGCCGTGGGGGCCATCCGCTCCGGAGATTGCAGCCGAGCCGTGGTCGGCGGCATCAATACCATCGTCGCGCCCGAGACCCACATCGCCCTCGACAAGGCCGGCATGCTGAGTGAGGACGGCCGCTGCAAGACGTTCTCCAAGCACGCTGACGGTTATGTGCGCGGCGAGGGTGTGGGCATGCTCTTCCTCAAACCCTTGCGCGACGCGGAGCGGGACGGGGATCACATCTACGGCCTGATCGTCGGCAGCGCAGAAAACCACGGCGGGCGGGCCAGCTCCCTCACCGCGCCCAATCCCAAGGCGCAGGCTGCGGTATTGAAAAAGGCGATGCAAAACGCCGGTGTAGAACCGCGCACCGTGACCTACATCGAAGCCCACGGCACAGGCACTGAGCTCGGAGATCCGATTGAGATCGAGGCCCTGAAGAACGCCTTCCAGGACCTGGCGCCCGACGCGCCGGCGGGTTCGTGCGGCATCGGCTCGGTGAAGACCAATATCGGGCATTTGGAGCTTGCCGCCGGCGTTGCGGGCGTGGTCAAAACCCTGTTGCAAATGAAGCATCGGACCCTGGTGAAGAGCCTGCACGCCGAGGAAGTGAATCCCTACATCAACCTCGAACGAAGCCCGTTCTATTTGGTGCGGGAAAATCAAGCGTGGCACAGCGCCCCCGGTGTGCCCGTGCGAGCCGGGGTGAGTTCTTTCGGCTTCGGCGGGGTCAATGCCCACGTCATTCTCGAGTCCTACGAGCCGGTTCCGAACCCCGCCGTCCAGACGACACGGGTCCCAGGGGACAGGCCGGAACCGATCGTGCTGTCGGCCAAAACCCCTGAGGGACTCAGGGCCTCGGCAGCCAGGCTGCTCGCCTTCCTCGACACGGCGCAGTCGCGTCGAGACGGTTCAGAGCCGCGGCTCGAAGACCTGGCCTACACCCTCCAGGTAGGCCGGGCTGCGCTCGACACACGCCTGGGATTCACCGCCCGGTCCCTCGACGACATTCGGGCGCGGCTTCGCGCCTATTTGGACGACGGCACGGCAGGCACGGCGCCGGAGACCTTCGAACCGGACGAGCGGCTCGACATCTGGCTGCGCGGCGAGGCTGTGGACTGGCGAAGCCACGGCCACGAGGGCAGCCGTCCCCGACGCATCTCGCTGCCCGGTTATCCGTTCGCCCGGGAACGCTTCGGCATCCGCAGGCCTCAGCCGCAGGGACAGATCGAGACCGACGGCCCTGATGTCGTCGACCCTGTGATCAACAAAGATACTCGCTTCCTACAAAAGCGCTGGGCTGCGGCGCCGATCGAGGCCGACCGCTCGCCCGCAGAAGTACCGTCCGGAAGGGTGGCGGTGTTGGCGGACGACAAGTCCATGCCTCTGGCTCTGGCCCTGGCGGATCGATGGGACCGGGCCGAAATCGTCGGCCTCGAGGCCGACCTCACGGCGGTCCACTACGCCGGGGTCGTCGACTTGCCGGGTGGCGACACTTTGGAGCGCATTCAATTCCTCCAACGCCTGATCGACGTCGATCGCGGACGAGAGCGAGTCTTGTTGGGCATCACCCGTGGCCTGGAAGCCTTCCGCCCCGAATCCTCCACCAAAGACCCCATCGACGACCCGATCGATTTGGCCGGAGCGGATCGAGCCGGTCTCTACCGCATGTTGCCAAGCGAGTACACGGCTTTGCGCTCCCGTCATGTGGATCTGGACCCGTCCGAGGACGCAGCCGCCGGCGCCGATCGGATCGTGGCCGAATGGCACGCCGCCGATCGCCGGGTGGAGGTCTGCTACCGCGCCGGACGGCGTTACGGATCCCAGCTCGAGGAAGTGAGCGGCGAACTCGATGGGGACGGCTTCCAATTCCCCGCCGATCGAGTGCTGTGGATTACCGGGGGTACCCGCGGTTTGGGGCTGTTGTGCGCCCGCCACTTCGTTGAGCACTACGGAGTCAGGCGCTTGGTGCTCACCGGCCGCCGACCGGTCGAGAACGTGGATGCTCTCGAGGTCGGCGACGCGGAGGTTACCGTGCTGTCCATGCCCCTGGAGGACGAGCTCGCGATCGGTCGCGCCGTTCGCCGGGTGCGCATGGAGGCGGGGCCGATCGGCGGCCTGATCCACTGTGCCGGCGCTCGCGATTTGGATTTTCCCGCTCTGATCCGCAAACCCGCGTCCACCCTGAGCGCGGTGATGACGCCGAAGGTCGACGGGTTGACCGCCCTGCTGCGCGAGCTGAGGGACGAGCCCTTGGTTTGCTGTGTCCTTTTCTCCTCCGTGGCGGCCGCCGTGCCGGCCCTGGGCGCGGGCTGCGCCGAGTATGCGGCAGCCAACGCCTTCATGGACTACGTGGCGGAAGCCGGCTTATACGGCCTGCCGATTACCGCCGTGCAATGGCCTGCGTGGGCGGAAACGGGCATGGGCGGAGAAACCAGTGCCGCCTATGGTGCCGCCGGATTCCGTGGCCTTACCGACCGCGACGGCTTGGGCCTGCTCGATCAGGTGCTGAGCCGCCGCTTGGGGCCGGTGGTCCTGCCGGCGCGCATCGATCCGTCGACCTGGCGTCCCGACCGGCTGATGTGGTCCGCCGGGGATTTGCCGGTGCCTGCTCGGTCCAAAAAGCAAGAAGCTTCAACGGCCACCGACGGCTCACCGACGAGCGTACCGAGCTGGTTGAAGGATCTTTTTGCCGAAGAGTTACGAGCCGA
The DNA here is from genome assembly GCA_965366625.1 of uncultured bacterium. GTDB lineage: Bacteria > Acidobacteriota > Thermoanaerobaculia > Multivoradales > J023 > JAUIJL01. Next base: position 62,731 of record CBDUGP010000017.1, read on the forward strand.
TCCCGCGTCTCTGGACGATCACACCCACTTCCAGGACTACGGCGTGGATTCGATCATGTTGGCCCAAGTGTCTCGACGCGTGGCGGAGGTGGTCGACGGCGAGCTGGATCCCTCCGTCCTCTTCGAGCACACCACCCTGGCCGAGCTCGCGTCTTGGCTCAAGGGACGGGTCTCCCAGCAGCCGGTATCGGCCGCGGCTTCGAATGAGAGGGTCGCGAGCACGGCGACCATGCCCGATCGGTCATCGCCCGGGTCGATGGACATCGCCATCGTCGGCATGTCGTGTCGATTCCCGGGGGGCGAATCGTTGGACGACTACTGGCATCTGCTCTCCGAAGGACGCTCGGGCATCGTCGCAATTCCCGAGACTCGCTTCCACCATCCCCAGACCATCCACGCCGGCCTGATCACGCCCGTGGACGCCTTCGATTCCGACTACTTTCTGATCCCGCCGGAAGACGCCCGAGCTATGGATCCTCAAGCCCTGCTCGCCTTGGAGGAAAGCCTGCGTCTGTTCAGTCACGCCGGTTACACCCTCGACGAGCTGCGCGGCCGGTCGATCGGGGTCTATCTAGGGGCACGCAGCAGGCACCAGCCGTCCCCTGAGGACCTGGGGGCGAGTCGTAACGCCATCCTGGCCATCGGCACGAATTATCTGGCGGCCAATCTGTCCCAATTCTTCGACCTTCGGGGACCGAGCTTGGTGGTCGACACCGCCTGCTCTTCCGCCTTGGTGGCCATGGGTTCGGCGATCCAATCCTTGCGCGCGGGCGAGATCGAATCCGCCTTGGTCGGCGGGGTCAGCTTGCTGCACGACGAGACCGCCCTGCGCACCTTCCAAAAGCGGAACCTGCTCAGCACCGACTCCACGTTCCACGTCTTCGATCGGCGGGCCTCCGGCATTCTGCTCGGCGAAGGATGCGGTTTGGTTCTGCTCAAGCCCCTGGACCAGGCGATGCGAGACGGCGACCGGGTCTACGCGGTGATCAAAGGCCTAGCGATCAACAACGACGGTCGCACGCCCGGCCCCGCCACCCCCAACATCGCGGCTCAAAAAGCGGTCATGGAACGTGCCCTCGAGGTCGCCGGCATAGACCCGGAGGCGATTGAATACATCGAGGTCAACGGCTCGGGCTCGGAAGTCACCGACCTGTTGGAACTCAAGGCCGTGCGCGCGGTCTATCGGCCGGAAAGCTCCGTGCCTTGCGGCTTAGGATCCATCAAACCCAATATCGGCCATCCTCTGTGTGCCGAGGGCGCGGCCGGCCTGATCAAGCTCGTGCTGATGCTCGACCGTCGGCGCTGGGTGCCTTTCCTCTCCGGACAGGAGCCCATGCGGCACTTCGACGTCGAGTCCTCGGCCTTCACCTTCGGCGAGCTGCCGTCACCGCGCGTGTGCGCCATGAGCTGCTTTGCCGACGGCGGCACCAACGTCCATTTGATCTTGCAACGGGCCGACTTTGAATACACGCCCACTCGCGCCCCCTTACCAGTGCCCGAGCTGCGACGGACTCCCCTGCGCCCGACGGCGCCGCTCATCGTCAGCAGCAACGGAAAGTCGATACCGAAAAATGGCAACGGTGGCGGGCCGAAACGGCTCAGTCGCTGGAATTCCGGCACCCCCAATCGCTGGAAACGTTACACCCTGGAAGCTTCATCATGAGGGATACCTACATCCTCGGACTCGATGACCCGGTGCTCAAACACCACCGGGCCCACGGCCGCAACCTGCTGCCTGGTCTAGCCTACGTCGATCTGATCTTTCAACTCTTCCGAGAGCACGGACACGAGTGCGCCGGATTGGAATTGCGGCGGCTTTCGATCTACCGCCCGTTGATCGTAGAGCAGGACGCAAGGACCTCGATCAGCGTCGACTGCGAGCCCGACGGCGAATCCATGTGGCGGATTCGGATCGAGGGCCACGGCGATAAGGGCGATAAAGGCGATAAATACGTGACCGCGGAAATGCATCGCGTGGATTCGGCGCCCTTCGACGAACGCTTGGATCCGGCCGCGATCCGAGCCGCGGACGCCGTCGATCTGGAAACCGTTTACCGAGCCTGCCGGGACCGAGGTCTGGTGCATACGGGCATGATGAAGGCCGAAGGCGCCATTTACTCCGCCGCCGACGCTTTTTACGTCGAATGCGCGGTGGATCCGACCACCGTCGACGAGTTCATGTTTCACCCCACCCTGCTCGACGCAAGCGGGCTGGGCGCCACCGCCGGCTTCGTCCACGGCATGGAAGACGAGCAGCGCTTGTTCCTGCCCCTATTCTTCGGCTCCTTCCGTGCCTCGGAGCCGCTGCAGGAGCGCTGTATCGCCCGTCTCCGGACCCATGCCGCGGTGCTCGACAACGAGCTCATGACCATGACTTTGGAGTTCTTCGCCGGTGACGGTCGCAAAGTGGCCGAGCTCAAAGACTTCAAAAACAAATTGGTACGAGAGACCGCACACCTCGATTCGAGCCGCACTGCTCCAGGTCGTCGACCCGAATCTGCGATCCGGGCCGAGGCTCGGTTAGAAAGGCAAAGGCCGAAACCGGACTCGAGCTCGACGAGCCCCGACCCGTTCCGCCAGATGCTGCGGGAGCTGATCGCCGACGCCCTGGGTTGTGCCCCCGACGCGGTGGACCCGGACGCCGGCTACTACGAGATGGGCTTGGACTCCCCCATGCTGCTGAGCGTGGCGGCCGGTTTGGAAGAGCGCCTGTCGCTCACCCTCGAGCCGACCCTGCTGTTCGAATACACCACGGTTGCCGCGCTGGCGGACCACCTGGCGCAAGAAATAGGCGTGCCGGATCTGGATGTTCCAGACGCGGCCGGGCACGGCCAATCCGACCGCGGCGAGACCGACCGCGACGGGACCGTCCGCGACGAGACCGACCGCGAGCAGGCGTTCCCGGGAACGACCCGCGAGCCGAGTCCCCGGCCCCACGTGAAGCCGGCGCCCGACGAGGACATCGCGGTGATCGGCCTGGCCGGTCGTTATCCCGAGGCCGACGACATCGATGAATTTTGGCGCAATTTGAAGGACGGCAAGGACTGCATCCAAGAGATCCCGCCATCGCGGTGGGATCGGCACCACTTGGATGCCCTGCGTTCCTCCTCGGGCAAACCCATGTCCCGCTGGGGTGGATTCCTAAGAGACGCCGACTGTTTCGATCCGCGTTTTTTCCGCATCTCGCCGCGGGAGGCCGAGATCATCGATCCCCAGGAGCGTTTATTCCTCGAAACCTGCTGGGCCGCCTTGGAAGACGCGGGATACACGCCCAAAAACGTCGTCGCTGCCCGCGGACCGCGGAAAAAGCGGGATGTGGGCGTCTTCGTCGGCGTGATGCACAAGGATTACACCCTGGTGGGCGCCGAAGCCGTGGCCGAGGGCGTGACTTTTCCCTTGACCCTGAGCTACGCCCAGATCGCCAATCGCGTGTCGTATTTTTGCGACTTTCATGGGCCGTCCATGGCTTTGGACACCGTCTGCTCTTCGTCGCTGACCGCTCTGCATTTGGCGGTCGAAAGCTTGCGTCGAGGTGAGTGCCGGGCGGCCCTGGCCGGCGGCGTGAACCTGTCGCTCCACCCGCACAAATACATGAGCTACGGCGTCGCTGATATGCACTCCAGCGACGGACGGTGCCGGGCCTTCGGCGAAGGCGGCGACGGTTATGTGTCGGGCGAGGGTGTGGGCGCGGTCTTGCTCAAGCCCCTCCACCAAGCGCTGGAGGACGGCGACCCAATTTACGCGGTGATCAAGGGCACGGCGATCAACCACGTGGGCAAAGTCAGCGGCCTGACCGTGCCGAGCCCGGTGGGTCAAGGGGACATGATCCTCGACTGTCTGGAAAAAACCGGGGTGGAGGCGAGCTCTATCGGCTGCATCGAGTCCCACGGCACGGGTACGCCGTTGGGAGATCCCATTGAGATCAAAGGTTTGGTGCGGGCCTTCGGTCGAGCCGGCGACAGGAAGGCATTCTGCTCCCTGGGCTCCGTCAAGTCGAACATCGGCCACGCCGAGTCCGCGGCCGGCATAGCGGGATTGACCAAGGCGATTTTGCAACTCCATCACCGGACCTTGGTGCCCACCTTGCACGCGGAAACCGTCAATTCACGTCTGAAGCTGGACGATACTCCTTTCTACTTGCAGCGGAAGACCGAGCCTTGGCTGTCCGCAGGGCCTCGCCGAGCCGGCTTGAGCTCTTTCGGCGCCTCCGGCTCCAACGCTCACGTGATCCTCGAAGAATTCGTCGACCAACGTCCTCCCCACGAGCATCAGGGGCCGGTGACCGTGCCCCTATCGGCGAAGAATCCAGAGCGTCTACGGGCCTACGTCGAAAAGCTCCGGGCATTCCTGAAGACTGATCAGGCCGTTTCTCTCGCCGGCCTGGCCTACACCCTGCAAACGGGCCGCGTTGCGTTGGAGGAGCGCACGGTCTTCGTGGTCGAGACCCGAGAGCAGCTGGCGGCGGCTTTGGATCGCTTCCTCGCGGGCGAGCACGAGACGAAATCTTTGCCCGCCCCGGCCGCCGCCTGGCTGCGGGGGGAAGCGGTGGATTGGCAGAACCTCTGGGACGGCGAGTTGCCGAGGCGCATGCGCTTGCCCACCTATCCCTTTGCCCGCGAGCCCTATTGGGTACCGGAAAGCAGCCCGTTGCCACCCATCGCCGTGCGCAAGACTTCGTCGGAAACCCTTGCTTTGGCGGGTGCGGTGCCGCTACACCCGCTGCTTCAGCGTCGGCTGTCGAATTTCGGCGTGGCCGACTTCGAGGAGCTGCGTTACGCGGTCACCTTCACGGGCGACGAAGGATTCCTAAAAGATCACGTGATCCGCGGCCAGTCGGTGCTGCCCGGAACGGCCTATCTCGAGATGGCCCGAGCCGCGGCTCGCCAGGCGGTGGGCTCGGACGCGCCGGTCCGTCTCGACAACGTCGTCTGGACCCGGCCGTTTGTCTTCGGGCCGTTTGTCTTCGGAAAGAGCGGAAAAAGTCTGATCGTGCGCCTGCAGCGTCCGCAGGACGGCCGGATGCATTTCGATATTTACTCGGCCGATCTGTCTTCCGGCGACCTGTCCCCGAGCGACCCGTCCCTGAGAGACCTACCTAGGGATAGGAGCCACTGCACAGGCGTCGCGATCGTGGCTCCGCGGCCGGAGCCGAAACCCCTCGACTTGGTGGCGCTCGAGGCAGATCCCGCCCATAGGACCTGGTCCGCAGAGCAGGTGTACGGCGCCTTTGAGGCTCTGGGGGTCACTTACGGACCTTCCCATCGCGGCATCGCGTCCCTCGCTCGCCGCCGCCACGGTGTGTTGGCCCGGCTTTCACTGCCGTCTACAAGCGCAGCGTCCACAAGCGCAGCGTCCACAAGCGCAGCGGCCACAAACGGGGCATACGAGCAGGGCTTCGAGATGCACCCGGGCTTGATGGATTCGGCGATCCAGGCGGCCATCGGGCTGGTACCCAACGATCAGTCCGCGGACGGGGACTCTCCAGCCCTGGCCGTCCCCTTTGCCTTAGATGCCGTGGATATCTTCCACCCCTGTACGGACGTCCGGTGGGCCTGGGTGCGCGAGGACGAGTCGGGCAAGCTGCACATCGACGTCTGCGACGGCGAGGGCACCATCAACGTGCGTTTGACGGGTCTTTCTGCCCGGCGGCTGGAGCGGCCGGCGCCGGCCGAATCGGCCGAAGCAACCGAATCGGCCGGGGTGGTCCTTTACGGCCGGCCGGCTTGGAGGGCAGAAACCCTGCCGACCGACGAGCCCATGCCGGAATACGCCGAGCGCCGGATTCTGCGTTGGACACCCGAAGAGTCGGCTACCGGCCACGTCGGCACCCTCTACCAAGAACGAGCGCGAGCGGTCTTCGACACCGTACGGACCATGATGGACGCACGGCCCGATGCCCGGAAGCTGTTGCAAGTGGTGGTCTCGGAACCGACGATGGGCGGTCTCGCGGCCCTGCTCCGCTCCGCGAGCATGGAGAATCCCGACTTCGTAGGACAGCTCATCGAGATCGAAGGGCCGGCCGAGCCGGTGTCCTCCAGCGACACGTCCGCGAACGCTGAGGCGCAAGACCTGTCCGAGTTAGGCCTGTCCGAGTTAGACCTGTCCGAGCTCTTGGATCGAGAAGCTCGTCGCGCGGATACCCGACAGATCCGATATCGCGGCGATGAACGTCGGGTAACGACCTGGCAAGAGCTGTCAGAGCTGTCACCCGAGAACAGCAGCCGCCCGTGGCCGGTGAAGGAATCCGGGGTGTATTTGATCACCGGAGGCGCCGGCGGGCTCGGTCTGCTGATCGCCGAGGACTGGGCTCGGGCTTGTCCGGACGCAGTGATCGTCTTGGTAGGACGCTCGCCCTTATCCGCACAAGCCCAACAGCGGATGACGGCGATGGGCGACAACGTTTTCTACCGCACGGCGGACGTGACCCAGGAGCGATCGGTACAAGATCTGATCATGGACATCGAGCTGGAGCACGGCACCCTCCACGGGGTGATCCACAGCGCCGGAGTGATCCGGGACGCCTTCGTGGTGAAAAAATCGATCGAGGATTTCGAGGCGGTGCTCGCGCCCAAGGTCTTGGGTGCCGTCCATCTGGATCTCGCCACCCGTCATCTGCCATTGGATTTCTTCGTGCTCTTTTCCTCCGTGGCCGGTGCCCTAGGCAATCCCGGACAATCGGATTATGCCGCCGCCAACGGCTTCCTCGACGCCTTTGCTCACCGCCGAGCCGAGCAAGTGGTGGCCGGAGAGCGCTTCGGCCGCACCGTTTCGGTCAACTGGCCCCTGTGGCGGGATGGCGGCATGAACCTCACCGCGGCTGAGGCAGAGCTGCTGAAACAGCGCACCGGCATGACGCCCTTAGGCTCCGCCGACGGCCTGCAAGCCTTGAATCGAGTCCTGGCAGCCGACCCGGAACAAATCATGGTCCTGCACGGCGACCCGGTGCGACTGCGCGGCGCTCTGTCGGGCTCCCTGCTCGACCCGGCACGGTCCAACCTAGGGCGGTCGCGGCCCGACCGGTCGCGGTCCGATCAGCCTCGGACGGCCGTTTCCGATGATCTACGCGAAAAGACCCTCGTCTACTTCCGATCCATGGTCGCCGAGACGCTGAAGCTGTCCCTGGAAGAGATCCACCCCGATCGTCCTTTGGAAGAGTACGGTGTGGACTCCATTCTGGTCATGCAGATGACCACGGTCCTGGAAGAGGATTTCGGCACGCTTTCCAAAACCCTCTTTTTCGAGCATCAAACGGTCCGCTCACTGGCCGATTTCTTCCTCGGGGCCTACACCGACAAGCTGGCCGAGCTCCTGGGCGAGCCCGTCGAGACGCCTCGGTCTGAAGTCTCTAATCCCGAGTCGGTCTTCGATCCCGAGTCGGTCTTCGATCCCGGGCCGGTCGTGGCCGAGGCGCCCAGGTCGCCCTCACGTACCGTCACCGGATCCGCCGAGCGGGGGCCCGAGCCCGTGCGTTCGGGCGATATCGCGATCATCGGGGTGTCGGGACGTTACCCCGGCGCTCGTGATGTGGCCGCATATTGGCGGCGCCTGCGGGACGGGCAGGATTGCATTACCGAAGTGCCGGCGTCGCGCTGGGATTGGCGCGAGCACACCGCCGCCGGCGGCGGTCACAGCAGCAAATGGGGCGGTTTCATCGAAGATGTCGACTCCTTCGACCCGGCCTTCTTCGGTATTTCACCCCGGGAAGCCCACTTCATGGATCCCCAGGAGCGGCTCTTCCTAGAACATGTGTGGATGGCCCTGGAGGACGCGGCGATCCGTCCGTCCGATCTGCAGCAGAGCGACCGGGGCAAGGGACCGTATCTGCCCGCCCAGGTCGGCGTTTACGCCGGCGTGATGTACGGCGAATATCAGCTGTTCGGCGTCGAGCACAGCCTCAAGGGCCGACCCGTCGGTTTTGCCGGCAGCACCGCGAGCATCGCCAACCGTGTTTCGTACGTGCTCAATTTGCACGGGCCGAGCCTGACCCTGGACACCATGTGCTCGAGCTCCCTGATCAGCTTGCATCTGGCCTGCCGCGACCTGGAGCAGGGGCGCACGGAGCTGGGCATCGCCGGCGGGGTGAACGTCACCATTCACGCCAATAAATACCGCATGCTGAGCGCGGGTAACTTCCTCTCTGAGCAAGGTCGCTGTGAGAGCTTCGGGGAGGGAGGAGCCGGTTATATACCGGCCGAGGGCGTGGGCGTGGTGGTGCTCAAACGCCTGGCTGACGCCCGGCGGGACGGCGATCCGATCTACGCCGTGATCAAGGGCAGTGCCGTCAACCACGGCGGCAAGACCAACGGCTACAGCGTGCCGAACCCGGTCGCCCAGCAGATGGTGATCGCTCGCGCCCTGAGCGATGCGGACGTGGATGCGCGCACCATCAGCTACGTGGAAGCCCACGGCACGGGCACTCAATTGGGGGATCCGATCGAGATCACGGGCCTGACCAACGCTTTCGGTGCGGCCGGCGGCGGCGCGGCCGGCGGCGGCGCGATCGACGGCGGACCGATCTGGATCGGATCGGCCAAATCCAATATCGGACACGCCGAATCGGCCGCAGGCGTGGCCGGTCTGACCAAGATTCTGTTGCAGATGCGTTACGGCCGTATCGCTCCCTCCCTGCATTCCGAGAAACTGAATCCGCACATCGATTTTGCCGCTGGACCGTTCGAGGTGAATCAGACCCTACGGGATTGGCAGCGACCGAAGATCGACGGCACGACTTACCCACGCCGGGCCGGGCTGTCTTCCTTCGGTGCCGGTGGCACCAACGCCCACGTGATCCTCGAAGAATATGTCGACCACCCGGCGCCGGCCGAGCCCGCCGGGCCGGCATTGATGCTGTTGTCGGCAAAGACCACGGACCAGCTTCGGGCCGTGGCGGAGCATCTGCTGCGCCGTTTGGACAGCGATGACGAAGCAGAAGAGATTCGTTTACACGACCTTGCCTTCACCCTTTCAGTGGGGCGGGAAACCATGCAAGAACGGCTCGGTTTCACCGCCGAGTGCCTGGACGAGGTGAGGTCCAAGCTGCGGCGATTCCTCGCCGACCCGGAAAAAGAGGACGGTTGGCGCACCGGCACGGTGAAGCCCTACGACCATCAGGCCGAGGTCTTTTCCACCGACGAGGATCTGCGCCGAGCCGTGGACGCTTGGGTGCAAAAGCGCAAGCTGCCGAAGCTGCTGGATTTGTGGACCCGGGGCCTCGACCTGGACGGCCGTGCCCTCTACGACGAGCCCCGTCCCCGGCGTATTCGCCTGCCGGCCTATCCCTTCGCCCGTGAGCGTTATTGGGCCACCGACGTTCTGGAAAGGTCCACACCCTCGAGGGTCGAGAGTTCGAGGCCGGTCGAGATCACGCCGACCACCGGACTCGGCGCGTCCGCCCCTGCCAAGATTCGACTGTCCAAGATTCGACTGTCCGCGCTGCCCGAGTCGGCGGTTGCCACGCGAGCGAAACCGACCGCGGAGAAACCGCGTTTCACCCTATCGAGCTTGTCGTCGACTGGCGTTCCTCCGGTAGCTGCTCCTCCGGTAGCCGTTCCTCTGGTAGGTCATCCCCTGGGAGACAGTCTCGGCCGGTCCACCGCTCAAGAGGTATCGAAACCAGCGTCCAATACCTCGTCGCCGAGCTCGGGTCCTGAGTCCCAACCCGGAAGCCCCGTGGCTGAAATTTCCCTGGCCGAGATCGGCGAGCAGCTGCGGACGGGACTGGCGGAGGCTCTGTTCTTCGAGCCCCACCAAATCGATCCCCACAAACCCTTCAACGACCTCGGGCTCGACTCGGTGATCGGCGTTGAATGGGTCCAATCCATCAACCGGCACTACGGGTTCAACCTCAATGCTACGAAGGTTTACGACTATCCCACCGTACACGAGCTGGCAGCCTATGTGAAATCCGAGCTGGACAAAGCCGGGCTTGGCGAAGCGGCGACACTTGCTCCACCGACAGAGAAACCTGCCGGCATCTCCCTGCCTTCCGTGGCCACCACCCTGCCTGCCGTGGCCACCTTGACTGCCGTGGCGACGCCGGCCGCGCCCCTGGAACGACGAGGAACGCGGTCGGAAGCAGGCCGTGCCGGCAGTGACGATGCTTCGAGCCCGGACGCCGCGGCGATCCAGGAAGAGCTACGAGCCGGTTTGGCAGAAGCCCTATTTTTCGAGCCCCATCAAATCGACCCCCGCAAGCCCTTCAACGACCTCGGGCTCGACTCGGTGATCGGCGTCGAATGGGTTCAATCCATCAACCGGCGTTATGGGCTCAACCTCAACGCTACCAAGATCTACGACCATCCCACGATCGTCGAGCTGGCGGCCTACGTGTCGTCCCGGCTGGCCGACGGATCCCGGCCCGATCCGTCGACGGCGGTCGCCGTCGAATCACCCGCCCCAACGATACCCCCGGCTGACGCGCCCCGGGCTGAGGCGCCCCCGGCTAAGGCGCCCCCGGCTAAGGCGCCCCCGGCTAAGGCGCCCCCGTACGGGCTGATTGTCTCCTCTGTCCAGCCCATCGCCGGTGTTGAGCTCGGTGTCTGGGACGTTCCGGAGCCGGCGCCGGAAGAAATCCGCATCGAGGTCAAGGCCTCGGCCGTGAACTTCCCCGACACCATGTGCGTCAAGGGCCTCTACCCCACCATGCCCGACTATCCGTTCGTGCCCGGCTTCGAAGTCTCGGGCGTGGTCTCGCGGGTCGGCTCGGCGGTGACCGACTTCCGACCGGGGGACGAGGTGGTCGCTCTGACCGGGCGCCAAATGGGCGGACACGCTTGGGCGGTCAACGTGCCGGAGCGCAACGCCGCTCACAAGTCGGCCCGGTTGTCCCACGAGCAAGCGTGCAGCTTGCCCATCGTTTTCGGCACGGTTTTTTACGCTTTCGAGCTCGGGCGGCTGACGGCAGGCGAGCACGTCTTGATCCAGACCGCCACCGGCGGCTGTGGGCTCATGGCCCTGCAGCTGGCGCGTCTGAAACGGTGCGTGTGTTACGGCACCTCCAGCCGGGCGCAGAAACGCGACGTTCTGCGACGACTCGGCGTGCCCCACATTCTCGACTACACCGGCGATTTCGACCGTGAGATCCAGCGCCTGACCGAAAACCGCGGCGTCGACGTGGTGCTCAACATGCTTTCCGGGGACGGCATCCAGAAGGGCCTGCACTGCCTGGCCCCGTCCGGCCGATACCTCGAAATCGCGGTCCACGCATTGAAAGCGAGCCCGCGTCTCGACCTCTCCAAGCTGGTGTCGAACCAATCGCTGCACAGCATCGACATGCGCCGGCTCGGCTTCCAGAACGACGGCCGGGGTACGCGAGAAATCTTCGAGCTGATGATGGCCATGGTCGAATCCGAAGCGATCGTGCCGATCGTGTCTCGAATCTACCCCGTCGGCCGGATCGGCGAGGCACTGCAATACGTGGACCGGGGCGATCACATCGGCAAGGTGGTCATCAGCCACACCGCGGACGTGATGGTGGATTGCGCCGACTCATGCTTGGACGCCCTCGTCCGGCAGGCACAGCGCGCCGGCCAAATGCCGGTCCCGAACCCCGAGTCGCTTCCTGTGCCCATTTCGGGTCCGCTTTCCTTCCCACGGCAAACAGAGACGCGGGCACAGGACTCGCGGCAACACGCGACGAGCCCGAGCCCGAGCCCGAGCCCGAGCACGGGCCCCGGCAGCGAGCATGCCATTGCCGTGATCGGGATCTCCGGTCGCTTCCCGAAGGCGTCCGACCCGGAAGCTTTTTGGGCCAACCTTGCCGCCGGCCGTGATTGTGTGTCGGAGATCCCCGATTCCCGCTGGCCGCGGGCGGAGTGGTACGACCCCGATCCGGGCGTGCCCAGCAGGACCTCCGCTCAATGGATGGGTGTGCTCGAAGACGTGGATAAATTCGATCCACTCTTCTTCAACATCGCGCCGGCCGACGCGGCGCTCATGGATCCACAGCAGCGGCTGTTCTTGGAACACGCTTGGTCGGCGATCGAGGACGCCGGCCTGGCCCCTTCCTCTCTCTCCGGCACCCTGTGCGGTGTCTTCGTGGGCTGCGGCGCCGGCGACTACGGTCATCTGGATCGATCGCAAGTCCCGAGCGCTCAGCTGCTGATGGGCAACGCTGTGTCGATCCTGTCGGCGCGCATCGCCTATGTGCTGAATTTGAAGGGTCCGTGCTTTGCGGTCGACACCGCGTGCTCCTCGTCGCTGGTGGCCGTGGCCGAGGCCTGCGACAGCCTGCGCCTGGGCAATAGTGATGTCGCCCTCGCCGGCGGGGTGTGCGTCATGGCCGGGCCGTCCCTGCATGTCTCCATGGCCGAGGCCGGCATGCTTTCCCCCGACGGACGGTGTTACACCTTCGACCGGCGTGCCAACGGCATGGTGCCGGGGGAAGGTGTCGGCGTCCTGCTGCTGAAACGCTTGGCCGACGCGGAGCGCGACGGCGATCCGATCCACGGTGTGCTGCGCGGCTGGGGCGTCAACCAGGACGGCAAGACCAACGGCATCACCGCCCCCAGCGCGACCTCCCAGGCGGCTTTGCAGGGGCGGGTCTTCGAGCGCTTCGGCATCGATCCGGAAACCATCACCCTGGTGGAAGCCCACGGCACGGGCACCGCCTTGGGAGATCCCATCGAGGTGGCGGCGCTGCGCGAGTCCTTCGGCGCGCGCACCGACAAGACCGGCTACTGCGCGCTGGGCTCGGTCAAGAGCAACATCGGCCACCTCATGACCGCGGCCGGCGTGGCCGGCATCATGAAAGTTTTGCTGGCCATGAAGCACCGGCAGCTGCCCCCCGCTGTGGGTTTCGAGCGGTTGAACGAGCATATCGAGCTGGACGACAGCCCGTTCTACGTCAACACAGAGCTCAAGCCTTGGGACGATCCCGTGCGCCGGGCGAGCGTCAGCTCCTTCGGTTTCAGCGGCACCAACGCCTATGTCGTGCTCGACGCGGGTCCACAGACGTCGCCATCACAGTCGCCATCACAGTCGCCATCACAGTCGCCATCACAGTCGCCGCCGCGCCGTCGCGACGAGCCGGCCATGGTGGTGCTCTCGGCCAAGAAACCCGAACGTTTGAAGCAGGCTGCCCAGGATCTGCTGAGCCACATTGAGCGTTTTCCCGAGATCGACCTGCACGATCTGGCCTATACCCTGCAAACCGGGCGGGACGCCTTCCGCCAACGGCTCGGATTCGTTGCCGATTCCTTGCAGGAAGTGGCCGAAAAGCTGCACGCTTTCATCGAAGGAAAGGCGCCGGCCTTGTCGTCGGACCACGAGTTCCTAAAGGTTTGGGCCGCAGGGCAGATTCCGGATTGGCATGCCCTCTACGCCGACGGGCATGTGCCCCGGCGAATCCACTTGCCCACCTATCCCTTCGCCCGCGAGCGGTATTGGATCCTCGACAACGGCGATGGTGGTGACAAGGGCGACCACGGCGGGGCTCAAGACAAGCCCGTCAGGAAAGACGTGGTGCACCGGGTGCACCTGGGGATTCCCGAGTGGGTCCCTGAAGCTCTTTCGGACGACAGTGCCGAGCGTTCCCCAGATGTGGAGCCACGGACGGTGTTCGCCTGTGATCTCGAGATCGTGCCGGTCGAGCCCACGGCTCCCGAAGTCGAGGTCGTGTCCCTAATGTCCCTATCTGCCAATCTTTCGTCCGGCAGCTCCCAGGCTGAACGGTTCGAGACTCTGGCCGTCCGGCTCTTCGAATGCATAAAGTCCCTGCCCAAGGGGCGCCGGCTGGTGCAGGTGGTGACCGCGAACGAGCTCGACCAGGGCTTGTGTGGCCTGTTGATGACCGCACAGCAGGAAAACCCGAGCCTGCGGACCCAATTGCTCATGGTCGATACCGAGCGGATCTCGGCCGAGGTGCCGACGAGCAACGCCCGCCGTCCACAAGATGTCCTGGTGCGCTATGAGCACGGGGTCCGGCGCGTGTTGCGCTGGCGCGAGCTACCGGCGGACATGGCCGGCCGCGACCCGTGGCGCGAGCGCGACGGCGTGTATTTGATCACTGGCGGCGCCGGCGGCCTGGGATGGATCCTGGCCGAAGAAATCACGTCCACCACCACGGGCTCGATCGTGATCCTAGCGGGCCGGTCGATGCTGTCCGCGGACCAGCGGCAGCGCGTCCGGGCTCTGGAACGGAACGGCGCGAGGGTCGAATATCGCCGCGCAGACCTGACCCGGGCGGAGTCCGTTCAGGGTCTGATCCGCGACATCACGGCCGCCCATGGAGCTTTGCACGGCGTGCTGCATGCCGCCGGCGTGGTCCGGGACAACTTCATCGCCAAGAAAACCCAGGCCGAATTTCGCCAGGTCCTGGGACCCAAAGTCGCAGGGACCCTCCACTTAGACGCGGCAACTCGGGATCTGGACCTCGATATATTCCTGCTCTTCTCGTCCGTGGCCGGCGCCTTGGGTCACTCGGGCCAAGCGGATTACGCCACGGCGAACGCCTTCATGGACGCCTTTGCCCACACCCGTCGTCACCGGCGCACGCTGTCCGTCAACTGGCCGCTGTGGGCCGAGGGCGGCATGGGTATCGACGAGGCGTCCCTCGAAGCCATGACCCACGCCGGCGCTTCGCCCTTGACCACCCGCCAGGGGCTCGACGCGCTGAAACGGGCCTGGGCCTCGGAGGCGAGCCGGGTTTTGGTGTTGTCCGGAGACATCGAGCGCTTGCGCCAAGGGCGGCCCCGTACCGCCCGGCAGCCCGCGCCTTCGGACCAAGCCGTCGATCACGCTCGAGTTCCGGATCGGGCCCGGGTGCTGGACCGGCTGTCGCAGCTTTTCGCCGGCTTGATCCAGCTGCCGCCGAGCGAGCTCGATGCGTCCGAGCCTCTGGAGGAGTACGGCATCGACTCGATCCTCATCACTCGGTTGAACCGGGAGCTGGCGGAAGTCTTCGGCGACGTTTCGAAAACCCTATTCTTCGAATGCCGCACCCTCGACCAAGTGGCCGACTACTTTGTGGCGGAACATCCCGAGGCTTGTGCGGCCTGGACCGACCCCGAGCCGACGACCGCTGTGCCGACCGCAGCGAGGGTCGAGCTCCCCTCCTCCGCTCCGACGGTCGGGGCGGTCCGTGCTCGCAGTGAGGTCGCTCGAGCCGAGGTCGCCGACCACGAGCCCATGGCGATCATCGGCCTGAGCGGGCGTTATCCCAGGGCAAACAACCCCGAGCAGCTGTGGCGCCGTCTGCGCGCCGGCGAGGACTGCATCTCCGAAATTCCATCGGACCGGTGGTCCTTGGACGACTTCTACGTCGCGGATCCCCGGGAGGCCGTGGACCTCGGCAAGAGCTACAGCAAATGGGGCGGATTCGTCGACGGCTGCGCCGATTTCGATCCTCTTTTCTTCAAGATTTCGGGCCGCGAGGCACGAAACATGGATCCCCAGGAGCGACTCTTCCTCCAAAGCGCCTGGTCTGTGCTCGAGGACGCCGGTTATACCCGTGAGCGGCTCGAGCGGGACCACGATTCGCGGGTCGGCGTATTCGTGGGCATCACCAAAACGGGCTACGAACTCTATGGTCCCGCCCGACGACCCAATGGCGAACTCATCTTTCCTTCCACCTCGTTCGGCTCGGTGGCCAATCGCGTGTCCTACCTCTTCAATTTGAAGGGGCCGTGCATGCCCATCGACACCATGTGCTCCTCGTCCCTGACCGCCGTCCACGAGGCCTGCGAGCACTTGCGACGGGGTGAGTGCGAGATGGCGATCGCCGGTGGCGTGAATCTCTATTTGCATCCTTCGTCCTACGAAAAGCTGTGCGCCGCTCGCATGCTCGCCGGTGACGGGCGATGTAAGAGCTTCGGTGCCGGCGGTGACGGCTTCGTACCCGGGGAAGGTATCGGCGCGGTGCTGCTCAAGCCTCTTTCCCGGGCGATTCGGGATCGCGACCAGATCTACGGGGTGGTGCGCGGATCCGGAGTCAATCACGGCGGCAAGACCCACGGTTATTCCGTGCCCAATCCCAAGGCCCAGGCCGAGCTGATCGCCGAAACGCTGCACAAGGCGGGCCTCGACGCACGCCGAATCGGTTATATCGAGGCCCACGGCACGGGCACCGAGCTAGGGGATCCCATCGAGGTCAACGGCCTGACCCGGGCCTTCCGCCGAGACACCACGGACATCGGATATTGCGCCCTGGGCTCGGTGAAGTCCAACCTCGGACACTTGGAAGCCGCGGCCGGCATCGCCGGGCTGACCAAAATCCTGATGCAAATGAAATACGGGGAGCTGGTTCCGAGCTTGCACGCGGATCCGCCGAATCCGAATATCGACTTTGGGCAAAGCCCGTTCGTCTTGCAACACACGGTGACGCCTTGGACCGGTGCCGGACGTTTCGCCGGCCTCTCCTCGTTCGGCGCCGGCGGCTCCAATGCCCATGTGATCGTGGAGTCCTATGAGCAACCTCGCCGAGAGGCCGAGCCGCCGGAGTGGGCTCCGCTGATCCATCTGTCGGCTAAAAACGAGGGCCGGCTCCGCGCTCGGATTGAGCAATTGTTGGACCACCTGAGCGGCCTCACATTCGACCGTCCCGCGGACGCGCGGGCCTATCTGCACGACCTGGCCTACACCCTGCGAATCGGTCGCGAGCCCATGCCGTCCCGGCTGGCGTTCGAGGCGTCTTCCCTCGATCACCTGGTTCGACTCCTGACCGCCGCATTCCAGGGCGAATCGATCGACCGCGAATCCATCAGCAACGGGGCGATCAGCGACGGGGCGATCAGCGACGGGGCGGCCCTTGATTCAGCTTATGGCGACTGGCAGCCCCGGATCGTCGGTCTGCCCACCTATCCCTTCGAACAACATCGTTATTGGCTGGCGGAAGACCAGGACGTTGTGCCCACCCCTGCCGATGCTTCCGATGTCGCCGACCGGAAATTGAGCCGCCCGGCGGACACGAGGGACGCCAGGGACACGGTGGACGCAGAGATCCCCGTCACCTCTTTCGAAGAGATCTGGCAAGACCAACCGCTCGACCCCGCCGGTGTGCCCGCGTCGCTCCGACGGGTGGCCTTCGTGATGTCCGACGAAGCGCCCGGCAACGGGTGCCGGGGTGAAATCCTGTCCATGCTGGAAGACGTTGCCGTGGACTTCGTCTCCTCGGGCGAGGCCTTGGCTCAACTGCCGAAAGCCGGCGAAGTCGCGGACGGCTCCGGTTCGCCGGACGCCGTGGTTTACGCTGCGGCCTTGCAAGACCCGGATCGGGTGCGCGATCCCCAGGCCGTGGTCGACCTACTCCAGCAGACACCCCCGAGCGTCAAACGATTCCTGATCTGCGCCCCGACCACGGACGACCTGAACGGTTGCTACGCCGACGCTTGGATCGGTTTCGAGCGCTCCCTGCGTTTGATTCGGCCACATCTACACGTGGCGGTGGTGCTCGTCGACGGCGACGATTGGGTCGCGACCGTGGTCCGCGAGCTGCGTCACGGCAGCGACCGTAGCGTCCGCTATGGCCACGGCGGGCGCGCGATCCCCTGCCTTCGTCCGGTCGACCTGCGGGACGAGCCGATTCCTTTGCGCGAACGGGGTGTTTATCTCATCACCGGCGGCGCCGGCGGTTTGGGACGGCTAGTCGCCGAGTTTCTGGTGCACCGCTACGACGCCCGGGTCGTGTTGACCGGACGCTCACCGTCCGCTCCGTCCGTGACCGGAGCGCTCAACCACACGGTCTATGTGCAGGCGGACGTATGCCGCAAGGACCAGATCGAGCGGGCCGTCGACCTGGCGGAAGCACGGTTCGGCGCCCTGCACGGTGTGATCCACGTGGCGGGCATCCAGGGACGGACCTCGGTCTTCGACACCACACCGGCAGCCTTCGCCGACGTGCTCGGGCCGAAGGTGAACGGTCTCCTGCTGCTGCACGAGCTGCTGCGCCACCGACCTCTGGACTTCCTGTGCTGCTTCTCATCCAGCGCCGCCGTGCTGGGGGATTTCGGCTCCTGTGCTTACGCTGTCGGCAATCGGTTCATGGGCGCCTTCGCCGGCCTGCCCGGGCCGCGCATCACGACCATTCATTGGCCCCTGTGGCGAGACGGCGGCATGACCGCGGGCAACGAGCAGCAGACCCGTCTGGTGCTGCGGACCAGCGGCCAGCGTTTGCTCGAAACCGACGAGGCATTGCGCCTGCTGGAACGTCTTCTGGCCCAGCCCAAGGCGACCCATGTGGTGCTCACCGGCTCGCCGGAGCGATGGGCCGGATGGTTGGGCTCCCCGAGCGTCGAGTCTTCGAGTTCGGAAGCCCCGGCGCGCAAGCAGGAGACCCTCGCGAGTTCGGCTGTCGCCGACGCCTACCCTGTTAGCTTTAGAACCGCCGACGCTAGAACCGCCGGCGCTAGAACCCCCGGCGTTCAAGACCTCGCCTGGGAGCTTCGCCGACAAGCCGGCGACCTGCTGGACCTTCCCGCCGCCAAGCTCTCCGGTCAGGCGAATCTCGCGGACTTCGGATTCGACTCGGTCTCCCTGGCGGACTTTGCCCGCCGGATCTCGGAGCGTTACGGGGTCGACTTCACTCCCGCTGTTTTCTTCGGACATTCCACCCTCGACCGCGTGGCCCAATGGCTGATCGCCAACCATCCCGAGGCCGTCGCCGCACGGAGCCTTGAAGACGCCGCGACCCCGGACGAGCCAGTCGGCATCGTCTCGTCTTCGGCCGAGCCGACGCAGGAACCGCGGCCCACGGCGGTCGTCGACCCGGGCTACTCGGGCTACTCAGGCGACCCGGGCGACCCGGGCGACCGAGAGCCCGAGTCGATCGCCATCATCGGCATGAGTGGACGCTTTCCACAGGCGCGCAATGTCGACGAGATGTGGCGCATTCTGGCGTCGGGCACGGATGCGGTGGACGAGATTCCGCCGGATCGTTTCGATTGGCGGCAGTTCTACGGCGATCCCCGACAAGATCCGAACAAAACCAACTGCAAGTGGTGCGCCGGCGTTCCCGGCGTGGCCGAATTCGATCCTCTCTTCTTCGAAATCGCGCCCCGGGACGCCGAGGCCATGGATCCGCGTCAACGGTTGCTCGTCCAGGAGGCGTGGAATGCTCTGGAAGACGCCGGCTATGGTGCCGGCCGACTGGCCCGAGAGACCGTCGGCATGTATGTCGGCGTCGAAGAGGGCGATTATCACCTGCGGGTCCGTGAGGGAGCCCTGACCTCCAATCACGCCGGCGTTCTGGCCGCACGCCTGGCCTATTTCTTGGATCTCAAAGGTCCGAATATGGCGATCAACACCGCCTGCTCCTCATCCCTGGTGGCGGTACACCAAGCCTGCCAATCCCTGCGCCAGGGGGAATGTGAGACCGCCCTCGCCGCCGGTGTCAACCTCATGCTCTCCCCCCACGCCTTCGTCGGCATGGCCCGAGCCGGCATGTTGTCCGAAGACGGCAAATGTTTCGTTTTCGACCAGCGGGCCAACGGCATGGTTCCGGGCGAAGCGGTGGCCGTGGTGGTGCTCAAACGATTGTCGCGGGCCGAGGCGGACGGCGACCCGATCCACGCCGTGATCCGGGGCAGCGGCGTGAATTACGACGGCAGGACCAACGGCCTGACGGCGCCCAACGCCGTCGCCCAGACCGAGCTGATCCGCCGGGTCTACGAGCAGCACCGCATCGATCCCGCGGACATCGACCATGTTGTCGCCCACGGCACCGGTACCCGCCTCGGGGATCCGGTGGAGGTCACCGCCCTGCAAGAGGCGTTCGCAGAGGTAGCGGGGCAATCCTGCGCCCTGACCTCTACCAAATCCAATTTCGGCCACACTTTTGCCGCGTCCGGCCTGGTCAGCCTCATCGGCCTGGTTCAGGGGCTGCGACACGAGACCATTCCACCCAGCCTGCACTGCGAGCACGAGAACGAATATCTGCGGCTCGACGCCGGCCCCTTCTACGTCAATAAGTCGGCTCGTCCGTGGCCACGGCCACAGACACGGCCACAGACACGGCCACAGACACGGACCGGCGGCCGGCGGTCGGCGCACCGGCGCACCGGGGCGGTGAGCGCGTTCGGCATGAGCGGCACCAACGCTCACGTGGTCGTCAGCGAATACGTTCATGACCCTGAATACGTCGGCGACCCAGGCGTCGATCGGCCGGCGCTGCGGCCATCCCGCGCCGGCTATTTGATCGTGCTCTCCGCCAAGACCCGCGAGGCCCTGGCTGAGCGTCGCGAGATGCTGCGCGAGCGCTTGAACCGCGAGGACTTCGACGACCACGGCATGCCCGCGCTGTCCTACACCTTGATCGAAGGACGCCACCATTTCCGTCACCGACTCGCGATCACGGCGGTGGATCGCGCCGAGGCGGTGACCCTGCTGGGCGGCGGTAGCCCGAACGCGCTCCACCAGCCGTTGGAAGGCTTCGTAGACGAGGACTTCACGCCTCGATCGGTCATCCACGGGCAAGTGATGGAGCTCCAGCGCCGAGCGCGAGAGGTTCGAGACGCGGACGAATACCGCGCCATGCTCGAAGCCCTGGGGGAATACTTTGTTCGCGGCTACGAATTGTCCGGCGACACTTTGCTCGGGCGGAATCTACGCCGCATATCCCTACCGGGTTATCCCTTCGCCCGCGAGACCTATTGGCTGGATTGGAACACGTCCATGTGGATGGGGACGGCCGGCGACCCGGCGGAAACGTTTCTCCATCCCCTGCTCCATCGAGACGCTTCCACCGCCGACGAGCGGCGTTTTCAGTCCACCTTCACGGGTCGGGAATTTTTTCTGGCGGACCACGTGGTCCGCGGCGTCAAGATATTGCCCGGGGTGGCCTATCTCGAAATGGCTCGGGAAGCGGGCGCTCGACATTTCGAACGTCCACCGACGGGTCTGCGGCGGGTGATCTGGGCCGCGCCCATCGCGGTCTTCGACGATCCCGTGACGGTCGACTTGAGCCTCGGGGCGACGGACGATCCGTCCGAGCTCGATTTCCGCGTTCGAACCGGTGACGCCCTGCATGCCCAAGGGCGGGTGACCACCCGGCCGGTGAAGCGCCCGGCGCCGATTCCCTTGGCGGAGATTCGCGCTCGCTGCTCGGAGGAACGGGACGCGGCGTCATTCGCCGAGCTGTTTGCCGCCACCGGTTTCGGCTCAGAGCACGCCGGCCAAAGCTTTGCCGCCATGCGGTCCTTTCGGTGGAATGCGGAAGAGGGACTGGCCCGCCTGAGCCTGCCCGAATGCGTCAGGGACGGCAGCCGGGCCTTCGTCTACCATCCGAGTTTGATGGATGTGGCCTTCGAGGCCGCCGCCCTCTGGACACTGCTGGGTGAGGCCGGCGTTTCCCCCGGATTACCCTTCGGCTTGCGACAGCTGAATTTCTTCGCGCCCGTGCCGAATCGGGCCCTGGCCTACGTGCGGCGAAACGACACCGAGCCCGGAGCGTACGACGTGCTGCTCACCGACGAGCACGGCGCCGTGGCGGTGTCCTTCGTCGGCTACGCCACCGGCGCCGGCGAGCCGAGCACGGGCAAGACAACACTTTTCGCCGAACCGGTGTGGCAGCCGGCGGCCCTGTCGTCCGCGGCGGGACGCCAGGCGGAAAACCAGGGCGAGCCCGTCTTGCTTCTGTCCGGGCGGGACGCAATCCTAGAAACGAAGCTCCGTGGACGATTCTCCAAGGCACGGATCGAAACCCTTTCGGGTACGGACGCGGAAGCGGACTTCCTACGGGTCCTCCGCGTGCTGAAGGAGCTACTGCAAGGCCCGGCGACCGGGGTCCAGCCGGTGGTCTTGCTCAATCCGCAGCCTTGCCACGCCTTGGCCGGCCTATTGCGCACCGCCGGCCTGGAGTCGGAACGGATCGTGCCGAGAATCCTGGAAGCACCCCCCGAGCATTTGATCGATCACTTGAGCGACGAGCTAGGCGCGATCGGGGGCGCGGCGCATGGCCAACCGGTGGAAGTGAGATACGACGAGGCGGGTCGTCGGCTCGTGCAGACGCTGCGAGAGATCGAAGCGCCCTTGGGGCCTGGGGGGAGTCTAAAGTCCGGCGACGTCGTGTGGATTACCGGCGGTGGGGGCGGCCTTGGGCGCCTCGTGGCTGACCATCTGCGCTCTTTCGAGGGCGTGCGGGTGGTGTCGAGCGGCCGGACCGCCCGACCCGAGGACCCGGACTATGTGGCCTGCGACCTCGGGGACGCCGAGGCCGTCGAGCGCACGGTAGCGACTGTCCTGGAGCGTTACGGCAGGATCACCGGTGTGGTCCATGCTGCGGGCGTCCTGCGCGACGATTTCTTGGTCCGCAAGGCTGAGGACTCGGCACGATCCGTGCTGCGTCCCAAGCTCGCCGGGCTCATCCACCTCGACGCCGCGCTGCGCACGGTGGATCACGATTTTCTGATCCTCTTTTCAGCCCTGGCCGCATTCGGCAATCCGGGTCAGGCGGATTACGCCGGAGCGAATTCGTTCATGGACGCCTTTGCCCGCGAGCGCAGCCGCTCCGGACGGCGTACGGTCTCCATCAACTGGCCTTTTTGGCAAGCCGGCGGCATGGAGCTCGACGCCCAGAGCCGGGCTCTGGTGGAGCGACGCTCGGGCCTGACGCCCTTGCCCACGGACGCCGGCTTGGACGCCTTCGAGCGCGCCCTCTTCGGCGAGCGTGACCGCTGGGTGGTGGCCTACGGCGAGCCCGAGGCAATCCGGGCCAAATTCCTGGCCACACCGGAGTCGTCGGAAGCCCCCGGTAGCTCCGAAACCCCCGGCAGCTCCGATCAGGGCGGCGCGGACGAGGCGACCGTATCGCGGGTCTTGGACGCCCTGGTCGGACACGTGGCCGAGCTGCAAAAGATCGACCTGGAGAAAATTGAGAGCAAGGTGCCCCTGTCCCGTTACGGCTTTGATTCGATCGCCTTCACCGAGCTCGGCAATCGACTGAATCAGGCCTACGGTCTCGAGCTCATGCCGACCCTCTTCTTCGAGCAGCCGGACTTGCGCTCCCTGGCACGGCATTTGGCGGATCGCTACCCGACTGCCTTCGCCCTCGCGCCTTCGACCCCGTCGGTTTCTGCGTCGACGGTTTCTGCGCTCAGAATCCTCGAAACCCCCACGCCCGAGCGCCCTGCCGCCGCAAATGCCCGGGGCGAGACTCCGGCGCCGGTCTCTGTGGGCCGAGAGCTCGACCCACCGACTGAGCGCGAACCGATCGCGGTCGTCGGGCTGAGCGGACGCTTTCCGGGCTCGCCGACGGTGCGCGACTTCTGGCGCCATATCGAAGCCAACCGAGACTGCATCACTGAGATCCCCGCCGAGCGTTGGGATTGGCGAACTCAGACGGATACTCGCTTCCGCTGGGGCGGCTTCATGGACGATGTGGATTGTTTCGATCCTCAATTCTTCGGCATCTCTCCCCGAGAGGCGGAGACCATGGATCCGCAGCTGCGGCTCTTCCTGGAAACCGTGTGGTCGGCGATCGAGGACTCGGGACACACCCCCGACGAGCTGGCGGGCAGCCGCACCGGGGTTTTCGTCGGCGTGTCGACCACGGACTACAAAGATCTGTGGCAGCGGGCGGATATCGAAACGGGCACCATGCTCTTCCACTTCGCCCTGCCCAACCGGGTGTCGTATCTGCTCGACTTGCACGGGCCGAGCGAGCCTGTGGACACCGCCTGCTCCAGCTCCTTGGTTGCCCTCCATCGAGCGGTCGAGAGCCTACGGCGCGGCGATTGCGAAGCCGCCTTGGTGGGCGGGGTGAACGTCATCGCCGATCCTCGGCTGCTGCTCGCCGGCGGCCGAGCGGGCATGTTGAGCACCGACGGCCGGTGCAAGACCTTCGACCAGTCGGCCAACGGTTATGTACGCGGCGAGGGTGTCGGGGCTCTGTATTTGAAACCTTGGTCCAAGGCCCGAGCCGACGGCGATCCCATCTACGGCCTGGTGCGCGGAAGCGCGGTCAACCACGGCGGGCGCGCCACCTCGCCTACCGCGCCCAATCCGTCGGCTCAACAAGCCTTGTTGGTGGCCGCCTATCGCGACGCCGGTGTCGATCCGGGGGACGTCACCTACATCGAGGCCCACGGCACGGGCACGGTGCTCGGGGATCCGATCGAAACGAAAGGGCTCAAGAACTCGTTTGCCGAGCTCTATCGTCGACGGGGTCGGACCGCGCCGGCGGAGCCCTTCTGCGGCCTCGGATCGGTGAAGACCTGCATCGGCCACCTCGAAGCCGCGGCCGGGCTCTCAGGGGTGATCAAGGTGCTGATGATGATGAAACACCGCACCCTTCCCGGGAATCCGCATTTGAGCGAACCCAATCCTTATCTGGAGCTCGCCGGAAGCCCGTTTTACTTGTTGAACCGCACCGTGCCCTGGGACGCCCCCGCGCCACGGCGGGCGGGCGTCAGCAGCTTCGGCATCGGCGGCTCCAATGCCCATGTGGTCTTGGAAGAGGCCCCGGACCTACCATCGACCGGAGAAACCGCGGCCGACGAGCCTCTGGACCCCAGCGTGCTCATCGTGCTCTCCGCCCGGGACGAGGATCGCTTGCGGGAGATGGCGAAGCGTTTGCTCAATCACCTGGACGAGCCGTCGGCTCACCCATCGAAGCGAGCGCCGAGCTCTGTGGATCTGCCCCGGATCGCCTTCACTCTGCAAGCGGGTCGCACCGCCCACCGCCAACGCGCGGGTTTTATCGTGGATTCGATGGACGCCTTGAAGCTCAAGCTGGAGATCTTGGGCGCCCCCCTCCAAGCACAGGCAGACGGCGCCGAATCGGCGGCAGGCATCCTTCGAAAAAGGGTGAAACCCCGGGACGAGCATGAGATCGACGGGCAGGAGACCGACATCCTTCGCGCTTGGTTCCGCGAGGGCAAGCTGGAAAACATCTTGAGTCGTTGGTTGAACGGCCACGCTGTGGATTGGCCCGCGCTCTACGACGGCCGCCCGCCGCAGCGGCTGAGCCTGCCCACGTATCCCTTTGCCCGAGAGCGCTATTGGATTCCCGGCACCGAAACCGCGCCGGCGCCCGATTTTGATGGCAAAGCACCGACGAGTCGCGGCCGGCTCCATCCGCTGCTGCATCGCGCCGCGGCCGACGGGCAAGCCATGAGCTTTAGCTCGGACTTCACCGGTGAAGAATTCTTCCTTCGAGACCATCGAGTGGGCGGCCGTCGGATCCTGCCGGGAGTCGCCACCTTTGAAATGGCCCGGGAGGCGGCTGCCCGCGCCGGTCGAGCTAAAAGCACGGGTCTACGCCTACGGCACGTGGCGTGGCTGCGGCCCGTGGTGGTGACCGACGATCCCGTGCCCGTCCACCTGCGCTTACGAAACGCGCCACAGGGTGGGCTGAGCTTCGAGATCCACGGTGAGCCCGGGGTCTTCAGCCGCGGCTCGGTCGAGCCCCTGGGCTCCGAACTCCTGGGTTTCGAGACCCTGGATTCCGAGAAGCTGGATTCCGAGGAGCGGCCGGTGTTGAACCTAGCCTGCCTGCGCGAGCGTCACGTGCTCAGTCGCCTTTCCGGGGATGATTTCTACGGCGGCTTCGAGCGCATCGGCTTCCACTACGGCCCCGGCATGCGCGGCATCGAAGATCTCCATCTCGGCGACGGAGAAGTGCTCGCACGCCTGCGATTGCCGGACGCGGCCGGTGATCCGAAGGCGTTCGTCCTGCATCCCGCGTTGATGGATTCAGCGTTTCAGGCCGCAGCGTCCCTGGCCTTGGATCCACGGGATCCCCACGGACCTCGTCGCGGCCGGCCTTCCATGCCCTTCGCCGTGGACGAAGTCGACGTTTACGGACCTTGTGAGCGGTCCATGTGGGCTTGGATTCGCTTCTCCGGCCCAGGGGCCGACAAAGTCGATCTGGATGTATGCGACGAGACGGGCACCATCCGCGTCCAGCTGCGCGGTGTAGCGTCTCGTGCCCTCCGCCATGAAGACGGCGATACCGACGGCGATACCGACGGTGATACGTCCTCGGACGCACCCTTGATCTTGGCTCCGTCTTGGCGAGAATCCTCGACTCCCGGACTAGCTGCCGAGCCCTTTGAGGGACGGCGCCTGGTCCTGCTTTGTGATCTGGAGCCGGCGACCGTGCCCGTGCCCGAAAATGTTCCGTGCATCTCCGTACGTTCCGACGAAGGACTCTTCCACCGGCAATTCCACAAACGCTTCCAATCGGTCGCCCTAGGGCTCTTCGAGCGATTGAAGGAGTCGATCGAGCAAGACCCTGAATCTCCTCTGCGGGTGCAGGTTTTGGTACCCGCCCACGGAGAGCGACGTTTGTATCGGGCCTTGGCTGCCCTACTGAAAACGGCTCACCGGGAACACCCGTCGATTCAAGGTCGGCTGATCGAGGTCGAAGGCCCGCCGTCGCCGGACGAATGGGCGGACCTGTTGGAAAACGACCATCCCACGGACCCGGACCATCTGCTTTACGGTTCCGGAGGCCGGTGGACTCCGGCCTGGGAAGAGCTGCCCGAGCCGCGGACGGTCGTGTCGCCGTGGAAGGCGTCGGGCGGCGTTTACCTGATCTCCGGCGGCATGGGTGGGCTGGGGAGAGTGCTGGCCCGCGCGATTGCGGACGCTACCGACGACTCGACCCTGATCCTCGTCGGGCGGTCCGAAGCGGGCACGGACGAGCGGTTTTTCTTGGACCAGCTCGGACGCCGGGGCGCGACCGCCGAGTACCGATCCGTGGACATCGCGGACAACGAGGCGGTGGACGAGCTCGTCCAGTCGGTCCTAGACACCCACGGCCGCCTGCATGGAATCTTGCACTGTGCCGGCGTGCTGCGCGACGGTCTGATCGTGCACAAATCCAAGGACGATTTCTCGCAGGTATTGTTACCGAAGGTGACCGGTGCCTGGAATCTGGACCGTTCGACCGGACGTTTGCCCCTAGATTTCTTCGTGCTCTTCTCGTCCATCGCCTCGGCTCTGGGCACTCCGGGACAAGCGGACTACGCCACTGCCAATGCCTTTCTCGACGCCTTTGCCGAATACCGAAACGAACGGGTGGCATCCGGCGAGCGTCAGGGGCAGACGCTGAGCGTCAACTGGCCTCTGTGGCGGGACGGCGGCATGAAGCCGGACGCCGCTACCGAACGCCTGATGACGGCCCGCACCGGCCTGGTCGCCATGTCCTCGGAGGTCGGCTTGAGGGCCCTGGCCGTGGGCCTGCTATCGCGCCGCTCGCGAATCATGGTGCTGCAAGGAGACGTCGCTCGATTGCGCTCGTTGTTCAAGGCAGAGTTGTCGGTGGAGCCGACCGTCGAGCCTACGTTGGAACCGACCGTCGAGCCGCCCCACGGTCAGGCTGCGCATGCACCTTCGAAGGAAGCCACCCAGCTTTGGGTGCGTGGGTTGATCGCCGACGCGCTCAAGCTGTCCCCGGAGCGGGTCGCGACCGACGAGCCGTTGCAGGACTACGGTCTGGATTCGGTGATGGCGATTCAGCTGATCGACGCGCTGGAAGATCGTTTCGGCGAGCTTTCCAAAACCCTGCTCTTCGAGCATCCGACCCTCGAAGAGCTGAGCGCATACTTCCTGGAGCATCACGCCTCCGCCCTGCCGCGCGCCGAGGCACCCGACGAGATGCCCGACGAGATGCCCGACGAGGCGCCGACGTCACGGGTCGAGGCGCCGACGGCGCGGGTCGAGGTGGTGGCCAAGGCGTCTCCGGCTGCGGCGCGCGAGATGACGACCCTACGGGCCAAGACATCGGCCGAAACACCGATCACGGCATCCGTGGCCGCATCGGAAATCGCCGAGCCGACCCGTCGTGCGTCCGCCGACATCGCTATCGTCGGCATGGCGGGCCGTTTCCCCCAGGCGCCCGACCTGGAGACTTTCTGGCAGAACCTTGTGGACGGCCGCGATTGCATCACCGAAGTGCCGACGGACCGCTGGAACCATGACGAGATTTACCACCCACAAGCCACCCAGGGATCGGCTCCCCTCGGCAGCACTTACAGCAAATGGGGCGGTTTTATCGACCATGTCGATCGCTTCGATCCGCTCTTCTTCGCTATCTCACCCCGTGAGGCCGAGGTCATGGACCCCCAAGAACGTCTGTTCTTGGAAACGGTTTGGCAGCTGCTCGAGCGCAGCGGCTACACTCGAAAAGCGATCCGCGATCAATTCGACAGCAGCGTCGGGGTCTACGTGGGTGCCATGTATCAGCACTACCACTCGCTCGCCACCTCCGCGCTCGAGGAATCCGTGGTGGCCCTCTCCACTTTCAGCGCCATTGCCAACCGCGTGTCTCATTTCTTCCACTTCCAGGGTCCGAGCATGGCGATCGACACCATGTGTTCGTCATCGATCATGGCGGTTCAAATGGCGTGCGAAAGTCTGAGCAAAGGGGATTGCAGGATGGCGGTGGCCGGCGGCGTGAACCTGACCATCCACCCCAACAAATACATCGGCCTGAGCTTGGGCCGGGTTCTCGGCAGCGATCCCTCGAGCCGCAGCTTTGCCGACGGCGACGGCTACCTGCCCGCGGAAGGGGTGGGCGCGGTCCTGCTGAAACCCCTGGCGGACGCGGAACGCGATGGAGACACCATCCACGCGGTGATCAAGTCCGTCACCGCCAACCACTCCGGACGGTCCCAGAGCTTTCGCGCGCCGTGCCCCAAGGCCCAGGCGCGGCTGATCGAGGACAGCTTTGGTAAATCGGGCGTCGACCCACGCACCATCAGCTATGTGGAGTCCGCGGCCAACGGCTCGGCCCTCAGCGACGCCGTGGAATGGGCCGCTCTCAACAAGGCGTTTCGGGCCCACACCCAAGACGAAGGTTTCTGTGCCTTGGGCTCGGTCAAGTCCAACATCGGCCACGCCGAGGCGGCTTCGGGCATGTCTCAGCTGATCAAAGTGGTGT
Source organism: uncultured bacterium (assembly GCA_965366625.1). Taxonomy (GTDB): domain Bacteria; phylum Acidobacteriota; class Thermoanaerobaculia; order Multivoradales; family J023; genus JAUIJL01. The sequence continues at coordinate 91,547 of CBDUGP010000017.1, forward strand.
TGCAAATGCAGCACCAACGGCTCGTGCCGATCATCGAGCCGACCCGCTTGAACCCTGAGCTGCGCTTCGAAGGCTCACCGTTCCGCCTTCAACGCGAATTCGCGCCCTGGCATCGACCCACCCTTTTCGTCGACGGCGCGGAGCGCACCGTGCCGCGACGGGCAGCGATCAGCTCCTTCGGCGCCGGCGGTTCGAACGCCCACCTCATCCTCGAGGAATACGACCGTGCCGCGACGCCGCGCGACGAGCCCGCAGGGCCGTTCTTGGTGCCCTTCTCCGCCCGCGACGAAGATCGGCTGCGGGCTTTGGTCGATTCGATGCTTCGTCGGCTGGAGTGCAAACCCGACGTCTCCCTGGCGGACTTCGTCTACACCCTGCAAACAGGCCGCGAAGCAATGAAGGCGCGGTTGGCCCTGGTGGTGCAAGATCGCGCCGAGCTGATCCGAGGTCTACAAGACTATTTGGACGGCCGGCCGTCGATGGCGACAGGCCCCTTGGCCGAGGCGGCGCAGGCTTGGACGGGCGGTGCCGAGCTGCCGGGGCCGGTGATGTTGGACGGCGCCGATCGACGACGGCTGGTGTTGCCCACCTATCCCTTCGAGCGCGGGCGTTATTGGTTGACGGAAACGCCACTGATCACCCCTGCAGCCACCGCGGAAACCGCACCGGACCCAGGCGGAACGCCGGCCGAGCAAGCCAGGTTCTTGGTAGCGGCACTGCTCGGCGTCGAAGAAGAAGTCTTGACCGGAGATCGTGCGCTGGCGGATTTCGGCATGGACTCCTTGCGTTGGATGCAGCTGCTACAGGGCCTCCAAACACGGGTCGATCCCGAGCTGGATCCCGAGCGCTTGGCGGCCTGCCGAACCCTGGACGATCTGTTGGCCCTACTGCCCGAACAATCGAAGGCTGCGGAGGCCGGACCGAGCTTTCCAGAGCTGATCCGGCTCAACAAGGCTCGCCAAGGACGTCCCGTCTTCTGGATCCACGGTGGTCTGGGCGGCGTCCAGCCGTACCAATCCGTGGCCCGGGCCGTCGATCGACCCTTCTACGGCATCCAACCCCGGGGCTGGATGACCGATCGGCGGCCTTTGCGGGGCATTCAAGCCATGGCCGCTTATTACGCACACATGGTCCAGGCCGTGCAGCCCGAGGGTCCTTTCGATCTCGGCGGTTATTCCCTGGGCGGCATGCTGGCCTACGAGACCGCGCGCCAACTTCAAGAACTCGGCCGCGAGATCGGCAGTCTGGTCATGGTCGACACCCTCGACCCGTCCGGTGTGGCAGCCCTCGCGAGCACGCCCAAAGGCAACCTGCTCCAGGCGGTGAACACCCTGCTCTCATCCAAGGCCGGTGCCGATTTGGCAGCGGTAGAAAAGTGGCTGATCCACCGCGATGAGGTCGACTTCGATGTGGACGAAGACGTTTTGCCGGCAGCGCTCTACGCCTTGACTCGCAAGCGTGGCAACACCCAGCCTGAAGACCGTTGGCACCGGTTGGTGGATGACATGCTACAAGTTCAGCAATCCTACGAGACCGAGCGTTATGGACCGGAACAGCTGCCGGATCCGGATTTACCCTGCTACTATCTGCGCAACACTAACGGCATCTTTTTGGGCCCGTTTGCACCGTATTTCGTGGAATCGACCGCGGAGCGGGATCCCGAAGGCTATTGGCGAGCTTGGCAAAGCCTGCTGCCACAGTTGCGGATCTTCGACATCGACTCGACTTGCCATATGACTCTGATGGCCGAGCCGGCGAGCCTCGAAGCCATCAGAGATTTTTGCGCCGAACTCTACTCGGAACACGGAGCTTCGGGGAGGTGGCTTTTGGAAGATCAGACACGAATAGAGCGGACGCTCGCCGAAAAAGCGCCGCGTAGTTGAGGACGCCGCGTCATTGAGGATGCCGCGTCATTGAGGATACAGATACAGATGGCCTGTGACATTTGCCAGGATTCGGCGGACCCGATCGTCCACGAGGCCCACGAACGGATGTTCGGCTGGAACGATCGGTTCGAGTATTTGGAGTGTGGTGGCTGCGGCTGCCTGAGGATTGCCGCGGTACCCGAGACGTTGGGCAAGTACTATCCGAAGGAGTACTACTCCTTTCAGCCCGAGGTGGCCGGCAATGCCTTGCTTCGTTACCTGCTCCGGCGGCGAGACCGATACGCTTTCCGAGGCAAAGGCATCCTTGGGCGATGGTTGAACGCCGTGGCCGGGAATCCGTCCTTGGAAAGCATCAAACCCCTCGCTTTGAAGCCACAAACGCCGATTCTCGACGTGGGCTGCGGCGCCGGAGCTTTGCTGCGGTCACTTTTCCATCTGGGTTTTGAGCAGGTGGAAGGCCTCGACCCACACAACGAAGACGATCTGACCACCCCGGAAGGCATCCGCATCCGTAAGTCCGACCTGGGAGAGGTGGACGGCCGGTGGGATCTGATCATGCTGCATCACGTTTTCGAGCACGTAGAGGATCAACGGCGCGTCCTCGAGCAGGCTCAGCACCGGCTCAGTGACGGCGGCACCTGCCTCATCCGCACGCCTGTGGCCGGGTCCTACGCCTGGAGCCGTTACGGTGTCCATTGGGTGCAGCTCGACGCACCCCGCCATCTGTGCTTGCACACCGTCGACAGCTTGAAGCGACTGGCCGAGCAAACAGGATTCACGGTGGAAAATGTGCTCTTCGACTCCACGTCTTTTCAGTTCTGGGGCAGTGAACTCTACCGACGAGACATCTCCCTGCGCGCGGCACAAGGCAGCACATTCTTCAAAATCTTTTCCATACGGGAGCTGCGGGCCTTTGGACAACAAGCTAAAGAGCTCAACGCCGACAAGAACGGCGACCAAGCCGTGTTCTATCTGAAAAAGGGCGCTTCGGCATGACGTGGAAGATCCTGGCCGGTAGTGTTCCTTTGGTCGGGCACCTGGCGCCGATGATGCCTTTGGCCCGCCGACTGCAAGACGACGGACAGCAAGTGGAATTCTTGAGCCATCCCCGGATGCGGGACGCCCTCGATCGCCGGGGTTTGAGCTTGCGGGACGATTTTGCCTGGGGCGGTGACACCCTCGACATCATCGAGCGCAACGCCGTCGAAGGCGGCGTCCTATGGCACCTGATCAAAGAAAGAAAGCTCGTCAACGGATTCTATTTTTTTGTCTATGGCTTGGAGGAAGGCGTCCGCGACTGTTTGCGCATCCTCGACCAACAAGAACCGGACGTTTGTTTCTTCGACATCCTCTTCTTCCCGGGCATTTTGGCGGCGGAAGTCCGTGGGATCCCTTACGCCTTGAGCTGTCCCGTCCCATCGCCTTTGGCGAGCCGGGATCTCCTGCCCTACTCCCTCGGCATGCCTTCCGGTCAAAAAACCATGAGCCTGCCACAGCGGTTGATGAGCGCTCTTTCCGATTGGTATTGGGGCCGCAACACCCGCTACGTCAACCGGGTTCGGGAGATCTTTTCCTTGCCCCCCATGACCGACATCGTCTCGGGCTGCATCTCGCCTTATCTCTATCTTTCCTACACCACCGAACTGTTCGAATATCTGCGGTCCGACCTGCCCCAGCAGGTCCACTATATCGGTCCCACCTTGACGCCTCGCAGCCCGGAGACAGAGGAGAGCTTTCCCTGGTCTCAGCTGGACGACCGCCCTCTGGTCTACTTCACCATGGGTACCTTGCAGGGCAATCGAAAGATCTACGACCGGGTGATCGAAGCATCCACCGGTGCGCCGTGGCAGCTCGTGGTCGCCTTGGGAAAGCTTTTCCACAAAGAGGATTTCCCGTCGGTTCCGGAGAACGTGCTGTTGGTCAATTGGGCACCTCAGACGGCGATTTTGGAAAAAGCGGATGCCATGGTCTGCCACGGCGGCTTCAACACGATCAACGATGCGTTGGCCGCGGGCGTCCCCCTTCTTGTTTTACCCCAAGCATGGGATCATTTCGAATCTGCTCAGCGGATCGTCGAATCGGGCGCCGGACTGCGTCTGGATCCGGGCCGCGCTTCCACGGCAAGGATTCGTCGGGAGACGCAGCGACTGCTCGAAGACCCGGCCAAACGTCGAGCCGCGGAACGGTTGGCAAAAGATTTCTCGACATGCGACGCAGCGAGAACTGGCGCCGAGCTGATCTCGAAACTAGCGAAAACCCGGGCGCCCGTTTTCCGGGAAGCGAGAGAGTGACCGACAGTCTATCGAGGGTGCGGCGACCGAACGGCGTTTCTCAGGAGCGGAATTTGAATCTCAGACTCATCGGCGAGCCATCTAAGTGTTGAAGGAAAAATATCGCACCACCTCTCTCATCCCGCCCGAGGAACGCCCGCCTCTGGATGAGATTCCGGTCCGAAAACCGAGTTTCTTTCGTTTTGCCTGGATCCTCAGAAAAGTCCTGCCACTCATGTTCCGGTACTTCCGGCTCAAGATCAGAGGTCAGACCGACCCCATAACCTGGGCGGTGGAAATTCGCAGGTTTGTCGAGTCCATGGGTGGTGTCTGGATCAAAGCGGGTCAAGTGCTGGCCATGCGCAACGACTTGTTCTCGTTGGAGTTCTGTAATGAGCTCGGGAATATGCAAGACCGCGCTTACGCTTTTCCCGCCGAGGAGTCCGTGCGCCTGATCGAGGAACACCTGGGGCGGCCTATCCACCAAGTCTTCGACGACTTCGAGGAGAAGCCGTTCGCTGCGGCTTCGTTGTCACAGGTCCACCGGGCTCGCCTGCGCAGAAAAGGCGTCAAGGTAGCGATCAAGATTCAACGGCCCCACGCTCTGAGCACTTTCCACTACGACCTCTGGTGGCTGGCCCGGCTGTTCGACGTCTTCCAATTTTTCGACATCATGGATCACTACCACTGGGACGAGATGTTGGTGGAAGTTCGAAACATGATGGAGGAAGAGCTGGATTACCGCCAAGAAGCGGCGAACATCAAAGAATTCAAGAAAAACCTGAAGCGCCACAAAATTTACGTGCCCAAGGTTTTCATCCATCTCAGCACCGACAAATTGCTGGTGATGGAATTCATCGACGGCGTCTTCATGAGCGAGTACGTGAAAATGTACCGCAACGATCCGGGACGGCTGAACACCTGGCTGTCGGAAAACAAGGTCAACACCAAAAAAGTTGCTCGCAGACTTTTCCATTCGCAGCTTCGCCAGATCTACGAGGACCTTATCTTCCACGGTGATCTGCATCCCGGAAATATCGTGCTGCTACGCAACAGTCGACTCGCCTTCATCGACTTCGGCAACGCAGGTCGGTTCGATAAAGAATTCGCCCACAAGTACAACCTTTATTTGCGGGCCTTCGCCAACGGTGAAATGTCGACCGCCGCGGACCTTTACCTGGTGATGGCCGGTCAGCTTTCGCCGCATCTCGACATTGCCAGGGTCAAACGGGATCTGATCAAGGCTTTTTATAATCATCAGATCCGAAGCCGACTGAAAAATCTGCCGTTCCAAGAACGCTCATTGGCGGGCAACGCGGCCGAGTTGAGCCAAATCGCGGCCACCTACAAATTTGAAATCAACTGGAACCTGCTCAAAATGGGACGGGCGCTCGGTGCCATCGACCAAAACATGGGCGTGCTCTATCCGGCTGTCGACTACAACAAGGAAACCGAGGATTATCTCAAAGCCAAGGCGGTGAGGGGCAAGGACCAAGCTCAGCTGTTGAATATCGTGCCCGAGCTGGTCAACAAGATGAACGATATGTCCACCTTGATGATGCCCACCATCCTGAGCAAGACCATGCAATTCGGCGGCATGATCGACAGCACGACCAGCATGCTCGCCTTTGTCATGAGGCTGTTTAGTCGCTTCTTCTGGATTGCGCTCATCGTCTTCGCCTGGGTCTACCTCTACCAACATCACTTCAGCTTGGTAGGCGATCTGCACCAGGACAAAAACTATCTCGTCCGGTGGATCGAGTCCGTACCCAAATTGGACAAGTTCTCCTGGTACGCGGCACTCGCCTTGGCCGCATTCGTGAACCTGCGAATCATCAGCTTCGTCCGCAATATCCTCCAACCCTCGGCGCGGCTACCGGGCGACTCGCCCGGATCCCGCTGAGCCCCCAAAGAGGTATAGGAACCTTGCCTGTCATCGATAAAGAACGGCTTCAGGAAAAAATCGACGGTTGGAACGCTGCCCATCCCGTCGGCACTCGGGTCAACGCCGAGGAGCAGGACGGATCCAAGATCACCCGCACTCCGGCGATGCTGCTCTTCGACCAAAAGGCCGTAGTTTACTTAGAAGGGCACAACGGATATTTCGATCTCGACGACGTGTCGCCGATCGGTGCCGCCGGCGACGCAGCGGCAAAGACCGAACGGGCGAAAACCGGTGTTTGCTATATGTTCCCCGGGCAGGGGTCCCAACAAAAAGGGATGGGGGAATCGTTATTCGACAGCTTCCCTGATCAAACCCGACTCGCAGACTCCGTCCTGGGTTACTCGATCAAGGACTTGTGCTTGGAAGATCGCAACGATGTGCTCAACCAAACCCAATACACCCAGCCTGCGCTCTATGTGGTCAACGCGCTCACCTATCTCCAAGACCGACGGAACGGCGAGCCCGATCCCGAATATGTGCTCGGGCACAGCCTGGGAGAATACAGCGCTCTCTACGCGGCCGGTTACTTCGACTTCGAAACCGGCCTGAAGCTCGTCCGAAGGCGGGGCGCGTTGATGGCGGAGGCCGAGGGCGGCGGCATGGCGGCAGTGATCGGGCTGGCCCCCGAAGCGGTGATCGATGTGCTGCGCAACCAAGGCCTGGATCGAATCGATGCGGCGAATTTCAACACGCCCTCACAAACCGTGGTCGCCGGCCCCAAGCAAGAGATCCTCGATGCCCAAGCAACCTTCGAAGCCGCCGGCGCAAGGATGTACATCCCCTTGAAAGTGAGCGGCGCTTTCCACTCCCGCTACATGAAGGATTTTCGGGACCGGTTCTCGGCTTATCTCGACGAATTCGAATTCTCCCCGCCGAGCCTTCCGGTGATCTCCAACGTCGAAGCTGAGCCCTACGACCTCGATCGGGTCAAAGAGCTGCTCTGCAATCAGCTGACCTCGCCGGTGCAGTGGACGAAATCGATCGTCTACCTCTTGGATCGTGGCATCGAGACCTTCCGTGAATGTGGTCCGGGCAACGTGCAAACCGGCTTGGTCCGCAAGATCCGCAAAGAGATTCAGCACCAAGGCGCCTGAGTCATGGCACGCCCCAACACTCCCGCGGGGGCCGCGGCGCTGTCGTCCGATTGGCTGCTTTTCGGTGAGCCGGACGCCCGGCCCGAGGCCCGTCTGTTCTGCTTCCACCACGCCGGGGGCGGCGCCTCCTTATATCGGGATTGGAGCCTCGAAGCGCCGGATTGGCTCGGCGTTCAAGCGATTCAGCTGCCCGGGCGTCAATTCCGGATCCGCGAGCCCTTGCTCACCGATCTGTCGATGATCGACCGAGCGTTGGTCGACGTCATCGAGCCCCTACTCGACCGCCCCTACGCCTTCTTCGGCCACAGCATGGGAGCCACCGTCGCCTTCAGCTTGATCTCGGAGCTGCGGCGGCGCGGCCTTCCACTTCCCGTCCACCTCGGCGTCTCGGGAAGAATCGCACCCCACGTCCTTTCCCGCTCCCGACCGGCGCGAGAGCTGAGCGACGAAGAGCTGGTGGAGCGACTGAAACGGTTCGGCGGCATTCCCGAGCAAGCGTTCCGCGATCCCACACTGATGGCAGCGATGCTCCCCTTGGTGCGCGCAGATTACGAGATCGTAGACAACTATCGCTACGTCCCGGAGCCCCCGCTGATGTGCGACATCACCGTCTTCTGGGCCCGCGACGACGATACGGCCGACGAAAACGAAGTCGCCGCCTGGGCTCGTCACACCACCGGCGACTTCAACCGTCACGCCTATGACGGCGGACACTTCTTTGTCCTTACCCATGCACGGGAAATCCGCGAGATCCTGTATCGAGCCCTGCTCGGCAGTCGCGAAGTCCTCGATGCAAGGGCTCAGCCCCTGAGGGTGCCGAGCTGAGCACAGGATGGATCTTCTGCGTCGAGTTCAGGGATGAGGGCACGCCTCCCCTGAACACTCCATTCCCGGGCTCTATGTGAACACCCCGAGCCGCCGGCCTCAGCGATGAGCACCAACGGGCGGCGCAGCTCGGATGAGCAGCAGACCGAAGCCGAAGGCTCGGTGGCGTCCGATGCCTCGGCAGAGCTTCTGAGCGAAGGTGTCACCGTCTTCGATTTCCAGCTCTCCGGTCAGCTTGGCGATCGGTAGGCGCGGGATTTGGTGGCGTCGCCGGCCTTCGTGGCGGGCTTGATGCCTGCGAAAAAGCGTGCCGACGCCGAAATGATCGATTCGGCATTGCTCGATTTTGGCGGCTCCTTCGAGCCTGTGGGCCAGCCAATCGCCATAGACTTGCTCGCGTGTGGGCTCGGCGACCCCTTCTCCACCGATCTTCCGCTTGGGTGGGTAGGCGTCGCGTTCTTGGTTGCGGTCGCGCACGATCGGGCACACGCTGACCTCGAAGCCTAGTCGACGTCCTGGGGTCCAGTGGGTGGGCATGGATTTGGTCGCCAAGCCGTGCACGCTTCGGTATTCCGCCGGCTCTGCGACTAGGCGCATCTTCTCGGCCAAGGTATCCCGATCCGCAATCGCGTATGCGAGCACGTTGATCCGTCCCCGGCGAGCCGTGCCGAGAAACGGCTTGGGTGCCAGCTCGCCGAAGAGGGCCTGAAGATGACCGTGCAGCACGTAACCCAGATCGTCGGCGTTTCCGGGAATGCCCTGCTTTTTGGCGGAGCGATGAATGGCCTTTTCTGAAAATTGCATTTGAACCATATATAAAGGGGTGGCTCGGCTGGATACGGACATCTCGGCCTCTTTGATTCTTTTGGAATGAATGATGGATGTGGGATTCGACGCGAAGCTGAAGGCTGACTTGACCGGCGAGTCACCAGCTTCAGTGCTTTCGGCCGTCGTGCTCCATGGCAACGAGGCAGCGACAGGTCCAGCCGAGCAGCCGAGCGCCTCGGCGCCAATCGCTTTGACCCCGGAGCGCATTCCCAATGTTGGTTTTCAGGCCTTTGAACTGATCTCCGGTGCTTCTGGTGCGCTGGGCGAAGCAACTGGTCTGCAGAGCCTCCAGCAGTCTCAGCGTGGCGGGTATGCTTCGCTGTCGGCGTAAATGGGCCAACACTTGCTGGACTTGATTCTTGCTGACATCCGCTTGCTTGCAATCCGTTGCCAGGCGTTGGGCTTTTTCGATCAAGACATCGTCGTCGCTTCCCATCAGCCTTTCCTCCAAGCGGTGGTGACTTGATGCAACTCGTCCAGGGCCGATGGGTCGATCAGCTCGTGCTGTGCCGCTTCGACGGCTTTCTCAAAATCGACCTCCTCTTCGGAGAGTCGATCCATCGGCAGTCCCCTGCGCAGCCGAGCTTCGGCAGTGACTAAGGACACTTTTCCGAGCCCGACACCTTTATATCCACCGAACCTCACAATACCGACGCGCTCGCCATGGCCGCAGGCGATCAGCAGAGCGCCGAGCTCAGCCGGGCTCAGAGATTGGACTCGAATGTCGATATGGATTTCCGCCCTGGAGTCCACATAGTCGATTCTTTCGAAAGCGCTTCGACGAACGTCGGTTTTCTTCGAGATGACCTCACCATCGTAGTAGAACTTTCGACCCTCGACCCGTTCAATCTTCCATCGATTGAATCCGTTTGGGATCAGGCCGTCCGGTTTGGCGATGCGGTGCATTCGAGGTGAGTTTAGAGAGGGGACGTTGAGAGCTTGCTTTGCCTTTCCTCCTTCGATCCGGCCTTCCCCGGGCAGGACCCGGCCACGGTAGCCCATACAACCGAAGAGCGCTTCAGCTGGGGATAACCGAGGAATAGGGGCCCCGGAATCGACGGTCGATGCCTTCAGGGTTTCGACAACCTTGCTGTCGACGATTTTGAGCTGTTGCTTCTGCTTTGCCCGAGGGCGGAGCTTCCTTGGAAACTGATTAAACTCCTCGGTCGCATCGGTTTCTGCGAGGGCCAGCCGAGACCGAGTGATCGCCTCGAATCGAGATCGAATCGCTCCCTTCCAGCTGGATCCCGGCAGCACAGGGCCGGAGAGGGATCGGACGATTCCGCGCACCGGCTCGTTGCCCTTGAGTCCGCACTCCGCCGCGGATTCGAAAACGCCACTACCCACATGTAATGGAGTCTCCGTGCGATAGATCAGCTGGAGCTCGCCCGACCATCGGTCCTCGGGCCTCTCGTTATGCGGTATAGCCTCAACTTCTCTGGCTGTGTCCGGCAAGGACACGAAGTCGTAGGGATGCTCTTGCATCTGCTTGTCTTTTCCGGGGTCGTTGCGGCCTGCGTCGATATAAGCTTGGCGGTCACGCATGGGTCGTCTCCCCTCCTGCGGCTTTTTCTGCTGCGGCGTCTTCGGCTACGAAATATCGGCTTGCGAGCCAGACGCCGGATTTCAAGTAGTCCACCCGTCGCAATGGCGGAATACCTTGAAATCTCTCGCGCACCACCACCGAGCTCTGGAGCGCCACCACCTCTTGTTCAGGCTCGGCCGGGCTGATGACCTGCACTCCGTCTTCGTCCCAGGTGACGGTCCGGCGGCCATCGAAGGCCAAGCCCCGGGGGAGGAGCGGCTCGGTCATCCCATCCAAGCAACGGAATCGCGCTTGGATAGGGCCTTCCTCAGCGATCCATGGGTGGTGCAAGGAGGCGACCTCCCGGTCTCGGGCATCGGCGGGTAAATACTTCACGTCGACGCTCTCTCGGCGAATTTGGCTCGCTGCACGCTTTTTCAAGCCTTCCATGTTTCCCTCCTGGCTTGTTCGATAAAACGATTCCAAGGCTCGCCGAGCAGATCTTGGGAGAAATCCGTCCAGCGAGAGCCCGGCACGGTCCAGCGTTGCCACAGCAGACGTCGATCCTCGGAGCTGAGGTATGAAGGCAGTGGCATGGAGTCGCCGGAAAAGAATCCATAGGAATCCCCGCCGGACATCAGTGACCCGACTCCGCGAAGCTCGGAGGTTTCGCCCTTGGATTTGGTTTCGATGTGGATTCGGTCCACCGCCACCGAAACTCGGCCGAATCCTCGGGAAGAGGCCGAGCCGAGAGCGACAAAGCCCGCGTTGAGCTCACGAAGCACCCAGAGGACCAAAGCGAGCTGATAAAGCTGCACGTTGACGAGCAAGATCCGGCCGTCGAAGCGGCCCTGCACCACCGCTTCGGCGTCGTAGAGCGCCCCGCCCGAGGTGGAGCCGAGCAGGCGATCGATGCCCACCCCGTTGCGCTGCTCCAGGCGATTGGCAAGCTCCACTTGATGGCGACGCTCCGGGCTTCCGGAGGGCTCGCGTCCACCGGGAATAAGGTCGGTCACCGAAACGTGCCCTTTGATTTGTAGATTTCCGTAGGTGCGGCCGATGGGACAGCTGTTGGAGTAGAAGTCTTCCGTGCCCGGATCATCGTTGCGCTCGAGATCTTGGGTCGAGTCCCGAACGAACGGATCCTCGATGTCCAGCTTTTGGGTCCGCAGAAGCGTTTCGCTGTAGGAGCGCATCACGCCCTTCAGGCTGGATCCCGGAATATAAACGCTGGGCTCTCCGTCGACCCGGGTGCGCACCGCTTCGAGATCAGGGCGTTCGGGGTGAGTGCCCTGGCGACCGGATCGGATCAGGAGTGGCCCGTGGGGCTCGATGGAAAGGTCGATCCGAATTTGATTGAAACGTTTTTTGAACATCAGGCCACCTGCGTTTCCGTCTCCGCCTTTTGCCAAAGCTTGTCCATGGCACCGACGTAGTCTTCATATTTCGGTAGCAACCAAGCAGGAAGGTCGGCGCTGTCCTGAGAGTCGGCTCGCTCTTGCTCGATCTTCGCCTTGGGAACGATCCGATTTCCCTCTTTCACCAGACGGCCGCATTCCACCAATGCGGAAATAATGGGTTTCCAGGGCTGCCGCCCGGATTCGACACCGAGCCGGGCGCCGAGGTTGTCCTTGGTGATACCCGATGAGTCGCCGAAGGCTCGGATATGGCTTTCGTCGACCTCGCCTAAAGCGTCCAGGCCTTCCGCCACCCTTCGCCACAGGTCGGACTCCCCAAAGTCAGGGATGGGAAGGGGCTCGGGGCCTTTTTTCTCGCTTTGGCCGCCGCCGTGCTTGCAGCGCTCAAGCAGAGTCGAAAACGGATTGCCGGCCGTTCCGCCTCCGGGTTTCAACGACGTCTCCTCCATTTCGTGCCATTCCAAGGACACCTGCCCCAACCCGCGGGTAGTCTTGCCGCCCAGAGCAAGGGACCCTCGATGCAGCTCGTCGAAGAGGTAGAGCAAGAGGCCGATCTCGAAGTCGTCGTAGTTGTCGGCCAACACGGTCAAGCGGAAGCGAGTGTCGGGGGGCACGGCCTCGAAGTCGTAGAGCACGCCGTCCGCAGCCTGGCCTTTGTCCCGTTCGATGCCGACACCGTTTCGAATCTCCATGACGGGGATCTCGTCGCCCACCAGCAGAAGATCCGGAAAGCGCACCCGGCTCGCCATGGCCATGGAGCCGAACAACCGGCACACGGTACAGCTCTCTTTCCAGGCGCTCTCCGCTATCGAACGTAGGTCCTTATGGGTCGGCTTTTGCCCTGGTTCGAGCTTCTTGCGCATCTCTTCCTGCAACTCCCTCAAGCGGTCATGATCGACGCAAGGGTTTTTGCCCACCACGTTGCAGGCCCACAGCTTGGAGTCGCACTCAGATCTTTTCGCCGGCCGAGGGAAATGCCTCAACAACGCTTCCGCCGCACTGCGGATGACACCTTTGAGGCTGGCGCCGGGGATCATCGGACGTCCGAGCCCGTCGCGCACCACGGGCAGATCGGTGCCGATTGGGTCGCCGCTGCCGCCAGCGCCCACGTGCAGACCGGTTCGGGTGATCAAGTGACCTTCGAGTCGGAGACGGCGCTCGAAAACGTCCAAAAAGGCGGGTTCTTGAGCTTTGCGCATCACGCGTTTCCTTTCTTACTTTCTGGACGTTGGGGTTCTAGATACTTCAGATGTCGACTCATGAATCCCAAGAAATGACGCAGCATCTGCATGTGGGCGATCTGTCGCTCAACACCCTGAAGATGCTCCACTTTCTCCACCGCCTGTTGAACAGCCCCTTTGTCGATCGCTTCGATCAGCAGATCTCCAAAGGCTTTCCCTGTATGACCCACCATGGCCCAATGCAGCTGGTTCTTATCTCGTCCCATTTGGTAGCGGATGAAATTGGTTACCACGGCTGGGGATTCGGTTTCTCCCGCGATCGCCATCAGGTTCCGAAGCTGCGAGTCGCCGAGCTTGCTTTTAGGGATCTTCACCACGTTGGCTTCGCTCAGCAGCGCTTCCGCCGCAATCACAAGGTTTTCTTTTTGCCGATCGAGCGCTCTTCTTTGGGACGCGGTTAAACGGACCTCGGTCATGATTTGCTCCTAGGTTCTGAAAGAGACGGTTCTGAAAGAGACGGTTCCGAACCATGCCAGTGGATGGGGTGGCAGACCACGAGACGTCCCCAGCCGTCGGCACGGCCCGGTCCCAGGCCTTCTCGCTCCAGGATTTCGAGGGCCGGTAGTGCCGAGCCTGAGTCGAGGGTGCGGACGATCCACACCGAGCCCGGCAGAAAGCAGCCCTGGGCGGTCCGCGGCAGATTTACGCGACTGTTCCATCCACCCATGAGGCGCCGATTGCTGCTGCCTCCGATGAGCTTCAGACCGAGCTCGGCGAAGCGGGCTTCGAGCCTCGGCTGATGGAGGGCCACAGGCCCCTGGGCCAGCAAAACCCCGGTGGAGGTCGCCGTCGCCTTGTCCAAGCCCCGTCGTTCGAGAGCGCGGGTCCAGCGTCGATGCCGCTCGGTTAGGCTTGGGCGCTCAACCTGGAGCACCCGGCGCAGCTTGACGGCTCCGAAACCTCGGCTGCGGGTGCCGCCCACCCTCACCCCGGCTTGCACGGCCCGAATGACTCCGTGCAGTGGGTCGGCGGTGCCTTGAATCGGAAGTTGGTAGAGCAACGGCCCGCGGTGGGTCGCTGCGCCGGGGTCGACGACATCCAGTGAATACAGCTTGCCCTCTGCGGCCCGCCCGGAGATCGAGTCCCTGGCCAGGCGGGTGATCAGCCGTCGTGGCACTGAGACTCGCTCCCACGGCCCCTTCGACTTCGGCGAAGTCAAGGCCCAGGATCCCTTGGCGGCCGCCAAGCCACGCGGTCGGCTGGCGGAGGATTCGCCCCCGACGGCCATCAGGCAGATATCCAGCGCGCTGTCTCGCGGCGTCCCCTCCCTCGCTTTCGAAACTTTCAGAGTGCCAGGGGCATAGACCACGTCCATCACGCCGTGGTCCGCGGCGCCGGACGGCACGGGATGGCCGTCGCCGAAGATCACCGGACGCGGCTCGCCCATCAACGACTGAAGCATGGACTCTTGCTCGTCTTTATCGAGATCTGGAAGGCGATAAACCGCTGCAGCCACAGCCCCGCGGAACATGGACCCGGCGATTACCTCTTGGGTGGATTCCACATTACTGCGGTCCTTGACCTTTCCCAGCTTCAGGGGCTCGACGACTTCGAGCTCCAAGACGACTTCCCAAACAGGCGGATCGGGGCTCGACGTGGCCTCGGCCGCTAGAGATTTCTCCTGGGTGAGGGCTGCCGGCAAATCGATTTTCGTCTCCAGACTCGCCGGCTGCGAGCAAGGCTCAAGATGGATTTCCACGTGGCCGAGACCGCGACCTCGGCCGGCCCCGAGCTGATCCGTGGTTTGCGCCGCCGCTTTCAAGAGGTCGATCTCGATCTCCGTGAGCGGTGCGACCACCTCCAAGGTGCCGGTCAGTCCCAGCTCCAATCCCGCGGCGACCACCTTCTGCTCGAAAAGATGTCCGTGGGAAGCGGATCGGGTTTCGCGCACCAGCGACACGTGATGGCGAACGCCGTACGGATTGGCGTGGTCCTCCGAAGGCCGGAGCGGACCGAAGCGCAGCTTGCCTTCACTTTCGGCGGCCTCGTCTCCGAATAGGGAAAGGAGCGGCTGCTCGCCATGGTTTGCAGCGCGCACCAACCGATGGGCCGACTCCCGGAGGGCGCCTTTGAGTGAGCTGGCGGGTATCAAGATGCCCGCGCTGTCATGGGCTGTATCACCACCGGACGCACTTTGGGCAGCGCTATAACCCCCAAAGAACAGGGCACCACGCGGCTTCACCGTCAAACGAAAGGAACGGATTTCGGTGGTCATGACCTGGCCTCCCCACTCCCGAGGTCCCCGGGTTCCTTCCAAAGGCCCCGCATCTCGATCATGTCCGCCAAGTCGAAAACCCGATGGCTGCCATATTCGGGAACGAGGGCTGTGAACGCCGCATCCGGATCCGTGAGGGGTTTTTCAGATTCAGCAAGATCGCGGACCAGGTCTCGCCATCCCTGATGGCGTCCGATTTGGTAGAGCAGGTGATTGCGCAGCTGGTGGGGGCCGGCTTCGGCCATGCGCCGGCAGGCGTGCATCTGACTGGGCGCGAGACCCTTCGTTGGGTGCTCAAAACGCCCTCGGCGACGGTTGAACCGCTCCAGCTCTTCCAAGTCGTAGGGTTTGCCGGAGAAGAGCAGCCCGGAGTGGGCCTGCTTTCCCTTCCTCCTCTCCAGACGCGGCGCGTCAGTGCCGGATCTCCTCGACTGGCCGTCCGCAATCACGCCGAAGTCGAGGCAGCTGCGGGCTTTGTCCGCGTACACTCTCTTCTTGGCGCTGTCGAGCAGAGCTTCCGCTTCCGCCAAAAGGTGGCGGATTGGCAGGCGTCCGATGGCCACACCGGCAGAAGCGCCCAGCTTCTGATCGCTGATATCCCTGAGCTCGGGATCGCCGTTTGTGGTGTCTTGAAAGCTATGCAGTAAGTCCCGGGCCAAAGGCACGGCCAGCTCCCCCGGCACGATGAGCACGAGATCGTCTCCCCCTTGGATCGGGACTTGAAAACGCTTGACGGCCTTCTCGTCTTCCTCCACTAAGCCATAAGCCGCCAGAGTCGAATCTAAGGTCTCTCCCATGCATTGCTTCAGGGCCGCCGAGAATCGGGCATAGTCCAAGGGAGATGCCAAGCGTGCGAGCAGGTCGCCGATGCCGTTGCCGTCCACGTAGATCACGGCGAGCTCACCGCCGGGGTCCGCGATCTCGTCGAAGTCGCGGGACTCTTCCTCACCGGTCACGTGGAGGTTGCCGAGATCAATCCGCGCTTTGCAAACCGAGCACTCCGGTCGCTTTTGGGAGCTCGGCCCGTGGCCACGGGGCGCTGCTTCGGCCGCTGCCCGCCGGCCACAGACATTGCACGGCTCGCAGAAAAAGGGCACGGGCACGGTGGCGTCGGTACCGACGAGGGTTCGACTCTGGGCCAAGTCGGCAAAGAGCTGCGCTTTCGCCTCACGGAAATCCACAAAGCTCGACAGCGGCACCGAAACCACGGAGCACGTCGCCACGGCCGTGGCCTCGGCAAAGGCTTGATGCAGCTGCGCAGCCACGACCGGACCGGTGCCGTCGGCGATCACCGCCATGCCACCGCCTCCCCCGGAATAGAGAATCTGATCGCGATCGATCGTCAAAACCGGCTCGAGATCCGGATTTTTGTTCCCAATGCGGTCGTCCAAGTCCTTGAGCACATGGCTGGCACCACGAATGGCAATGGCATTGCCGGTGTCGAACACATATTCGTGCACTCGATTGGCGCTCCAGGCGATCAGGTCCACCTCGCCCGGCAGAGCTCCCTGCCCCTTGTTCACATAAAGCTCCACGGATTCCCGCTCGTCGGTGCCGAGGGCCCGCTGGAATCCCCGGATCAAACGTTCTTTCATCGTCGGTCTCCACGTTTCAAACTCAATGAAATCTTTTTTCCGAGGCTCGACATCAAACGACCATCGAGGATTCGAGCAGGATCGACGGCTCGTAGGTTCGATGACGTTTTTTCTCGAAATCGTATTCGTAGAGCTGGATCCTGCCCAGCTCGTGACAGCCGCGTCCGAATTCCAGGGCCAGGCCTTGGGGACCTGCGAAGAAGAGATGAATCTTGGGATAACCCAAAGCTTGGGCGACCTTGTCGAGGTGGGCGATCAGGCGATCCATGAGCAGCCGTGCGTGGGCTCCTCCATGGATCGAATAGCGCTTATGGTCAAAGAAGCGGGCCACGACGAGGTCGCTGATTCGGGGTGGCTCGAGCTCTTTGCAGAGGAGGTAGGCCTTGACGTTGTCGACTGCCGGCTTTGAGGACTCCACCACGACCGCCAGGTCTCCTCCCTCGGTCAGCGGGAAGTCTTCAAGGGCTTCGTTCCTCGCCTTATCGAAATCGAGCCAAAGGGGTGCCGAGCGAACAACCTCTTCCTCGAAATCCCAGGTTTCTCCCTGTTGGCCGATCGTCACCTTGCGACGGTTCTTGGCCGGCAGCAAAAATCCCGTCGCCACGGCCACGGAAAGCGGGGCCGCCATTTCCAGATGGCATGGGCTCCCGGCCGGAAGCCTCCCAACCAGATCGCGGCGGAGGGCTTCCAAAATCGCGCCGTTCCAATGCTTGCGATCTCGAATGAATCGACCCTCGAAGTAGTCGAACAGCTTGACCTGGTAGTCGGCTCGTTCCATGGCCTCTTTGCCGTGGTTGAGCACGTTGTAGATCGCGACTGTTTTAGGAGGGATCAAATCCGGCCGTAGATCCAAGACCCTGCCGTCGGGAGCGCGAAGGAAAAGCACCGGCGTCGCCCATTCCATGGCCCCTTCGTCGCCTTGCGCGTCGATGGCCAACCGGCCCTCCGCCACGGCTTCGTCGATCGGTCGATTGAGGTCGATGGAGCGATAGAACGCCTTGGAAAAGGCTTCGGCCGCCGATTCGGTGACGGGAAATTGCATGGCCACCACGGCCGGAAGCCCTGCCGCTACCAGGGCCGAGGCCACTCCGGCGAAAGGGTGGCCCGTTCCCGTACGAGGCACAGGAATCTGCCCCGTGTTGCAAGAGGTCAAGAGCACCAGCTTGACCTCCGAGGTCAAACTCCTGGCCAGCTCGCGCGCGGTCACCGCATGCTCGCTGCCGTCTTGCCGTTCGAGCAGCAACATGCCTTCGTTGGACTCTCTTTCAAATCCGCCGTGACACAAGATGTGCACCGCATGGTAGGGAGAGCCCTCGGTCTGGGCGCGAGTCAGCTCTTCACGCAGGGCCGAGAGGGTCGCACGTTTTCCTTCTGCCAGCTCATGGAGAAACCGGATTTGGAGATATTGGGTGCGTCCGATGATGGCGTCGAGATGATTTCGGTGGTGCTCTGGCTGGATTGAGCTGTACTTGAAGCGGCCTGAAATCTTGGGATCCGGCCCGGCGATCACCGCCAAGATCTTGAGCGGCGGCGCCACTTCGAGGGGCCGAATTCGCTCGCCGAGATCCAAATAGCGGGCCACCGGGGTTTTTGGATTGTTGCCCAGGGTTTGCCGCTTTTCGGGATGGCAAATCAGCTCCCAAGGCAAGGCTCCCAGGTCATGGTCGTATTCACTGCCGAAGCTCAAGCGAAATCGAAGCCCATCCTGGCCGCGAAGCGCGTCGTAGCTGCGCTCCCAGGCACGTTTGATCTTTCCCGGCAAGAGAATCTCGAAGAGCTCAACGCCGATCTTCTCGGCCAGCTCACGACGTTCTCGAGCATGGTCGACCTTCAAAAGAATGCTCTGGAATCGGTCCACTTTCGATTTGAGGGCTTCCCTTTTGTCCTGACCCAATTGAAATCGTTCTCTCGGGCGATCAAAGCTGGATTCAAGAACTCGTATTTCTTTTTGTTGACAGCAACACTGATCGATCTCAATCTCGAGATCATGGTAGTGACGACTCATGGTCGACTCCTTTAGGGATTTCTGAGGGATTCGAATCTCAAGGGAAAAGCACGATGTACGCCCCTGCCGGCGCACATCGCGACCACGAAAGCCGAGGCCTATTCCTGGTCGTTGGCCTCTAAGCCCAACCCGGTCTTGATTTCTGTGGGATCACTCGGGTCCCCGGACCCGTCGGCTACCGCTTGCTGCTCGTTGTACTGAAACGTGATGCCCGATTTGGGGTCTCCCCCACCCTGGGTGTCGCTGCCGCCCGTGCCCCGTGCCGCATCACCGCATCCGCTCGTCTTCGAATCTCCAGTAGATCTCGCCATTGCATTCGCTCCTTCAGCATGGTTTTCCCCGCTGGAATTCGTTTCCATTCGGGGGTCTGAAGGATTAGTTCCCTTGGCGAGGAATTCCTTGGAAAATTTCTGAAGATTTTTTGACAGGGGTCGCGAGGGCCGCAAAAGGCGGGAGCCAGGCCGTCAGAGCCGGAGGATCGTCAGCGACCGCTCTCGAAATTCGGTGGACGTCCGGGAGCAGCGCTCTTGCATGGGCGGTGCGTCGGTGCGCAGGTCGAAGAGGATCAATGTCCCTGTGTCGAGCTCCAGGCGATCCAAATAGTCGGAAAGCTGGTCGAGGCCGATGTTTACGGGATCGCCCGCTTTGTCTCGGCGGACTTTGAGCTCGACGCCAAATCGCTGAACGTCTCCGCCGGGCAGGGGCCAGCGGACCATGAGGTCGATCCGTCCGCTGCCGACGGCGAATTCCCGGTCGACCGTGGCCACGGTGCCGGCGGGGTCGAGATCTTTCGGTCCGAGCTCGATGCCGTTCACCAATCGATGCAGGAACGCCATGAAGACCAGCTGGGCGGCGGCTTCTGAGTAGGGTTGCTGGCGCAGCATCCACTCGGCGTTTTGTTTCCAGAAAGCGGTGAATCCGTCGAGCAGGGCGGGCCAATCCAGCCGGCCGTCGTCCCGCACGTAGGCGGCCCGGCGCATGGGCACGAAATTTTCGGCGGCGGAGGTCAGGGCTCGCGGAATGATCTCTCGATAGATGGGGTTGGCGATCTCTAAACCGCTCTCCCCCATCGTCACTAGACCTAGGTCTTTGACGAATTGGAAATCGTCGTTAAACACCTCGTCCGCGGGCAGCTCGCCGGCGAGGATCGGCTCCAGCACCCGGCGGACCCGCTGCTCGCGCAGGCGGTCGAGCAGGGAATCGATGTGGGTGTCGCGGCGCCGAATGAGAATTTCTTTGGCCACCAGGAGATGATCCCCGGTGATCTCCTGCCCGCGATCCGGAACCACGGTGTCGATCAGCTGACGGGCCAGGGCGTTCACTAGCCAGGGCTGTCCGCGGGTGAGCTCATAGGCGGCTGCCTTGGTCTCGTCGGTGAAGACTTGGCCGGTGTCATCGGTGTGTTGCTGGTAGAGGGCGGCGACCTCTTCGGCGGTGAAGCTCGGCAGGCGTAAGGAATCGCTTTTGATGTTGAAGGGCGAGGCGGTGCCGAGGGTTTCTTTCTCACCCCGGGCGACGATTTTGTAGTCCCGCACGTCCCGCAAACCGATTAAGGCGATCGACTGGGGGAAAGCCTCGGGGCGGATCTGGAAGCCGTTTCGGAGCTGACGCAGCACGGAGATCAAGGCGTCGTCATAGAGCGCATCGATCTCGTCCAAGAAAAGCACCACCGGTCGCGGACATTGCTCCGCCCAGCGGGTGAGCAGGTCGAAGAGACGGGCTTCGGGGACGATGGTCCGGTCGGCCTCCGGGGGCCTGAGCTCGGGATCCAAGGCCCGGCGGGCGAAGGTCGTCAGTCCGTCCAGAATCGCTTGAATCGATCCATCCAAGTCGGGAACCGTCTTCTGGCCCATC